>CALWSL010000004.1 GCA_944384205.1 uncultured Acetatifactor sp. | reverse complement strand
GCCTCATTACCCGGGTCATATCCCTGTCTGACACCGTTCTCGTACCAGTACTTAGCGCCGTTTTCCTCATACCAGCCATCCTGTACCGGTGCGTTACCGCTGTCGCCTGTATTTCCGGTATCTCCGGTATCCTCCTCCGAGTCGCTTCCGGTATCTCCGGTGTTTCCACTGTCAGAGGTATCTCCGCTGCCCTGCGCAGATATCGTCACTGTTACCTTGCAGGTTGCCGTAACGCCGCTTCCGTCAGCCGCCCGTGCGGTGATGGTTGCCGTGCCTTCCCCTTCTGCGGTCACTTTTCCATCGGAATTCACAGACGCCACATTTGAGTTTGAACTTTCCCAATTAACTGCTTTATTTGCCGCATTGTCAGGAGCTACCGCAGCAATCAAAGTTACCGTTTCTCCTGCCGCGCTGAACGACAGGGAGGTTTTATTTAATGTAATGGAAGTTACCTTCTGCGGCTCATATCCGGAATACAACTCCAGATTTGCCGCAATCTGCGCCGCACTGCTAAGCCCCTCTGTAGCATACTGAATTTTATTGTCTGCATCAATATAGACAACTACAGGGAAGGTAGTTCTATTTTTCTGAAACACCTTCTGCGCATAACTCCACATAGCGCTATTACCGCCATAACAAAAAGTCATATCCTGACTGCCATAAGTTTGCTGAAAGATAATGGCATCCTCTTTGTCTGCATTATTACTCTCAATCGCCACAATATCTATATTGGGCAAATCTGCATTGGTTAAGCTTTCAATCGTGGACCGGGAATTAGGGCAAGAAGCGCCAAAGAAAATCAACACTTTAGACTTGCCATCCGCCGTACTGTTTACCGTACCACCCTCGACAGTAGTAAAAGTCTTAGTCAGATTGACCATATCATAGCCGGTTTCCGGCTTTCCCCAGGACAGCTTTGTCATAGGGAACTGCTGATAAAAGGAAGCCGTCAGATACTGCTCGTCTCTGTCATGACCTGCAAAATCAGCATCACTCTTCAGGAACCAGCTATACTTATCAATGGTATTACCTTCATCCCATGTGGAATCCACATTATAATAAACCTCTCCGATACGCACAATGTTCCATGCGTGCCCCACTCCGGAAGCTGTACCCGTGATACCTCTGACAGATAACCCTGCCTCCTTGCACATACGGTAAAACAATGCTGCATATCCCTGACATACGGAAGTGCCGTCTATCAACGCATTGTAGGCAGAATACCTCTGATAGGTATAGTCATAGGTTACATTTGCACAGATATAATCATAGATTGCCTGCACCTTATCATACTCGGATTTTCCGTCAAGATTCAGACTGCTCATAACAGTATTTACCTTTGACGTAAGCGCTTCCTCCTGTGCCGCTGTTGTATGATATGTCATGGTATAGATTGCCCAACTGCCGGAATAAGATAAGGAATATCCACGAAGCCCAAACGTTATCGCATCACCCTCCTGTCCCGTACAGCTATCGGAATAAGCTGCTGCATCCGTTATACCGTTCTGCACAATCTGATTCGTAATGTCAGCGGAAGAAAACCTCATGGAAATACTCTCTGTTCTCTGTACCAACTGTTGCCTGAGGTACGCAACCGCCTCATCATAAGTGCTGAATATGGGCGCCTGCGAATCAGCGAAAAGCCTTTTCTCCGAAACAAGTCCGTTCTCAGCGCTTTGCTCCTTAGCCGGTATCTCCACAGAATCCGCATAGATAGGATTTACCCATGTTACCGTATGGTATTCCGCCTGATTTTCCGCTGCATAAGCAGGCGGCAGCTCCAGTCCCCCCGCCAGCAAAAACACACTTAGCACAATCCCAAACAAACGTTTCCGATTCTTCATGGCATATTCCTCTCTTTCGTATTTACTATTCTGATTACATTCTGCGTTCCTGCAGTTATTGCAATTCCATATTCAGCGTGCCCACATTCGTACTGTTACCCACCGCACTGTTGTAATATACACTAAAATTCTCTACAGAAAACATCTCGCAGTCCATAATGACATTATCTATCAAATCATTGCAGTAATTATCCTCTCCCATATAAATGCCGGAATAATGGGCTCCGGTAATCACATTTCTCGCTACAATATTTTCATAATCGGCAGTAAAATCCAGACCGATAACCGGCTCGTCCGGTGTGCTGGCATGTCCCAGCTCCACACCGAAGCCATGAAAGGCTTCGTTCTTCCCCTGATTGTTATCCGCAACAATGTTGGATAAAATCAGATTGCGGTATCCGGAGCGCACCATTTTAATTCCGCTGCCGGAATTGTCAAATACACTGTTGTTGTAAACGATATTGTAGGCGGAATTGTCGATGGAAACACCCGGAAGCTTTGCCGTGGAAGAACCGTCCTCCAGTCTTCCCGCTCCCAGTATGAAATCCGCCTCCAAATCCTCATCGGTCTGACGGTTTCTGTTGCCGTTTGCCCGAATGGTATTGCCGCTTACATAATTGCCGAAGCTGCCGTAATCGAGACACATACCTTCCTTTTCATTTTCCTCAATCACGTTGTCAATCACATAATTCATGTAACCGCCGTCGCAGTAAAAGCCTGAGGAGTAATTACCCTGAATCAGGTTATCCTTCACTACATTGTCGTGGGCGGTTTCCAGCAAATCATATAAATATTCGTCTAAAAAAGCATTATACGCCGTATAGGGGTCTGCCACCTGCATGGAGGAGAACACGATACCAGCGGTAAGGTTTCTCGTACCCTGATTCTGATATACCGCATTGCCCTGTATAATGCAGTTGGTAATCTCGCCGTTAAAGAAAATCGCACCGTTTCCGTTGTCGTGAACCGCATTATTTACCAGATTGATATAGCTGTTTGCATCCATGACACAGAGCGCTTTATAAGTGGCGTTTGCAATTTCATTATTGTGCACCAGCATATAATTGGAATCAATAATATAAATGCCGTAATCAAAGCCGCCTGTTAAATGAAAATTATAAATCCCTGTATTTTCCACGCCCTCTGCCAGCATTGCATAGGTTACGGCAGAACCATCCGCATCGCCCCGAAGCGTCGTATCGTTTCCGTCCAGAATCACGTCGGAAGGGACAAGAATCGTTTCATCCAGAAGGATTTCTTCTGCTGTCACTTTCACAGTCACACCTGTATGCTCCTCCAGAAAGGCATTCAGCTCGGACGCTTTCCTTCCGGTAAATTCCAAGGTTTCTTCAAAATTCACCCGCTCCTTTACCTGTGTCAGAGAATCGTTGTACAGTGCCTTCCAGTTATATTCCGGCGTATAAAATATGTTGGTGTCAATCCCAAGCCGCTCAATCTTTTCAAGCACCTGTAACTGCCCCATCTTCTCCGCAGCATCCTCGGCGTTCATACGCTCCAGGGCGGGAAGGTCATATTTTACCAGAATATTCATTTTATCCTTTTCGGACAATAAAACATCCTCGGACACAATATAGAAGTCCTCCTGGGCGCCGCCGCCGTATTCCAGCGTATTCTCTGCCATGGAGAAATCTCTGTTTGGGTCAATCAGCGCCCCCTGCTGCCCCTCCTGTGTCTCTACAGTCTGTTGGTTATCCGCAGATTCCGTTGTATTCTGCTCCTCCACACGCGGCACATCCCCAGTGTCGGGATTGCTTCTGATATACGGAAAATCTATCAAACGGAAGCAGAGCGCGAAAACCACAGCCGCGTACACTGCTCCGATTCCTAAAATAATTTTTTTCTTCATCCTTACCTCTCAAGCCAAATATCCGTTAAATCCCAAGGAATCCCTTCCAGAATTCCATGGTCCGGAGCTTCAAGCCTTCCGTGCGGTATGCCTGCTGTGCTTTCTTCATACGGAAAGGCACCGTAAACATAAAACCCAGGGTCTTAAACATATATTTCATGGATGTGCCGAATTTACGCTCCGTAATAAATGCTTTTTTACTTGTCACATCATAGTGCATTACACGCTTTTTACGGTAAAACTGTACGGACCTGGGCGCTGCCATAGCTACAATGCTCTCGCCTCTCGCCGGCAGAAACAGACCATTCAGTGTCAGCAATCTCTTAATTCTCGCCCTTGTGGTGTCAGGAAGATCGCTGTACTCCTTATAAACAGTGTAATGGAAAGGCATATTCAAAGCATCCAAATCCTGTCCCTTATAGCCTGCCGCCATAATCTCCTTATGCAGCGCCTCGCCGTCCTGTGCCATCAGCCATTCCGGTCCCTTGAAGAAATCGCTGATACCTCTCAGATACAGATCAATATTCTTATATCGGTAGAACATGATTTCCTGTCTGCAATGGGTCCAGATTGCCCGGTTTAAATGCTTTGCGCCAAACCATGGACAATGGAAGGAATTATCAATCAACTGATTTCTGGTAATATAATATTCCAGGAAAGAGGAATATTTATTTTCAAAAGGCTCATGCCATACGCAGATACCATTCATCAAAATCAGATGCTTCATATTGCGCAGACCGTACTCCAAGTCATCGCCGCGGATAAAAATCGGCAGCGGCAAATTGTCCTCCCGCACTACATTCATCGGGAAGCAGCAATACCACCAGGCGTTAAACTCCGTGTATTCCTCCATTTCATTGTACAGGCAGAAATCGCATACGCGCAAATCCAAATCTCTCTTCAAAGAATTCAGATAACCGCCGTTCCAGCTTGCGCCCGCTTCCACCTGCATATATTGCTTATCCAGACGGAGCATGGCACCTCCGATAAAGGCGTCCGCATACTGCTCCTTTAACAGAGATAAAATCGTATAGGTCTTCACCAGGGCTTCCGGCTCAATCACAATATCATCATCCATCAGCAGCGCATGGGTAATGTGCAGCTTGTCATTGTTTTGCAGTATTTCGATTAAGTCTCTGGTAAAGCCGCCTGCACCGCCTAAGTTGCGGTTCGGGTTGATATGAATTTTGTCTGTTGCCAGACGGTCAATATCAAGGGTCTGTCCGTTATCCGCCACAAACACCTCCAGATGTCCGTACATGGGAGACTGGGGATTCTGCAAAACAGCTTCGTTCAAAATCCGTAAATTTTTCTCAATAAAAGGCTCTCTCCGGAAGGTACAGATACCGATACCGATTTTTACCTCGCGCACCTTCTCTGCCGGAATGTCGCTGGTATACTCTCCGCCATAAAACACACAGTCCTCGGAAAGCGCTTCCAAGGAAAAAGTATACATGCCCTTCTTGTTGCCGCCTGCATAGGGGAATACAAACTTCTGCGGTTCATGAGCTTCCACAATATTCTCACTGATAACTGTGGTAATCGTATCCTCATGGATTTTTTCCCTGGTCAGCAATACCACTCTGCATCTGCCGGACACGGTAACCTCTAAGGACAGATTTTCCAAAACCGTATATTTTGTCCATTTTTCAATGGAGAAGCCGTTAAAATAAGTATCAAACCACAGCTTTGCGCCCTTGTGCAGAACAATCCTCTTCTCAGAGAAAAAACACTCCATGCGTTCGCGATTGCGAAGCTCCTGTGTGCGGTTCCATTCCTTTACATCAGTCTCCTTTGCATCCTTGGAATTCGCATCGCTTTCGCGGAAGTGGAAATACAGTGTTTCTTCCGTACATCTGCCGACCTCCGGGAATAAAATCTTTTGCATATTCATTCAGGTTTCCCTCCTAGTTCAGTTCTTCTTCGCACATTTCCAGTGCAGCGGCGATTACCTTGTCCATATCATAGTATTTGTAGCCGCCAAGGCGTCCGCCGAAAATCACTCTCTGCTCCTTATCCGCCAATGCCTTATACTCCTCGTAAAGCGCATTATTCTTGTCGTTGTTTACGGGATAGTAAGGCTCGTCGCCCTTCTTCCACTCACTGGAGTACTCTCTGGAAATAATGGTGGTGGGCTGCTTGCCAAACTCAAAATGCTTATGCTCAATAATACGGGTATACGGAACCTCTCTCTCAGTGTAATTTACAACCGCGTTCCCCTGATAATTCTCAATGGGAAGCTCCTCCGTCTCAAAGCGTACGGAACGATATTCCAGCACACCCAGCTTGTAATCATAGAACTGGTCAATCATACCGGTGTAGATTATCTTGTCCGCCAGTGCATCCAACTCCTGACGATGCTCCAGATAATTGGTATTCAGGCGTACCTCAATACCTTCCAACAACTTCTCCACAATTTTGGTGTAGCCGCCGATGGGAATACCCTGATAACGGTCATTAAAATAGTTGTTGTCATAAATAAAACGAAGGGGCAGACGTTTGATAATAAAGGAAGGAAGGTCCTTACAATCACGTCCCCACTGTTTCTCGGTATAGCCCTTAATCAGTTTCTCGTAAACATCCCGTCCAACCAGAGAAAGCGCCTGCTCCTCAAGGTTTTTCGGTTCCGTAATATGCAAATCCGCAATCTGGGATGCAATGATGTCCTGAGCCTCTTTCGGTGTGGTAATGCCCCACATTTTGCTGAAGGTATTCATGTTAAAGGGCAGATTGTAGAGCTCGTCCTTATATCTTGCAATCGGAGAGTTAATGTAATTGTTGAACTCTGCAAACTGATTTACATAATCCCAGATTTTCTTATCTGATGTATGGAAAATATGTGCACCGTATTTGTGTACATGAATGTCGGAAATATCCTCACAGTAAATATTTCCGGCGATGTGATTCCTCTTTTCCACTACCAGACAGGTTTTTCCCTTTTTCTTAGCTTCATAGGCGAATACTGCACCATACAATCCTGCTCCAACTACCAAGTAATCATACCTCATACTTTCTTCTCCTCTTTTCTGTTTTTTTTATTTTTCATACCCTCTTACTCGTCTTATTGCTTAATCTCCCAACTGTGCCGGAAGGTACAGGGACCAAATTCATTGTGTATATAATCGCGCACGGTAATCTGGAGTACATTTCTTACATTATCATACAGTTCCCCATGCTCGCCGTTGATACCGATATCCAGATAATATTTCCCCGGAAGCAGCATCAGTTCTTCAATGCGGAAAATAATTTCACCCTCAGGCTCCAGAACGTTCAATTCATCCCCCGCTTTGGTAAAGCAGCTCCCATAACAATACTGCCAGTTGTCCTTTACAAAGTCCATGTTAAAGTTGACTTTGGGTTTCTCCATGGATGTGGCGAACCCGATTCGCAGCTCCGCCGCATCACCGGTATCAAAAATGTGACAGGGCTTGCCGTCCTTGTCAAAAATATCCACCCTTGTAAAATAAACCTCCTGGCTACCGAACCGCTTTGCCTCAGGATGCACATTCTTCGTCAGCTCCAGGATGGAATGCGCCCCTTCCCTGACAAGCTTTTCCCTGCTCTCGTCCGCCAGTCTGGCAATGCGCTCATCCTCCATAGAATCCAGATAGTGCATACCAACCAGTCTCGGCGCGCCGTCCTCACGGATTCTGCCCTCTTCAATCCAAATCAGGCGGTCACAGATATTGTACATCTGATTCATATCGTGGGACACAATGACAATCGTGGTGCCCTCCTCCTTGATTTCCCGCAGACGTTCAAAGCACTTCTTCTGGAAACTGACGTCTCCAACCGCAAGAATTTCATCTATCAGAAGTACATCTGCATTCACATTAATTGCCACCGCAAACGCAAGCCGCATATACATTCCGGAGGAGTAGGTCCGCACGGGATTGTCGATAAACTCCTCCAATTCGGAAAAGCGGATAATATCCTCCAGCTTCTCTTCCGTCTCTTCTCTGGTTAATCCGAAGATAGAGGCGTTAATATAGATATTTTCCCGTCCGCTCATGTCCGGGTGGAAACCCGCGCCAAGCTCAATCAGACTGGAAACACGCCCGTTAATGGAAACGCTTCCCTCGTTGGGTTTTAAGATTCTGGTAAGCAGTTTTAAGGTTGTACTTTTTCCACAGCCGTTTTTCCCAATCAGCCCCACCGCCTGTCCTTTCGGTATCTCAAAGCTGATACCGTTCAGAACCTGGCGTTTTTCATGTTTATTTCTTCCCACAAAAAGCACACGCTCCTTCAGCGTGCTGCCCTTGTCCATATATACCTTAAAATATTTTTTTACGTCCTTTACGGAAATTACATTCTGTACATCCATTTCATGCTCCTCCTGTCGTCTGTTTACAGCTCTTCTGCAAAATTGTCATCCAGCTTCTTAAAAATAAGCTCACCGATAATCAGAAGGGCAATGGCGGCAATCGCCGCATAGGACAGAATTTTGCCCGTGGGCAGAACCTTCCAGTACAGAATGGCATGATAGCATTCAATCACATAGGTCATGGGATTTAATTTAAAAATCCACAGTAGTTTATCCGGCACAATTTGTATCGGATACAATATCGGGGTCAGATAAATCCATGCCATCAGGGCAACCGTCACGATATGCTCCAAATCCTTAAAATAGACCGTACCTGCCGAAATGATAAGTACAACGCCCAGCGCCATCACATATTCAATCAGCATCACAAGAGGCAGACAGAACAGCGCCCGGAAACTGAAGCCGATTCCCGACACAACCAGCACCAGAAAAACAATGACAAAACAAAACAGCATATTGACAAAATTTGCGGTCACACAGGAAATCGGCAGCACTTCCCTGGGAAAGTAAATCTTTTTCACCATATCCCCCTGATAGCGCACACAGCCTGCGCCGATTCGGATGGAGGAATCAAAAAACAGCCACGGAATCATACCTGTAATCATATAAACATAAAATTTATCCAAATCACTTCTCACAATAATGGAAAAAACAATGGTGTAGACAATAATCTGGCAAAGGGGATTGATAAAGGTCCACAGGAATCCAAGGAAGGAACCTTTATACTTTCCGCGCAGCTCTCTCTTTACCAGACTGGCTATCATATCTCTATAGGAATAAATCTCTCTGATGCGTTCTTTCATTCTTGACCCCACTTCTACTTTATTATACCACATTCGTGAACTCATAATCCTCTAAATCATAGCATATTCCCCCAAAATAGACAACCCTACTTCACCCTTTCAATGACAGGTCGGAAAAATACGCCCGAAAGGTATCCTTTCAGAATGATTTTCAGTTTTTTGCCCTTATATTCCTTACTATGACAAAGCACATCCCCAAAAAGCAATATAGTGTTCACCGTGTATCTCACAAAGCTTTTCCAGCCGGTTCTTCTGAAGGTACAGCAGTCGTTGCGCACCGAATAAAACATCCTCTCTATGCGTTTTTCATCCGTGATGTCTGTGATTCTCCCTGAGGGAATATTCTGCTCCATCTTGTGCAGCACTTGGCTATGTCCCACCAGAAAGCAGGGATATTCTCTTGCGATTCTTCCCGAATACTCCGTGTCATCCCCCCAGATAAAATACTCGCTGATGGGAAGTCCCACTTTTTCTACCACCTGACGGGTTGTAAAAAATGACACAAATGTTGCAGTTTGTACCTTCACAATGCCATCCCGGATTCTCTTCTTTTCCAGATTCCAGTCCCTTGCAATAGTGTGATAATTCATATGGCATTCCGTTCCGTCCTTCCACAGAGCCAGACTGGAAAGAAAACCGTAATTTCCGGCAAGCTTTTCATCCGCCTCCAAAAGCTTAGACAGGGTATCCGGCTCCACAATGGTATCGTCGTCCATCAGCCAGAAACAGTCAAAACCCAGTTCATAAGCCTTTTTCAGTCCGAAGTGAAAGCCCCCGGCGCCGCCGATATTTTTTCCGGTATTATAATAGGTAATTCCCCCTGCGGGCAAAAGCGCCTGCACTGTCTCCGCTGTATTGTCCGTGCTTGCATTGTCCACAACAAGGATTTCTACGGATACGGTAGATTTTTGAAGGGCGCTGATACATTCCTTTAATAATTCACTTCTGTTATAGGTTACTACAATCGCAGCTGTTTGTTTCAAAATACTCCTCCATGCAATCAGTCAAACTGCTTCCTATAGACTACGGGGTCAAGGGTCTTGCCGCTTCTTTGACCTACACCATCAAAGAATGCCCGTAAGATAAGGCGGATACGCAAAAACCGATACTTGCCAAGCCCTTTTCTAATCAGACTGTAGGCAATCTGCCACAGCACTTCCCCCAAAAGCAAAAGGGCGGCAATCCCCTTGCCAAAGCCTCTGTTATATTTCATGGCAATCAGCAGCTTATTTCTGACGGTATAATAAAGCTTCCAATAGGTTTTGGGGCTGAAACCTGCATTTGACACCGGCGGGTCGTTGTGGTCTATAACTGCATCCTTTATAAGATAAATTTTGTAGTTCTGATGAATCCGGGTGGTGTACTCGGTGTCGTCACCGTAAATGAACATTCCGCCATCGGGGAACCCCACGTCCTCCACCACATGTTTGGGAAACAGCGGTCCCACAAAGGCATCCGCGTCGATGGTTTCCACCGCCTGCATTTCCTCCACACCGGCAAACTTCGCCTCATCAATGGTATGAAATCTTCTGATGCGTTTATGATGGTACAACTGATACTGCTGCCAGTCCACGCCCCAGATGAGAGGAGCAAGACATCCCAGATTGTCCAGACCGCTGTGCTGCAAAAGCTTTTCCAGCGTATCGCTTTTGGGGTAGGCGTCATCATCCATAATCCAGTACCAGTCGGGATCGTATTTCTCTTTTGCATGGCGCATTCCGTTTTCAAACCCTCCTGCGCCTCCTAAATTATCTGCCATCCATAGGATTTCAATGTTTTCCCTGTCCTTTGTCAGCGCAAGGAGCTGTTGCCTGCTCTCCTCGTTGCTGCAGTTGTCCACTACGATAATTTTTTCCAGAGGATAGGTCTGACTTTCCAGTGCAAGTAATGTATTTTTTAATGTATTCACCCGGTTAAAAGTTACGGTGATTGCTACTACCTTTCCGTTATTATTCATACGATATTTACCTCACCAAGAATCTCCCCAAAGGCTTTTTCGCTTGCCTGCAAACTGTACTTTTCTTCGTAAATCCGGCGGGAATAACTGTTAAAGGAATCCTGCTCTCCATCAGCAAAGCGGTTGATAGCTTCGATAAATTCCGCTGCGGAATTGCAGCAGCCGCCCACCTTTTCCCTGTCTAGCTCGTAACCCACAAACGCCTCGTCCGTGCCGAAAATGGTTTTTCCAAACATCAGCGCTTCGGCAGTTTTAATTTTCATGCCGCCGCCGGATAACAGCGGAATTGCCACGCAGTCCGCTTCTGCATACAACTCTGTTACGTCCTCCACATAACCCCGTACCTCTACCTTTTCACTGCTCCACTTATCCCGATAAGCCTCAAAGCCTTTGCCCGCCACAAGGGTTTTGCAGCGCAAGGAAGGTGACACATTTGTCACAAACCATTCAAAAGCCTCCTCGTTTGCCTGTCCCACGGGTCCGAAGAGAAGGCAGGTCGTTTCGTGCCTGTCGCCGCTTTTCGGACGCTCTTTATAAATATCAGGCAGGGTCAGCGGAACAATGGAAGGCAGTTCCACACCATATATCTGGCGGATTCTCTCCGCATCCCGTTTCGTAAAAGCAATATTGCAGTCCGCATATTGCGCCGCCAGCTTTTCCTGCTTTGCTATCAAATACTTATATACCCTTTTTTTCAGGGAGTCGCCCCGTCCGAAGCGCACTTCAATATAATCGTACTCGCAATTATGGAAAAAACACAGGGTTTTTATACCCTTCCGCTTCACTTCCTTTACAATGGTTCCAAAATGGGAACCATCAAAAAACACATGGGAATAACCACCTTCCCGCAGTTTTTCCTTAACAGTCTGCAAGTCCTTCCGGCTGACCGGCGGGAAATATCCCTGTAAAATCGAAATCAGACTTGCCAGATTGGATCGCTTCTGCACAACAATCACATCCACAGGGGCATATTTTTTTAACAGCTTATAATTGCGGATACTCGCTTTCGCGCCGCCAAATGCCGCGTCCTCAATACCGTTGCAGGTGAGGAACAGAATTTTTTTCCGCATCTTACGAAACATTTCCTGATACGTCTCCGCCACCCGCGCCAGTTCATATTGGGGAAAGTCATACTTTCGTTCCGGCATTTTCAGGGCAGCCTCTATCTTCTCATTCCATTCTTTTTCATCGTAGGGCTTGTCCACATAGACAGCCTTGTTTTCCGTCACTTCCCCGAGACAGCTCTCCCGGGTCATAACCACGTTTTTTCCCTTGCGCATCGCTTCAACAGGCGGCATTCCAAAGCCCTCGAACACGCTGGGAAACAAAAACAACCGGCAATTTTCATACAGACAATCCCGTTCTTCATTGGACACGAACCCCGTATCAATCACCAAATCGGAAATTCCAAGCTGCTCTGCCGCGGCATGAAATTCATCCTCCCTGCCGCCGACACCGCTGATGACAAGAGGAATCGTGCCGTCCTCACTCTGTTCCTTTTTCCGAAGCGCCATCACCTTAAGAAGCGTGGTCAGATTTTTATGGGGCAGCATGGAGCTGACACAGTAAAAATAGTTTCCCCGTGTAATGCCATACTTTTCTTCGATAGCAGAAGGTTCCATACGGGAATCCTGAGTAATCACAGGATTATAGATGGTGCTGATTTTCTCCTTTACAAAGGGATAATGAGCAATCAAATCCTGCTTACAGTAATCGGAAATGGTCACAACCCTGTCCGCATTGCGGCAGGTATTGTACCATGTATATTTTAAAAACAACCGCTTTGTTTTTGAAAAATATTGGGGATAGTGCATTGCCTGTAAATCGTGAATCACACAGATATAAGGGATGCCGCTGCCGTGCTTTTTCGGCATGCTGTAAACGGGAATGAACATCACATCAATTCCCTGCGCCGCCGCTTCCCTGTCCAGATACAGATTTTCCCAAAGGATTCGTTTCGCCTGATTCGCGCAGTCCACTCCACAGACATGAAGCCGCATACAGGAATGCTTTTCATAATGGCGGAAACTCTCTGCATTGTCCCTTGCCGCAAAAAGCACATACTCCTGTTCCGGCGCATTTTCCGCCAGACCGTCCATCAGATTTCTAATATAGGATTCCGTACCCCCGCAGATACCGACCCGTACCCAAAGCAAATCAATTCCTATGCGCATACCTCTCTCCCCTGTGTGCTGATTTATAGATTACCCCAACAGCATTTTTGCCGCTTCAATGGCAATACATTCTAATAAATACCATCTGCTGTAGCCGTTGATACGGTAGCAATAGTAATATCTGTCATGAATTCTTTTTTTTGCCGCCTTAAAATCCTTATGATTGCTGGCTCCTCCCATGCGGAAATTCGCCAGTGTCTTGTCCACAATCACAATGTTTCGGTTCTGCCGCTTCATTTGCAGAAAAAATCCGTAATCATCATGAATGCCCAAATCCCGGAAAGGATTTGCCTTGTAAATCTCCGCCTTGACAAAGGTGGTGGGATGGTTCCAGTCCCGTGAAGTCTCAAAACGGCGCATCCTTGCCTTCTTGATAAAGGTGCTTCCATCCGTCTTATACATACGGATATTGGCATAGAGCAGATCGCAGTTTTCTCTCTCAAAAGTATCTGCCACGGTCTGCAGGGCATCCGGCTCATAAGTGTCGTCACTGTTCAAAATGCCGATAATATCGCCGCACGCCAATCGGATTCCTTTATTCATGGCGTCATAAATCCCGCCGTCCGGTTCGCTGATTACATGGTACTCCACGCCCTTCTGTTCCATCGCTTTCCGGTAGCTCTCCGCAACCGCAACGGTTTTGTCCCGGCTTTGTCCGTCAATAATCCAGTACTCGATGTCAGAATAATTCTGCGCCAATACCGACTCTATGGTACGCCCTATGCAGTTTTCACTGTTATATGCAATCGTAATTACACTGATTTTCATTTTCTTTTTTCCAATCTATTTTAGTAACAGTTCAGCCATGAAATGATTTACAAACTGTGCGTGGGTGCTTGCACACAAAGCACTGATTGTAAATCATTTTATGCGCGGAGCGCCCTCACATGAAATAAAAAATGAGCCGCAAAGCGGTGTCAGATGCGAAGCAGACGCTTTTATGAATGTGAGGGCTGAACTGTTACCTGTTTCTACAACAGGCTCCTGCGGATACTCTCCTCCAGAGAGCAAATCTGATATCCCTCAAAATCCCGGGTACTTAATTCCCTGTCGATGGTCAGGGAGCCAAACGCCTTGTCCGCCATTCCCCCGATTTTTCCGGGCAGCTTCGACGCCAGCTTTACAAAGGGATTCAACCCCTTCCACAGCGCAATCCTTTTTCCCTTCGCCTCGCCGATGGCTCTCACCATCTCAGAGGTAGTCACATACTCTGCATTCTGCGGAAAAAAAACACCACCCTTGCCGCTGTCCACAAGCAACCGCACAAATTCGCCCAGGTTTTCCACATAGAGCATACTGCGTTTATTTTCAATATCAGGAAAAACAGGCATTTTTTCTGCAAGCTTTACCAGCATGGGAAAATTCCCCTTGCTGCCCTTGCCGTAAATCATGGGAGGTCTGATTCTCGCCACGCGAAAGTCGGCATTGGCAGAATCCGTTTCAAGCGTCATGAGCTGCTGTTCTGCCTGCCATTTGCTGTCACCATAAAAATTGGCGGGGGCAGGACATAAGCTTGCCGTGATGTGCCTGCTCTCACCCACCTTTGCGCCGTCACCGTACACAATAATGCTGCTCAGATAGATAAACTGGGACACACCCTCAGTCTTTGCTTTTTTCGCCGCCTTAACCGCCAAATCACAATTTATCTGATAATAAAGAGATTTTGTCTCCTCCGACACCCCGCCGATATCCGCATGGGCAATGCCTGCCACATGAAAAACGGCGTCATAGGGCGCGAAGCTCATGCGTTCCCAGGAGTCGTCCCGAAGCGACACCTTATCCACCCGGTAAAGCTCCCTGCCCTGTGCCGCATTATACTCCATCAGATACCGCTCCACCGCGTTTCCGATATAACTATTCATACCTGTAATTAAAACATGTTTCACTTATTCTTACTCCCTGTGCCGCCTTCCACCACACCGTCCGCGCGAAGCACGCTTACAAAGGTGCCGAAGAAGCATCTGACATCCATCCAAAATCCCATCTTTTTCACATATTCACCGTCAAACAACGCTTTTACGGGAATTTCCAGCTCATCCCTTCCGTTAATCTGCGCCCATCCGGTCAGTCCCGGACGAATATCATTTGCACCATATTTGTCCCGTTCTGCAATCAAATCATACTGATTCCACAGCGCAGGACGGGGACCTACAATGGACATATCTCCCTTTAAAATATTAATAATCTGAGGGAGCTCATCCAAACTGGTCTTTCGCATGAATTTTCCCACTCTTGTTATATACTGCTCGGGATTCTGCAGCAGATGCGTGGGCGTATCTTTCGGCGTATCGGTGCGCATGGTACGGAATTTCAGAATATAAAAATAGCTCTTGTGAATTCCCACACGCTTCTGTTTAAACAACACCGGACCTTTGGAGTCCAGTTTAATCGCAATCACCAGAAGCAGATATACAGGGGACAAAATAATCAGTCCCAGAGCGGATAAGAAAACATCAATACCGCGTTTGATAAATGGATACATAGCTTACTCTTCCTCCGAATAATGGTAAGTAGGTACAATCTCCTTTACAACTTCCCTTACGTCTCCTTCTTCATCCCGCGAAACTTCATCCAGCTTCCTAAGCTGCCGTTCAAAGGTCTCCGCATCATATTCGATGGGCTTGCCGATATAAATCATCTTGTTTGCCGTCTCCTGCAGACCTTCCTCACCCAGCAGAAGCTCCTCATACATTTTTTCCCCGGGGCGCAGACCGATATATTCAATCTTAATATCCTCATCCACGCGATAGCCGGACAACTGAATCAGATTCTTTGCCAAATCCACAATCCTGACAGGCTCACCCATATCCAGCACAAAAATTTCACCGCCCTTGGCGTATGCCCCTGCCTGCAAGACCAGAGAAACCGCCTCCGGTATCGTCATGAAATACCGGATAATATCGGGACTGGTAACGGTAACGGGACCGCCCCGCTCAATCTGTTTTTTAAACAGGGGAATCACACTGCCGTTGCTGCCGAGCACATTCCCGAATCTCACCGCCACATATTCCGTTTTGGAGGTGCAGTTCAGATTCTGAATAATCATTTCGCAGATACGCTTGCTGGCGCCCATGATATTGGTGGGATTTACTGCCTTATCCGTAGAAATCAGCACAAATTTTTTGGTTCCGTACCGGTCTGCCGCTTTCGCCACCTTCAAGGTTCCGAATACATTGTTTTTGATTGCCTCATTCGGACTGTCCTCCATCAGCGGTACATGCTTGTGCGCCGCCGCATGGTATACAATATCAGGGCGATAGGTTTTGAAAATCTCGTTCACGCGGTTCGTATTGCGCACGGAGCCAATTAGAACAAGCAACTGCAAATCGGGATACTGCTGCTTTAGTTCCTGCTGTATCTCGTATGCCCCGTTCTCATAAAAATCAAAAATAATCAGTTCCTTCGGGTCATGCCGGGCAATCTGTCTGCAAAGCTCGCTTCCGATGGAGCCGCCGCCTCCCGTGACAAGAATCACCTTATCCTTCACATAGCCGATAATCTCATTCACATTAACCTCGATGGGGTCCCTTCCCAGAAGGTCCTCAATCTGCACCTCCCGCAGCTTGGATACGCTGACATCACCGTTTACAAGCTGGTACATTCCCGGCAGGACACGCATCCTGCATCCTGTTTCCTTGCAAATTTCCAAAATCGGTTTCAGCTTGGTTCTGCTGGCGGAAGGAATCGCTATGATAATCTCGTCTATGGCATATTTTTCCACACTTTCCGGTATCATATCCCTGCCGCCCACAATGGGAACGCCGCGAAGGTATTTGCCGTGGCAGCCGGGATTATCATCAATAGCGCATGCCACGTGCATACTTAAATAATTACTGGTCTCAATTTCCTTTAAAATGGCATTGCCCGCCGCCCCGGCACCTACAATCATACAGTTAATGCGCTTGCCGCCCCTGCGGTTAAAGAGCCGGTTGTTCTGTAATATGCGTAAAATGCGATAGCTGAACCGCACGCCGCAGGTAAACAGCAACAGAAAAAATCCATAGTAAAAAGGATAGCTTTCCGGAACATATTCGTCCAGAAGCCAGAACAATACCGGCTGCATAATGGCACAAATAACAACCGCAATGGCATTATTTACCAGTTCCGTATCCGAAGCGTAACGCCACACGCTGTTGTACAGCCTGAAAATATTAAATACAATAAACACTATGACCAGATTAGGAAGATATGCTTCCAAAATTGCCTCCCAGAACTCTCTGGGCACATCCATAAACTTGAAATCGTACCTGACATATAAGCTTAGGGCCGATGCCGCCAGCACAGCAAAGCAATCTGACAATATCAATAATATGATTCTTGTAACGGGAATCCGGAGAATTCCCACTCTGATGTCATTCAATTTTTTCATGATAACTCCACTTCATGCGCAGAATCTTTTCTATAGTTTCTGTAATCATATTATTTTACCATCTCTGCCGTCAAAAAGCAAACCCTACAATATGAATACTGCTTGGAAAAGAAAATTTTATTTTTGCCCTCCCAAAATCCTATCCTCCGCTATAAAAAAAGACGTATGTTTTCGCACATACGCCTCTCCGATTCCCAATATCACAAAAATTGTCGCCGTATTCACAGCCTGCTGAAAGCTGAACATATTATTTATCGTATAAGCCAACAGGCAAAAACCGCAGGCGCCGATAATTGTCTGCCCGCCTTTTAATCCGTATCGCAAAAAACGTCCGATAGCACTAACCATCATTCCCACAAAACCTACAAATCCTATGACGCCATTGTTCACCAGAACCGTGAGCCATTCGTTGTGGGCATTTCTCAGGTTGAGCATTCCAAACCGCTCGGCGAGTATACTTTTCAGCTCCGCGCCCGCAGTGTCATTCAAACATTCTCCCATGCAGTCGGAACCAACGCCGACCAGCTTATGCACAAAATCCTGCTCCAGAAAGCAGGCGATTCCCGCCCGCCAGGTGGCGCCCCTGTTGCTCCCCCAATCGGGTGTAAAGGTAAAAACGGGATATTCCGACAGCGCGCCCAGACTTCCCGGACACAATGTATTCAGAGCTATCATTCCTATCAGAAGAGCCGCTCCCGCCGCGCTTCCTGCCGCCGCAATCCGCGTCATAATACGGAAAAACCCAACCGGATAGCTTCCTTTCTTTTCACTCCGCATGATACCCATTACAAAAAAAGCGGATAATACCATTGTAATCACGGGAAAAACACTGTAAGTCAGCAAATCTACCATTCCGTCCTGATAAGTAATCTCCCCGCCAAAAATGCTTCTGATACCGAATGTAAGCAGACACACCAGCGACAAAAGCAGCGTTTCCTGCCAGAACAGCAGCATTTTTTTGCTGTCCTTTGCAGAAAAACAAAAGGTTACAATCAGCATAACCGCCAGTGTCACAATACCGCTCATGCTGCCCTGGGTCACCAAAGTAGCAAAGCCCACTGCCACGTATGCCATCAAAAGCCACCGCCTCCATGTCACTTTCTCCCGATTCCAGGTACTTCCGCACTGCCACAGCAGATAATAACCGCCGAAGAAAACTGACACCAGATATCCGCAGTACCAGTTTATATTGCCGATGGTAGAGATAAATTCCGGATGCTGCAGCTTCATATTAATAGGATAAATACCAAACCGGTTTACATATCCCAGCAGAAATACCGCTGCCGACACCGGCAGAAACAGCCGGAGCATCCACTTTTTAGGCGTCCAGAATCTTGAAATCAGGAAATAGAATGCCAGAAGCGTCAACTGCGCAAAAAGTCCCATCATCCAGCCGTCCGCCCCCCAAAAAGCAGTCTCCTTATAGTCGGAGCAAAAATAGGACAGGAGGATGCTCCCCCCATAGAGCAGGGCAAACTTATCCGTCAGGGACAGCTTTTGCAGACATGCCCTAAGCAAGCCTGCAAATCCTGTAAATGTGGTCTTTTTTCTGTTTCCTCTTTCCTTCAGAAATTTCTGTATTTCCGCTGCCGCCGCAAACATCAGATAAAGCGCCAGCAGCGGCGCTGCAAACATAAGTCCGCAGATACCTGTCTTCTGAAGAAACTGTGCCTTGTCCGTGCCGATATAAGTATAGCCGTTCTCATTGTAAAAGGGCAGCGCCACAATAATCAGCAGCATCAAAACACATATGACGCCATCCAGAACATAGGCGGTAAAATTTTTCGCTGTCGTCCACGCCGATTCCTTTTTTTTCTGATTTCGTTTTAACCCGTTACTCATGCCGATTTCCCGCTTTTCATACGCTGTCAAAGCTTTGTTTTCTCATTGGTATCCCAAATATCCTACAGGATATCCGGCGTCCACTCCACATCTACGTCATTTTCGCCGGAATCCTCCACAGGCTGCTGTATCTCCTCCGATGGCCGTTGGGGCTCCTGCTGCTCCGTTGAAGGCTGCTGCGAAGGTTGCTGTGACGGTTGCTGCTGTGACGGCTGCTGTTCGCCAGAGGGCTGCTGCGTCTCCTGCTGCTGCGGCGCTTCCGGAGTTGTCTCCTGTGCGGCAGGTTTCTGCGCAGAGTTCTGGGCTGCCGGTTTATCCGCAGGCTTTTCCGCCTCCTTCACAAGCCCTTCCGTCTCATGCTCCCACCAATACCATTCGTTTGTCAGAAGCTCTTCCTGTTCCGCATAGGTTCCGGTATAAGTGGTATATTTCATTCCTTCCCTGTTGCTCCAAAGAGAAAATATCTCGCTTGACGTCTCGCCCTCATGCACCTTCAGCGTGTATTCCCCTGTCAGCACACCCTCTGCAAAGGAGCCTGTTTCCTGATAAATACTGCCCATGTCGCCATCGCAGGTCCAGACCTCATAAGCCCCCTCATATCTGCCGTCTGCCAGTTGTGTCGTCAAAAGCTGTACGGCGTTTCCCTTTCTCTGCAGTACTCGTACCTGTTCGCCGGCATAATATACTCTGGCATAGAGTTCTCCCGCCTCATCATATCCTGCCTGAATGGTCCAAACGGTTTCACCGTCCCGCTGCACATAATAATTTCTGCTGCCCTCCGTCGCTCCGTCCATCATGGTGCGGAACCATTCTTCCGTGGCAATCAGGTTAATACTCTCATCCAGATATTCCGCAAGCTCTAAATTTTGAAGCATGAGCATTCCCTGCTCCCGAATGCTTCCATCTACCTCTTCCAGATTCCTTGGCTCCTCCGGGGAAACCTCTTCTTCCACAACGGTTTCTTCCGTCTGCTCCGAAACCTGCTCCTCAGTCGTCACATTTGCTTCTTTACTGCCGCACGCAGTCATGCCCACAATCAACGCCGCCAGCAGTACCGCTCTATATAAAAATTTCTTTTTCATAAATCACTTCTCTTTCTAATTCAATCTCCATTATTCTGCTGCATCTGCATCTGTTATAAGCTGACGCAGAAATACATCCGCCTCGGAACCGCCCGCATAGATACCCGCATTCAGCACCTGCTCCGCCAATGAATAGATGCTCTTTGCCACAATCGGTCCGTAAACGGTCTTTTCCACGCCGTCCTTTTCCAGTACCATATATCCTCTGAACGCATACTCCTGCTTGTACTGTTCTGCCGGCAAATCCACCAGCACGGAGGTATAACGGTATCTGTTCTCCACAATCTCATAAATCTTATTGGTCAGTGTTCCATCGCTGCCTACACCGTAAGCCATGCCGCTCAACACCTTTTCGCCGCCTTTCACAAAAGGATAACTCTCTCTTGTGGCATTGTTCATTACAAGGGTTCCGTATTCCTTCAGCTTATAGCCGTTCACACCTTCAGAAATCAGTCTGTCTCTCAGCGAAATAGAAATTCCCGTCTTAAACCGGATTCCGGATTTTCCCTTGATTCGTATGGAAAAACCGTGATAGGACAACAAATCCATAAGCTCCGGCTGTGCCGTCTCAATATATCCGCCGTCTCTATAATCCAATGTCCACACATACATACCGACAGGCACACCGACTTCATTGTACTTGTAAACCGCAGCCGTTCCTGCGGAGGTATTTCCCGCATTTACAATCAGATTACCGTTGCGGGACGTTCCGGTATAAGCCACGCCGTCCACATAAACCGTACTGTCATAGCCGCCCGGAATCTGCAATACTACATTTGTAGACTGGGTGGGCTTAGCGCATGCTGTTCCCGGCATATTCTCATACACGGGAATTTTGAATACAAAGGGACTTTCCAGAGCATTCGCATTTTTATAAAGCTTGTAAATATTTTTTGCCTCACTGGTAGGCGCTGCAATATTCTGCATATACTGATGGGTGTACAACGCATAATATCCGTTTGGATTTACGTTATACTTTTGCAGATACAGCGTATCCTGCCCCTTTTTGATATAGTTGGCGGAAATAATATCCGCACCGCCCAAAATGGAATAGTAAGCATTGTTCCACTGGGGGTTCGCATTTTTGGCGTATTTTAACCCGTTTTCAATCACTTCTTTTTCCGTTTTTCCCGATGCGCTTATATTAAAATAATTATAATAGCCCTCATATCCCGGATACGTACCCGATATCAGAGGCGAGTTTCCCCTCCCCTGCTCCTGAAAAATACGCGCCGCCAGATGAAAAGGACTTACCTGCCGCCCTTCTTCCTTACCGATTGCCCAGATAATACGGGAATAGGTCATTGAGGTTCCCGGCGCGTTTTTGTCACCCTTCATAAAGGTATTCTGTAAAAACTGCTCCAATGCGCTTTCCGTATGATATGTCTCATTATAGGTCAACTGCTCAAACTGGAAAATGGCTTCCTCCGTCAGACTGTTTCGCGGATCCATATAATATTCCAGAATTTCCTCGGAGGCATAATACCAGCTTCCGTTGTCGTATGCGCCTTCTTTTGCCGCCTCAGAATGAATATACTCCACCAGACTTTTGCCGTCTTTGATTTCATTGGCAATTACCGTATTCCAGTCAAGTCCTGTTTTCATCGGGACAAAAATCCAATTGGGATGGGCATCCTTCAACGCCTTGAGGGCGGACCGGTAACTTTCCGGAAACTGTTCAATGTCAGCGTAGGAACTGCGCGCGCTTCCTACTCCACTCAAACCATAAAGTCCATATGCGGAAGGATTCATGTGGTATTCTGACTCCCACTTAAGAAAACGTTCATCGGAACATGCCAGATAGCTTCTCTGAATATAGCCGTAATATTCCTGCTCTCCACAGTAAAAGCTGACGTATTCCCACGGCTCATTGTTTTCATCCAAAGCCACATCCTGAATAAACACTGTCTGTCCGCTGGATACCTCAATCAGCGTCTCGCTTTCATAAGAAGCCTCTGCTTTCACAGGGTAGCTGTCACTCATGTACACCACTGCCATCACATCTCTGTCGCCTACAATTCCCTGTAACGCACCTCTGGCTTCCTCCAGCAAGGCAGCCCCCTCTGTCCGGTCAGCCTCCTCTGTCCCTGTCGCCTGTACCTTCCTCATTGTAAAACTGCCTGAAAAAATGGAGGTTGTCATAAGTACCGCCAGCAACAGGCTTATCACTCTCTTACCGTATTTACTACTTATTTTTCTCATGTTCTTCCTTTCTTCCGTGCATTCCTACAAAAGTTACAACATCCTTATCATACCGTTGTGCATATATCATTGCAACATATTCCAGTAACTACCATGCTTTATTACTCTGTTTCCCGCGTCAGTTCCTTCCACATCCGTTTCTCAGGAATCACCGGCGCAGGCGCACAGGGATAAAGGTTTTTCAGTTTCGCAGGAACCTTTTCGCTTTTCCCGTTCCGTAAGACCACGTTTTCTATCAGTTCCATCAGGTTTCCGGCAGCATTCTCCGCATTCCATGTTTGCGTGATGGTATGATAGGCATTTATCCCCAGCGTCCGGCACAACTTGCGGTTTCCTGCCAGTTTTTCCACAGTCTGTAACAGCATCTGTTCCTTGCCGTCCTCATATACATAACCATTCTGTCCCTGACGAATCAGATACGGCACAGAGCCAATCATATGCGCTGCCACCACTGCGCAGCCGCTGTTCATGGCCTCATTCACCACCGCACCCCAGCCTTCTATTCTGTTGCTGGTAAAAAGATAAATATCCGCCCGCTCCATCCTGCCTCTCACCTCGGCGGGACTTAAGAATCCCGTCATGGAAACGCAGTCCTGAAGCTCCATATCCTGCAGCATTTTTTTCAAAACTCCCTCCATCACGCCGCCGCCTACCATATCCATATGGAAAGTCAGTCCCCTGTCCTTTAAATATTTTGCAGTCTTGAGCGCCAGCTCCGGGTGTTTTAATTCAATCAATCTGCCTGCCCACAAAAGATATGGCATCTTCTGCCCCTTCCGGTTGTATCCCTTCCGCTCAAACAATTTATCCACATCATACCGTTTTGTCTCGGTAAAATATCCCCAGCAGAACATTTTTTGGGGATAAGCCCTGATTATCCGAAAATCAGAAGGCACATATCCTCCTGCGCAAAGCAGATATACGGGAGCATTGCGGTATCTGGTGTGGTCATGATATTTTTTGACAAGCCCTCTGGGGGAAACAGCCTTCCACTGCCCCCCCTTATACAAACGCTCACTGATTCGGATAACCGGTTTTCCTGCCCGTAACCGTTCCTCTATGTAGCTTTCATCCTCACAGCCGCCGAACAGCACCACATCGCTCTCTCGTATGAATTCCTTGCAAAGTTCCTCTTCTTCGTAATAATAATGGATATACTCCTCCCGGTTCTTCTCCTGCCACCCCATCTGTATTCTCTCTTCCTCCATGGGTTGTGTCTGGATAAACGCAAACTGATTGCCCGTCTCCCTGCACATGGCATTACAAAATGGTATCTGATGATGATTAATATAATTCGACACGAAAGAAATCTTCATAAATAACACCTGTCTTTTATTTATTTTTTCCTGTTATTGCTGCATAAATCTCCAGCATTTTTTGATAATTTTCCTCTCTGTTATGAGTTTTTCTTGCATGTAATCTTGCATTTTGGCAAAATGCCTTCATTTTCTCCTGATGTTCCCACATCTCGCAGACAGCATGATACAAATTATTTGAAATTCTCAACAAATCCGGATTTCTAACATCTGATTTTGTTATGTTTTCCGTTGTCTCCGCCCCGCTGAAGCTTTCATTTTTAAAATAACTATCGTTATTTATTTCTTTTTCATTTTTTTCGTATCCGCAATAGAGAATTCCGTCCTTTCCATCCTCAAAAAGACTGGGAATTCCGCCCACGGCAGCCGCCACACAGGGCACACCAAGTATCATTGCTTCTCCCAGGGAATTGGGGGAATTCTCATTGGAGGAACAGCATACAAAAAGATTGCTCTTCAAGTACTGGGCTTTCATCTCCGCTGCGGTAAGTCTCCCCAGAAATTGTACACAATCCCTCAGGGCATACTCCTCCATCAGACTGCGCAGATATTTTCCATAGGCGGAAATCTTAATTTTTTCCGTCAGTGTTTTGTATTTAACGATACTGTTGCCCGCAACATATATCTTCAAATCGGGATACTTCTGCCGAAGCCTTGCTGCCGCCAGCAGCATATAGTGAAGTCCTTTTAAGGGATAATCTCCCTGACTTAAGAAAATAGAATGAGGTTCACATTTCTCAGGCTTCCACTCTCCCTCATAAAAGCAGGTGCGCAGCGTCTCATTCATGGAAAAATACTGGGTTCCGGGATTATACTGTGTCACATAGATACGGTCAAACTCTGTTCTTCCGGTCACATTGGCAGCATCCTGCAGCATTTCCTTTTCTCTTTGTCCGCGTATCACAAATTTCTGCTGTTGTCTAAGCATACTGTCGCGCTTCAAAATATCCCGGAAGGTTTTGCTTTTCTGTATCTTTTCAGGCAAATCAGCCATATATGCCTGCGCAATCTTGCTGCACACTCCCTGAATGCCCACCAGCACCTTTTTCGGCTCCGGAGCGCATCTGACCACCGCCAGCGTGTGTGCATACTCCGTTCCGAAGCAGTGTATCACATCCGGCTGCACCGTATCTATAATACGGCGAAGCCGCACTTCCAGCCTCTTATCATAGCGTTCCGCATGATTTACATCCTCATAAAAGCCATAGCAATGCAGTCTGCCCGCCTTCGTAACGATTTCCTCCGTATAGCCGTCCATCCTTTTTTCCACAGGAAAAGCCACATGAAGGTCTATTTTATTCTCTCTCTGCCTCATCAGTATAACGCTGCACAGACCGGAAAGCCATCCTTCCTTATTACTTCCCTCCACTCCCAGATGTTCCGCCACTACGGGAAGCATGATATTACAGACCCATAAAATTTTCATTCTGCCGTTTCCTTTCTCCTAATCAAATATCCAGTTCAAATAAGGCAACAGTCTGATACTGACATCGTACATCCTTTGCAGCATCATCACAAAGTACAGTGTAAAGGCTCCCACAACTCCCGCATAACAAAGCTTGCGAAGCCATCCTTTTTCCATATCCATAAGCAGTCTGGGGAGCAGAAATATCTGTGAAATTATCATATAATAGCCTACTCTGGACACCTCCGGAATAAACGAACCGCAGCAGTAAACCAGCGTTCCCGCCACATTTAAGAAGAAGTAAAAGCGGTTCATCAAATTGTCCTTCAGACTTTTCCGATAGCAAAGGAGGCAAAGCGCCAGAGTTCCCAGACATTTGCCGATATTGGCATAGGATAACTGCCCCGTGTCAAACATGGAATCTCTGTAGTAGGGATAAAAATAAAAGATAATCTCTCTGTATATACTTTGTCCAAAAATCAGGCTCAGCGCAAAAACGGTGCCTGCAATATAATGCCATCGTTTTAATTTGCGGGATGCCAGAAAACGCGCCGCCAGATAAACCGGAATCACCAATAAAACGGATTTGTGGAACATGGCTCCGGCGGCAATCCACAGCACAAATTTTCCGTACTCTCCACGAAGCACATATTTCATGGAATATAACGCTATCGCCAACGCCAGATAATACCGCACGGAATTGAGACTGTTAAAATAATAACCACCCGTCATCAGCAAAAACAAGGTCATTGTGTAATCTGACGCCTGATCATGGAGGGCTTTTATAAAGAAGAATACCGTAACAAAGGAAAACAGCGCAAAAATGGGCAGATAGTTGTCATATCCGAAAAGGTCCTGCATCCACTTTACAATCAGATTAAAACCCCATTCATAGGAAACGTAACGCTCCTGCGCAATTAATTTAAAATTATCACGGTAGACCCAGTAATCATTTCCAACGGCGATGCGGCACGCCGATACGCCCGTCAGCAGAGAGAAAATCGCAAATTCCGCCACAAGATTTCTCGCCTGTATACGATTACAGCCCGGCATCTGCCCCACCGTTCTTCCGCCATTTACATGAGCCGGCACATAATCCCTGTTCTCAATAAAGTATGACAGCGCCAAAGTAACTGCCGTCAGTATAATATATACCAGTGCACTGCTCTCCATCTGTCTATTTTCCTTCCTTCATCCCTGCTCTCATCCACTGATACGCCTGTTTTACCGTACAGGATTCACACAGCCTGCCCCGATGTGCCAGCAGAAACCGCAGCGCCATTGCCCGCGCCAATCTGCCGTACAGGGCAGTATACAGTACGCCCCTGTCATAGAAAAATTTCTCGTTATAACCCGCAAACCATGTGGAATCTCCTGCCTGTTCTCTCCCGATAGTGACAGGAGCCGTATACACACGATATCCTTTTCCCATAAATTCCTTTAAAAACAAGCTGTCCTCACCGGCGCTGTATTTTGCGCCGCCGCCAAACAAGAGAGAAAACATGACTCCGGATTGAAACAGTCTGTCTCTGCGGACAGCAAAGCTCACCGCACCGTATCTTCCACAGTTATACCAGTGCACTCTCCTGCGCTCTGTGATATGGTAGGTACGTCTTGCCTCCTCCACCTCAATATTAAACAAAATCATATCGGCTTTAGGGTTGCGCTCAAACTCACGGCAGATTGCTTCCTCATACCCGTCCTCGTATACAATATCCTCATCCGAAAAAAGGCAGATATCCCTATCTGCCCTTAATATGGCTTCGTTGCGGCTTTTGCCCACACCCCTGTCGGGAAAGCAGAAAAAACGCACTTTCCGCCCTCTGTATTCCATTTCCTCATAATCCAGTCTTTCACACTGATTAATAATGACTGCATCGGACTGTAGATTCATTTGTTCTGCAATCTGCTCCATGGATTGATTCATCACAGAAGCCAATACCTGCACCTTCATTCCATCTTTCCCTTTCCGTCTGCACAAATGCTTACTACGGTAACATGTAGTAGGTCCGAAGCAGCCATTCGTCCGCATCCCACAATAACACGGCGTCGACTTTGATTTCCTGGGTTTCTAAATATTCCATATCATATTCCAGTTGCTTGCCTGCACGTTTTCCCGCTTTCACCACCAGCAGAATCCCTTCTGTCCTACGCATTGCTTCACACGTCTCCGGGCAAAGCACAGGCGCCGGGACCGGAATCCATTCCCGCCGGCTCTGCTCTTTCCCCTGCAGAGCAGCAATTACTTCTGCCGGATTCACGCTGTCACTCACGGCACAAACCGCAATCCGGGACCGTTCCCCAAACAGATGCGCCAGATTCGCCTTTAACTCAGGACTGTTGACGGTTCCCACTACCGCAAGTCCATACCTTCTGCGAAGGGTGGACGGCAGCCAGACAGCAGAATCACTCAGCTCGCAAATCAGGAAAACTACGATTGCAAAGAAGAAAGACAAAATTCCGCTTAACAGGAAGGCTCTCAGAGGTCTGACATCAGGTACGACCACCTGCGCTTCCAGTGCCGGATCAATGACCCGGATTGCCGACACCTGTTCATTGCTTTCCACAAAATCTGCCACCATGGTCTCTTCCACAGCTTTTGCTATCAACACAGTCCATTCCTGCGAATCTGCCGTCACAATTGTAGACGGCACATGAATATCCGAAGCCAGTCTGGCTTCCAGCATACCGGACAATTCCTCCGCAGAGCTCACATACACGGAATCATACGCGACAGTATCCTCCTGCAAATGCTCCCATACGGCATCCAGAAATTCTTTGGAAGTCACATAGGTATTCCACGTCGTCTCATTGATATAATAATCACCGGATTTGCTCGGCTCATCCACAAAGCTCACCCGGTAGGTTGAGGTCACCGTATATGTGGTATTTTGATTTAACAGCACATTTTTTACGTAATATCCTCCGCCAAACAACAGCGTACCCAGCAGCGTAACGCCAATGATAAACGGCAGACAACGAATCGTCCGCAGCACTGTCAGCCGCAGGTCAAACGGCTCTTTCCCATAATATACAGAACTTTCTTCCCGCATACACAGCCTCCATTTTTCTAATTGCTTTCCGTGCCCTCATCCTCTGAATCAACTATATTATTTTCCTGCGAAGGACTGTACTCTGCCCTGAACGCTGTAACCTGCTCGCTCTCCACGCCCTCGGTACTGTCGGGCCAGAAAAGAATCTTCAGGGTCAGAAGCATCAGCTTTAAGTCAAGCCACAGCGAATAATTTTCAATATAAGTCAAATCAAGCTTCAGCTTGTCATAGGGCGAAGTGTTGTATTTCCCATATACCTGGGCAAAGCCTGCCAGTCCTGCCTTCACCTTCATGCGATACGTAAATTCCGGCATAACCTCCACGTACTGTGCAATAATTTCGGGGCGCTCCGGTCTGGGACCGATAAAGGACATATCACCTTTCAATATATTGATTAATTGAGGAAGCTCGTCCAATCTGCATTTACGGATAAATTTACCAACCGGAGTAATCCGATCATCGTTTTTCTGCGCCAGCCTTGCCACGCCGTCATTCTCCGCATCCGTCCGCATACTGCGGAATTTCATAATATAAAATTCCCTCTGATCCTTTGTACAGCGTATCTGCTTATACAGAATCGGACCGCCGTCATACAGCTTAATGGCAAGTGCCGTAAGCAGCATAAACGGAGAGGCGATAATCAGCAATATCAACGCGCAGATAATATCCATGCTTCTCTTGATAAACCTCTGCTCCATAGTGAGATTGTATTCCCGGGTCAGCAGCAACGGCGTGTCAAACACATGAAGCTCCTCCGCCCCCATCATGATAACATCCGGAATTTTGGGCATCACATACACACGAATCGAATGGGCATAGCAATACTTCAGAATCAGATTTCTCTCCTCCACGGAAATATCCCCGATAACAACCGCGTTATATTCCCCGTTTTCATACGCTTTGGAAATATCCTGACAAATCCTGCGCACACCCTTATTGATGTGGACGCTTGCAACAATTTTGTATTTATCCTTTCTGCTCTCAAATTTGCTGCAGATATCCTGAATCGGTCTGTCTCCGTGAATCAGAAGCAGCTTTCTGGGTGGAAACAGGGAACGGTATACTCTGTTGGCAATATTAATATAGATGATAATCACTATCGTCTGCTCTAACATCATCAGCAGGAAAATCTTCGGCACGAACAACTGGAGCGCCATAATGGATAATTCCGCATAAATAATAATATTGGCTATCAGCGTGGCGAACACCTGAGAAAAAATAAGCTCCACATTTTTAAGATAACCCAGCCTCATTCCTCCGTACATCGTGGACAGCATCCACAATATGACGCCGTAGATGGCAACCTCCATAACATGCCCTCTGAAATAGAAATAACGCAAAGGCTCAACTACACTATACTGGAAATGAACCAGCCAGTTATATGCAAAAATTCCGATCTCCAAAGCCAGACAGATTGCTGACAGGCTTAAGTTAATCAGTCTTTTAAAGGACTCCATCGTCCGTAATTTTTCTTCGTTTGTTTTTGCTGACAAAATATGTTCCTCCACATCGACATCCTATGCCTTATAAGCTCTAATATTGCATTTTATCACATTTAACCGGATTCTGCCACTATATTCTGCGCTTTACGGCGCGAACCGCCCAAAAACAGAAATGCCATGCACTGTTTAATACACTCATTCCCTCCGCCCTGCGATACAGGTTCCAGATTCTGCGAAGCGCCTCCAGCTTATTGGAGGAAAGTGATTTGCCCCCGCGACGGTATTTTGCAAGATTCTCATCCAATCCGTACGCTGTGTAGCCGTTTCGTAAGATTTTCCACCACAAAGCAGTGTCTTCGCTCTTCATCACAGGCATCATTAACAGCTCTTTTGAAATCCTGTCCGTATCGAACATAACCGTCGTTGTAAAAATTGTGGTATTTTTCAAGGCTTCTTTATAAGTAATGGTTTCCGGCACCCTTACTACTTTTCCGGTGCCTCTTCCCCATTCGTCAGCAAACTCATAGCCGGTAAAAACAAAAGCTGCCTGCTTTTCCTTTAGAAACGCAAGCTCCTTTTCCAGCTTTGTCGGCATCCACAAATCATCCGCATCCAGATACGCCACATATCTGCCCACGGCTTCCTCAACACCTCTGTTACGCGCCCGCGCCGCCCCCATGTTGGAGGGTTGCCTGAGCAGACGAATGCGGGCATCCTGTGTCCGCTCCATATATTTCTGTATTATCTCCGCAGTGCCGTCAGTACTGCCGTCCTCCACCAACAATAACTCCCAGTCAGCATAGGTCTGACGGCGCACACAATCCATCGTTTCTATAATATATTTGCTGACATTATAAACCGGCACAATAATACTGATTACATCATTCATTTTCATCTTCTCCGTTTCGGACTTGTACAGCTCTCTTACCCCATCATTCGATACATAACAAATAATATCCTTCTATATCCTCTGCCTGTATTCCCCAATGCGCTTCCGCTTCTGTCAGAACCTCCTGCTGCAGGTTTCCGGGCAGTATAATATGGGTTACAGCAAACTGATTTATCATTTCCATACATTCGGCTGCCGTAACAATCTTTGTCTCCCCTGTTTCCGTCTGATATTCAGCTTCACCCTCTCCGGCTGCTTCCGCATGACACATCCAGACATACAGCATTTTTTCTTCCTCGCCATAAGTATCATAGGAATAGGCACTTAACGCCCCATCCCACATATTTCTGCCATAGGGCAGCACGATGCTTCCGTCCAACGCTCTGGCATATTCCATGATTCCCTGAGGCGCCCACAGGCAGATATCTTTATTCTGCCCATTTTCCGTTATAATTTCCAATACTCTTTCAGCTTTCTGCCGGTTCTGCGCCGCCTCGTCCTCATCCCAGACAGCACTCTGCATACTTCCACACAAATAGATAACGCAGGCAAATAACACAGTGATACCTGCCCTCTTCCAGCCTGCGCCATCTCCTCCGGTATATTTATCTGCAAGCTCCGTCCAAAGCTGCGTAGCCGCCAAAGCAATCACTATGGTTACAGGTACCGCTCCCCAAATCCATTGGTAGTCATAGAATTTTGTCTGATATGCCATCAACGCCGCAGCCGTAAGCGGACAAATACAACAGACCGTCATCACCGTTGTATAGGAAACCAGCGTGTGCCGCCTGCTCATCATCTCTTTGCTCCCGGACCTTTTGTTCCCAAACCAGTAAAGCAGCAGCGCAAGCAGGAGCAATGCCGCCATTTTTCCATGTTCCGTATAATCCTGCCAACCCAGCCAGGCGTTTCTGATTAATTCCGTCATAAGGAATCCTCCTTTCCGCCCTGCCGGATCCCGTTCTTTTGTCTCAACTCTTTCTGGTTTGACATCCTATTTGTAACCAATCCCGCCAAAAGCATTCCCACTGTCACCAGCAGGCAGATTCCCATACCATAGAGTGTCCACACAATACACGCCTCGGTGAGAATACAAAGCGGCACCAGCTTCCATTTCCTGCGCAGAATCAGCCCGAAGGTATAAGGCAGCAATACCGCCATCCGGATGGAAACACCCCGGAAGCCCGCATACTGCACAGCAAATCCGTCCACTCCGTACATATAATCGCCAACCCACAAAAGCAATGCCACAAACAACATAAAAATGCCGCGTTTTCTGACATCCTCCGGAAATAATGCTTTTGCCACCGTAAAAAAGCTCAGATAACTTCCCAGCAAAGTCAGCGCCGGTACAACCGTCCATACCACCTGTACCGCACTCATGTCGAACAAATCACAGTAAATGGCATACAATGTGGGCAGACAAAGAATCTTAAGGCGCAGGGGCATGCCAAGGGTATAGGCTTGTCCTGTCAGAGGATTTACCTGATAAATGGCATTGGTATCCAAAATGCTGTTCACCGTTTCAGCCGTCATATCTCCCGTGAAATAAACCTTCTGCTCTGTTACAATAAGCAGCAACTGAATCAGCGCCGCTGCACCAAATACAAAGTAAAGAATCTGGTCCCTTGTCTGAATCTGTTTTCTGCCCGAAGCTCTTTGTTCCCTCAGTCTCTCGTCCTCTTTTTTCAACAACTTACCTGCCACAATCAGTATTACCGCTACAATGAACAACACCACAAGTCCTGCAAGAAACAGTCTTTCGCAATCAGAAAAAGACCGCCCTAATGCAATCGCTCCCAAATGAGCCGCCTCAGCCAGTCCAATCACAACCATTCCACCCGTCAGCGCACTGTCTGCAAGAGTGATATCCTGTGTGCGGCATTTGCCATAGAAAACCCGCAGCACAGCATTTCCCAACAGGCAGGGAACCAATAAACAAAAAAGATAAATCATGTCATTCCCCAATCAATTTTACTGTATCCTTCAACTGATTTTATCATATTTCCCATAATTATACAATTTAAACAATTCTTAAAAGAATACCAAAAAGAGGACTAAGAAATAAGGCAAGCCTCAAATCTCAGTCCCACAATCTGCATCTCCTATCTTGACTCGTCCAGATAAAGCTGAACTCTGTTATGGATAACATCCATCACCTGCTGCGCCGTCTTGGTGCCCGCCCGGTACGCGCCGGCTTCCTCCAGAAGCATATCAAGCACGATTTCCGTATCATTATCATACAACCTGGCGTTTTCCAGTACCTCCCACAAGGCATCGTACTGTCCGGATGTAAGGAAAGAAACCCCGTAATTCTCTTCTGCCTCCTGCTCCTCCGCTTCCCTGCGGAAGTCATCAAAAAGCTCCGTCAGCGTATCATTCCTGACAGGATAACTGGAGACTCCGATCCCAGACAGCATCGAATCCGCCAGATAGGACTGCTGCTCCTCCGACAGCAGATATGTCAGAAATGCTAACGCACCCTCCGTATCCGCACTGTTGCGGTTTACTTCCAAAATGTTTCCCGTCAGACAGTGCCCGCCGGAATTATCTTCCGTAGGAAAGCCGATATACACCTCTCTCCCCTGCAGGGAATCAGATACACTCAGCGCAATTGGCGGAATCAGGGTATATATAACCGCAGCCAGACTTTCCCCATCCGCTACCTGTTCATAGGTGGAACCTCCTGTTTCTCCATCCGTCTGGGAATAACGGGTAACAAATTCCAGCAACTCACATGCCTGACCTTCGTTCAAATGACTGACGCCGTTCTCCCAGTCTATGAAGCCCGGATTCTCCGTCCTCGCTCCCAGATAATAATAGGAATACGCTCCGTCCATCCCGGCTACCGCATTCCTAGCGCCGCTCTGCTCCATATACTGCATTAGCTCCTCAAGGTTCCAGCCCTGCCGGTCCCCTACCACTTCCCTGTCCGCCACCATGGTCTGCACGTCAAACGCATAGGGGATTCCATAATATTTCCCATCCACCTTTCCCAGTTGTGTCACCGTGGGGAAAAGTGTATCCTGCAAGGATTCATAATACTCCGTCAGATCCAGCAGATATCCTTTCTCCGCTCCCGTCCTGAGATTCAGCACGGAGCTGTCCATGATATCCGGTCCTTCTCCGGCGCTCAGTTCCGCCTGTATCCTGCTGCGGTAATCGTCCAAATCTTCTTCCTCAGAACGGATGCGGAGCACTATCCGGTACTCGTCGCTCTGTTTATTAAAGTCAACAACTGCTCTCTTCAGATAGGAATCATCCCACATCAATGCCAGCTCCAGCTCCTGTTTACCGCTCTCATCCTCCACAGCCTGTTCCGCCAGTTTTGCAACCCACTTCGTGTCATTGGCGCTTTCTCCCATAACCAGCAAAGTTCCGTCTTCTCCCACGGACATGTCAATGTCTCTGACTGCCGCAGAGGTCCGGGTTCCCATACCGGCATCCTCAAAGCTGTAAATTTCCTTTAAGGTCCCGTCTTCCATGGAAAAATAATAGATTCCCATCCCGTTACCGATATACCCTTCCGTGGCAGAAGCAAACGCCACGCATCCACTCCATCCGTCTATCGAACAATTTGCCACGTCCGAGCTGCTCCCTGAGGAATCCCGCGCCGTAAATACAGCCTCCTCACTGTCTGCCGTCCAGACGCTGAAACCGCCGCTGTCAATCCGGAAACTCTCTTCCGACACGGACCATGTCTCCGCACTGGTGCCCATAAAGTACAGGATTTCCGAATATGGATTTTTTTCTATCTCAAAAACCAGCCCTCCCGTATTTGCAAGCGCCGTCTGCTGTCTTTCGCCGTTTTCATCATACCGCAGAACCGTTTCTTCATTCAGGAAAAACAGACCATCCTCTTCATCGTAATACCATCTGGGAAACAAATGATTATAAAACGTTCCATCCAAATCTATCTCTTCGGGCAATTCTCTTGCAGAAAAACCATTCTCTTCGTTCCATTGCCCGATGTAATCTCTCTCTCCGGTCTGAAACAGAAAATTAATCGTTCCATCCTCTGCTATGTAAGCATTTCTAATATAAACATCCGTTCCTCCAACAAATGAAATTATATCCACCGGATATGTCATCCATTCCGCATAAGGTGAATCCAGTATCTGCACGCTATAATTTACCACATCATAATTTCCGCTCTCAGGATAAGCCTCTACCAAACGATAAATTTTATTGCCGGCAAGTCCCTCTGCAAGAATATATCTTTCTCCATCTTCCGGAAACAGTTCTCCTAATGCCTCATCCGCATCCGGCACTGTAATAGTTTCCAATTCATATACTTTGTTTGCAGACTCCTCTTGGTTTTCTATATTTTGCATATCTGTTTCCGACCTGTGCGCCTGCTGTTCGTCTGTCTGTTCTGTTGTCTGTTGTGTACCACAGGAACAAAGCAGCAGACTCATCAACACTGCCACTGCTATACATTTCCGTCTCATAACTGCCTCCCTGATACTCCCTGCCTTTATTTTCTATTATTTTACAATATCATTCCGTCCGCCAGTCCTTACGGACTGGCAGACTTTTGGGTTTAATGACTGGCGCTATGCTCTTTAGATGTTGTCGAATAGGAGCTTAAAATCGCTCCGCAGTCATTACAATAAACATTATAGTTTCGAGTCACTCTTGTTATGTAACATATCTGTCCGGTTCCATAGGTATGGCTTCCCTCGCTTGAATACGTTGTAGATACCACTCTCGGAGTAGCGCCGTTTGCATGTCCGCACGCCGCATTCGCAGTTAATACAGTTCCGCATAACATAATGCCTAACATTAACATCGCCGCTATTTTTTTAATTTTTCTCATAAGAATCTTTCCTCCTTAGAAATGAAATGTTGCATAATGTTCTCTTTTATTCAGTTGTAAAACACTTCGAAGCAGAAGATAACTCTTCTTTATAAAATTACATCTATTCATTGTATATGTCAACCGTATTATCTTGTTATTTCAAAAATACTCTGAATATAAAAAACAGCCGCGACCTCAATATCACGACTGTCCGACAGTTTGCGGTAAAGAACTTTATTTGAATCTTATATTTTATTAATTACTACATTGCTTTAAAATCAAGGCGTACCTTATCTGCAATCCTTGCTATGTATTCGCTGTTTGTTGGTCTGTTCTTACCGGACGTTGCAGAATAACCAAACATTTCTTCAAAGGTCTCCACGTTTCCTCTTGTCCATGATACTTCAATCGCATTCCGGATAGCCCGTTCAACTTTCTGATCCGTGGTTTTAAATCTCTTTGCAATGGTTGGATACAGCAGCTTCGTCACACTGCTGACAACCTCCATATCTCTTCCCGACAGCATAATCGCATCTCTCAGATAATGATAACCCTTTAAATGAGCCGGCACACCAATATCTAACATAATATTTGTGATATATCTCTCCAATTCGTAATCCTTAACAGCTGCAATTTCCATAATGATTTCCCCTTTCGCCTGACAAATATTTGCCCTTTACTGCACTAATTAAATAAGATAATATCATATTATCTTGAAAATGAAAAGTATTTTTTTACATTTTTTAAACTTTTTCTACATTCTACAATTCTTCCTTCACAATATAAATAGGGCGTCTTTTTACCTCCATATATGCCTTGGCGAGATATTGTCCCAGTATCCCGGTACAAAAGAATTGTACACCGCTGGTCATGAGAATAATGCAGACCAAAGATGGCCAGCCGGATACCGGGTCCCCAAATATCAGTTTGCGCACAACAATAAAAATAATCATTACAAATGCCAGAATACAGAACAACACCCCCATAAAAGAAGCTATCATCAACGGCGCAGTGGAAAAAGCCGTAATACCGTCAAAAGAATACATCAAAAGCTTCCAGAAATTCCACTTAGTCTCACCCTTGGCACGCTCTATATTTTCATATTCCAGCCATTTTGTATGGAAGCCAACCCAGCCGAAAATGCCCTTTGTGAAACGGTTATACTCCTGCATCGACAAAATGGCATTTACCATCTGTCTTGTCATCAGGCGATAATCCCTTGCACCATCCATAATTTCTGTCTTCGATATTTTTTTCATCAGCTTATAAAACTTTCTGGCAAAAAAACTGCGGACCGGCGGCTCACCCTTGCGGCTGACTCTCCTCGTTGCCACAGAATCGTACCCCTGTTCCATATAAGAAAACATTTCGGGCAAAAGAGAGGGCGGATCCTGCAAATCCACATCCATCATTACCACATAATCGCCTCTGGATTTTTCAAGTCCTGCATACATAGCTGACTCTTTTCCGAAATTCCGGGAAAAGGAAACCAAACGTACACGTTCGTCCTTCTCGTGAAGTTTTTTTACCTCCGCAGCGGTTCCGTCCTTAGAGCCGTCATCAATATATAAAATCTCGATCTCAATATTCTTTTCCATGAAAAAAACATCATTTTTCATTAACTCCGAATAAAACAGCTCTACACTTTCTTCCTCGTTATAACATGGAACAATTACACTTAAAAGGCTCATCTCATCCTCCGACAGACTGGGTTTTGTGATTAGTATACTATTGCGCCGGAAAAATCGCAAGGGATATCTTTTTTTGCCTTGTAATTCTTAATTTAACATTAATTTCCACAGAGTTTAATGACTATGTCCGCAAAATGTGGTACAATAATGCGCAAGCATGATGAGTCGGATTATTGCAATGCAGATATCCGGCGGAAAGGTATGGTTATTTACATTATGAAAAAGCTTAAAATATGGCTGGTTCTCGCTGCTTCTGTCGCCCTGTTATGTGCCTGCGGCAACGATGACCTGAAAAGTCCTATTATTTTAGACAACGAAGACATCTCTACAGACGAGGCAGACAATAATACTGCAAACGGGGAAGACCCTGACACAAATTCCGGAATGGAAGATGACGATCTACCTCCCGCAGAGGGAATGGTTCGCAGTAAGCTGACAAACGAATGGGTTGACGAAGAGGTTGCCAATACCCGCCCTATCGCAGTCATCATTCCTAACGAAGCTTCTGCGATTCCTCATTATAATTTATCTGAAGCTTCCATTCTTTATGAGGCGAACGTAGAGGGACGTATGACACGCATGATGGCAATTTATGAGGACTGGGAGGATTTGGATAAAATCGGCAACGTCCGCAGTCTACGCACTTATTATGCTTACTGGGCATTTGAATGGGATGCTTTTATTGTGCACTTTGGCGGTCCTTTTTTTATTAACGACCTGCTGGCACAGGCAGATACACAGAATATCAACGGAAACTTCGGAGATGATGAGGCATTCTTCCGCACCACAGACCGTAAAGCGCCGCACAATGCTTATGCAAGCGGCGAGGGAATCAAAGAAGTAATTGACCGCAAGGGTTATAGTCTGTCCTACCGGGGACTTTCTGATGAGGAACATTACCAGTTTGCCCCTAAATCAAATCCGAATACACTGGAGCAATACGGCGATGATGCAGAGGTTGCCACCTATATTGATATGTCTGGATGTTATCCTTTGACCAGATGTTATTTTGAATATAACGAGGAGGACGGTCTCTATTACCGCTCACAGCATTTGTCCGGTTCCACAGACGGTCCCCATATTGACGCCGCAACCGGCGAACAGCTTGCCTTTAAGAACATTCTCGTGCAGAACACCAAGCATGAAGAACTCGGAGAAGGATATCTGGCATTCCAGTGCCACGATACCACACGCGACGGCTGGTACTTCACCAACGGCAAGGGTATTCATGTAACCTGGAAAAAGACCTCTGACTATGGCGCTACAAGATATTACGATGACAACGGAAATGAAATCATCATGAACACCGGCAAAACCATGGTATGTATCGTGGAGGATGGTGATTCCTTTACATTCCGGTAGACGGTATGATTTTTTCAAAAAGAACCGGTTATATTTTTGGAACAGAAAACGTCTCCCAAGTCTGTATTCTGTCCAAAAGATATAACCGGTTCTTTTTTATATATTAAACAAATCTTACGCCTTCTTACCCAGTCCCAGACGATTTACTGCGGAGAAAATTGCGCGTACCGAAGCTCTGGTAATATTGGAGCTGACACCGACGCCATAGGTTACTCTGCCCGTATCTGCATCCAGCAGATGAATATAAGCTGCTGCCTGAGAGTTTGCCCCGCTCTGCAAAGCATGTTCTACATAGTCCAGTATTTTAATGGAAATTCCAAGCTCATGGGAAAGTCCCCGCTGTACTGCGTCAATCGGACCGTTTCCAACCGCTTCAAAGCTTTTCTCAACGCCATGGTCAGTATATACCACCTGTACATGTGTATCAAACTCAGAGTCAACTAAATCACTCTTATCATCCACACGCAGCTTACGGAAATGGATAGGCTCCTTGCGATCCAAATATTCTGCCTTAAAGCTTGCCATAATCTGTTCAGGGGATACCTCTCCCTGCTTCTCAGAAATATTCTGAATCACATTGGCAAATTCTTTGTGCATTGCCTTAGGAAGCTTAAAGCCGAAATAAGTATCCATTACAAAGGCAACGCCGCCTTTGCCCGACTGGGAGTTGATACGGACGATAGGCTCATATTCCCTTCCAATGTCGGCAGGATCAATGGGAAGATAAGGAACCTGCCAGATTTCACTGCCGCGTTCCTTCATCGCCTGCATACCCTTGTTAATCGCATCCTGATGGGAGCCTGAAAATGCAGTAAACACAAGCTTCCCTGCATAGGGATGTCTGGGATGGACAGGCATCTTACAGCAACGCTCATAAATCTCAATAATCTCGTTGATATGCTCTATATTCAGTTCCGGATTGATTCCCTGAGAAAACATATTATATGCAATATTCAAAATATCCACATTACCGGTACGCTCACCGTTGCCAAACAAAGTACCTTCCACGCGGTCTGCACCTGCAAGCAGGGCAAGCTCGGCGCTGGCAACACCGGTACCTCTGTCATTATGGGGATGGACACTTATAATAATACTCTCTCTGTTATCCAGATGCTTAATCATCCATTCAATCTGATCCGCATACACATTGGGCGTGTTCATTTCCACTGTGGATGGCAGATTGATAATCATAGGATTTTTGGGCGTCGGTCCCCATGCCTTGGACACCGCGTTACAGATATCTAAGGCATAATCAAGCTCTGTTCCCGTAAAACTTTCCGGAGAATATTCCAGAATAATTTTTCCGGGGAATTTTGCAGCCCGCTCCTTCACCATATTAGTTCCTTTTACGGCAATCTCCGTAATATGCTCTCTGTCCATATGAAACACCACATCCCTCTGGAGTGTGGAAGTGGAATTGTATATATGCACTATCGCCTGTTTGCAGCCTTCAATCGCTTCAAAAGTACGGTCTATCAACTCCTCCCTGCACTGGGTCAATACCTGAACCACTACATCATCGGGAATTAATTTGCGATCTACCAGTTGACGCAGAAAATCAAACTCAATCTGGCTTGCTGCGGGAAATCCGATTTCTATTTCCTTAAAGCCCAGCTTTATCAGAAACTGGAACATCTCAATCTTTTCTTCCACCACCATGGGATCAATCAATGCCTGATTGCCGTCACGCAAATCCACGCTGCACCAAACAGGAGCTTTTGTAATCTCCTTATTGGGCCATTCTCTCTCCGGATATTCCACCACCGGATTTTTACGATACCTACTATAATTAAGCATTTCCTTTACCTACCTTTCACCTCGTCTGTCGGACGCATGATACACTCCGGGAAAAAGTGATCCCGGGTGTACTATACATAATAACAGCTCATCCAAAGGATGAGCTGCCTATCATTCTCCAAGGCCATTCTCTACTGCCGATACCAGCGTTTTTAATGCCTCTTCTTCGTCTTCCCCTTCACAGATAAATTCAATCTCATCACCGCATTTTACGCAGGCACCCAGCACGCTCAACACGCTCTTTGCATTTGCTGTATTCTCACGGAATGAAAATGTTATAAGTGATTTAAACTGCATTGCTTCTTTACACAGGATACCTGCTGGTCTCAGATGCAAGCCAGTCGGGTTCTTAATCACTACTTTCTGACTTACCATAGCCTTCCCTCCAATTCCATATATGACCGGCTCTCTACAGCCTCATACCTTATTTTAACTATATCAGATTTGTGTGCCAATCACAAGCCATTTTAATGAAATCGTCATACATTTCTATACAATTTCATCAACTGTCACCCGCACGACAATCTCCTCAACGGTAATCTCTTCCGCCAACTCAAAAGTAATCGGAATCGTATAGGTACCTGTTTCAAGCTCCGTAAGCTCCTCCTCTTCCATCCAGGCTGCAATGTCAACAACACCCTTCACCTCGCTTTCACGAAGCGGGTCAATAAACTCGGCAAGCCCTGACACATACAAAATATAAGGTTCTTCTGTTTCAGGAAGAGCCGCTGTCATCCCCTCCGGCAGGTTGACAACGCTTACGTTCTCCACAGGCACTTCCAGCGTTTTTTCCACAATCGGCTCAATATAAACCGTTACTGTAACCCTGCCGTTAAAATCACTGTCCGCCAGACTTACATTCTCCGGCAGATAATCCCGCAAATCAACGGTATCTGACAGATTGCTGCTTTCGCCCGTGATATCAAGACGCTCCTCAGGTATCGAAATTCTGCTGATACCCGACAAGGTATAAGTCGTTCCCGCAATTCTGACAGTCGCCGGATCGCTCACAACTGCTCCCGTCGCCATATAGCCTTCCGCCGGAACGCCCGTATAATTCACCTCCACAGGCACCTCTTTGGTAGCCAGCACCTCCACGGACATGTGTATATAATCCACATTCTTTGTGATATTATCCAAGTCTAACAAATTATCGTCTGCATCATAAAAACTGACATCCAGATTTGCAGACAGATTCGTTGTATAGCCGGTAACATTAATCTCCACACCGGCATAACTGATCTGATCCACCTCTGACGCAGGTCCCGATATCTGTATCTGGTTCAAATCTGTCTGGGTAGCTCCCACCATATAATTTTCCGCCACTTCTCCGACTGTCTTAGAAACAACCCTGACGTTTTTCGTTCTTTTGTCCTCCACATTCAGACGCACTACATCACGATTGCTTTCGACAGAATCCACACCTTCAACATTCTGCACGGCACATGTAATTGCAATGGTATTAATATCCGTAATTTTACTTACGTCAGCTTCCGCCACGATATCCGAGGTACGAATTTGTCCGATAATACTTTTTGGCGCCTTTACCGTTACGCTGATGACATCCGTTTTATCCAATACCTCATATACCTTGTTTTCCTTGTCCAAAAGTTCCGTGTTGACCAACCGCACGGTAATATTGCTGAAAGTCTTGGTATCCGGCGGATCCTCAAACTGTACCACCAGGAACCACAATATTAATGCCAGCGCCAAAGAAGCCAGCTTTAATCCCCAGTTATGCAATAGCTTTTTTCTCATTTCTTTGCCCGGCTCCTTCCTTTCCATTTGCGAATGCCCTTAGTTTCTTCTCCGCTCCTATTTAAAATCTGCACCATATTGGCTTTTAAACCCTCTGCATCCAGATTATATCTTATCTCTCCTTCGTATGCCAGACTAATCTTACCTGTCTCCTCAGATACAATAATCGTCAGGGAGTCAGTTACTTCCGAAATGCCTACCGCAGCGCGGTGCCTCGTTCCAAGCTCCTTGCTCAGTCCCAGATTATCCGAAAGCGGAAGATAACAGGTAGCCGATGTCACTCTGTTTCCCCTGATAATGACAGCGCCGTCATGCAAAGGCGTGTTATGCTCAAAAATATTAATTAACAACTGACTGGAAACGATACCATCCACGTCAATACCGGTTCTTTCATAATCGCGCAAAGAGATTTTCTGTTCGATTACAATCAGCGCACCCGTCTTCACTTTTCCCATCTCCACGCATGCCTTGACAATCTCATTGATTGTCTTTTCAGAGAAATTCCCCTCCTCTCTGCGGGAGGAGTCAAACGGCAGCACAGATGAAATAAAATTTTTCTTTCCCAGTTCTTCCAGTGCCTTTCTAAGCTCCGGCTGCAGCACGATAATGAGCGCAGTAACCGCAAATCCCAATACATTCTCTGCCATCCACAGAATGGTATTCATCTGCATAAGAGAAGCAATGACCAAAAATGCACATATGACAATAAGACCCTTCAGCAGAGCCCACGCACGTGTGGTTTTCATCCACACCAATATATAATACAATATCAGCGCAATAATCAGGATTTCCAGAATATCTCCAAAATCCATCGTCACTCTGTATACATTAGAATTTTTTAAAAAATCTACTGCCTTGTCATACCACTCCATATCGCATCAATCCCTGCTCAATCGTTTCTATTCTTTAAAATAATTCCTCGTAATCGTCCGTATCCCTGTCTGTGGTCATATTATTACTGTTGATTGTCACACTTCTGCCGCTGCCCGAATAATCATTTCTGCGGGTATAAGCCGTCTGCCCCCTCTGTGTTGTGCTCCGCCCCGTCCCTGTTCTCTCCGTGGTTACACTTCGTGAACTTCCGGTTCCGGAAGAAGAAACAGTGCGTCTTACGGTTCCTCCGCTTCGCATTTGCTGCATGGAGGTTCTCTTTTGTTCGTTTATTTTCTTCACGGTTTTTGTAGGCGCCGCAACACTCATCTTGGGAACCGCTTTCACATAGTAATAATATTCATCGTCTTCAAACTGAACCTTCTCCGTTCTGCTGTAATCCAGACACAACCTGAAAAATTCTATCACCTTTCCGGCAAATACTGCCACAACGGCGCCGATAATAACACCAACCACGGAAATGTTGGTATCGTAAAGCAAATCCCCCAGCAGAAGAATCAGCATATTTATCATTGCTCCGGCAATTACGGCAATTGTCCAGGAATAATCCACCGACATTCTGCGAATCAGATATACCACCATAACAGTAATTGCAAAAGCGGTAATCATGACAAGCATTGCCTTGTCGTTTAGTATTCCATCAATCAGCAGTCTGAGCTTTGCCGATATCTCATCCGTTCCCATGGTATTAATGGTAGGAGCATTTGTCGAAATTGTTATCATCAGATAGTAAACCGCAACACCGCATCCAACGGAAACCATGGAAGCAGGTGTTCCCAAAAGTCCCATAGCCACAGGCATTATATAGGGAATCTTTAACACAAACAAAATCGGAGTCAGCACGACCACCAGCGACTCCTTGGGGCTGAAACGGAAAAACAGCAAAAACATCAGCAGATACATGCAACCCCCTACCAGCGCCACTTCCATGGAAAGCGCATACATGTGAAGCAGACTGAACACCACCGCAAAAAATATAATGCCTCCCACCGGCAGGAAAGAACATACCAGCGCCGCAATCAGAACAATTGCAATGTTGTCAAGCTGCGTCATATAACCCAGCTGCCCGTTAAGGGTATTCAGTACCACAAACGCAAGCAAGAATTTGACGACAGGCAGAATAAATACCTCATACTTGCTGTAAAATATTTTTATTTTCTCTCTCAGTTCCAATAAACCAGTCATTATTTCCTCCAGATTAAGCCTTACCGTCTATTACTCGTCATACAGGGAATTCAGCTTTTTTAAATTATGATAATAAACCTTCAGACTTTTCTTCGTTTTTGTATAGCGATAGGAATATACGGCATAAGAGACAATACCATATGCCACAACTGTCAGCGCATACCAAAGCAGTACATTTCCTGCAAAGGTAATCAAATCCATTTTATATAAATCCTGCATAAACACTTCGAAATCATAAAAAATGAATAATGCAAAACCAATAACATACGCGACGGTGGCGCAGAAGATGGATTTCAGCACCTGAATGCCAATATAATCACCGCGGAAATAATTACCGATGGCAACATTCTTCTTACCTTCTTTTTCCTCATAGGATGCCATTTTAGTCATGAGAATGACTCGTTCCTCATTCAACATAGAATCTGTCTCCTTCTACAGGTATCTCATTCTGGGATTATCCCGGGGGTCTTTCTTCGGTTCCTTCTTTTCCGGATGAGTATTATAAGAACGCATCGCTCCTCTCAATTCCGATGCCATAGTGTTCTTGCATTTATCACAATATTTTCCGCAGCGGATATTCGCACCGCAGGACTCACAGGTCAAAAAAATGGGAGAGTCCTCCGTCACCTCAAGGCGTTCCTCTCTCAGCCACTGCTGTACCTGAGAAGGCGACACGTCACATGCCACCGATACCTCGTTAATCCCCACGCCGGGATTCTGACGAATATACTCCTTGACCTCCTGAAATTTGGCTTCCAGTCCCTCACGGCATACCTGACACAATACAGGACCTGCCACATAGTTAAATATACGTCCGCACCCTCTACAGTTTTTTACATTCATGTCCATACCCTGCCTTTCATATTCCTGAGCCACAGGCAATCGTAACAAAGCAGACCTTCTCCACTCCGTGCCGCTTCAGAACCCGCGCCATTTCATCCATCGTACTTCCGGTGGTATATATATCATCCACTAATAGAATCGTCTTTAATTTTACATCATTTTCAGCTATAATAAAAGCCTTTTTCAAATTATTTTGCCGTTCCCCGGGATTTTGCAGCTTTAAAGGCTTTGTGTCTTTCGTTCTGCGTACTAATTTGTCATAAACAGGTACTTCCATGTGCTCTCCAAGCGCCTTTGCCAACAGCGCCGCCTGATTGTACCCCCGCTCCTTTTGTCTCTTCCGATGCAGCGGAACCGGAACAATACCGTCCGGCTTCATCTGCCTGATAAAGCTTCCCAGATACCGCCCCATCTCTTCACCGAAAAAATCAGCATACTCCTGCCTTCCTCCATATTTCATACGATAAATGGATGCCGCCACGCTTCCGTATTCATAGAGCGCTCTGCCCCGTATAAACTCATGTCCCTTTTTCCGGCAGTCTTCACACAGCTCTCCTTCATCCTCTAATTTCCTGCCGCATTTCATGCACCACGGCGGCGTCAGCAGTTTCAGCTTCTCCATACATGCAAGACAAATTTTCTCTCCGTATGGAGCCACAAGCCCGTCGCACACGGGGCATCTGGTTGGAAAAAACAGTTGAAGCAGTTGCTTATAAATTGTTTTCATTATTTTATTTTTTATCATGGTCTTCCTTTCAGACCCTCTCCGAACTATATGGTTCTACGCCCAGAACCCTAAGCTTCCCGCTGCATTTCTGTATCCAGCTCCAGAATCCGCTCCCGCAGCGCCGTATATCTGCAGTTCTCAGCCACATTATCAATCATGCTGCGCACCGTGTCGCTACTGCCCAAAATAGTGACACAGCTTCTTGCCCTGGTGATTCCCGTATACAGCAGATTCCGGTTAAACAACATTCTGGGACCGCCTAAAAGGGGAATTACCACTGCCGGATATTCGCTCCCCTGAGATTTGTGAATTGTCACAGCATAACACAGCTCCAGCTCATCCAGCATGGAAAAGGGATACGTCACCCGCCTGTGCTCATCATATTCCACCGTTAAGACTGACGCTGCCTCATTGATTTCCAGAATCCTGCCCATATCTCCGTTGAACACACCGGTTCCTTTGTCTATGGGAATCCCGTATTTGCTGACAATCTCCCACTCAAGCTGATAATTGTTCTTTATCTGCATTACCTTGTCGCCCTCACGGTAAACGGTGTCTCCAACCGTATATTCCCTCTTGTGGCTGTCCGGCGGATTCAGATACCTCTGCAATATTCCATTCAGGGTTTCACAGCCAAGGCTCCCCTTCCGCATAGGTGTCAATACCTGAATATCAAAGCAGGAAGCATCCACATATTTGGGAAGCATATCCTGAATCAACTGTATCATATGTTTGTATATGACATTCACGTCATTTCTCTCAAGCAGGAAAAAATCTTTCGATTTATTGTCTAATTTTATCTGCTCACCCTTGTTAATCCGATGCGCATTGACAACAATGTCACTTTTTTCTGCCTGCCGGAAAATCTTTTGAAGGACTACCATCGGAAATGCTTTGCTGTTCATAATATCCCGCAGCACCTGTCCCGGACCTACGCTTGGAAGCTGGTTCACATCTCCCACCAGAATCAGACGGGTCCCCGGTGCAATTGCCTTCAAAAGAGACTGAAACAACTGAATATCCACCATGGACATTTCATCAATAATAACCACATCTGTCTCCAATGGATTCTCCTGATTCCGTTCAAAGCTGACCTTCCGGCTGTCCTCATCGGACAGTGCACTGTTCAGTTCCAGCATTCTGTGAATGGTTCGTGCTTCATAGCCTGTTGCCTCTGTCATGCGCTTGGCTGCGCGCCCCGTAGGTGCTGCCAGAAAAATATCCAATCCCTCCGCCTCAAAATAACGGATAATCATATTGATGGTCGTCGTTTTACCGGTTCCGGGTCCACCCGACAAAACAAACAAACCATTATGAATACATTCCGTCACAGCTTCCAGTTGTAATTCATCCAACTCCATCTCCAGGCTTTGTGCCAGTTTTTCCAATCTTAGCCGGATGGCACTGTCCTGTGACGGCAGGTTTTCTCCTTCGAGCATCGGAATATTTAACTGGTGAAGCATCCTTGCACAGTTCAGCTCCGCATAATAATAAGATGACGCAAACACACAGTCTCCCTTGATAACCAGCTTTTTATCCATCATCATATTGTCAAGCTGGGGACGGATATTCTCCTCCGGCACACTCAGCAATATATGCGCCCTCTCCAAAAGGATATTCACAGGCAGATAACAATGCCCCTCTACAACCGCCTGCATCAGCGTGTAGAAAATGCCGCTGCGGATACGATAATCCGAATCTGTGTGAATACCGATTTTCGCCGCAATCTCATCGGCAATTTTAAACCCCACACCCGTAATATCCTCTGCCAGACGGTAGGGATTCTCTTTCATAACACCATATAAATTCATTCCATAGGTATCATAAATTTTTACCGCCAGCGCATTGGAAATGCCATACTGCTGCAAGTATACCAATGCTTCCCGTAAATCTTTTTTTTCTTCCATTTGCACGGCAATTTCCCTTGCCTTACGCTCACTGATACCCTTTACCTCTACCAGTCTTTCCGGCTCCTCCTCTATAATGCGAAAGGTATCGTCGCCAAATTTTTTGACAATTCTCGCAGCCAATGCTGCACCGACTCCTTTTACGGCGCCTGAGCCGAGATAGCGTTCCATGCTTACACTATCCTTCGGTGCAACCGTCTGATAACCGCTTATCTTAAACTGACTGCCATATACCGGATGCTCAACATATTCTCCCCGGGCAGAGATGTTTTCTCCCTGTTCCAGTCCCTTACATATGCCTACACAGGTGACTTCCCCGCCCTCTGACATGAGATTCATCACAGTGTAGCCATTTTCCCTGTTTTGGAATATAATGTGTTCTACATAACCGCTAATTGTTTCCATACAGCACATACCTGCTATTTTCTATATTAGAATGATTGTATCATGGAATTTCCACCGAAATGCGTGTCGGATTATAACAGAAAAAAGCTGCTAAATATAGCAGCTTAAACGCTCTGACTGTCCAGCCCATAATTGCGTTTCATTTGCTCATAGAGCATCTGCGCTAATCCCAGACTGTTGTTTTCCGTGGAATCAGATGCAAGGCTCTGAATCATCTGCTCCTGAAAATATTCCATCATAGTTGAATTAGAGCCGGATTCTTCATCTTCATTTTTAGGAACCGTTTTCATCATCTGTTTGAACACCTGCTCCAGAAAATATGCCTCAAACTCCTTACAGACATCCATCAGTTCATCGTCTGTAGCCGACGAGTAATCTGCATCCAGCTTATTCTCCAATTTGGATGCAGCCTGACCTGATGCAGAAGCATATAAATCATTGTATATCGAAGTAATATTACTGATATCCATTTTACCCTCCTATTATCCCTGCGAAGCTCTGCTGACGCAGACACATTCGCGAGGGCTTACGCCCTGCGCTCATGTGTTCCGCTCGTCAAATACATGACTGCTCATGCAAGCATGGCAGTCATGTACTTTCCTCGCTACCTTCGCAGGTTGTTAGCCTGCTGGAGCATTTCATCAGATGCTGTAATCGCCTTGGAATTCAATTCATAGGCACGCTGTGCCACAATCATATTTACCATTTCATCAACCACCTGAACGTTGGAGCCTTCCAGATACCCCTGAATCACAGAACTTCTCTGCACATTATTATTAGTTGCTTCGTTGATAGCCTGTCCGCTTGCTGCCGTCTGCTGATAAAGACTGTCTCCCAGCTTTTCCAGACCGTTAGGATTGTTAAATTGGAATACACCGATTGTAACTCCCAATGGCTGAAGATTGTTTTCCACATCCGGATAATAAAGCTGTCCATCTTCCGATACAGTTATCTGACTGATAACATATCTGTTATCCAGAATAATGGGATTTGCGTTTGTATCAAGTACCGGTAATCCTTCCGAAGTCGCCAGCATATTGCCGTTGGTGGCAAGCGTAAATTTAAAATTACCGTTTCGTGTGTAGTATGTATTACCGTCCTCACCGCGTACTGCAAAGAAACCGTCTCCGTCAATCGCAAACGAGGTATCGCTTTCGGATGCTATCAAATTTCCCTGAGTAAACACAGAGGTAATGGATGCGTTACGCACTCCCAATCCTACCTGTGCGCTTGAGGGTTTGGTTTCGCCGTTTGCCGAAGTTGTTCTGGTCTGTATATTCTGATATAACAGGCTCTTAAATTCATTTACCTGTGTTTTATATCCTGTAGTATTCACATTTGACAAATTGTTTGCTATTGTATCAACATTTGTTTGCTGTGCAATCATTCCGGTTGCCGCTGTCCATAAGCTACGTACCATGCTTCTGCCTCCCGTCTGCCTTTACTTTAGTTTACTGTAATTTACCCAACTGGTTTACTGCTATCTCCAAAGTATTGTCTATTGTCTGTATCATTTTCTGGTTTGTCTCATATGCGCGCGTAATTGTAATGAGGTTCACCATCTCCGATACCGTCTGTACATTGGCCATTTCCAGATAACCGGAATTTACGGTTGCGTCTGCCGTCGTTATGCTTGCACCCTCAATCGGCTGGTAATAAGTCTCACCATATTTCTCAAGATAATCATAATCCTCAAAATCTGCTACCTGAATACGGGCTACTGTTCTTCCGTTCTGGGTAATAGTTCCGTTCTTACTGATAGACGCATCCTGCAGGGTATCCAGCTGGATTCTTCTGTTTGCTGTGTCAAGAAGATAATCGCCGTCCTGCGTTACCAGATAGCCCTCTCTGTTCAAAGTAAACTGCCCTGCCCGGGTATATTTTGTGGAAGTCTCTCCCGCCTTGTTTGTAAACTCGATTGCAAAGAAGCCGTCTCCCGACAATGCCAAATCATAGGTATTTCCTGTGACACGGAAGGACCCCTGAGAATAATCCGTATAATTTTCTCCGATCTTTACACCCGGATTGTTTACACCAATCCTCTGTACATTGGACAGACCTACAGACTCATCCTTTACCTTGACTGCCAGAACATCATCAAAGGATTGACTGGTTGTGCCTTCCTTCTTATAACCAACCGTTGTAACATTCGCCAGATTGTTGGTCATGATGTCCATCCTGTGCTGTTCATTCACCATCCCCGTCCATGCGGTATATAATCCCTTTACCATATTTAAACTCCCTTCCCATTCCTGACATGGAAATTGTTTTCGTCTTTAGTTCTCACGATAACCCGCCAAAAATTCAACATATCTGCCGGTACCGATTGCTACTGCCGTCATAGGGTCTTCCGCCGTCATGGTATTTATCCCGGTCTTTGCGGAAATCAAATCTTCCAGTCCCCGAAGCAGACTTCCGCCGCCCGTAAGTACAATTCCTCTGTCTGCAATATCCGCAGCCAGTTCAGGCGGTGTTTTCTCCAAAACGCTGTGAATGGTCTCGACTATCTGTGCAGTTGTCTCGCGCAACGCTTCCTCTGTCTCCTCGGAAGAAACCTTCACCGTCTTCGGAAGACCTGTCACAAGGTTGCGTCCTCTCACATCCATATAGTCTACTTCCGCTCTCTTATAAGCAGAACCGATTTTTATCTTTAAATCCTCTGCTGTTCTCTCACCAATCAGCAGATTATGTTTCTTACGCATATATCGCACGATTGCCTCGTCGAAATCATCGCCGGCAATTTTAATGGAAGCGCTTACAACCGTACCTCCCAGGGAAATTACTGCAATATCGGACGTACCGCCGCCGATATCTACAATCATATTGCCGCAAGGCTTGGAAATATCTATACCCGCGCCGATAGCCGCTGCAATCGGCTCTTCAATAATCGATACTTCTCTTGCTCCTGCCTGATAAGTAGCATCCTCAACCGCTTTTTTCTCTACCTCTGTAACACCGCTGGGTACACAAACCGCGATACGGGGTTTGCGGAAGGTTCTTTTGCCCAGTGCCTTCTGGATGAAGTACTTCATCATTTTCTCGGTGACCGTATAATCGGAAATAACTCCCTGACGCAGAGGCCTTACCGCTACGATATTGCCGGGCGTCCTGCCCAGCATCAGTCTTGCATCCTCTCCGATTGCTTTAATTTTATTTGTATCTCTATCAAAGGCGACTACTGACGGCTCCTTCAGAACCACACCTTTTCCTCTAATGTACACCAGTATACTGGCTGTACCCAAATCAATTCCAATGTCTGTGCACTGCATTTTTAGTACCCCTTTCTTATGCTATCTATGAATTATGGCTTTTATCCGTTTTCATTATTCTTGACCGCTTATCATTTTTTAGTCATATGTAATATATTATAACTGAAAACTCCATATTTTCATAGGGGGTTTATAAAAATTTAAAAAAATAAAAATCTTAAAATATTATCGGCAGGTTAAAGCGTTCACTTTACCCCTGCCGAAACTTTTCACCGTACTTTATTTATCCCGCTCCAGCATTTTTTTCACATAAAGACCGGTATAGGACTTTTTCACCTTTGTGATTTCCTCCGGCGTACCCTTGGCAATGACGGTTCCGCCCTTGTCGCCGCCCTCCGGTCCGATATCGATAATGTAGTCTGCCGTCTTGATAACATCCAGATTGTGTTCGATAACCACCACTGTATTGCCGCCGTCAGCCAGTCGGTGCAGTATTTCCACAAGCTTGTGTACGTCCGCAAAATGCAATCCCGTCGTCGGCTCATCCAGAATATAGATTGTCTTGCCCGTGCTCCGTTTACTCAGCTCCGTGGCAAGCTTAATACGCTGGGCTTCCCCGCCGGAAAGCGTGGTGGATGGCTGTCCCAGCTTTACATAGGAAAGTCCCACATCGTAAAGGGTTTCAATTTTGCGTCTGATGGCAGGTAAATTTTCAAAGAAGGTCATTGCCTCCTCTACCGTCATATCCAGCACATCGAAAATGCTCTTTCCCTTGTATTTGACATCCAGCGTCTCCCTGTTGTAGCGTTTGCCCCCGCAGACCTCGCAGGGCACATAGACGTCCGGCAAAAAGTGCATCTCAATCTTGATGATACCATCGCCGCTGCAGGCTTCACAGCGCCCGCCCTTTACATTGAAACTGAATCTTCCCTTGCCGTACCCCTTTGCCTTTGCATCTGCCGTGGAGGCAAACAATTCACGAATCTGGTCAAACACGCCCGTATAGGTTGCCGGATTGGAACGGGGTGTTCTTCCGATGGGCGACTGGTCAATATCTATTACTTTATCCAACTGCTCCATTCCCAGAATGTCTTTGTGTTTTCCGGGAATACATCTTGCGCGGTTCAAATCCCTCGCCAGATGTTTGTATAAAATCTCATTGACAAGAGAGCTTTTTCCCGACCCGGACACACCTGTTACACAGGTCAGCACACCCAGCGGAATCTCCACGTCAATATTTTTCAGATTATTTTCCCGGGCTCCTACCACCTTGAGCCAGCCTGTCGGAGTACGTCTTGTGGCAGGAACAGGAATCTTCCATTCGCCGCTTAAGTATTTACCGGTAACGGATTCCGGCACCTTCATAATTTCTTCAGCAGTACCGCATGCCACCACTTCTCCGCCGTGGGAGCCTGCACCGGGACCGATATCCACAATATAATCTGCCGCAAGCATGGTATCCTCATCATGCTCCACCACAATCAGAGTGTTGCCCAAATCCTTCAGATTTTTCAGGGTGTTAAGCAGCTTATCATTATCACGTTGGTGCAAGCCGATACTGGGCTCATCCAGAATATAACATACGCCAACCAGACCGGAACCAATCTGAGTCGCCAGTCGGATACGCTGCGCCTCTCCGCCGGACAGGGTTGCCGTTGCTCTGGAAAGCGACAGATAATCCAATCCCACATCAATCAGGAAGCCTACCCTTGCGCGGATTTCCTTCAATACCTGTTTCCCTATCAACTGCTGCTGACTGGTAAGCTGTAGATTCTGCATAAATTCATAAAGGTCGGCAATGGACATAGATGTCACTTCGTAAATATTTTTATTGCAAACCGTTACCGCAAGTGATTCCTTTTTCAGACGCATGCCCTTGCATTCACTGCAGGGGGTAATACGCATAAAACTCTCATACTCCTGCTTCATCGTCTCAGAGAAGGTTTCCTTGTATTTGCGCTCCACATTCTTTATCAGACCTTCAAATGCAACGGGATAAATGCCTCTTCCCCGCTGTCCCGTATAGTGCACTTCCACTTCTTTTCCATCCGTTCCATAGAGAAGAATATTTCTTATTTTTTCAGGGTAATCCTGAAACGGCGTCTCTAAATCAAAATCATATTCCCTGCAAAGCGCCTGTAAAACCGCATTCGTAAAACTGGATTTGTCGGCGCAGGACTGCCAGCCCGTCACCTGAAAGGCACCTTCCTTAATACTCAGACTCTTATCAGGAATCATCAGGTCCACATCAAATTCCATCTTATAACCCAGACCAAAACATTCGGGACATGCGCCGAAAGGATTATTGAAGGAAAAGCTTCTCGGCTCCACCTCGCTGATACTGATGCCGCAGTCGGGACAGGAAAAGCTCTGACTGAAATTCATGGGTTCCCCGCCAACGATATCCACCACAAGCAAGCCTTCCGAAAGATTCATAACATTCTCAATGGAATCGGTCAATCTTCTCTCGATTCCTTCCTTTACCACCAGACGGTCCACCACAATGTCGATATTATGTTTTATATTTTTTTCCAGCTTAATCTCCTCTGTCAGCTCATACATACTGCCGTCAATGCGCACTCGCACATAACCGCTTCTCTTTGCACGCTCAAGCACCTTTGCATGCTCACCCTTGCGCCCCCTGACAACCGGAGCCAGAATCTGAATCTTGGTTCCCTCCTCCAGCGCCATCACCTGATCTACCATCTGATCCACGCTCTGACGGGAAATCTCCCTGCCGCATTTGGGACAATGGGGAATACCGATTCGGGCATACAGCAAACGAAAATAATCGTAAATTTCCGTCACCGTACCCACGGTAGAACGGGGATTTCGGTTGGTGGATTTCTGGTCAATGGAAATCGCCGGCGATAAACCATCTATTCTCTCTACGTTTGGCTTCTCCATCTGACCCAAAAACTGACGGGCATAGGAGGACAGAGATTCCATATATCTGCGCTGCCCCTCTGCATAAATGGTATCAAATGCCAGCGATGACTTTCCGGAACCTGACATTCCTGTCAGAACTACCAGTTCATTTCGGGGGATATCCACATTAATATTCTTTAAATTATGTTCACAGGCTCCGCGGATTTTGATATATTCCCGCGGACGCATCTTCTTTACTTCTTCCATTGTAAACCTCTTTCTGTACCACTACTCTTCATCCAGCTTATTTAACTGCTGCTTCAATTCCAACATCTTATCACGCAGCTCTGCCGCCGCCTCGAAATTCAAATCCGAAGCCGCCTTCTGCATCTTTTTCTGCACATCCGCAATCAGCTTTTCCAGCTCCTTGCGATCCATGGATTCGGGATCCTTTTCAAACCGCAGCTCTTCCTGGGCAATTACTTTGGAAATACTTATCAAATCCCGGACTGCCTTCTTGATAGTCTGAGGCGTAATACCGTGCTCCTCATTGTATTTTTTCTGAATCTCGCGACGTCTATTCGTCTCATCCAGCGCTACACGCATGGAATCCGTGACGGTATCGGCATACATGATAACATGACCTTCGGCATTTCTCGCCGCACGTCCGATAGTCTGTATCAGGGAAGTCGAGCTTCTTAAGAATCCTTCCTTGTCCGCATCCAGAATCGCCACAAGGGAAATTTCCGGAATATCCAATCCCTCACGCAGCAGATTGATGCCCACCAGAACATCGAACACATCGAGACGCATATCACGGATAATCTCGGCACGCTCCAGCGTATCGATATCGGAATGCAGGTACTTCACACGGATACCCACTTCCTTCATATAATCCGTCAAATCCTCTGCCATTCGCTTGGTCAATGTGGTAATCAGCACCTTGTTATGTTTTTCAACCTCTTTGTTTACTTCACCAATCAGATCGTCAATCTGTCCCTCCACAGGGCGGACATCAACCTCCGGGTCAAGCAGTCCCGTGGGACGGATAATCTGCTCCGTGCGAAGCAGCTCATGCTCCGCCTCATAATCCGAAGGCGTAGCCGATACAAACAACATCTGGTCAATATGCGCTTCAAACTCTTCAAAATTCAACGGTCTGTTGTCCAAAGCCGACGGCAGGCGGAAGCCATAGTCCACCAGCGTGGTTTTCCGGGAACGGTCCCCCGCATACATACCGCGAATCTGCGGAATCGTCATATGGGATTCATCAATGATAATCAGGTAATCATCCTTGAAGAAATCCATCAGCGTCATAGGCGGCGCGCCTTCCGGCATACCGTTTAAATGTCTGGAATAATTTTCGATACCGGAGCAAAAGCCCGTCTCCCGGAGCATCTCAATGTCAAAATTAGTACGCTCGGCAATACGCTGGGCTTCAATCAGTTTGTCTTCTCCTTTGAAATACCTGACCCGCTCTTCCATTTCTTTTTCTATATTTTCGCAGGCTGCTTTAATCTTATCCTGAGACACTACATAATGGGATGCGGGGAAAATCCCAACATGATTCAGCACGGAATGAATCTTGCCTGTCAACGGCTCCACCTCGGCGATACGGTCAATCTCGTCGCCGAAAAATTCCACGCGAATCAGATAGTCGCCGCCCTGTGCAGGATAAATCTCCACCACATCACCACGCACGCGAAAGCAACCGCGCTGCATATCCATATCATTGCGGGTATACTGGATATCCACCAGCTCCCGCAACACCTGATCCCTGTCCTTAATCATACCGGGGCGCAGGGAAACAATCATATCCTTGTATTCGTCAGGGCTTCCCAAACCGTAAATGCAGGACACACTCGCAACCACAATCACGTCCCTCCGCTCCGTCAGCGACGCCGTAGCAGAAAGACGCAGCTTATCTATCTCATCGTTAACAGCGGAATCCTTTGCGATATAAGTATCAGAGGACGGTACATATGCCTCCGGCTGATAGTAATCGTAATAGGAGACGAAATACTCCACCGCATTTTCGGGAAAAAACTCTTTGAACTCGCCATAAAGCTGTCCCGCCAAAGTCTTATTATGAGCGATAATCAGCGTCGGCTTGTTCAGTGCGGCAATGACATTCGCCATAGTAAAGGTCTTGCCGGAGCCGGTTACACCAAGCAAGGTCTGAAATTGATTGCCCTGTCGGAAACCCTCCACCAGTTCAGCGATTGCCTGAGGCTGGTCGCCGGTGGGAGCATAGTCGGAATGAAGTTTAAAGCATTTTTGTGCATCTTGCATAAAAAGCACCTCCAAATCTCATAACAAACAACCATAAATACTGAATCTATAGTATACCATAAAAGTTACAAAAAGTACATAGCGTAGTGAACATTAGTTCTGTTGTCCTGAACAAAAATAGCAAAAATTCCGTAGGATATTTCTACCCTACGGATAACTATTTAAAATTATTTTCTAAGAAGTACAAAATTGCTTCTCTCAAACGATACGCCTTTTTTCTTTTCAACTAAGAAGCACTTTCAGCCACTCCAAATTTACTGCGGAAATCTTCGTAACTATTTACCCAGTCAAATTTAATCTGGTCAGATACTGCCTTGAAATGAAGCTTACCGCAACGAATCTTATTGCGTTCTACATCTTGAAGATTCACTTCTGACTTTCCCGGCTTTGTCTCTACAATGAAATAGATTCCCACGGATGCGTCAGCTAATGCTTCTTTTCTACAGACAACTGCCCAGTCAGGACTATAGTTACCATATGGCGTGTCAATCACAAATCCACCCTTTTTCAACTTGGTAAATAACAGCACATTTGTATTATTCTCCAGTCTATGAGCGAATTCAGCCTCACCCGCACTATCCATTTTGTAGTATTCGTTCATAGCAGAGCTTCTGTCGGACTTGGCTCTGAATACTCTCCATTCCTGTTCAAAGTCTTCTTCTGATATGGTATCCAGTTCAAAGATGTTCCTTTCATCCAACTCATAACCATTGATAACTTCATAAGCAGTAATGTTGGCAGCTTTAATATCATTCAGTTTTTTCAGAATAAGCTGAGTTACTTCATCCAAAATATCCTGATTATCCAATAGCTCCCGTTTATCAACTCCCTGGATAATCTTGAAAATAGCCAAACGGGGCAGCATTGTATGGTGCATAATGAAATTTGCAATTTCAAAATCAGATTTTGGGTCAGAACTGATTTCTATTTCAAGCTGCTTATCACCACAGGCAGTTTCTTCCATAACAAACATTGCAGAATCATTGAACCTTGCTCTACCCGTTTCCACCTTATACTCGTTTTTCGCTTTTTTGAACAGCAAAGACTTATTTATTTCAAAGATACAGTCTTCTATAAATTTATCCTTATCGATCTTGAACCTGTAAATAGTACGCTTCATCAGGTTTTGGCGAAGTCCGACATAAATCTTTTGGAACTCACCTTCAGTCACATAGGCTCTCACTTTATTTTCGTAAGGCTCATTGTCGCCATTGGTAATCTCAATTTTTCTCGTACCTTTCTGAACCATCAGCTCTTTGAACTGCTTTTTGATAATATCTGCATGTTCATTTAAGGTATCATTGACAAATACCATGTTGTCAAAAATCTTTGTAATCCGGTCAGGAGAACCTTTCAGTATATTATCAGAATTCATGACGCCCGCTGATACCAGTTCTTCTTTAAAAGCATCCACCAGTTCCGGTGTAATTTTCTTTGCAGGAACTCCCGCTGTCTTCAACGTAGAAATCAAGATTTCCGCAGTAACTTCATTCTTATCAAAATGTATATTATCGTTGAAATCCTTCTGAAGTGCCGCTGCAAAGTGGTCATAATAATCGTTGGCAATGACTGTCAATTCATTGACTCTCTTATCAATACAACGATTGCCGGTAATATCAACCGGCAGTCTTAATCCTCGACCAATCTCCTGCTTTTTTGCAATATCTGAACCGCCAGACTTCAAGGTACAAAGTGTAAATACATTCGGGTTATCCCAACCTTCTCTTAAGGCAGAGTGAGAAAAGATAAATGCCAATGGCTCATCAAAGGAAATCAGTTCATCTTTCTTTTCCAGAATTAAACTGATTCCCCGGTCAATATCCTCCTGCGACTTTGCCTTAATCTTCATATTATTTTCATCAAGGGATGAATCCCATCCATCAACATCTACAGCATTATTTTTCTTATCTCTGGCAAAATAACCTTCTCTGACAGCCTGAACATTCATGTAATCAGGAAAATACTCTTTGTTCTGCTCCAGTTCGTGCGCATGTGTACTTACATACTTTTTATATTCCTCATCAAAAATACGCAGGTATTCGCCACGTCCATCAGAAGCGGTATCATCACGCACTTTATCTACCGAATCAATAAAAAACAATGTCAGTGCTTTTATTTTTCTTCCTTGACGAATAATATTAAGCTGCTTTGTAAAATGATTCTGAATCGCCAATCTTATTTGAATACGCACAGCCTCATTCTTCTCAATCTCATGATTACTGTGTCCCTGCTCCAAAGCAAAGAAACCATCCTTTGTTGCAATGGACAAAGGTTTGAGTTTATGAGGTTCTTCTGCAATACGATAGTCCTTATATTGTAACAATCCGCCAGAAAGTTCTTCAAGCGAAGCCCCACCTCCGACATGAAACGTCTTAAAGCGGATTGTACCGCCCTGCTCTTGTGAAAAAATTTCTATCTTTGCCTTCAAATCTGAAGTAAAGGACAAATATCTGACATAAGGATAATCCTTTGGAATTACCCCGTGGACTGTCTTCACTACAATCTTCTTTACCAAATCCTTCTGATATGCTGCATAGGAATCCAATTTGTAAATCTGATTATATAACTGCTTATGTGTAGCAGAATACCGCAGGGTAAACAAAGGCTGTAACTCTTCAATAGCCTCTAATGATTTAGACTTCTTCTTTGCAGTACCTTCAATCTTTTGTGGCTCATCAATTATGACAATCGGCTTGATATACTTGATATCTTCCCACAGGTTCTGCCCATATTCATCTTCCTTACGGATTTTATTGGTATCTTTATTAAAAGCCTGAATATTCAATACGCAGATGCTCAAATCATTGCTTTCTACCAGTTTGGAACTAATCTGCTTTGGATTATCGCTGTCATAAATAAAGCTGTGCTTCAAAATATCAATACTATATAATCGTTTGAAATGGTCAGTCAGTTGTTCCATAGATTTTTCAACGCCCTTACGAATAGCAATAGACGGAACAACAATCATAAACTTCTTGAAGCCATATTCCTTATATAACTCTAATATAGTACGCAGATACACATATGTTTTTCCGGTACCCGTCTCCATTTCAATCGTAAAATTATTACCATCTGCCAGCATATTATCTGCAAACAAATTATTGGATAGCTGTACTCCACGCAGATTTTCAAGCAGTCTGCTGCCGACAACAATATCATTGTTTCTAATTGGATTCCCTTGTGTCACATCATGTATTCGGTTATATTTGTAAATGCCATCTACATGTCTTGACAAGCCTCTGAACAATTCCACAGCAGAGTGAATCGCCTGCATTTGATAATCAAGGTCGTCCTCAAATTGGAATGTAATACGATTAGCCATCTATCTCACCTTCTTCATCATTCTGTTTTTGTTCCTTTTCCTGCTGTTGGAGATAAAACATTGCTTTTTGTGTTTCAATTTCTGCTCGAAGTTCCTCATCAGTTGGCAGATATAATTTATATTTGCTTGCAAATAGCTGCTCATTTCCATGCAGTACAGAATATTTTGCAATATCTTCATCTGTTTCTGAACAGAGAACTATGCCTAGCGTAGGATTGTCATCCTTTGACTTTTTTAATTCGTCATACATACGGATATACATATCCATCTGACCTACATCCTAATGTGTAATTCTACTTGTTTTAAGGTCTATCAATACAAAACATTTTAGTATATAGTTATAAAACACCAAGTCTATATAATAATCCTGTTTCTCCGTATGAATATGCTGCTGTCTGGCAACAAACGCATAACCCTTGCCTAATTCCATAAGGAATTTCTGTATATTGGATATAATACAGCTTTCCAACTGCGTTTCCGTAAAATCTATATTGGATGACAAGCCTAAAAACTCGGCAATTACAGGATTCTTGATGAACTCTAGCTTATCATTATGAAAATCTGCTGTTTTCTCTTTCATCTCCTGTTCCACAATTTGTTTATTTTGTGACTGCAATATTCTATGATAATACTGAGTATCGACATTTCGTTGCAATGTACGTACACTCCATATCTGCTCATATGCTTCTTTTTCATACCAACTGCGGGCTGCATCATCCTTTACCTGCAATAATGTCCTGTAATGCGACCAAGATAACACTCTCTCAGATTTTCCACACGCTGTGTGGAAAATCTGAGGAAAATACTTGTAAAACATATAGAAATTGTATAGATTCGTTTTGGTAAAGCCTTTTCCATATTTTACAGTCAATTCTTTCGAGAGTTTTTTTATGATATTCGCACCATACTCTGCACGGTTTTCCCCTCTCATTTCTTCCTCTGCAATCCGATATCCAATGAGCCAGTTTCTCTGTGTCAAAATAGTATTCACAGCCCGATATGCTTCTTTTTGAGATACCTCAATTATGTTTTGTATATCATTCAATATGTTTTCTGTTTTTTGATATTTTCCCATAATATCATTATTGTCTATTCTTTCTATTTCATTCAATTTTAACACCTCCCCAAAATACAAGTTGGACCAGTTCCTCATCATCTAAAATCCGAGAAGCCTTCTCGGATTTTTCAATCACAAAATTCATAATTCCTTCTTCAACATATATGCCCCTTATATGAACTCTACAGTATAAACAGGTTTATTGGTTCCTGCATTTTTCTCCACGAGCGCTTTCAACCTTCTAAAAGTCTCGTCCTTTAAGGCAATATCATCCTTAAAAGCAGAATCTCTGAAAATAAACTTAATCGGTAAAGGGTCAAGTTCTGCCAGCTTTCCAATCAATACCTCTGTAATCTCTGTTTCGAGACATACAAGGAAACTGCCTGCATAGAGATATGTACGATTACCAATGTCAGATAACAGTTCTAAAGACTCAGATAATGCTACATTACGCTGGCGAAGCATGATTTCGTAAACAATATCGACATCTTTTGCATCTGGCATAAAATCTATAAGGTCTGGATTGTACTCCATCTGTGTCATGTCTAACTGCCCTGCATCCATAAGAGAATTCCATTTGATATTAGTGTCTGCTACTCGGAATACTTTGAATCCTATATCAATATCTGCATCTGGATGTTCTGATTTAATCTTTTCGCCTGCACGTCTGATTCGTTCTTTTCCTATATCGCAAATCCGATAATATCCATTTTTATAAGACTCTGACTTATCATCTGTCTTTTCTCCTAATTGAATCATTATCCACTTTCTTCTACTTGTATCATTCTCTGAATTTAATTCCATAACAGAATGCGCTGTCGTTGAAGAACCAGAGAAAAAATCCAATATTACATCTTCTTTGTCTGTGGCTAACACCAAAAAATGCTTTATCAACTCTACCGGCTTAGAATAGTCAAATATCTTGGACATCTCTAAAGCCTTAAGGGTAATCGCCCCTCTTGCTGTCGTGCCAATATCATCTAAAAGTAACGTGTCATATGGTGTAACAGATATTCCAGAATCAAAAATTCTATATATATTATATGTACTTCCTTTCTTAACAAGTTCAAGTTTTCCATCAGCTAACAATTCCTTTGCCATATCTTCGCCAACTCGCCATCTTCCCTCTGTACCATCCTCCTTATATGGATATACCTCAATCCCATCAATTTTAATAGGATACCACATAGACGGTCTATCCTCTCGTCTATCAGCAATTCCCCATTGTCTCAAATTCTCTTTTCTTCCATCATTCGGAGTCTCAATCATTTTAAATTGTACATTATTAATACTTTTTGAATAACACAATATATATTCATGTACCGTAGAAATTGTGGACGTAGTACCTACCTTTCCTAATTTAGATTTCCAGATAAACTGTGCAACAAAATTATCTTCTCCGAATATCTCTTCACAAAGTTTTCTCAAATTGGTAACTTCATTGTCATCAACCGAAATAAAAATAACACCATCTTCAGTCAGTAAATCCTTCGCTATTTTTAGTCTCGCATAAATATTATTCAACCACTTAGCATGAAACCTATTTTTCGATTTTGTATTAACAGTATATCTAACTCCCAAATCATTCATATCCCCTTCTGCAATATCACTTTCAGCTTGAGAGATATCAAAAGAATCATTGTAAATAAAATCATTTCCTGTATTATACGGTGGGTCAATATAAATCATCTTTATCGCACCAAAGTAATTCTGGCGAAGCAACTTCAATACTTCCAGATTATCACCCTCTATATAAAGATTCTCTGTCGCATCTGCATTCTTACTATCTTCAGGAACGAATTTCAGTGTCTTTCCCACAATATCTTCTTGTGCAATCTTTTTCGCATTCTTTTTTTCAGCCCATGTCAGTTCGTATTTTTCATTTCCAACCTCTGTAAACTGACCTAATTCTTCCTTCAGAGCCTGAAAATCCACTTCTCCATCTTTCACCGCTGACGGAAACAAACTTTCCAATTTTCTAACCTGCTCATTTACAATGTTGTTCATACTCTGATTTACTTTTTTATATTCCATAGTGTCCTCCAATTTTTCATTTTCAGCACTATGACCCTGGCATACTTCAAGCAAATCAGATATATCACAACATCAGATAAACTCTACTGTGTATGCCATCTTATTCATTCCATTATTTTTTTCTATCAGCGCTTTTAGTCTACGGAATGTTTCATCCTTCATTGCGATATCATCTTGGAATGCCGAGTCTCTGAAAATGAATTTTATTGGCAACGGGTCTATCCCTGCCAACTTATCAATTAATTCCTCTGTAATTTTTGTCTCAAGACAAACCAAGTAACTATCTGCATAAAGATAAGTACGAGAGTACCCCCCCCCCCCAGAATATATGTTCGATTTTTGATGATAATGGTACATTTCTTTGCCTTAACATTATTTCATACACTACATCCACATCCTTTACATTTGGCATAAAATCTATTGTGTCCGGTGATGTTTCCATCTGTGCTATATCAATCTGTCCAATATCTATCAGTGAATTCCATTTAATATTTGTATCTGCAACCCTGAATACTTTAAATCCTATGTCAAGGTTGGAGTCCGGGTGTTCCTGCTTTATCTTGTCCCCTGCTCGGCGTATACGCTCTTTAGCAATCTCTGGTATATTGTCAAATCCATATTTGTATGCTTCCGTTTCCTCTGCACATTTTTCATCTAATTGAACCATAATCCATTTTCTATGCCCTCCATCCAAGTTATTTTGTTGCATTACAGCTTGTGCTGTTGTTGAAGAACCACTAAAAAAATCAAGTACTGTGCATTCTTGATCCTTAATCAATTCAACGAAATACTGTATCATGTTAGTATTTTTCGGATTGCTAAATAACCCACCATGCTTCATAATATCCGAGAGTAAATTTGTTCCTTCATTTGTTGAAAATTCTATAATACTTTTAGAATTGCTCTCAACTTTAGAAACATACTGAAATTTACCATCATTTTCAATAATATCTTTTTTGTCTACAAAAGTACGCTTTTTTACTGCATACTTTCCTTCTTTTCCTGTAATAATTATATTCTCTTTTTCTTCATTAAATTTTTCCAATGACCACGTCCAACATCCTAAATTACCACGTACCATCGGTGGACGAATAGGTACATATCCTTGACAAATTAATTCCAAATTGTCTGAATATACTTTTCCAATCTCATTGGATTTTTTTGCTAACGTAATGTCGTAATCCATAACTGCAATCTTATCTTTCGTATCAGGTTTATAATATACTGTATATCCCAAATTAGGTCTTGCTTTTAATGTTCCTCCATCACCTCTCGTGGTAATAGCGTCATTAATATAATAAAATTTTCCATTCTCTTCATATGCATCACGGTATCTTTTAATTGTTCTGGATAGGCTTGCCTTAACTGATGAATCATTCTCTACTTTTTGTTTCCTATACACTAGTATAAATTCATGATTTTTTTGAATATTTAGAGCATCATTTTTAGCATTCTGCTTATTTTGTATTAAAGGGCCAATACTATTTTCTTCACCAAAGATTTCATCACACACTTTTACTAAATCGCTTTGTTCATTATCATCTATGGAAATAAAAATCACTCCATCATCTCTCAATAAATCTTTAGCAAGTTTCAAGCGCGGATACATCATACTTAACCATTTTGCATGATAACGATTTTGGGATTTAATATTTTTAATGTATCGATCTCCCGTTTCACTTGCAAAACCTTCTGCAATATCAGATTTTGTCTTTTCATCAGAAAAAGAATCATTATACACAAAATCATTTCCTGTATTATACGGTGGGTCAATATAAATCATCTTAATTGCACCATAGTAATTCTGGCGAAGCAACTTCAATACTTCCAGATTATCACCCTCGATATAAAGGTTTTCCGTAGTATCTGCATCCTTGCTATCCTCTGGAATAAATTTCAAAGTTCTTCCGACTACATCTTCCTGCGCAATCTTTTTCGCATTCTTCTTACCAGCCCAAGTAAGCTCATATTTTTCACTACCAACTTCCGTAAACTGACCTAATTCTTCCTTCAGAGCCTCAAAATCAACCTCTCCATCCTTTACTGCTGACGGGAATAGCTGTGCAAGTTTCTTAATATTATCGCCTACCACATCATTTATGTTCTTTGATACTTTTGTCTCGTTCATTATCTGAAACCTCCTTAAGGTAATGGTCTATCTTAATCTTTATAATTTTCCAATGCTTTAGCATTACAAATCTTCACAATCCAAACTGGCAATTGTCGTTTTTATTGATTTGTTAACCTTCATACGTTCTGCATTGGTAACTGCTTTTTTCAGGCTCTCCCTTTGCTTTACAAGCTCCATATATTTCAAAGCTATCTGAGCAGTTCTACCGGAATCATACCAGAAATTGCTTTCCAGTACTATATCCACCTTGGCATACGCCTTTTCATTTTGTAGCATATATACCTTGTAAAACCATTCCTTATACAGGCTTACTTTGTCCAGTTTGTTTTTGGTCTGCATGAAATCCACATATGCTAAAAATCTGTTTTTTGAACTATCTGGTACATTTAGCATAAATGGCTGTGTTACCAGACTGTTCTCAATCACAATCTGTGTATCATCCGTTAGACTTAGTCGCTTGATTGCCAAAGAATAAACTTCGTCTTTCGTATCATACATATGTAATACACAGAATGGCTTTATAAGGTTTTGGTAAATAGATGCCAAAAAATTTGCATCCTCAATATTTTCCACTTCTATGTTGTAGAACTGGATGACCTGACACCTATAATCCTTATTTATCACAGATGGAATCTCTTCTCCTGCAATCTGGTATTCCAGCTTTACAGATTTTACAGCATCCTTAATTCTTTTCTTGTCTTTTGGCTTTACATTCTTTGGAATGAAATCCTTTAAAGCTACCTTAACACCCGTCCTGTATGTATCAGGTAAGTTGAACATACAGTACCACCTCCAAATAATATAAATCGCAGCCTACTCCACAACCAAAAATGAAATCAGTTCAAAGTCATCTGCGGTCTCATCTGCAAATGCGTTATGAAAGCCTCCGAAATCAAACATCATCTGTGTTGCCTTTGACTCTTCCTCACCTTTGATGGATTTAATCGCTTTGTTCAGTAAATCTGAATAAAACTGCATATCTTTCGCATTATTTGTCCGCACAAAGAACTTCTGGAACAGTTCCATCACAGGTTTATCTTTGCTATAGCATAATTTACGGAACTGCTTTACCACTTCTCTGGCTTGTCCGTTTCCATAGAGTACCTCTCCATCATTTTTCATATAAATCAGATAGTATGGATACAGGGAACTGTCTGACTTCGGTTTATTGGCATCGTTACGATGCTTAAAGCAGAACAGTACCCCCTGACTTTCTCCATCCGTTACAGAATATACACCTTTCGGAACCTTCTTGATTTCAGGCACATTTTGGATATACTCTGACAACTCATTCAGATACTCGTTCATGTTGAGATCTGTCAGAGATATATTATCATTGGCATCCTCAATATCGATGACTTCATCACGCAATCGCTCAAGCTGACGTTTTCTGAAATAGAAATCATTCATCTCCGGGGTCAGCACATCCTCATCGCCTGTTGATACCAGATTAAGCGTGGTCATTTTGCCTTTTACCCTTGCTTCAAGACCTAAATACTCATTCAGCTCCATTGCAGGGAAGAAGTTAATCATCTGAATATGGCTATTCTTACTTCCAATTCTGTCGATACGACCAAAACGCTGAATCAGAGATACCGGATTCCATTGGATATCAAAGTTAATGACAGTATCACAATCCTGCAAATTCTGACCTTCCGATATACAGTCAGTACCAATCAGCAAGTCTATCTGCTCATTAACAGGAATTTCCTTTTTCATTTTTGAAACTGGAGAGAACGCACATAATACTGAATTAAAATCCTTATCTACAAGTTTATTATTGGTAACTACGCCCTTCCCTGTTACGCAGGCTGTGTAAACACCCAGCTTCAACATCTCGTCAGACAGCTTTTTATATAAATAATCAGCAGTATCTGCGAACGCAGTAAACACAAGCACCTTACGATTACCTTCGTTATATGGCGTTTCCAAAACCTTCTTTTTAAGTACGCCCATAAGGTCTTGCAGTTTCTGGTCTCTATCTTCATCCAATACCTTCTTCGCACTTTTATGTATCTCAGCAATAATGCATTTATCCGAAGCTAAATCTTCCAGATAGTCATCAATTCTTAAATGACGCACATCGATCTCGTATTTTCCCTCGATATATACGTCTTCTAAATCGTCCTCGCCAAAATCAGCATCCTCCTCCGATACATTTCCCATTCCTTTCAGTAACAACTGTTCTGTCCGCTCAATTTTCTCCAGCAATCTACGCAAAGTCTCTTCAAAGGAATATACAGAACTTTCCAAACGCTTAAAAAGATTAAATCTGTGGAGAACAATCATACCACTCGATTGTGTCTCAAAATTCATGTCTCCACCATGCTTACCCTTGAGTGAATACTTTTCAATATACAGCTTTTTATATTCTTCCTTAATGTATCTGGTAGGTGTGTAAACACTTAATATCAGAGCTTCCAAAAGCTCATTGGTCTCTTTGAAGTGCAACAGTTCACCTTTTGTATCAATATCACTATTCCATGTATCCGGCTTATTCTTCTCAGGGAACTGACCTACACCCTCATTGCCGTAATAGCTTGTAATATGCTTTCGACTTCGGGATATTGTCATCATTTCCAACAGTTTATAAAAGTCAGACGATAAACTATCCAGTAATTCATCCTTCTGATGCCCCGGTTGTTTCTCCCATGCGTTGATGCTGGCTGACGTCCTTCTAAGTAGATTTTCAATACTTGGAATCCCTTCCTCCTCAAAAGCTGCATCGGTATCTCTTGTGATAATGCTAATCTGATTTTTTAAATCTACAAGACTGTTATTTACTGGCGTTGCGGAGAGCATAAGCACTTTCGTATTATTGTTGCCACGCTTAATGACATCCTGCATAAGCCTTGCATATCGGGTCATTACAAGCTGGTCATTTTCATCATATCTGTCATTTCTGTTACGGAAATTATGTGACTCATCAATCACGACAAGGTCATATAATCCCCAGTCAAACTTCTTCAAATCCTGTCCTGAACGTGACATACCACTATATCTGGACAAATCTGTATGAAACATGATTCTGTAGTTGAATGTTTCATGCAGAAATGAATCTTTATAGTCTCCACGAAATGAGTTCCAGTTGTCATACAGCTTGGCAGGTGTCAGAACTAATACTCTATTCATACCAATTTCAAAATACTTAATGATTGCAAGTGCCTCAAACGTCTTACCAAGTCCAACAGAATCTGCAATGATACACCCACCATATGTATTCAGCTTACGAATTGCTGACACTACACAGTCTTTCTGGAAATCATACAAAGCATTCCATATTTCCGTTTTCTTAAATCTGACACTATCCTTTTCAAAACGCTCCACACCGGTATCGAGCTGATTCCCAAATAACTCATTCAACGTAAAATAATATAAAAACTCGGGTGCATGCTCTCTATAAACATATTGCAGACTGGTAAGCAGTTCTTCCTTGTAATCAGCCGAAATCTGCTTATTGAACCATATCTGTTTAAAAGTATTCAAAGCAACCAGTATCTGCTCCTTATCAGCACTTCCAGTCAGAATCGTGTCGAAATTAATATTATTAAAAGAATCCCTGTTATGTTTCTGGAACACCTCAAGGGAAGAAGAACCCTGAATCATAAAATCGTCATCTATAATCAGAATATTTCCTCCGATACGGATACCTGCATTTACCTTGCGGATATTCACATGATTTTCAATAAAATCGTGCATACTTCTCGCTTTTGAGAAGTGCTGTAGCTTATTTTTCTCTGTAATATCATAGGTATTAAACAATATATCTGTTGGATTAATCTCAAATTCATGATTTATCTCCGACTGATGTGGCAGGAATTTCACATCTCTTATAACAAAATTAATCTCCCTCACATTTTGCAGATTTTTTTCAAGCAACGAAAAGACTGAGATAGTCAGCTTGTCATTTACAATATTGACAACAGCATGTTTCTTAGCCTGAAGAACTTCGTTAATTTTCTGTATCATCTGTGCATTTGAATTAATTGCGTTCATTGTCTCAGTCCTTTCTTACAGCAGAATTAGAAGCCAAAATCGTCAGGGTCTAATCCGTTTTCCTTCCAATTTTGCTTAATAATGATTTAAGAACACTATAACGCAAATATCGTTTTTATAAATTTTATTGGTTGTCTATAAAGTTGTTTTCACAAAGATAAAATAATATAAAATACAATTTAGTAAACCTATAGCTTGACAGGAAGGAGGAACTGCAATGAGCTTCGGGAGCACCATGGTCAGGCTTCGCAATGAAAAAGGCGTCTATCAGAAAGAACTCGCTTCATATCTGAAAGTATCAATCGGTACCGTGTCCAACTATGAAAAGGACCGTCATTTTCCCGACCAGGCAACTCTGTGCAAAATTGCAGAATACTTCGGCGTTACTGTTGATTATCTGTTGGAAAGAAACAGCTTTCGGTATAATCCCGAAGAACTGTGCCGTCCCTTTACAGACAATTATACCGTTTCTGATTTTATCAATATCTCTCTGGATCTTTCCCCAAAGCGCAGGAATTCTTTAACGGAATATGCCCTGCTTCTTAAGCTTCAGGAACGGACAGAAGCAGCGGGTGACTAAGAATTGTTTCCCATCTTTTCCCACAATACTTCTTTCGCCTTTTCCAACTGATTGTCATACTTTTCTTCCGTATTGTTGTAGGTCTGCCAATCAAATTCAACTGCCACGTCAGGCTCTATACCGATACCATGAATATTGTTTCCATTGGGTGTAAAATAACTGCTTATTGTAAGCTTCAGTGCGGAACCGTCACTGAGCGGCATGATTTTCTGTACAATACCTTTACCATAGGTAGTTGTTCCTACCAATGTTCCGATACCATAATCCTTAATGGCTCCGGCAAGTATTTCAGACGCACTGGCTGAGCTTGAATTTATCAGCACTACCAGCGGAACGTCCAACTGGTTTTCACCGCTGCAGGTATATTCCGTACGCTCGCCATACTTATCCTCTGTATAAACAATGATTCCTTCGGGCAGCATCATTCTCGCTATTTCTACCACCGCAGTTAAGTTTCCTCCCGGATTGGAGCGCAAATCGAGAATCAGACCTTCCATGCCGGAACCCTTCGCCATAGCCAGAGCCTCCGCAAACTGGTCAATCGTTACATCATCGAATTCTATAATCTGAATATATGCAGTTGTCTCATCCAGCATCTCAAAATTTACGGTAGGACTCTCCACCTTGCGTCTGGTTACTGCCACTTCCTGATAATCGTTTTCACCCTCACGGATAATGGTGAGCACAACCTCCGTGCCTTCCTCGCCTTTAATCAGATTTACCGCTTCGACGAGACTCATTCCAAAAACAGAGGTGCCGTCAATCTCATAAATAATATCATTGATGCGTAAATCAACCTCCTCTGAGGGCGAACCTTCAATAATACCCGTAATTTGGGGCAAAGAGGTTTCCGTGTCCATCGACACATAAGCACCGATACCATAATAGATACCCTGACTCTGCTCCAGCATTTCAGTCAGTTCCTCCTCCGTATAATACTCGGAGTAAGGATCTCCCAACGCATCCAGCATTCCCTTATAGATACCGTCGTCCAGCTCCTCATTGCTCACTTCATCCAGATAGTAATATTTATCTATCGTATCCTCTAAAAGCTGCAGCTTCTTTACTAACTGCTTTGTAATTGCAGAATCCTGTGAAAAAACAAGCCTGTTATCAGAGTCTCTGAATATATAAAGAAAGCCGGCGATAAGAAACACGGTTCCCAGCACCCCCATTATCAAACCGGTGAGAAACATCCCCGTAAAGCTCTGATCCAGCTTTTTGCTCCTCATTTCCTCAAGCTCAAATCTCTTTTTTGGGTCCATGTCATTGTTATTGTCTCTGTTTGCTTCCATTTTCTTTTTCCCATACTGTAAGTACAGTTTCCTTTCATCGCCTTATTTTATTGCGTTATTCTGACAAATAATTCCACGGCGATACGTATTCACCGTCTTTACGCACACTGAAATGTAAATGATTGCCGGTGGAACGTCCCGTGGAACCTACCGCCGCAATCGTCTCTCCTCTGACAACAATATCGTCCTTTTGGACGTATAGTGCCGATGCGTGCATATAAATGGTATATAACTCATCTCCATGATCTATCATTACATAATTCCCCATGGTCGCACTGTAAGTAGCCGCAACCACTTTACCGTCATACGCCGCATAGATGGCAGTCCCCTTTGGCGCCGCAAAATCCACGCCGTTATGAAACTGTTCTACCTCCAGAATCGGATGGATTCGATAGCCGTAATCATCCGATACCCTGGTATAGCTCGCCAACGGAAATTTAAACACACCGCCGTCATAGGTCAGCACTGTCCCGCTGCTTTCCAGCAATTTTTTCTTTTCTTCGGCAATGGCAGCCTCCAACGCTTCTATTTCTGCATTCTGCTGCGCTATTTCTTCTTCGTACTCCCTGATTGCCTGTTCCTTGTTGTTGATATCAGACTCATAACTGAGAATATCCTGATTCTTTTGTTCAATCAATATTTCCAGATTACTCTGCTCTGTTTCCACATTTGCCTTTGCCTGATCCAGAATTTCCTTTTCAAGCTCCAGTTCTTCCTTGCACAGCTCAATCAGTTGGCGGTTCTCTGTGTATTCCTCCCACTTCTGCTTATCATAAGTCATGATTTTTTCCATATAATCAGCCCGATTCAGAAAATCGCCGAAGCTTTGCGCCTGCAAAAGCATTTCTATTATGTAGGAATCTCCCTTTTCATACATTAATCTTATGCGGGCGATCATGGATTTTTGCTGTTTTTCTTCTTTTTCCATCGCAGCTTCCAGTTCAGCCTCTGTCTGTGCGATATCTGTTTCCTTGGCAGCAATCTGCACTTTCAAATCCGCTATATTCTGCTCGATTTTTGCCAGATTGCCATCCAACACACTGACGTAATTTTTCAAATCCGTTTTCTGACTCTCCAGCTCTTTTTTTATCTCCTGCAGGTCACTCAGATTTTCTTCCAACTGCTTTTTTTCATTCTCTGCCTTAGAAATCTGATCTTCCTTTTCCTGAATGCTGTCAGAAGTAATGGAAGACATACTTGTTGCAGTCGTTGTCACAGGCGCCATTGCAGCCAGTAACAGACATACCGCAAAACACATTCCTATCCGTTTTTTCATTATACTCCAATCATTCTATACTCCAACCATTCATGAAGAATCTCTTGCGATTCTTCATCGCGAAACTTAGAGTACCTAAGGCGATGTACTTAGTCGCCTTAGATATTCTTTTCGCGCTATACGCGCAAATGCTTTCTCACAGTAGCAATACTTCCCAAAAAACCAATTCCTACCCCGACAATTAATGACACCGGTGTCAAGAAATCAAAAATTTCTTCTACCGACAGGAAATTCAAAAAACCGCTTAATATTGCAAAGCGTTCCACAATATAATTCAATACATAATTATAAATTGTATAGATAATCCACAGGGGAATTGCTGCTCCTATCAATCCAATCAGCATACCTTCCACCACGAAGGGGGCGCGTACAAAAAAATCAGTGGCGCCGATATACTTCATAATATTAATCTCTTCCTTGCGGACAGAAATTCCAACAGCAACAGTATTGCTAATCAGGAAGATACTGACCGCCAACAGAATAACAATAATACCCATCGACACATAGGCAATCAACAAATTCACACCGCTTAAGGTACTTGCCGTCATTTCCGAATAGTTAATCTTGCGCACCTCCGGGATGGATTGCAGCCAGGTGACCAGTGCATTCTGCATAGAGACATCGCTTAAGAATATCTCATAATTATCTTCACCCTCCAAAGGGTTCTCAGGAAATCCTTCCGCATAACCTTCACCAAAATAATCAGGTCCAAAGGTTGCCCACACTTCATCATCGGAAAGGAATTTCACCTCGGAAACCTCCACGCGGCTGGCAATCAGTTGACCGATTTCCGCAATCCTTTGGTCTGAGGGTATCTGACCCTCTTCATGACTGGCACAGTCATCTGCCTCACTGTGAAAGAACACGGTAACGGATACTCCTTCTTCCGCCGTCTTCAATATATTCTCAAAATTCGCAAGAATTGCAAAAAAAAGACCGAACAGAAACAGGCAGGCAGAAATCGTTGCCACGGACACCAGAGAATACCATTTATTGCGGAAAATATTAACGAATCCCTGTTTGATGGTATAAAATAAGGTATTAATCTTCATCAATATATCCACCTTTCTCCTCGTCGCTTACAATCACACCTTTTTTCATCGTTACAACGCGCTTCTGCATCGCATTGACAATCTCCCTGTTATGAGTAACCACGATAACCGTAGTTCCTGCCTCATTGATTTCCTCCAGGAGCTTCATAATTTCCCATGAATTCTTAGGGTCAAGATTTCCGGTAGGCTCGTCCGCAAGCAGAATAGACGGATTATTCACCAACGCTCTTGCAAGAGCCACTCTCTGCTGTTCACCGCCGGACAACTGCTTCGTCTTAGCCTTATATTTACCTGCCAGCCCCACTGTCGCAAGAATTGCCGGCACATTCCTTCTGATTTCATTTGCAGGCGTCTGCACAATTCTCTGGGCAAACGCCACATTTTCATATACATTTCTGTCATTTAACAGACGGAAATCCTGAAATACCACGCCTAAATTCCGTCTGAATTTCGGTATCTGTCTATGCTTCAGCTTTGCCAAATCACACCCCATAACATAAACACTGCCGCTGGTAGCCGTAAGTTCCCGCAGCAGAAGTTTGATTAAGGTAGATTTCCCGGAACCACTGTCACCCACAATGAATACAAATTCTCCCCGACCAATAGTCAGGTTGATTCCATTCAGTGCAGGAACTCCGGTGGAATATGATTTATTTACATTATTGAGGTAAATAATGCCCTTTTCCTCTATCATTTGTTCCCTTTTTTTTCTCAACAATTCCTTATTTGCCATGTATATCTGTCACCAATCTCCTGTATTTCCTGCTATTCCGGAATAACATATTTTCCCGGAATAGCATGTTATATTATATAACGCAACTTAGTATTCCAATGTTTCCATATATTTCATGTATTTTACTACCATCAGGGCAATTTTGAAGGTGATGGCATCCTCAAATACGCGCAAATCAAGCCCTGTACTCTTCTGCAGCTTATCAAGGCGATATACCAGGGTATTGCGGTGAATAAAGAGCTGTCTGGAAGTTTCTGACACATTTAAACTATTTTCAAAAAATTTATAAATTGTTGTCAGCGTCTCGTCATCAAATTCGTCCGGGCTCTTTCCGCCAAAAATCTCACGGATAAACAGCTTGCACAAAGGGATGGGCAGCTGATAAATCAAACGTCCGATTCCCAGCTCGCTATAGGCGACAATATCCCTGTCATCAAAGAAAATTTTTCCTACATCCAGAGCCATCTTCGCCTCTTTATAGGAACGGCTCACTTCTTTAATCTCATGAATTACCGTACCGTAAGCAATGCGAATTTCCTTAATTCCTTCCTTCTGCAAAAAGCTGTTCAGAGCGATTGCACATTTTTCAATTTCCTTACCGCCTGTGTCTGTCTCTGCCAGTTCCTTCACTACTATAACATTGTTTTCATCCACTGCGGTTATGAAATCTTTACTATTATTTCCAAAATGTACCCTTGTCAGTTCAAGTGCATTATTGTCCTTGCCATTTCCTGATTCCAAAATCATAACCACACGCGGTACATCTGTCTGAATATGCAGCTTTTTTGAACGGCTGTAGATATCTACAAGCAGCAGATTGTCCAACAACAGATTCTTAATAAAATTATCCTTATCAAAACGCTCCTTATAGGCAACCAGCAGATTCTGAATCTGAAACGCCACCATCTTGCCAATCATGTAAACATCTTCGCCGGTTCCTCCTGCAATCAGAATATACTCCAACTGCTGCTCATCGTATATTTTAAAATACTGATATCCCTGAATCTCCTGTGAATCTGCCGGAGATGCGGCAAAATCAACCGCCGCTCTGGAACAGCTGCTCATGTCCATGGTTGCCGCAGCTTCTTTCCCGTCTAAATCCATAACACACAGCTCCACCCTGGCAATTCCTTTTAATCCTTCAATTGTGTTCTGTAAAATTTGATTCGATATCATATATACTCCCGCTCCTTTGGCTCACATTTTCCCAATGATTCGCTATATAACAAATTTACAAAAAATTCGACAAAAAAGCAATAGTTTTTTATGCACTTTTTCAAATTTCTGCCAACAGAAAATGTCTGGAAGCAAAACTTCCAGACATCCCCTCGCTTTGTAAACTTCCTATACGTCAAATTCTCAAATCCAGATTGGAGCCGATATGAGGGTTCACGCTTCTCTCCATCGCTGCCGAATCAATCATTTGCACCAATCCGGCTCCCAAAGATTCATTAGCCTCCATCGTCTTATCAAGCACTGCTATGCTTACCTGAGATTGAATAGATCCGGTTGACAATGATGTTGAAAGTGCTGCAATATCCATATCCGTCCCTCCTTCTACCGTTCGCTTTTGTATGCCTGCCCTTAAAAGTTAAACCTTCGTATCACATATATTATAACATTCCTTAACCGAAAATGCTACCATTAAATTCTGCGAATAACCTTTTCTTTGATTTCTATTTTTCCCGCTTTCAGAAGATTTCCCACGGCACGCTTAAACTCATTCTTGCTCATACCCGTCTCTCGCTTAATGATTTCAGGGGACACCTTATCATTAAACGGAAGCACACCGTCATAGCTGTCTATAATTTTCAGTATTTCTTCAGCATCCCTGCCAATCTGCAGGTAAGCCTTGTCACGGATGCTCAGTGTCAGCTTGCCGTCTTCACGCACCTGCACTACTCTGGCACTGATATCCTCTCCGATTTCCACATGCCCGTACAATTCCTTTTTGGGAATCAGTGCGGAATACATATTGTCAACCGCAACAAACGCACCGAAATTATCACTGATTTCATAAACTCTGCCTGTAACATGCGCGTCTTTCTCATAAGGGCTGTCCGTCCGCAGATTCTCATACACGTTCATGCTCGCACAGAGCCGTCCGCTCTTGTCAATATAGAGGGATACCAGCACCTTATCGCCTGCATTGACTTTTTTTGCCTGCTGCTTAAAGGGCAGCAGCAAATCCTTTTCCAGTCCCCAATCCAAAAAGGCTCCAAATTTCCCTACCTGTGCCACAGTAAGCTCCGCCACGCTTCCCATGACCAGCTTCGGTTCCTTCGTGGTCGCTATCAGTCTGTCGCTGGAATCGCGATAGATAAATACCTCTATCTCATCCCCCAAATCACTGTCTTCAGGCACCTGCTTTGCCGGCAAAAGAACCCTTTCCTCCTGCCGTTCCCCGGGAACCGCCAGATATACCCCGAAGGATACTTTCTTCACAATGACGAGTTTCTGCTTCTCACCTAATCTAATCATCGTTTTTACTACTCCTTCCGCAGAAATTCCACAGACACATAAGTCTTTCCGTTCTCATCGGCAAGATTTACGACACACTTGTCATTATCAAGCGACACATAAGGATAAAATACGTCATCCAGAAACGCCTGCTTCTTATATTCCGCCCGCAGTTGTCCGATTACAAAGTTCTCCGGCAGAAATTCCATTGCAATATCCACAAACTGACCGTTGTTTACGTGGTGGTTGGTATCTAAATGATGTTTCTTTACCACAATGGCATCTTCCAAAACCCCGCCCTCGGGAATTGCAATTTTACGGGGCGCATAATTCATGGAAAGCCTTTCTTCCATAGGATATCCGGCAAGCATCTCCTCTGAAGGCGCCACAGGTTTCCCCGTGTCCAGGTCAATCAGACTCCACAAAGAGTTTGCCATTGCCAGCATCTCGCCGCCCAATGTCTGCATCAGAAAATTACGATACCCTAAAAAACCCTTAAAATCATAGGGGAAGGTTCCCACCTTTACCTCTTCACACAGTCTGGGGTAACGGTTTACAACAATCTGCCAGGAGGACAAGACCCAAGCCCGATGATTCTCCTCCAGATATTTTATACCCACACCCGCTTCCTCCGATTGAAAGGTGGAACAATCCTGAAAATAATTCAACAGGGAAGCCATGGAAAGTTTGCCGTCACAATCCGTCTCACTGTATCGGATTTTGGCATTAAAAAAATACATTTTTTATCACACTCTATTCTTAAAATAAATGGCAGAACTGCACTGTATCCTTTCTACATAAACAACTGCCATACAATGACAACCAGCCAGAAAATGACATACAGACCCATACCGATATTTAGAAAAACAGTACCAAAACCCTTTCCTCTTGGAATCTCCACTTCACCCTTCTCCGTTGCGAACCGCTTTCTGAATACGATAAACAGCACAATCCCCGCTATCATCATACCAAAAATCATGCAGGCATAAATCATATAAGCAATCCAGCCGGGCAGCGACGCCATAACAAGCTCCATCAGCTCTTCCATTCCGGCTCCCGAAAGAACCGCTTCCATATATCCTTCATAATTCATTGCCTCCAGCAGCCATACGCTGACAATGCTTCCAAAGAAATTTACAATCATATGGATAACAATTGTATATTTGATGTTGCCTGTTTTCACATACAGAAAGGCAAGAAACATTCCCATGGTTGTAGCATAGACAAACTGATTCAGATTACCATGAAATAAACCAAACATGATACCCGAAATCAGAATGGCAACTCCCTGTCCATAGCGCACCGTTCTGTCCACAATCAGCTTGCGGAAAATAAATTCTTCCATAATCGGCGCACAGATTACCATATACACAAAATTCACAATCAGACTGGTGCTGGTGGCAATATCAAGAATCACATTATTCACCACGCCGCCCTTCAGCATGCCGACTATTGCTGTAATAATATTTCCCACAATATTACTGCAATACATAACGCAAAAACACATAACAATCGCCAGCAGGAGCTGCCACACCTTCATGGTGTGCTTTTCCGGTGCTGTTGCAGGCACCCTTTTCACCAGAGCAATCAGAATCGGCATACCAATCAGATACATTGGCAGAATCGATACCATCAGACTGATATCGGCATTTTCCAGCCATTCCGGCTTCAGCCACTGTACCAACTGGCTTATGCCAATCTGTACTGCATAAATAATCACGGTTCCCAAAAAGAACATCAGCCCCAGCTTAGAAAAATGTTTTCTAATCTCTGAGGTTTCCACAGTCATTACCTCACTTGTTTCTCCCATTTGTAATCTCTCCTCAAAAAATAAAAATACAAAAACAGGATATCACAAAACAGACTCTCCTACAAGCTTTTTACTAATTTGTTATCTTCTGATTCCGGTAATATCATCGTAATATACATACCGTCCATCCGGCAGGGTTGTCCATCCATGCGCCATGATTCCGGTAATCTGATCATAATAATACCAGTTGCCGTTTCTCTGATATTCTCCGTGCACCATTTTGCCCGTGTAATCGTCAAAATAATACCAGTTTCCGTTGATGCAGCTTTCTCCATGGTGCATCTGTCCGTCTATTTCATCATAGTAAACCCATTTTCCCTCAGAATCGCCGACCACGGGAATATGGACAAAGCCCTTCATCATCTCTCCGGTAGTAGGGTCAAACCAGTACCAGCCGCCATAACGGTAATCCTCCCCTTTTACCATCCAGCCGTTGCTGTCATAGCGCACCCATTTCCCCTCGGTGCGTTCCGCATTCGTGGGAATAAATACATCCTTGTCCGTCGCCATCGTACCGTCCGCGTCAAACCAGTACCATGCGTCGGAAGCCGGGTCATAAGCCTCTTTGTCACGCGCCATAACGCCGTTGTCATACCAGTATTTTTTGCCGTTTTCCGTGTACCACCCGTTTCTTGCCTCAGGGGAATCCTGATTTTCGTTGTCCCCACCCTGAGAGCTGTCTGTCGCGGTTAAAAACCGGAACCGCTGTGCATTACCGCCGGTATTAAACCAAAGCTGGATATTGGTACCGTCCGCAGTACGGTTGTCATAGACGTCCAGATACAAGCCGCTGGAAGCGGAAATAATAGAGTAAGTGCCGTCTCCTTCGTCCTTGATGTGCCATCTCTGGTTTTTGCCGTTGGTTGACTGATATTGAATGACATTAGTTCCCTGAGTATTGCCGCCGTTTTCTGCGTCCAGATACTTTTTGGAGCAAAGCGCCATAATGGAATAAGTTCCGTCCCCTTCGTACATCACTTTAAATTTCTGGGAACTGTTATCATTACGGGTCCAAAGCTGGATGTTCGCGCCGTTGTCCTCCACGCCGCCGTTTACGTCTACCACCTTGTCCTTCTGCAAAGCAGATTCAATAATATAAATACCGTTTTCAATAGTTTTCGTATAATTTTCTTCTGCAGAATCATACCAGAAATTGCTGTCCACGTTTCCACTGATTCCATTCACGGTTCCGCGGCTTGAGTACTGCCAAAATTCATAAGCGCCCTGATACTGCGTCTTTGTCGTATAATTTGCAAGCCATATTTTATGGGGAATACTTCCTGCATTCAGAGAGGTTTCCAGCATACTCTTGTTGGCGTATATCATGGGTTCATAGCCCGCCTGATTGATGTATTCGCAAAATGTATTTACGATTTGCGTTGCCTGCTCCCGACTGAGATTTGCATTGTAAAGCCGTCCCACTCCCGTTGCCGCATATTCATAATCTATCACAATAGGCATGGAAATCGAAAATCCCGATACCTGATTTAAAGCATACTGTGCTTCCTCCCTTGCCTCCTGCGGTGTAATCGCCTGAGAAAAGATATAAGCGCCCACCTTTAAGCCTGCATTGATTGCTCCGCGCAGATTATCCATAGCCTTTGTATCCATCGCCAGCTGTCCTGTAGAATAGCCCCGGTATCCTACACGGACGAACACAAATTCCACTCCGCTGCTTTTTACCGCATTCCAGTCAATATTTCCCTGATAGTAGGACACATCAATACCGTTGCGGACAGTGCAGTCTGCGAATCGGGCATTATGCGTATAGGTCGCCCCTGTAAGACTTTGCACTGACGACATCCGCAATCCTTCCTGCTCCTGTTCCAAAAGCTTAACAAATTCCGGGTCTTCCGGCAGCGTAGTCAGTCCATTGACCTCCTGCTCCGAAGTCCACAGTTCCGGCGCGTCCTGTCCTGTCTGTTCTTCCGCCTGTATCTCTACGGGGACACCGGACCACGTTATCACCATCGCAAGGAGCAGTGCCATAATTTGTTTCACTGTTATTCGTTTCATTGTTCTCCTTTCCACTGTAATAGAACAGTTCTTTTTTGCCATTTTCAGTTCCTTTTCTTACCCTATTCTACAGGAAAAGTGTATCGTTTCAACTGGAAAATATTTAATTTTTTATAAACAGAAAAAATCTGTTCCCAAATCAAAAAAATCTCACAAGCACTGGCTCATGAGATTTTAAAAGCAGCGCTACAAGGATTCGAACCTTGAAATGACGGAGTCAGAGTCCGTTGCCTTACCGTTTGGCGATAGCGCTATTTCTTATTACTTGATGTATTATACATGATGTTTTTCCATTTTGCAATACCCTAATTTAAAAAATAAATTTTTTTTGAAATAATTTACGCAATAGGTACAATTCCTCTTCCATAATTACTCTGCATCCGAAAAATTTACAATGATATAATCGTCACATTCCTTAATATATCCCGCTTTCGGATATCCGGGCATATTTTCCTCCTTGCGAATCCGCTCCGCATCCTCTATCACATCTAAATCCGTCTCACAGCGGAAATCATCGTATCCGTGCATCTTCCAAAACTCTATAAGCTGCCCGGAAGTGCCGTCAAAGGCAGTAACGCCCCATTGCAGGGTGGACACCACAGGAGTCTCCGCAAAGACATAGCCCTGTCCGTTTTCCGCAAAGAATTTCTCCTTCAAATGAGGGTCCAGCCAGTCCGTCAGCCTGCAAATCCACTGATACTGCGGTGAAGAAAAGCTGACATAGGCATCCTCAGAAATCTCATAGGGAACAGTATACGCCCCCCGGAACACAATGGGCTTTGAGATATCGCATTCTTTTTCCAAATCATAAGCAATCCGGCTCATAACCTCCTTTGCATCCTGATATTTCAAAACATCCAGATAAAACCACTTATTCATATCCGTACACTGGTTAAAAAGAAGCACTCCCATACACACAGCACCCAGCGCAGGAACCCATTTCGGCAGCTTATGCAGACGAAACTCCAGCATTGCCAAAAGCACGGCAAAGGCACCCACAACAGGCACATACTGGGCAGAACGATATCTTGTTGCCAAGCCTTCCACAAGGCTCATAAAAACAGGAAGCACCACCAGCGCAGCTGTACATACCGGCAGCAGAATATCCTTTCTCTGAATGCCGTGGTACAGCGAATAAATTCCGAGAAACGCCAGCGCAAATACCAGCACCGCAATCGGCAGATACACAATGGCATTTACATAATATTTCACAAAAAAGCGTTTCAGCGTCATCACCAGCTCGCCTTCCGCTGTGAAAACATCACCGAACAGACTGCGGTACAGCACATCATAGCGACCAAGCTCTTCCAAATGGTACACCGCCTTTAAAACCGCCAGCACCACCGTGCGAATCATCAGCCCCGCCAAAACAATCAAAACTCCGCTCCCTATCCAGGAAAGCAGCTTCGACGAATATTCAGAATCTCCATCCTTTTTCCCATAAAATCTGCGAATCAGGAAAAAGCACATCACCGCGCCCATAATATACACGATGAGAAAAGACTCATAAAATCCCATAGCAACGGCAGCCAGCACCGCCGACAACACCAGTTGTCCCAAACGGTACTTTCGTGATTTTTTCAGCGATAAGCCGTTCATAAGGCAAAGCAGCGCAAGTGCGACCACACCGTAGCCCAGACAGATGCCGTTATGCAGATAAAAAACAAACACCTCACTAATCAGCGGGCAGGACAGAAAAATTCCCGCCACAAAGACATAGCTCCATGCAGGAAGCACAATCCGCGGCTCACAAATCCGTTTCCACAGCACGCACCACAGGGTAACGGACAGCATCAGAATCAGCACACTGACCAGCTCCACCATCCAGGGTACAAAATCCGCAATATGAAAAATTTTGTTAAGGACAAACAAGCTCCATCTGCCCACATAAGGCGCCAGTCCCTCCTCAAAATACAGGGGAATCACCGTATCATCCATTCCGATTGCATAATGGGTAACCGCGTAGCCATAAGCGCATACCGCAAGCAGTGTCAGCCCAATTACATAAGCCTTACACTGGCAGAAAACTTTGACATCACTCAGTAATCTCTTCATATTTTCAAACCTGTCCCAAAATAAGTCTTCTACAAAATCATATCATATTTTGCGTCTTTTTCAACCAAATATAATTTTGTACATAAAAGAACCTGCATCCCGGAGGACACAGGTTCCGTCATATGATGATAAAGGAAAAGTAACGGGCAAATTAAACTTCAAAAATCAAATCGCCATAGGTAGGAATCGGCCATACACTCTTATCAACCAGCATTTCCAGCTCATCTACAGGAGTTCTCAAAGCGTTCATTGCTTCAAAAACTTCATCCTTGAAGAAGAATGCAAGCTCTTTCTGGCATTCAATGGTTCCAGCCTTAGCAACCTTCTCTTCCAGTACAGCCAATGCTTTCTTCGCTTCAGCAAGCTTGCCGGATACCTCGCTCAAAGCTTCCGCCTGAACGGATGCGTCCGCACCTGCTTCTTTTACCGCGATAACGGTATCTGCAAGAGATTTTGTATATTTGATAACTGCGGGAAGAATCTGTTTCTTTGCCATATCAATCATTGTCAGTGCTTCAATATTGATTGTCTTGGCATAGGTTTCATACAGAACCTCCTCGCGGGATTCCAACTCAGCTTTGGTAAAGATACCAAATTTCTCAAACAGCTTAATAGCCTTATCAGTGGTCAGAGTTGCGGAAGCCTCTACCATGGACTTGATGTTAGGAAGTCCGCGTCTCTCAGCTTCTGCCACCCATTCATCGGAATAGCCGTTGCCGTTGAAAATAATTCTCTGATGCTCGGTCAGATATTTCTTAATTAAATCATGTACTGCAACATCGAAATCATCAGCTTTCTCCAAAATGTCTGCTGCCTCGCAGAAAGCTTCTGCAACGATAGCATTCAATGTGGTGTTCGGGCTTGCGATAGAATCGGAGCTGCCTACCATACGGAACTCAAATTTGTTTCCTGTGAAAGCAAACGGTGAAGTTCTGTTACGATCCGTTGCATCTTTATTCAAATCAGGCAGAGTAGATACACCTGTCAGCAATTTACCGCCCTGAATGGAGTGAGTAGCCTCACCGGTCTCAACCAACTGCTTTACAACATCCTCAAGCTGCTCGCCAAGGAATACGGAAATAATTGCAGGCGGCGCCTCGTTTGCTCCAAGTCTGTGGTCGTTTCCTACATCAGATGCACTCTGACGAAGCAAATCGGCATGAGTATCAACCGCTTTCAGGATACAAGCCAGTACCAGCAGGAACTGGATATTTTCGTTGGGAGTATCGCCGGGATCAAGCAGGTTCACACCGTTGTCGGTACCCAAAGACCAGTTGTTGTGTTTACCGGAACCATTCACGCCTGCGAAAGGCTTCTCATGAAGCAGACAGGTCATGCCATGGCGTCCTGCTACCTTTTTCATGGTCTCCATAACAAGCTGGTTGTGGTCAACCGCAATGTTTGCCGTCTCATAAATGGGAGCCAGCTCGTGCTGTGCAGGAGCAACCTCGTTGTGCTGGGTCTTTGCGGTAACACCTAATTTCCACAGCTCTACGTTTAAGTCTTTCATATAAGAACCGATTCTCTCGCGGATAGTACCGAAGTAGTGATCCTCAAGCTCCTGTCCCTTAGGAGCGGGTGCACCAAAAAGGGTGCGTCCTGCAAAAATCAAATCTTCACGTTTCAGATATTTCTCTCTGTCTACCAGGAAGTATTCCTGCTCGGGTCCCACGCTTGCTACCACCTTGGTAGCCTCAGTGTTGCCAAACAGACGGACAATACGAAGCGCCTGCTCGCTGATTGCTTCCATGGAACGAAGCAGCGGTGTTTTTTTATCCAGCGCCTCTCCTTTATAGGAGCAGAACGCGGTAGGAATGCAAAGGATAACGCCGGTAGCATCTTCTTTCAGGAATGCGGGGGAAGTGATATCCCATGCAGTATAACCTCTCGCCTCAAAAGTAGCACGAAGACCACCGGAGGGGAAGGAAGAAGCATCAGGCTCGCCCTTAATCAGCTCCTTGCCGGAAAACTCCATAATCATCTTTCCTTCTTCATCGGGATGTGTTACGAATGAATCATGCTTTTCTGCCGTGATTCCGGTCAAAGGCTGGAACCAGTGAGTATAGTGGGTTGCTCCGTTTTCTACCGCCCAATCCTTCATTGCCTTTGCAACAACATCTGCGGTTGCCAAGGACAACTCGCCGCCTTTGTCCATAATTCTTTTGACTTCTTTGTACACGTTCTTCGGTAATCTTTCCTTCATCTTACCCAACGTGAACACTTTACTTGCAAAAATCTCTTCCACATTCAAAACTTCACACATACACTAATCCTCCTGTCTCTCTTTTCGATTTTTTGAAGAGCCGGCTGTAAAGCTCACATTCCACGAAGCATTTCCTTCGCCGCCACACAAAAAAGGCGCTACACTATCTGTGTAAACGCCTTCGTTTTTCAAAAAATCCTATTCACTTATGAGAGTTCCCTCTCTATGGTTCTATACTATACATCATTTTTTTAAAAATGCAATACCTAATTTAAAAAATTTTTTCCTCAGTTAAAAGAAACCCTTTTACACCTCGAACAGCAAATCTGCATAGGTAGGGAAAGGCCAGTACTCCTTATCTACCAGCTTCTCTAACTCGTCAGCGGGTCTGCGCAGGTCGTTCATTGCAGTGACAACGCTCTCTTTGTAATAAAATGCCTGCTCCTTGCCCTCTTTCATAGCGGAAGCGGTTTTCTCCACCTCCTGCAGATGCTCTGCCGCAGCCTGCATTTCTGACAGGATTGTCGTAATTGTTTTCAGAAGCTTGGAAGGCGCCGTTGCATCTCCGCCTGCCGCCTGAACTGCCACAACGGTATCTGCAAGAGATTTGCTGAAACGCATTACCGCAGGAATAATCTGCTTATTTGCCATATCAATCATGGTCAGCGCCTCGATATTGATAGTCTTTGCATAGGTTTCATACAAAACCTCTGCGCGAGAATGCAGCTCTGCTTCCGTAAAGATTCCAAACTTTTCAAACAGCCTGATTGCTTTCTCCGTGGTCAGCGTGCCAACCGCCTCCACCATGGAAGGAATATTGGGAAGTCCTCGTCTTGCCGCTTCCTCCTCCCATTCCTTTGCATAGCCGTTGCCGTTAAAAATAATTCTCTGGTGCTTCGTCATATATTCCTTAATCAAGTCATGTACCGCAAGTTCAAAATTCTCCGCATGTTCCAGTCTGTCTGCCGCCTCGCAGAAAGCCTCCGCAACGATGGCGTTCAGGATTGTGTTAGGACTTCCGATAGAATCCTCGCTTCCTACCATACGGAACTCAAATTTATTACCGGTGAAAGCAAAGGGAGAAGTACGGTTGCGGTCTGTCGCATCCTTTACAAAATCGGGCAGAGTGGATACACCGGTTCTCAGCACACCGCCTTCCTTCAAAGAGTCTGCTTTTCCTGTCTCCACCAACTGCTCTACCACATCCTCAAGCTGCTCGCCTAAGAAAATGGAAATAATCGCAGGGGGCGCCTCGTAACCCCCTAATCTATGGTCATTACCCACATTGGACGCGCTCTGTCTGAGCAAATCCGCATGGGTGTCTACCGCTTTCATAATACAAGCCAGTACCAGAAGGAACTGGATATTTTCATTGGGGGTCTGACCCGGCTCCAACAGATTCACGCCGTCATCCGTGGTAATGGACCAGTTATTGTGCTTCCCGGAACCGTTCACGCCCGCAAAAGGCTTCTCGTGCAGCATACAGCGCAAGCCATGCTTTCCTGCCACACGTTTCAAGGTTTCCATCACAAGCTGATTATGGTCGACTGCCACATTGGCGGACTCGTAAATCGGAGCTACCTCATGCTGTGCAGGGGCAGCCTCATTGTGCTGTGTCTTGGCGGTCACGCCCAGCTTCCAAAGCTCGATATTGACATCGTGCATAAAACCACCCACACGCTCTCTGATGACGCCGAAATAATGGTCATCCATCTCCTGACCCTTAGGCGCAGGCGCGCCAAACAGGGTTCTGCCGGAAAAAATAATATCCTCTCTCTGCAATGCTTTTTTCGCATCCACAAGAAAATATTCCTGCTCTGCACCCACAGACGGCACTACTTTTTTTGCCGTTGTATTGCCAAACAGACGGACAATTCTGATTGCCTGTTTGCTCAGCGCTTCCATGGAACGAAGCAGCGGTGTTTTTTTATCCAAAGCCTCTCCCGTATAAGAACAGAATGCCGTGGGAATGCACAGGGTCGGACCTGTAGCCGTCTCCTTGATAAATGCAGGGGATGTGATATCCCATGTGGTATAGCCTCTCGCCTCAAAGGTGGCACGCAGACCGCCGGAGGGGAAGGAGGAAGCATCGGGTTCGCCTTTAATCAGCTCCTTACCGGAAAACTCCATAATCATTCTGCCGCTTTCGTCAGGATGGGTCACAAAGGCGTCATGCTTCTCTGCCGTAATACCCGTCAAAGGCTGGAACCAGTGCGTATAATGGGTGGCGCCGTTTTCCACCGCCCAGTCCTTCATTGCTTTCGCTACCACATCGGCAGTTGCCAGTGACAGCTCTCCGCCCTGATCCATAACCTGTACCACCTCTTTATAGATACCTTTCGGCAGTCTTTCCTTCATTTTGCCAAGGGTAAATACCTTGCTGGCAAAAATTTCCTCTACATTGAATGCCTCACTCATCGTTACTACTCCTTTTCCTACTGTTTGTACCGTTGTCGGCTTTTTTGCGCAAAATATCATATCTCTCCGGCTGCTTTGAAAGCTCCAGCCAGATTACCTGCCTGGAATGGGGACAGCTCTCCACCGGTTCCAGCTCGCCGTTGTACATGGCAAGCACCTCCGTGAGCTGATTCGTCCCGTCCGGCTTCATGATTTCAATCGTCTCTCCCACGGAAAACTTGTTGCGCTGCGTGGTACGGGCAAGTGTCCGCTCCACGGAGACATTCTGTGGCTGTACGCCCCCGCCGTCCTGCTTTGCTGCAGCCTGCTCTATCACAGCATGTTCCCGTATTTCCTCTATAATGCCAAGATAAATATATTCATTTACATAGGTATTATTGTCATAAATCTGGGTATTTTCATCAGGCTTTCCAAAATAAAAGCCCGTGGTAAACTTTCGATAGGTGCACTTGGAAATCTCCGCCTTGTACCAGTCCATGTTGGCGCGATAGGTTTCCTCAGAGGTAAAATAATCATCAATGGCTTTGCGGTAGGTTCTCGCCACCGTTGCCACATACAGCGCAGTTTTCATGCGCCCCTCGATTTTCAGACTGTCAATGCCCGCCGCCACAATCTCAGGAAGATACTCAATCATGCACAAATCCTTGGAGTTAAAAATATAGGTTCCCCGCTCATTCTCGTAAACAGGGAGGTATTCGCCCGGTCTTTTTTCCTCCACCACGGCATATTTCCAGCGGCAGGGATGGGTACAGGCTCCCTGATTGGCGTCTCTGCCCGTAAAGTAATTGCTCAAAAGGCAGCGCCCCGAATAAGAGATACACATGGCTCCGTGAACAAAGCTCTCAATCTCCATCTCCGCAGGAATGTGGTCGCGAATTTCACAGATTTCCTTCAGGGACAGTTCTCTCGCGGACACCACGCGCTTTGCCCCCATCTTCCACCAGAACAGATAGGTCTGGTAGTTGGTATTGTTCGCCTGGGTGGAAATATGGATTTCAACGTCCTCCCATACCTCCCTCGCAATGGTAAACATGCCTGGGTCTGAAATAATCAGCGCATCCGGCGCGTCAGGCTTCATATTTTTTAATTCCTCAAAATATGCTGCAGCTCCCTCCAAATCATCATTGTGGGCAAGAATATTGGCGGTCACATACACCTTTACCTTATGAGCATGGGCAAAGGCAATCCCCTCCGCCATCTCTTCCATGGAAAAATTCTTTGCTTTTGCCCGCAGTCCAAAGGCTTCTCCGCCAATGTATACCGCATCTGCGCCAAAGATGACCGCAGTTTTCAAAACCTCCAGACTGCTGGCTGGTATCAGTAATTCCGGCTTCTTCCGTTCCATTTCATTCTCCTATAATCATAGTTTCGTACTCAGCGTCACACCGTCCCCGACAGGCAGAATGGCAGTTTCAAGACAGGGATTATGCTTCAGCTCATAGAGATACTCCCGCATTCTGGCGTGAATCGTACGGTTGCGGCGGGTCACTGCAAAACGTGACTCGATGACGTCTCCGTCCTGTAACACATTATCCGATATCAGCAGTCCTCCGGCGGGCAAAAGACGCAGGATATCCGGCAGGAAATGAATGTACTGTCCCTTTGCGGCGTCCATGAAAATCATATCATAAGTGCCCTGCAACTCATGCAGAATTTCCGTAGCATCTCCTTCCAGCAGCGTAATGCTGTCCTCTTTTCCGGCACGCTTAAAATTCTCCCTTGCAATGGGGATTCGCTTCTCATATTTTTCAATCGTAGTGATATGACAGCCTTCCGGCGCATATTCACTCATCAATAACGCAGAAAAGCCGACAGCAGTTCCTACCTCGAGGATGTTCTTCGGCTTTGCGTACGCTAACAGAAACTTCAACAGGCTCTGCATGGATTTGCGAATAACGGGAACCTGCGTTTCTACAGCGGATTTTTCAATTTCATCCAAAAAAGGAGTGTTGCCTCTATCCAGCGAATCGATAAAGGCAGACATTCTCTCATCAACTATCATTGTTATCCTACTCTTCCTCTTCGGTCTGTCCGGAAGCCATAACCTCCATCATTTCTTCCGCCGTCATGTCAGTACTCAGCTCGAACTCACCGGGCGCAACATCTGCACGAAATTCAGACAGAAGATACTGCATTGCAAATAATTTTGAATCTCTCACCAGTCCCTTTTCCTCAAAAAGCTCTCCGATTTGTAAGGGAGACATATCCTCTGTGACCGTCACCGTGACCGTTCTGCCGCCCGCGCTTGAAACCGGCTCTTCCGTAAAAACCCGGTATCCATACTCATAGCAAATCTCCGCCCCCCGATAAATCAGGAAAACGACTGCCACAACAGCCAACACCTTTAAAATTGTTCCCAATACGGCGCTTACGACATTGCCATAATCCATATCTCTCACATCCTTACAAATAAAATTTTTTTGCGGTTACTCAAAATGCACGGCTTCCGTCACCTGAAGATTGATATCCTGCATCATTCTGCAAAATGCAAGCTCCGCCGCCAGAAATTCAGACACCAGAGTATTTTCCCTGAAATCTGCATATTCTTTTTCAAACTGTTCAATTTTTTCAAAGGCATTATCCTCACTTCTCTGGAGCAGAAAGTTTCTTTTCCGAAATTCATCAATCTGGGCTTTCAATTCAGGATACTGATTTACCCTGTTTCGCTGTGCGTCATATTCACGGTAAATCTCCGAATCAAGAATTGCTTCTATCAACCGCTCCACTGCATTGTCCAGCTTGCTCATATTGTATCTTCACTCCCACATTTTTTCAAGTTTTATTTTTATTACACTTCCATAATAATCGGCAGTATCATAGGTCGTCTCTTCGTCTTTTTCCATACATAATCGCCAAGCACATCCTTGGTGGTGGATTTTAACTTGCCCCAGTCAGTGATACCACGGTCAAGACATGTCTGCAGCGCCTCATCCACTTTGATGCGTGCCTCCTCGATCAGCTCGTCCGACTCACGGACATAGACAAAACCACGGGACACGATATCGGGTCCTGCCACCAACTGTCCGCTCACCCTGTCCAGACTCATAACCACAATCATGATACCGTCCTCTGCAAGATGCTGGCGGTCACGCAGCACCACATTCCCTACATCACCTACGCCAAGACCGTCCACCAGGATTGCGCCCGTAGGTACTTTTCCTGTGACGGAGGCGTCCTCATCGCTAATCTCCAGCACATCACCGGAGGAGAGGATAAAGATATTTTCCTTGTCCATTCCCAGACCTTCCGCAATCTTCGCCTGCGCTTTCAAATGCTTGTACTCGCCATGTACGGGAACTGCATATTTGGGGTGAATCAGGGTGTAAATCAGCTTGATTTCCTCCTGACAGGCATGCCCGGATACATGGGCATCCTGAAAAATAACGTCCGCGCCCTTTCTTAAAAGCTCATTGATAATATTTGTAACCGATTTTTCATTTCCGGGAATCGGGTTGGACGAAAAGATAACCGTATCCCCTGCACCAATGGTAATCTTACGGTGCATATTATTTGCCATACGGCTCAGCGCCGCCATGCTTTCCCCCTGGCTGCCCGTCGTAATTATAACCTGCTGTTCGTCGGGATAATTTTTCATCTGGTCAATATCCACCAGCGTATTCTCCGGGATATTCAAACATTCCAGATTTCTGGCAGTCTCGATAATATTGACCATGCTGCGTCCTTCCACGGACACCTTCCTGCCAAATTTATATGCGGTATTAATAATCTGCTGCACACGGTCCACATTAGATGCAAAGGTTGCCACAAAAATTCTTGTATTTTTGTGCTCCTCAAACAAAGTGTCAAAGGTTTTTCCCACGGTTTTCTCGGAAGGCGTAAAGCCGGGACGCTCTGCATTGGTGGAATCGCACATCAGCGCCAGCACGCCTTTTTTGCCAATTTCCGCAAAACGCTGCAAATCAATGGCATCACCGAATACGGGAGTATAATCTACTTTAAAATCTCCGGTATGAACCACGACACCGGCAGGAGAATAAATTGCAAGCGCGGCAGCATCCACAATACTGTGATTCGTCTTGATAAATTCCACACGGAACTGTCCCAAATTGATAGACTGTCCGAATTTTACTACCTTATGCTTGGTACCTTTCATCAGGTTATGTTCTTTTAACTTATTTTCAATGATACCCATCGTAAGACGAGTAGCATAAACGGGCACGTTGACCTCCCGCAGTACATAGGGAAGCGCCCCGATATGATCCTCATGACCATGAGTAATCACAAAGCCCTTCACCTTGTCAATATTATCCTTAAGGTAGGTAACATCCGGAATCACCAGGTCAATTCCCAGCATATCATCCGTCGGGAAAGACAAACCACAGTCCACCACAATAATACTGTCCTCATACTCGAAGGCAGTAATGTTCATACCAATCTGTTCCAAGCCTCCTAAAGGGATGATTTTCAGCTTGGAATCGCCATTATTCTCTTTTTTCTTCTTCAATCAAATTTCCTCCATTCTACACAGCCACTCCAAAGCATAAGCCTCTCAATCAGCAAAAAGAAATCATCCCGCATTTTAATGCACAACAACAGCACAACATCTCCTGCCGCAAGCACTCCCCGTCTTACGGCTCACGGACCGTTATTTGCGTTAAAAATGGCTGATTGGATGCTGCTCATCCGTCAACTATGTAACTTTATTATAATTTATGTGTGAAAAATTTATTTTTCCGATTGAAAAATCAGCTCATCAGAATGATTTTTCAATCTATTACTCCTGAACGAACTCCACATCATCCAGCATATTCTCAAAAACGCCGGCTACTGCTTTAAGTTCTTCATCGTCCGAAACAATCGCAAAGAGGCTTTCTTCCTCTCCGTCTTTGGATAAGTCCTTCAGAATCAGCGCCTCTCCGTCTCCCTCTTCCGCATCGGTCACAAGAATATAGCTGCAGCCTCCGATTCTGGTCTGCTCCAAAACATAAAATTCCACAGGCTCTTCGCCCTCCGGATTAAAAGTAATCTTTTCTAATTTACTCATCTCTTTTTCTCATTTCTTCTCCATGCTCTTTCTGTCCAGATATCCCTGCAAAATCAGCGCAGCCGCTATCTTATCCACATACTCCCTGCGGTTCTCTCTGCGGATACCTGCTTCCATCATAATCTTATCCGCTGCTACCGTGGTGAGACGCTCGTCCCACATCGTCACAGGCAGTCCGGTCCTTCTCTCAAGCTTCTCCTTAAATTCGTTCGTCAGCTCCACGCGGACACCTTCCGTTGCATTCATATTCTTCGGAAGTCCCAGCACGATTTCTGTCACTTCGTATTCTACAATCAGCTCTTCGATTCTGGCTAATGTCTGACGTAATTTATTTTCTTCTTTTCTTCGGATAATTTCCACACCCTGCGCGGTCAGAAGCAGACTGTCGCTCACTGCCACCCCCACAGTTTTGGCGCCGAAATCCAGCCCCATAATTCTCATGGACTTCCTCCTATTGCCATTTATTATTACGAATGTACTCCGTCAGAAGCTCCTCTACCAGCTCGTCCCGTTCCACCTTCATAATCAGGCTTCTTGCATTTTTGTGACTGGTAATATAGGTCGGATCGCCACTCATAATATATCCCACAATCTGATTTACGGGATTGTATCCTTTTTCGGTCAGTGCTTCATACACAGTAGACAGTACCACCCTTACTCCGGTTTCAGGCTCTGTCTCCACTTTGAAGTATTGCGTATTTCCCAGGTCCTGCATATTTTCCTCTCATTCTCAAAAAAACGTAGCTTTGTTCTGTTGTCTATTATCTTAACTCATTTACAGAGAAAATTCAATAGTTACAGTTCACCCAGCAAAATATCGTCGGTAAGGAAATCCACTGCCGTTATCTTCACAATTTTGTTGGATGCCGGCACAGCCTTTCCCTCCAAAACGGGGACTCCCACCTTCACATAATCCTTTGTATGTCCGATAAAATACCGTTTCCTGCCGATTTCCCTGCTCTCCTCCAACAGCACCTCCACCGTTTTGCCGAGATAGCGGCTCCGAAATTCCCTGGACTGTCGTTTTTCCATAGCAAGCAATTCTTTGCTGCGCAGGGTTTTGGTCTGATCCGGCACCTGACTTTGCATCGCTGCCGCGCGGGTTCCTGCGCGCTTGGAATACTTAAAAATGTGCATCTCATAAAAGAAAATTTTCTCCAAAAACTCCTTCGTTTCAGCAAATTCCGCTTCCGTTTCGCCGGGAAAGCCCACAATGACATCGGTAGTAATCGCCGGATAATCAAACACTTTTCGCAGGTTTTCTACACTTTGGAAGTATTCCCCCGTGGTATAGTGTCTATTCATTCTTTTCAGGGTCTCGTCGCAGCCGCTCTGTAAGGATAAATGAAAATGCGGGCAGATTTTGGGCAGTGCAGCCAGTCTTTTTGCCGTCTCCTCCGTTACGATGCGGGGCTCCAGAGAGCCGAGACGAATCCGGCTCAGTCCTTCAATGGCATGAATCTGTTCCACTAAATCCAACAGCTTGCTGTTCCCGGAATAATCACGCCTCTCTTCAAAATCAATACCATAAGAGCTGATGTGGATTCCCGTCAGCACAATCTCCTGATAACCCGCTGCCACAATCCCTTTTATTTCTTTTATAATATCCTCTGCCCGGCGGCTTCTCACCCTGCCGCGGGCAAACGGAATCACACAGTAGGAGCAGAACTGATTACAGCCGTCCTGTATCTTGATGTAGGCACGGGTATGCTCCGCCGTCTGACGCAGGGTCATTTCCTCATATTCATAGGTATTATTTATATCTATGACACTTGTGTCATGTAATGTCTTGTCACAGAAGTTCTTGTCCCGTTGCTCCAGATATTCCTCCAGAATAGAGACCATATCCTTTTTGCGGTTATTGCCAATGGCAAGGTCAATACACGCATCCTCCTCCACCGCCTTTTTGCCGGTCTGCACATAGCACCCCACCGCCACAACCACGGCGTTGGGATTCTTCTGCTTCGCACGATGAAGCATCTGCCTGCTCTTTCTGTCCGCAATATTGGTGACGGTACAGGTATTCACAATATAAATATCAGCAACTTCATCAAATGGTACAATATTATAGCCTTTTTCTTGTAACATTTGTTGCATTACATCTATTTCATAGGAATTTACTTTGCACCCAAGGTTATGCAATGCTACATTTTTCATATTATTCCTCTCTTTTTTTGTAGTGTTTTCTCCTTGACTTTTGTCCGTCAAGCCGTTAATATGAATGCAGAAGGTATGACAAACATAAGGAGGTAACTTATATGAAAACAGTACAGATTTCTTTAAATTCCATTGACAAAGTAAAGTCATTTGTGAATGATATTACCAAATTCGATTACGATTTCGATTTAGTATCCGGCAGATATGTTATCGATGCAAAATCCATCATGGGTATTTTCAGTCTGGATTTATCCAAACCCATCGACTTAAACATCCATGCAGAGGACGGCATTGAAGATGTCCTGGAAGCATTAAAACCCTACATGGTTTAATCGAAATCAAAATACATAAGCATGAACGGAATGTCTCAAAGTTCGCAATCACTTTGAGACATTTTTTATTCCACAACAATTACTTCGTCATTCTTAAGCGCGGTTTCCACCAGCTCGTCAATTTTCTCATCCAGATTGCGCTCATGACGGCGGATGACATTGAGATTTGGTTTCGTCACGGGATGCTTGGCAACAAATATGGTACAACAATCCTCGAACGGCAGAATAGACGTCTCATAGGTGCCGATTTTCTCAGACACTTCTACAATTTCCTGCTTATCAAAGCCAATCAGGGGGCGATATACAGGCAGTTCACAGACCTCATTTGTGGCAATCAGGGAATTCATTGTCTGAGAAGCAACCTGTCCAATACTTTCGCCGGTAATTAATCCAAGGCACTCGGTTTCCTCTGCAATATGCTCCGCAATGCGCATCATATAACGGCGCATAATAATGGTCAGCTCTTCATGGGGGCATTTTTCATAGATATACATCTGTATATCCGTGAAATTGATTACATGGAGATAAATCGGACCCGTGTAGCGGGATACCAGTCTTGCAAGGTCCACCACCTTCTGCTTTGCCCTCTCGCTGGTATACGGCGGCGCATGAAAATAAACAGCGTCAATTTTTACGCCGCGCTTTGCTATCATATAACCGGCAACCGGGGAATCAATGCCGCCGGATAGCAGCAGCATTGCTTTTCCGCCTGTACCCACAGGCATTCCGCCCGGTCCCGGAATAATTTCGGAATAAATATAAATCTTCTCACGCACCTCAATATTCAGCAGAATATCAGGATTGTGCACATCCACCTTCATTTCCGGATACGCTTTCAAAATCGCCTCTCCCATATCCATATTGATGGTCATGGAATCCTTGGGATAATTTTTGCGCGCACGTCTTGCCTGTACCTTGAAGGTCTTATTTCGTTCAGGATATACGTCGGCAATATATTGGATAATTGTGTCGCACAGCTTTTCAAAGCCCTCGTCCTCGACGTGGACTACCGGGCAAATACCGGAGATACCAAACACCTTTTTCAAATGCTCCACCACTTCATCAAAATCAAATTCCGTCTGTGCATCCACGTAAATACGCCCCTGAGTCTTATGAATCAGGAATTGTCCTTCACATTTTTTCAGCGCATATTTCATCTGATGAATCAAAGCATCCTCAAACAAATAGCGGTTCTTTCCCTTGATACCGATTTCGGCATATTTAATCAAAAAAGCTGTAAACATATCTTTCCTCTCTATCCTCTTAAACGACATTTTGCATGTCTCGTTATCTGCGTGTAAACTTACGCAACATAGGAATTTTATCATACAAAACCTGCAATGTATAGTCTATTTCTTCCATTGTGGTAAACACGGAGAAGCTGAATCGTATGGTAGATTCCAGTATTGACTTTTCCACGCCGATTGCCTTCAGCGTTGCTGACGGCTGCGGCTTGTGTGCCGAGCAGGCGCTTCCTGCGGAAACATAAATTCCTTTTTCCTCCAAAGCGTGCAGAAGCACTTCACTCCGCACCCCCTTAAAGGATACGCTGACAATATGGGGCGCGGACCGCATACCATATTCGTCGCCCTCCGGCAGTCCGTTCACATGTATGCCTTCCATCCTGCGGACGCCTTCGATAAAATGACGTTTGATTTGATACAGATGCTCTCTGTCCTTTTCCAGATTTTGATACAAAAGCTCTGCAGCCTTTGCCATTCCCGCTGCTCCCGGTACATTTTCCGTACCGGAACGAAGATTCTGCTGCTGTCCTCCACCATAAATAATGGGTTGTATTTTTACCCTGTCACTGATATATAATAATCCCACACCTTTGGGACCGTGAATCTTGTGGCTGCTGGCAGAAAGCAAATCAATCCCCATCTGCTTGGGATAAATCTTATCCTTGCCAAAACCCTGTACCGCATCCACATGGAACAACGTATACGGATTCCTCCTTTTCATCATATCGCTAATCTGCGCGATGGGCTGTACCGTACCAATTTCATTATTGGTGTGCATTACCGACACCAGAATGGTCTCCGGCGTCATGGCACGCATCAGTTCTTCCGGAACAATCTGTCCGCTGTCGTCTACCGGAAGATAAGTCACCCGAAACCCCCGGCTTTCCAGATAGTGCATCGTCTGCAAAACGGCAGGATGCTCAATCTGGGTGGTAATCAAATGATTTCCACGTCTGCGGTTTGCCATGGCGCAACCCACCAACGCCATATTATCGGATTCCGTCCCCCCGGAGGTAAATAACAGCTCCTTCTCACTGACTTTGAGAATTTTCGCCAATGTCTCCTTCGCATACCGCAGATATTGTTCCGCCTCAAGTCCTTTCATATGCAGACTGGAAGGATTCCCGTAATCTTCACACATTATTTTCGTCATCAACTCCGCCACTTCGGGAAACACTCTCGTTGTAGCTGAATTGTCCAAATACACTTCCATTTTTTTCTCCTTTTACTTTTAGCTCTCCGGTTCCCCTGAAACGAGAAGCTACTTCCTCATATTTATCATATGCAAAAGATAGGTTTCTGCGCTCTTTTTCTCACACTTCCAACTGATACATAATCCATGAAAGCACCGTAAGTCCCGCTGTCTCCGTGCGAAGGATTCGTCTGCCCAAAGTGATGGGTTCCATACCCTGCGCCACCGCTTCCCGAATCTCCGATTCTTCAAAACCGCCCTCCGGTCCGATAAAAACCGCCACATCCTGTCCGGGCTGCAATGCCGAAATGATTTCTTTGGTTCTGTCCATTCCCTCTGCCAGCTCATAGGGAATCAGGTGCACCTCCATATCTGCCGCCAGCTTCACTGCGTCCCGGAAGCTCATAACCTCTGTCACTTTGGGGATAATGCCCCGTTTGCTCTGTTTGGCTGCTGCCTCCGCAATGCTCTGCCATCTGGCGATTTTGGACCTGGCTTTCTTGTCATCCAGCTTTACCACGCAGCGCTTCGCCGCCACGGGAATGACCTGATAGACGCCCAGCTCCACCGCCTTCTGGATAATCAGCTCCATCTTGTCCGCCTTCGGCAGCCCCTGAAACAGATACACCTTGGAGGGCAGCTCCACCCCGTCCTCTTTCACAAAGCGCAGCTCGCAGAGAACACAGTCCTCCTCCAAAGAAAGAATCCCGCAGCGGTATTCCTTTCCGTCCTGCCCGTTGCTGACCGCAATCTCCTCGCCGATTTTCATGCGCAGCACATTCCTGATATGGTTTACGTCACTGCCGAGAATTGTGACACGTTTGTCATCTATATTAATTTGGGTTGGTTGGACAAAAAATTGGTACATATTATCTCCTCAATTTTAATTCCAGCATGTACGCCTTATTTTTGCGGACAAAATATAGTTTAACTTAGACGGCGTACTTTACCGTCTTAGTTAAACTTTTTGTGGGACAAAATTAGAAACTCTTGGGTGGTGTACTTTACCACCCTAGAGTTTATTTTTGTAGGACAAAATATAGTTTAACTTAGACGGCGTACTTTACCGTCTTAGTTAAACTTTTTGTCCTGTGACACTCACCCACTCTCCCTGATAAGTAACCTCAAGCACCTTAAGCCCTGCCGCTTTCACAGCATCTACAACGGTCTGCTCTTTATCGTCAATAATACCGGAGGTAATATAGATACCTCCCGGCTTTAACTGGTTCACAATGACGGGGGTCAGCGGCACAAGTACGTCTGCCAGAATATTTGCAACCACAATATCATAGCACCCGTAACCCACCTTATCCTGAATCTCCTTATCGGTAATGATATTTCCAATCATCATTTCAAACTGTGCAGGATTGATACCGTTCGCTTCACAGTTCTGGGCAACCGCCTCCACCGCGCAGACATCCAAATCCGTACCGACGGCGTGCTTTGCGCCAAACATCAGGGACAGAATTGCCAAAATTCCGCTTCCGGTTCCCACGTCCAAAAGCTTAGTTTCGCTGGTAATATACTTTCTAAGCTGTCTGATACAAAGCTGGGTCGTCTCGTGCATCCCTGTTCCGAATGCAGTTCCGGGGTCAATATGCAGTACCATCCTGTCCGTATCCTCCGGCTTTATCTTTTCCCAGGAAGGAATGACAAGAATGTCATCTATATAGAACTGATGAAAATACTGTTTCCAGTTGTTAATCCAGTCAATATCCTCTGTCTCATCCACGGTAACGGTTCCCTCACCGATATCGCAGAACATTCTCAAATCTTCCAATTCCCTCTTTACCTCTGCGAGAACGGTTTCCCTGTCGGTGGGCATTCCCTGTACCTCCAGGCTGCCATCCTCCTTTTCCTCCACAAAAAAACTAAGGTAAGCGATTCCGTCGTCCTCCGGTCCGTCAGGGAGAATGTCCACAAACATCTGCTCCTTTTCCAGTGCCGTCAACGGAACCTTGTCCTCAATCTGCGCACCTTCAAGACCAATATCATACAGCGTACTGATAATAATGTCCTCCGCCTCTGTAATTGTTTTTACTCTGAACTTTACCCACTTCATAGATTATCCGATACCTTTCTTTCCCTTTTATTCCTTCAAACCCACAACGTCCTTGTCAAAATACGTTGCAACCGCCTGATTTACCCAGTCCTGCGTATCTTCTACAATGTCGCCGAAAAACAACAGATACGGCGTTGCAGAGAACGGCTCTAAATATACCTCCTTGATGGAAGGGTCCTCCAACAATACCAAGCGTTCCTCATAGTCCTGACGATACTGCGCTGCCTCGCCGCTGCGCAGGGAGCGTATTGCACTCACTGTTGTCACAGTGCTTCCACCCCAGGAAACCAGCGAGAGACATAACAACAGTCCTCCCACAATCCAACCGGGCAAAAGAAAGCTTGTGCGGTTTTCCCCGGTTTTCGCAGCAATCTCCTCTGCGGCATGGCTTTCTGTCCATCTGCGCCACAGCCATCCTATCCAATAAAGCTCATTCGCATACAATAATACATAAAAACTAAACCGGTACAAATTCTGTACGCGACCCGCGCCAAGAATCTGCAGCGCGTAAAGAGTCGGCGTAAACTGCGCCGCATACACGCCAAAGGATATCACACTCACCAATAAAGGCATGGGATATCTGAAATTTTTCTTTTTTACAATCGATACAAAAATGGGAAGGAATAAAAGTCCCAGTATCACGCAGGGCGGATTCATATTTACAATGCAATAGGTCGCCGCTTCCTTTATGGATTGCAGAATGCTGAAAAAGGCAGACGCCCGTTCCACCCCTGCAGACCCTTGTCTCATCATATTGCCCGGCGCCAGAATATTCGCACCAAACACCAGCAGGTATACCAGCATATTGCACAATGCCAAAATCCTGTATTTTTTCTTTTTCCAGAACATCCAAACCAGATAGAAAAAATAAAAAATCAGCATGGTCAGACCTGTAACGTAATTACTGCCGCCTACAGCCACCGACAACAGGACAATTCCGACCTCTGTAAGAACCACTTTGTATTTCTTTGTATGTTCCATTCTATTTAATACAAATAACAGTGTCAGAAGCAACAAAGCCAGCGCATAAATAAAAGTATAGACCACTGCTCCGCAGAACCAGTAGAAAGCTTCTACCGGATAAGGAGTCAGAAGAATCTGCAGGACAATACAACCAATGGACACAATCGCCGCCCTGCATTTATCAGCTCCGAGACCCTTTACCAGAAGCATCATAAACAACAGCAGCTCCGCAAGAACAAAGGCTCCCAGCGAAAGAAAGGTTCCCACATAATAAGCGCTGTCGCCAAAAATCCCCATCATACTGGAAGCAAACCACTGGCTGAAAAAGGTCCCCTGCCAGGTCCGGTAAATCTCCTTCGTTTCCGTCGCCTGAGCTGCCAGTACTTTTAAAACGGAATGGCTTTCCTCCCAGACCTCTTCTGCATTACGGGCAAAACTATAATCGTCCACACTTTTAAAATTATAAGCAGAAATCCAAAAAAGCGGAACCAATGTCGCCGCCAGCAGCAAAATCATTCCCACACACAATATTTTAACCTGTAGCTCTTCCAATCTCCACTTTTTCATTGCCGCCCTCTTTCGCACAGATAACAACTATCGTTCTGAATCTCTCTATAACATGAAAATTGTAAACCGTACTTGTTATCCTGTCAAATAAATTTGGTGCCGCTTTTTCTATACCTGTTCTCACAGATTCCCAACACCAGAAATAACAACGGTGTATTCATCACCTGCTGAAAGCTTACCAGTGAGCTGATTCCGTACAGTACCAGCGCCATAACCCCCAACGGCATGCCCCGGTATCTTCTGAAAGCGCAGGCAAACACACCAACATAAGCCAGCAAACCGAAAATCCCTTCGTTTACCAGCAGATTCAGCCATTCATTGTGGGCATTGGTAAACACTGCCCCTGCCCAGTGCCCCTCCATCTGAATTAGCGATGATATAGAAGGAACATTATAGATGTATTCTGCAAAGCAGTCAGGACCCACGCCCAAAAGCTTCCCGGACAAATCCACCCTGCAAAAAGCTGCCCACGCTGCCTGCCAGAGCCCTCCTCTGCCGCTTCCCCATTCCGCGCCTTGCGGAATACTGTATAAATAGAGAATTGCCAGTGTACCCGCTGCAAGCACACCCGTTACCACCAGCGTTCCATTCAGCACCTTCACCGCTTTGTCTGACATTACTTTTTGCAGCACATACAGCACTGCAAATATAACAGCAGCGCCCCACCAGAACGGCTCCAAAATGATGCCGCTGACAAATCCGTCTGCGGGTAGCATTTCCAGTGTACCGACAAACCTCATAATCCATCCCATAACAGGACACAATACACATACTCCCAAAGCAAGCAGAATGCTTCTTGCAAAAACTTCTTTCTTCCGAATGCCATACAGCAAACCCATCCCCACACAGGCTACCGTAAGTACCATGCCGATATCGCTGCCCTGTGTCAGCAACAGTACCAGCGCCGACACGCTAATTCCATAACATATCGCTGTTTTCCCCTTATTTCTGCCATAGAAATAGCCGACAACAGGGAAAACAACAGCAACGCTTAAGTAACCGCACAACCAGTTAATATTTCCCACGGTGGAAATCATATGGCTGTATGCCCAATCCGTTGTCTGAAAGGGTTCCAGTAAACCCAGAATATCTAAGTCAAACCGCTGCAAAAATGCAATCAGTGTAACGAGGAATAATGCCGCCTCACCAAAATAAACAGGATAGGCGCTTCCTGTATACTCTCTTGACACCATAAAATAAATTCCCACAAAAAGTAGCTGTGATACCGCTCCCATATACCATTCCCGATATCCCAGCCACGCCGTTGTCGGATAGAAACTCATAACAGCGGAGAGAAATGCACAGACTCCGTAAAAAAGGATACAACTATCCACCATGCTCCATTGTTTTGCACACGGAATCCCTGTATCCTGCCGTTTTCCGGTGCGTATTGCATTCCTCATCCCTGATATCATTTTCCCGATAACGCCGACTGCGGTCATTATCAGCCATATTCCGATGCACAGCAATGACACATTCCGAAAAAGCAAATACTTACTGTCTCCGATTTGATTGTAACTCCCCCGTGTATACAACGGCAGCGCCGCCGCAAGCAAAATCATATAAATATTGCACACCAGTCCGACAAACTCTTTTCTGCCGCTTTCCATCCTACATATCCCCCTCTTTTGTGAAAAAAGGATTCCGAGGACACCATACCCCGAAATCCTTTTGCTGTTTTCATTATTTCCAAAATTTCTTCTTTTTGCCCTCTTTTGGTTCCTTCGTCTCACCCGTATCTTCCCGTCCGGCTACTCTTTTTGCAGCATTCAGGGAATCGTCCGTTAAAGCGTCGAACTGTCTTAACAATTCCTTTGCCTCAGGCTTCAGCTTATCAGGAACCTGAACCACCAGTGTCACATAATGGTCACCGCGGATTTCTTTATTGCGCACGGAAGGAACGCCTTTCCCTTTGAGACGCACCTTGGTGTCTGTCTGGGTTCCGGGTTTCACATCATAAATAACCTTGCCGTCCACTGTATCAATCACAACCTCGCCGCCCAATGCAGCTACTGCAAAAGACACGGGTACCGTTGAGAAAATGTTGATATCCTGACGCTGGAAAATAGGATGACGGCTTACAATAACCTCCACCAGAACATCTCCTCTGGGTCCGCCGTTTTTGCCGGGTTCGCCCAGTCCGGGCATTCTTGTGGACTGTCCGTTATCAATACCTGCAGGAATATCCACAGAGTAGCGTTTCCTCATTGCGATATATCCTGTTCCGCGACAATCGGAACATTTCTCCCTGATTACCTTACCGGTACCCTGACATTCGGGACAAGTCTGTACATTACGGACAGTTCCGAAGAAAGACTGCTGGGTAAATACCACCTGTCCTTTTCCGCCGCATTTGCTGCAGGTTTCCGGACTGGTTCCCGGCTTCGCGCCGCTGCCGTTACAGGTTTTACAGGTCTCCTTTACGGTCAGTTCAATCTCCTTCTTACAGCCGAACACAGCTTCCTCAAAAGTAATGCGTACACTGGTACGAATATTCGCTCCCTTCATGGGACCGTTATTAGCTGCGCCCCTGCTGCGTCCTCCGCCAAAAAAGTCTCCAAAAATATCGCCAAAGATATCACTAAAATCAGTACCGCTGAAATCGAACCCGCCGGCTCCGCCTGCACCGCCTTCAAAAGCAGCATGACCGAACTGATCATACTGACGTCTCTTCTCAGGATCGCTTAATACGGCATATGCCTCTGAAGCTTCCTTAAATTTTTTCTCAGCTTCCTTGTCACCGGGGTTTGCATCAGGGTGATATTTTTTTGCCAGGACACGATATGCCTTTTTGATTGCAGCTTCATCTGCATTTCTATCTACACCGAGGACTTCATAATAGTCCCGCTTCTGTTCTGCCATGACCAGCCTCCTAAAAACGCGGTTTGCACAGGGCATAACCATGCCCTGTGCCCCACCTTTCACATACTATCCTAAAATAGCATAATTTGTTAAATTATGCAATATAAGTTCTTTTTGCCAGACGAAGAATGCCAAAGGCATCCTTCAGTGTGAGATATAGAAGTTCTTTGCGAAACAGCTTTTGCTGTGAGCATAAATGGCTGAAAGCCATTAGAACTTCTTCTCACGCTTAGACCTCGCGGAAATCTCCGTCAATTACATCATCCTCAGGAGCTGCGCCGGTATTTGCTGACGCGCCGCTCATATCAGGGCCTGCGCCCTGTGCCTGCTGTACGTTTTCGTACATCTTGGTGAAAACAGACTGTGCGCTGCCTGTCAGTTTCTCCTTTGCTGCTCTCAGCTCATCCAAATCGCTGTCGCTCATTTCCTGATCCTTGGTTCTCTCAAGGATTGCCTTTACTGCCTCAAGGTCAGCCTGTACCTGAGTCTTATCGCTGTCGGAAATCTTGTCGCCGACTTCATTCAATGCCTTCTCGGTCTGGAATACAAACGCGTCCGCATCGTTTCTCACTTCCACAGCTTCTTTTCTCTTCTTATCCTGTGCCTCAAACTCTGCTGCCTCCTTGATTGCTTTTTCAATATCAGCATCAGACATATTGGAGCCTGCGGTAATGGTAATATGCTGCTCTTTTCCCGTACCAAGATCCTTAGCGGAAACATTTACAATACCGTTTGCATCAATATCAAAGGTAACTTCAATCTGAGGAATTCCTCTGGGCGCAGGAGCAATACCGTCGAGACGGAACTGTCCAAGGGACTTGTTATCTCTTGCAAACTGTCTTTCACCCTGTACTACATTGATGTCTACTGCGGTCTGATTATCTGCTGCGGTAGAGAACACCTGACTCTTCTTGGTAGGAATGGTGGTATTTCTCTCAATCAGTCTTGTTGCAACGCCGCCCATGGTCTCGATGGACAGGGACAGAGGAGTAACATCCAAAAGAAGAATATCGCCTGCACCTGCATCACCTGCAAGCTTACCGCCCTGAACGGAAGCGCCGATTGCTACACATTCATCAGGGTTCAGAGACTTGCTGGGCTCTTTGCCGGTCAACTGTCTGACCTTATCCTGTACTGCAGGAATACGTGTAGAACCGCCTACCAAAAGTACCTGACCTAAGTCAGCATTCGTCAGTCCCGCATCCTTCATCGCGTTCTGTACAGGAATTGCTGTTTTTTCTACCAAATCACGTGTCAGCTCATCGAACTGCGCACGGCTTAAATTCATATCAAAATGCTTAGGACCTTCCGCAGTTGCGGTGATGAAAGGAAGGTTGATATTGGTGGTCATTGCGCTGGACAGCTCTTTCTTAGCCTTCTCTGCAGCTTCCTTTAATCTCTGCATAGCCATCTTATCACCGGATAAGTCTACACCCTCTGCTTTCTTGAACTCTGTAATCATCCACTGGATAACCTTGTTATCAAAGTCATCGCCGCCAAGATGGGTATCACCGTTGGTAGAAAGCACTTCGATAACGCCGTCTCCGATTTCAATAATGGAAACATCGAAGGTACCGCCGCCCAAGTCGTATACCATAATCTTCTGTTCTTTCTCATTATCCAGACCATAAGCAAGCGCTGCTGCGGTAGGCTCGTTGATAATACGCTTTACTTCCAGACCCGCAATCTTACCTGCATCCTTGGTAGCCTGACGCTGTGCGTCGTTGAAATACGCAGGAACAGTAATAACTGCCTCTGTAACCTTCTCTCCTAAATAGCTCTCTGCATCAGCCTTTAATTTCTGCAGAATCATAGCGGAAATCTGCTGAGGAGAATATTTCTTGCCATCGATGGTACGTCCGTTATCAGTTCCCATATCTCTCTTGATAGAGGAGATGGTCTTTTCTGCATTGGTAACTGCCTGACGCTTTGCAGGCTCACCTACCAGTCTCTCACCTGTTTTTGTAAATGCGACAACGGAAGGTGTGGTTCTTGCGCCTTCTGCATTTGCGATAACGGTGGGTTTACCACCTTCCATAACTGCTACACAACTGTTTGTTGTACCCAAATCAATACCAATAATCTTACTCATTTTTAACTCCTCCTATATTTTTAACTATATTGTTATCAAATTCTTTTTACGATGTAACTGCAACCATACTGTGTCTTACCACAATATCATGATACGTATAACCCTTCTGCAGCTCCTGCGCCACAACACCGGATTCATATTCTTCACTCTCCACCTGCATCACCGCATTGTGAAGATTGGGGTCAAACTCACAGCCAACCGCTTCAATAGGCTTCACACCAATATTTTCAAGCTCTGTTAGAAGCTGTTTGTAAACGCGGTTCATTCCGTCTACAAACGGGTCTTCCTTTTGTTCCTCCGGCACTGTCGCCAGTCCCCTCTCAAAATTATCGACAATAGGAAGGACCTTTTCGATGACACTCTTTGCTCCCGTCTCAAACATTGCCTGCTTTTCACGCTCTGTCCTCTTACGGAAATTTTCAAATTCCGCCATCTGGCGCTTTACCCTGTCTTCAAGCTGATCAATTTTTTCCTTGTAAGCATCTTCTTTCTTATCCTGCTTTGCCTGTTTCCTGGCTGCTTTCTTTTCCGCCCGGGTTTGCGGCTCCTCACCTTCTTTCTCTTCAGATGTCTCATCCGTTTCTTCTTCCGCCGCTTCCTCGGAAATCACTTCCCCGTCATCGGTATCCATATCTCCGGAAAGAGTCTCTTCCTCTAATATTTCCTTTTCCTGTTCTGCCATACTTTCTGTTCCTTTCATTTATCCTTATACAACTCATCCAGTCTGTTCTGCAGTGTCCGCAGCGTTCCGACAACCTTGTCATAATCCATTCTCTTCGGACCGATAATACCTATCGTACCCCTCATGCCGTCTCCTAATTCATAGGTGGCTGTAACCACACTGCAATCCTTCATGCTTTGAATCGGCGTCTCATCTCCAATATAAACCTGAATTCCGGTATTTTTTTCATCTGCAAGAGTATCCACTACCAGCTCATGCAACTGCTGCTTCTCCTCAAAAGTATTAATCAGTTCACTGGCTTTTGCCTGATCGGCAAGCTCCGGATACCGGAAGATATTATTTGCGCCGCTGGTATATATCTCCAAATCCTCATCTGCCCTGATTGCTTCTGCCACAGCGTCAATTACTTCACTTACGATATCGCTATGAATGCCTGCCTGCTGTTTCAACCCTGCAATCATTCCCAGATTAATCTCCTCCAGTGATAAGCCGTTCAGATTTGTGTTTAACAGAATATTCAGCTTTAAAAGCGTCTCATCTGTCAAGCCCCCTTCTACGGAAAGAATGTTATTTTTAATTACATTTCCCTCCACCACAATAACAGCCAGTATCTGATTGTCGTCCACACGGGAAAGCTGAATGAATTTCACCTTGTTGCGCTGTGTCTGTGGAGCAGAAATCATGGTGGCATACTGTGTATTCTGCGCAAGGAGCTTTGCAACCTGCTTTAACAGTGTCTCCATCTTATCCTGCCGTTCTACCAGCATCTCTTTCATTTCCACAACTTCCCGTTCCTTCTCTTCCATCAGCGCATCCACATAAAAACGATAACCCTTGTCGGAAGGAATTCTTCCTGCGGAAGTATGGGGCTGTAGAATATATCCCATCTCTTCCAAATCTGCCATTTCATTGCGAATGGTTGCGGAGCTCAGGTTCAAGTCAGTGTACTTTGAAATTGTCCTGCTGCCCACCGGCTCACCCGTCTCCAGATAGTTCCGGATAATGGCCTGCAATATTTTCGTTTTTCTCTCGTCCAACTGCATTCCATCACTCCTTTTTTGTTGTTAGCACTCATTTCAAGGGAGTGCTAACATCTTATATTCATAAAATATCACTTACCCTATCTATTGTCAACAGATTTTATTGAAAATAAATCTAAATTAATTCTAAACAGAAAATACAGATTTTGTAAACGAGATAAAACACGCTTTACGGGTTTCTTCCCGTTATCGCGGTGCTCCTCGAATGTTCACGCAAGCGCGGCATTCTCATCGTTACCCGCGTAAACTTAAAACCCCAAGGCATCTAACTTACGTTAAACGCTTTGGGGTTTCATCCTTGATTATGCAGCTATTCTTAAATATCAAAGCTTCCTGTAATACTATTCATTACATAGTAAACCTTATTCTCCTCAGGCTTTACATAGAGCTCTACATTTGTAAGATCTCCTGCCTTCTGCTTCAGGTCGTATTTCCATACATCCTTTGCAATCTTCATTAAGTCCTCATCTGCGTAAGATTTTCCTCCAAACTGGATATGTAAAGCGCTCTTTACTTCTGCCTTCTTTGCAGGAGCACTCTTAGCAGTTGTTGTCTTAGCCTTTTTTACAGGCTCCTTCTTTGCAGGAGTTCTCTTTGCAGGCTCCTCTTTCTTTACTGTCTCTACTTTTACAACTGCTTCTTTTGCAGGTTCTGCCTTAACTGTCGTTGCTGCTGTTTCTGCTTTTTTCACTTCCGCCACAGGTGCTTTCACCGCAGCAGATTCTGTCACTTTCTTCTCGGTTACAGGGGCTACTGTTTTTTTAATAGGTGCCATAATGACCTCTCCCTTCCTTGTCCTTAGACAATCGTTTCGTCTCCTCACAGGCTTGTATATACCTGATAACTTTTATTTTAGTTCATTCGCAAAAAAAAGTCAATACCGGCAAATTCCCGTTTAACGTTAACCTTCCTGTTTTTTTCCTATTTTAAAAATTATACAGAAATTCCGAAATAAAGAAGGACAATAATGCCCAATACAATGCGGTACCAGCCAAATATCTTAAAGTCATGCTTCTTAACATATCCTATCAGAAAACGCAGGATAAAAAGAGAAACAATAAACGCCACTGCTGTTCCTATGAAAAGGAGCATCAGCTCCTGACCCGTAAAATCAAATCCAAATTTTACCACCTTCAAAAGACTTGCCCCAAACATCACGGGAATTGCAAGGAAAAAAGTATATTCCGCAGCCACGGTTCTGGATACGCCGATTAAAAGCGCTCCCACAATGGTGGCTCCCGAGCGGGAGGTTCCGGGAAAAATTGCTGCAATCAACTGGAAAACACCGATTAAAAGCGCAGCCTGATACGTAATTTCCGCCAGAGAATGAATCCTTGCGCTTCTGCCTTTGTTCCATGTTTCAATGATGATAAAGGCAACGCCAAATACAATCAAAGCAATCGCAATAGATACCGGATTATAAAACAATTTTTCAAACACTTCATCAAACAAAATACCAATAACTGCTGCCGGAATACAGGATACTAATATCTTAAACCACAATGTCATAATATCCATCCTGATAAAGGAAGCAACACCACTTTTGCCGCCGCAGGCTTTTTTTGTCAGGGCGAAGGGCCATATCTCCTTCCAGAATAAGACTACAACCGCCAGAATTGCTCCCAGTTGAATCACTACATCAAACATTCCGAAAAAGTTTTCGCTGGTTTCCTGAAAGGGAAGCAGGCTTTCCACCAAAATCAGATGACCGGTGCTGCTGATAGGAAGCCACTCCGTTATGCCTTCTACAATACCGTAAATAATCGCTTTAATAATCTCTGACATTTCTACTCTCTCTCTTCCAAATAAGCAAGTAACTCTTCATAGCAGTCCGCCGCATCCCGATACCCATCCTTATAAAGTGCAAGCAGCTTTTCCTTATCCTTTTCAATCCGGCCCACATTGCTCTTTTCCCTGGGGCGAATCACAAACGCCTGACCGTTCTCCTGCTGTCTCTCAATATATTTCAGGGTATCATTATAATGAATATGACGTTCTGCCATCAGCTTATATACTTCAGGATATTTCAGATATCTCGCTTTTATGAGTGCCAGTTGCACACCCGCCGTCGCTTCTCTGATATAGCCTGTCTCTTTTGTCATGACAACAATGTTTTTGCGATTGCCGTCCATGATGGATTTCCGCAGCGGAATCGAATCGCTGATACCTCCGTCCAGATAATAACTGCCGTCAATTTTTACATTTCGGGATACCAGAGGCAGGGAAGCAGACGCCTGTACCTTCACAATATCCTTGCGCAAGTCGCGCAGACGCAGATACTCCGGCTTCCCTGTGGCAATATTTGTCACTACGCTGTACGCCTTCCCCTGATATTGTTCAAAGGCATCGTGGTCGTAAGGATACAGATAGTCGGGAATCAGATGATAACAGGTATTTACATTAAATAAATCTCCCGTCATCAACAGGCTTTCCACGCTGCAATATTTCTTGGAATCCAGATAATCAATACTGATATCAAGCGCCCGCCCCTTTTGTTTGGACAAATAACTGCACATATGGCAGGCGCCTGCAGATACCCCATACACACTGGAAAACTCAAGTCCTTTCTCCAGAAAAAAATCAAGCACTCCGGCGGTATAAATCCCCTTCATCCCGCCGCCTTCCAAAACAAGTCCTGCCTGATACATAAATACTCTCCCTTCCAAACTCAGAACAACATTCAGTCCCAAACTCAAAATCCCTCGGATTTCTGTCCGGTTCCGAACTACCTATACTCCGCTTCCACAAATCTGTGCAGCGCTGCCAGAGAGCGCTCCACCTTCTCCGTATCAATGCAGTATGCCATACGGAAAAATCCCGGCGCTCCAAAGCTGTCCCCCGGTACCAGCACCAAATCATATTTTAACGCCTTTTCACAAAATACTTTTGCATCCTCCTCAAGAGCCTTGGGGAAAATATAAAAGGTTCCGCCCGGCTTCACACAGGTAAAGCCTAAATTTTTCAGTTCCCTGTAAAGCAGATTCATATTGGTCTCATATACCTTCAAATCTGCTGTCTGGTGAAGCACCTGCGCCACTGCAAGCTGAATGATGGAGGGCGGACAGTTGTGTCCGATTCCGCGGGAAATCTGTCCGCACATATACACCATATCCTCTGCATCCTTACATGCCGGATTGACTGCCACATAACCGATACGCTCCCCCGGCAAGGACAAAGATTTGGAGAAGGAGTAACACATAATGGTATTGTCATAAAAAGAAGATACGCAGGGCGCATCCACTCCCTCAAAGATAATTTCGCGATAAGGCTCGTCGGAAATCAGATAAATATCATGCCCGTACTGGGCGGACTTCTGTCTCAAAATATCCGCCAGTTTCTGTAACGTCTCTTTGGAATATACCACACCGGAGGGGTTATTCGGCGTATTCACAAGAATTGCCATTACCTTTTCCGTCAACATCTCCTCAAAGGCTTCAAAATTAATCTGGAACGCCTCCGTATCGGGAGGAACCACCTTCAGCACCGCTCCCGTCAAATCCACATAAGGATGATACTCCGGGAAAAACGGGGCAAACGTCAGAATCTCGTCTCCCGGCTCCGTCACCAGACGAAACGCATGTGCAAGCGCACCTGCCGCACCGGATGCCATGAAAATATGCTCTTTTCTGTAGGGAATTCCAAAACGCTTCTCCAAAGAAGCGGCAATCGCCTCCCGCACGCTGGTGATTCCCAGACTCGGACTGTAGCCGTGAAGCTCGGAGGACTCTCTGGTTGCCAGCATATGAATCATTCTGTCCGTAAACTCCTGAGGCACAGGCACGGAAGGGTTTCCCAGACTGTAATCAAATACATTTTCATAGCCGATTTCATTCCCTCTTGCGGCAGCCCATTCCGACAGCTGGCGGATTACAGATTTACCCGATAACATATCCTTGTATTTCTGTACTAACATTGTTTCTCCATTCCTGCGGTTTTACGCATTAAAAAAATAATAATAGATAATGCAGAGCCTGACTTGGCTCTTCCTTTTTGCGTTCAGAGCCTAACTCGAAAATCCTTCGGATTTCCTCGTTATTTGGCTTCGCCAAATAGAAATATAAGAAAGTGTGCTCGTTAATGCAAGCATTACTTGCACCTTTCTTATATTTCTGCCCGGCTCTGAACAGTTATATTTTATCACACTTTTACTACATTACAAGTGATAGCTTACTCTTCTGCCCAGACAAGCGCGCATTTTACAGCCTTCTTCCAGCCCTTTAAAAGCCGGGTGCGCTTTTCCTCCGGCATATCCGGTTTAAAGACGGCGCCAATCTGCCAGTTTTCCCGAATTTCGGATTTATCCTTCCAATATCCCACTGTCAGACCCGCCAGATAGGCAGCCCCCAGCGCGGTAGTCTCAATACATTTCGGGCGATGCACCGTGGTATTTATGATATCAGCCTGAAACTGCATCAGGAAATCATTGGCGCTGGCGCCGCCGTCCACCTTCAGGCTCTTTAACGTAAGTCCGCTGTCCTGCTCCATTGCCCGCAGCACGTCCGCCGTCTGATAGGCAATGGACTCCAGCGTTGCGCGGATAAAATGTTCTTTGGTGCAGCCCCTTGTAATACCAACCACGGTTCCCCTTGCATACTGATTCCAGTAAGGCGCGCCCATGCCCGCAAAAGCAGGAACAATGTACACGCCTGCGGTATCCTCCACCCGCTCCGCATACTCCTGGGAAGCGGATGCGGATTTCAACATACGCATACTGTCACGGAGCCATTGAATGCCCGCGCCGGCTACAAAGACACTTCCCTCCAGGGCATATTCCACCTCGTCGGAGGTACTCGCCGCAATGGTGGTCAAAAGTCCCGCATTGGATGTAATTGCCTGATGTCCGGTATTCATCAATAAAAAGCAGCCCGTTCCGTAAGTGTTCTTTACGTCACCCTGTTCAAAGCAGCACTGTCCGAACAAAGCCGCCTGCTGGTCTCCTGCCACACCTGCAATGGGAATCTCACCCCCTAAGATGGAAGCATCCGTGTGTCCGAAGATATGACCGGAAGGGCATACCTTGGGCAGCATGGACGCCGGAATGTCAAACCGCTCCATAATATCCTCGTCCCAGCATCGTCTGTGAATATCAAACAGCATCGTTCGGGAAGCGTTGGTGTAATCCGTTGCATGCACGGCTCCCTTCGTCAGATTCCAAATCAGCCAGGTGTCCACCGTTCCGAACAGCAGCTCACCCTTTTTCGCCCGCTCTCTGACACCGGGGATATTCTGTAATATCCATGCAATCTTGGAAACACTGAAATACGCATCCGGAACCAGCCCCGTCTTTTCCCGGATGATTTTGTCAAATCCGTCCTTTTTCAAAGCTTCAATCATATCCGAGGTACGGCGGCACTGCCACACGATTGCATTGTAAACGGGCTCTCCCGTCTCTTTATCCCAGATAATCGTGGTCTCTCTCTGATTAGTGATGCCGATTCCTTCAATCTGCTCCGCGCTCACCCCCAGCATCGCCATACATTCCGTGGCAACCGAAAGCTGTGAGGACCATACTTCCATTGGATTATGTTCCACCCAGCCCGGTTTGGGGTAATACTGGGTAAACTCCTTCTGGGACATGGAACAGATATTGCCCTTTTTGTCAAATAAAATACAGCGGGAGCTTGTTGTTCCCTGATCCAAAGCCATAATATATTTCTGCATACGCTTGCTTCCCTTCTCTTTCTTTTTTATTCCCTGATTCCCCGCGTCACCACAATATCGACACCCGTGTCAGCTACATTTTTAAGCACCACATCACCGATTGCAACAGGCGGCGTAACCGTAATGTTCCGTAACGCTTTCATACATTCCATTATTTTTTCCTTCGGAATATCAGACGCCGTCTTAACCCCCACCACAGCATCCTTTCTTCCTGCCACACGGACGGTAGAGGTGACAATTCTGGTAGGACTAATCAGTTCCTTTTCCCCGTATGCCGCCCCTCTGGGACATTTATTGCCAGTGACCTGTACCCTACCGTCTGCAAGGATTTCTGCCTTCAATGCACAGCCCACGGGGCAGCAGATACAGGTCATTTCAACGGTTTTTGTCTTGTTCTCTGTCATATTAACCTCCCTTCCGTCTGCACATACGCTGCGGCAAATCTGCCCGCTTTGTCGGCTTCGGCGGATACATGGTCTACCAGCTCGTGCACATGAAGAACATTGCCGCAGGCGAAAACCCCCGAAATGCTGCACTCCAACCGCTCATTTACAACGGGACCGTTGGTTTTCGCATCCATCTGCGCCCCCAGTCCTACTGTCAATTCGTTTTCAGGAATCAGTCCGCAGGACAGCAGCAAGGTGTCACAGGGCACCTCCCACTCCGAGCCGGGTATGGGTTTGCCATTCTCGTCCACCCGAGTCAGGGTAACGCCCTCTACACGTTCTCTGCCGTGAATCGCCGATACGGTAGTACTTAAATACAGGGGAATCCCAAAATCATCAAGGCACTGCACAATATTTCGTTTCAGACCGCCGCTGTAGGGTCTGAGCTCCGCCACACACTGTACCTTTGCTCCCTCCAGCACCATTCTTCTCGCCATTATCAGACCGATATCGCCTGAGCCGAGAATCACTACTGTCCTGCCGGGCATTCTGCCCTCCATATTTACATAATACTGTGCGGTTCCCGCACTGTAAATTCCTGCGGGACGGTATCCCGGAATATTCAGCGCTCCTCTGGGGCGTTCCCTGCACCCCATTGCCAGAATCACGCTTTTCGTACGGATTTCCAGCAAGCCCTGGTCCTTATTCATGGCGGTGACCACCTTCCAGCCGTCTTCTTCCAATGAGATATTTGTCACCATAGTGCGGAGCAGACAGGAAATCTCCTCCGCAAGCACCATCTGTATATATCTGTCCGCATACTCCGGTCCGGTCAGTTCTTCCTTGAAAGTATGAAGTCCGAAACCGTTGTGAATACACTGGTTTAAGATACCGCCCAGCTCCTTGTCCCGTTCCAGAATCAAAATCCGTTCGCATCCCGCCTTTTTTGCCGAAAGAGCCGCTGCAAGTCCCGCAGGACCGCCGCCGATAATGACTACCTCTTCTTCCCTTCTGCTCATGCCCTGCCTCCTTTCCCAACGTCTGCCTGTTTTCCAGCGTTGCCTGCCATGCTTGCGTTATCCTGCGCAGCGCTTTCCACAACATCCTTGGTATAGCCGGTAAGAATTGCTGAATTTCCTCCGGCTTTTGTGATTTTACTCTGGTCAACACCCAGCTCTCTCGCCAGAATTTCCAGTGTTTTGGGAGAACAGAATCCCGACTGGCACCGTCCCATGCCTGCCCGTGTTCTTCGTTTTACACCGTCCAGAGTGGTCGCCCCCACCGGTCTGTGAATCGCTTCCACGATTTCACCCTCTGTCACCATCTCACAGCGACAGATGACATTGGCATAGGCAGGATTTGCCGCAATCAGCCTATGACGCTCCTCGTCCGTTGCCTCCGCCATATTGGGAATGCCTTTCCGCACGGCAATAAAATCCTTCTTATCGGGCGCGGGATATTTCTCATTCACCATAGCTGCCACATATTCCCCGATTGCAGGAGCACAGGTCAGTCCCGGAGACTCGATACCTGCCACATCAAAAAAGCCCTCCGCATCCTCCGCTTCTCCTATGATAAAGTCCTGCTTTTCCTCTCCGTGTAATTCCAGATGTGCCCGCAGCCCCGCAAAAGAGGTAATCGTCAGTCTGCCGTCCAATCCATTTACACTTCTGCCTCCAAGCTCTATCACTTTGGAAAGTCCTTCTGCCGTAGTGTCCACGCCCTCTTTGTCCAAAATGTCCTCCGCAGTGGGTCCCACCAGCAGATTGCCGTGAACCGTCGGCGTCACCAGAATTCCTTTTCCCAACTCAGAGGGCAGTTGGAACACTGTAGAATGTACCAGATTACCGCAGTTTTTATCCATCAGACAATACTCTCCCCGTCTGGGCGTAATCTTTATTTTTTGTCCGCTTACCATATTATGTATAGCATCGGCGTAAACACCCGCCGCATTGATAACCACGGGGGCGCTAAATTTCTCTCCTGCTGCGGTGATAATATATCCGTCACACTTTTTTACTTCCGTCACCATATGGTTCAGATAAAACTCCACGCCGTTTACCGCTGCATTCTCCGCCAACGCAATATTCATTCCAAAAGGACAAACGATTCCGCCGGAGGGTGCGTACAATGCCGCCACAATGTCATCGGAAATAGCAGGATCAAGCTCCCGTACCTGCTCTGGAGAAAGTATTTCCAATCCCTTCACGCCGTTTTTTTCACCGCGCTCCTTTAATTCCTCTAATTTCGGTCTGGATATCTCCTCAAAACAAAGTACCAGCGAACCGTTTCTCCGAAACGGAAAATCCAGTTCTTTGGAAAGGGCATCCATCATCTCATTTCCCCGCACATTTAACCGCGCTTTGAGCGTACCTGTCCGGGCGTCGTGCCCTGCATGAACAATACCGCTGTTTGCCTTTGAAGAGCCTTCACAGACATCCGAAGCCTTTTCCAATACGGCGATTGTTCTCTCTTTCTTTGCCAGCCATCTTGCAATGGCGCATCCGCTGACGCCTGCACCGATAATGATTACATCATATTTTTTCATGTAAGCCCTCCTGTTTTCAGCATTTTCATATGGCTAAAGAACAAATAATACACAATAAACAATACACTGGTCACAGTCCATGTCAACGGGTAGCTGAACATGATATTATAGATATCGGGGCGCATAGGAACTGCTATCATAATCCACAAAACACGAATGACACAGATGCCGAAACAGGACAAAAGCATAGGAATCCAGCAATCACCTACACCGCGCAGGGCGCCCGACAATATCTCAATGGCAACATAGGTAAAATAGGTTGGTACCAGATATCTCAGCATATTGATTCCGATTTCTATGACTGCGGCATCCGTGGTAAACATCTGATAAAAGTAAATTCCAAAACAATACAATAAAACGGAAATCACAATTGTTGACACAAATGTCATACTCATACAGACACGGACACCTTTGCGCATCCTGTCCTGTTTCCCCGCACCGTAATTTTGTCCCACAAAAGTAGTGACGGAAATACCAAAAGCATTGACAATCATCCAGAATACACTGTCTATCTTGCTGTAGGCAGTCCACGCCGCCACAGTATCCGTTCCCAGCGCATTGACACTCGCCTGTATGATCACATTGGAGGAGCTATACATAATGGACTGCAGCCCTGCGGGCAGTCCGATTCTGATAATCCGCCGGAACATTCTGCCGTCAAATCGGATTTTGCGGATATCCAGCCTGTACATATCCTTCGTGCGCATCAGGACGATAATCACCAGTGCCGCGCTCAACGCCTGTGAAATAATTGTTGCCAATGCGGCTCCTGCCACACCCATCCGAAACACCACCACAAACAACAGATCAAGCACAATATTGGTGAGGCATCCGGCTATCAGGAAATAAAGCGGTCTCTTGGAATCTCCCACTGCCCGCAGGATGCCGGCGCCCATATTATAAATCAGGTTTCCGATAATACCTATAAAATAAATACGGATATAAAGGATTGACGGTTCCAGAACATCCGCAGGAGTATCCATCGCCTGCAGCAGCGCGGGCGCCGCCAGAATGCCGCCTATCATCATCACAAAACCCGCCGCCAGACTGAAGGCGATGGAGGTATGTACTGCATATCCTACCATTTCCTCACGTTTTGCACCGTAATACTGGGAAATAATAACCGTAGCGCCGCTGGAAAGCCCCACAAAGAAACCTACCAGCACCTGAATCAGCACTCCGGTTCCTCCGCCAACCGCAGACAATGCCTCTTTTCCCACAAACCGTCCCACAACGATGGCGTCCGCCGCGTTATAAAGCTGCTGAAAAAAGGTTCCGAATAAAATGGGGAAAAAGAAGAGGAGCAACTGTTTCCAGATAACTCCTTCCGTAATTTTATTGGACTTTTCCGACGATAATTCCTTTGCTTCACTCAAATCCACTGACATCACTCTGCCCTCCGCCTATAGCATTTATGGGCATTGTAACACTATCATTCCGGCTTTTCAAGGGAAAAAAACCCCGGATGGTGGAAGCATCCGGGGTTGTGCTTCTTATGAATATAGCACTCAAAGCACATCTATCAAATTAAGGGATTAGGTAAAAAGCTTATTCAACGTCCTGCAAAGCGGCAAAATCTTCTTCGCCGGTACGAACCTTTACTACCTTATCAACATTGTATACGAAAATCTTACCGTCACCGATATGACCGGTATACAATGCTTTCTTAGCCGCCTCAATCACAGATTCTACAGGAATCTTGCTGACAACTACTTCAACCTTTACCTTAGGCAGCAGGGTTGCATCCATTTCTACACCACGGTACATCTCTCCTGCACCTTTCTGCACGCCACAACCCATAACCTGTGTTACCGTCATACCGGTTACGCCAAGGTCATTCATGGCTTTTCTCAGAGTATCATATCTGGATAACTTAGCAACAATAACAACCTTGTACATACCGGTAGAAACAACCGCAGGAGCCTGCGTAACCTGTACAGATGCCGACTTCATAGTCTCGGAGGCCTGTGCGTAATCGCTGACACCCAGACTGGTATTTTCGTTTACGCTCATCGTCATGGTACCGGATACATCCATGATACTGAAGCCCGAATACGCAGATGCAAGACCATGCTCGGTGGAATCCAGACCCACAATTTCCTCTTCCTCGCTTACACGAAGCCCTATTGTTGCTTTAATAATGAGGAATGCAATAGTAATAGTCACTACAGTCCATGCTGCAACGGTTGCAAAGCCTAACAACTGAAGACCTAACTGCTTAAATCCGCCGCCGTAAAAAAGACCGTCAATGGTGCTTTCAGGCGCTTTGGAGGTTGCAAATAAACCAACTGCAATCGTACCCCAGATACCGTTTACGCAGTGAACTGCCACAGCACCTACCGGATCATCAATATGTAATTTGTAATCTAAGAGCCATACGCCAAATACTACCAGCAAACCTGCTACAGCGCCGATTATTGCAGCACCCAGACAATCCGTTACATCACAGCCCGCAGTAATTGCCACACAACCTGCTAAAGATGCGTTGAGACACATGGAAACATCAGGTTTTCCATATTTAATCCAAGTAAATATCATACATACTACAGTAGCTACTGCAGGCGCAACCGTTGTTGTTAAAAAGATGGAACCTAACTGCTCTACACTTGTTGCGGCAGCACCGTTGAATCCATACCAGCCCATCCACAAAATAAATACACCGAGACAGCCGATAGGGAGATTATGTCCGGGGAAAGCATTTACTTTTACAATCTTTCCACTCTTATCTTTTTCAAATTTACCAATACGGGGACCTAATATTTTTGCGCCGATTAATGCGGAAATACCGCCAACCATGTGAATTGCACAGGAACCTGCAAAATCATGGAAACCAAGCTGTGATAACCAGCCGCCGCCCCAAATCCAGTGTGCTTCAATCGGGTAAATCAAAGCGGAAATCACTGCGGAGTAAACACAGTAGGATAAAAACTTTGTTCTCTCTGCCATCGCACCGGAAACGATTGTTGCAGTAGTGGCGCAGAATACCAGGTTAAATACAAAGCTGGACCAGTCAAAGCTTTCATAAGCAGTGAAGATATCAAATCCGGGTTTTCCGATAAGTCCGAACAAATCCTCACCAAGTAAAAGACCAAAACCAATCAGAATAAATACGACAGTACCAATACAGAAATCCATCAGATTCTTCATCAGAATATTGCCTGCATTTTTTGCTCTGGTAAAACCAGCCTCCACCATTGCGAACCCAGCCTGCATCCAGAATACAAATGCGACACCAATCAGGAACCAGACACCGAATACTTCGCCTCTTACAGCGCTTAAAATTTCATCCGTCATAACTTTGTCCTCCTCAAATAATTTTTAATAAAAAAATGCGATACACGGACCCTTTCCATTTCGAAGCCCCATCGCATCGCATCTTATGCAGATACTACTGTATATATACAGTGTAAATATACAGCCTTCCACTATATCTGCCTTATTTTTTTATCCGGTTACGCGCGCTAGTCTTCACCGGATAAAAATAAAGGCACTACGGATTTCTCCATAGCGCCTTTGCTTTATGTAAGGGAGTATAGCACCTTGAGAATGAAGTGTCAACTGTAATTTTAAAATTTTTCTAAATTTTATAAAATTTTACCTCAACGACTACAGAGCCTTTTCCAACAAAATATATTCCTGCAAATTCTCATTCACCCGCTCTTTCGCCGTAAAGCCAAGCTTGCGGCAGAGCATGAGGGAGGGAAGATTTTCTGGCAATACAAGGGTCTGTACGCGGTCAAATTCATACTCTTCCCTGCCGTATTGCAGTATGGCGCCGCATATTTCATAAGCGATACCTTTGCCCTGCCAGGGCACGCCAATCACATAACCCAGTTCGGGAAGATTATAACCCTCCCTGACGCTGAACCCCGCCCGCCCAATCACTTCGCCGGTTTCTTTCCACAGGATTGTCCACACGCCAAATTCAAAATAACGATATACTTTATCAATATATTCTCTGATATACGCTGCTTCCTGCTCCTTTGTGGCAGAAAGTCTTTCTGTATATTTTGTAATATCAGGATGACAATAAATCTGAAAGAAGCTGTCTACATCCGCTACGGTAGTCTCTCTTATCATACAGCGCTCTGTCTCCAAAATATCCCACGGAATATCCCGATACCGTCTGTATACTCTGTCCAGATAGTCCACATCCACATTTTCGAGGCATTCCACGACATATTCAATTTCCGGAAACCGCTCTGCATCTTCATATAAAAATCCAAGCACCGGAAGTCCCCGTTTCTGTAATGCTGCCGCCGTCCTTCCGCAATCGGTAATATAAAGCGCTTCCTTCTTAGCCGGAGCATCCTCCGACGAAAGAATCTGTGCGGAAATCCCCTTTTTCTCTAACTTTTTTATAAGAGGCATAACATACGGAGCCGCCGCGCCTGATTTTAATATCAGAATTACTTCTTTTACTTTATAGGTCATTCCTTTTCACACTTTACCCTTTACGTAAACCCAATTTTAAGATATTATATTGTTGATTATACACGATACAGGAATAGAAAGGTAGATAATATTATGGCACAGAATCCCGTTGTTACAATTACAATGAAGGGCGGAGATGTAATCAAATTAGAGCTGTATCCCGATGTGGCGCCTATCTCCGTAAACAACTTTATCAGTCTTGTAAAACACAATTTCTATGACGGACTGATTTTCCACCGTGTTATCCGCGGTTTTATGATTCAGGGCGGTTGTCCCGACGGCACAGGAATGGGCGGTCCCGGTTATTCCATCAAGGGAGAATTTGCACAGAACGGTGTGGAAAACAACCTGAAACATACCGAGGGCGTTTTATCCATGGCGAGAGCAATGCACCCCGATTCCGCAGGAAGCCAGTTTTTCATTATGCACAAGAATTCTCCCCATCTGGACGGCGGCTATGCAGCATTCGGCAAAGTAATTGAGGGCATGGATGTGGTAAACAAAATTGCGGAAACTGCAACAGATTACAATGATCGTCCTCTGGAGCCGCAGATTATGGAAACGGTTGTAGTAGATACTTTCGGTGTGGATTATCCCGAACCTGAGAAAGTATCTGAATAAATATATTTTTTGACAAGTACGGGTGGCATTAGGGTGCCGCCCGTTCATATTTTGTTCATAATTCATTCAAGATTTTTTTATTTGCACAACATCGTTTAGACATTTCTTTCCCCTATACTTAAATCATAGAAACAATAAAACAGCTAATAACAGTTAATTGTTTAATAAATAACTTTTTCATAATAAATGCCAAGGAACCCTGTTCCTTGGCATCCTCCCTTTTCAGGCTTTTTTATTCAGAAAAAATCAGATATTCAGGCTTTTCCAACAGATCCGAACAATTCCATCTTCTCTTTCACGGTAGCCTTGATAGCTTCTGCGCCGGGAGCCAAAAGCTTACGAGGATCAAAACCTTTGCCTTCCAAGTCCTTACCTGCTTCGATATATTTACGGGTAGCCTCAGCAAATGCAAGCTGGCACTCCGTATTCACGTTAATCTTAGCCACGCCAAGACTGATAGCTTTCTTAATCATGTCAGCAGGGATTCCTGTACCGCCATGAAGAACCAGAGGAAGCTCTCCTGTCTCTTTCTGTACAGCATCCAACGTTTCAAAGCTTAAGCCTTTCCAGTTTTCAGGATATTTACCATGAATATTACCGATACCTGCTGCAAGAAAATCTACTCCAAGGTCAGCGATTGCCTTACATTCCTTGGGATCAGCACACTCGCCTGCACCAATAACGCCGTCTTCCTCGCCGCCGATGGAGCCAACCTCTGCCTCGATAGACATTCCCTTGCCATGAGCTGCAGCAACTAACTCCGTAGTTTTTGCAACGTTCTCTTCAATGGGATAGTGGGAGCCGTCAAACATAATAGATGAAAAACCGGCTTCAATACATTTATAGCAGCCCTCAAAACTGCCATGATCCAAATGAAGCGCTACCGGAACATCGATGTCCAGATCCTTAAGAAGACCATTCACCATGCCCACTACTGCGTGATAGCCGCCCATGTATTTGCCTGCTCCCTCGGATACGCCAAGGATAACGGGAGACTTGCATTCTTTTGCGGTTAAAAGAATGGACTTTGTCCACTCTAAGTTATTGATATTGAACTGACCAACTGCATAGTGGCCTGCTTTTGCTTTTTTAAGCATTTCTGTTGCAGAAACTAACATTTCAGATACCTCCATTATATATTTGTTGTAAATAGCAGCGCTTTTGTTGCACTGTTTTTCTCTTTTCAAAATATATCATACTTTTCCGGAAAAGCAAATATATTTTCCTGTTTCCTATTGTTCCTGAGCGCTCAGGAATTTTTCGATGTTGTCCACTGCCGCCTGCTCATCAGCGCCTTCTGCTGTTACCGCCAATGCTTCGCCGTTAGCAAGCCCGAGACTCATCATCCCCATAATACTTTTGGCATTGACCTTTTTTTCACCGGACTGAATGTAAATGGTACTTTCATACTTACTTGCCTCCTGTACCAACAGTGCTACAGGTCTTGCCTCAAGACCGTTTTCCAATTTGATTTGGATACTCCTGCTTGTCATATTTTTCCTCCTCTTTCAGGTTCTTATTCTATCTGCCAGTTCGCTAATCCGCCTTAATCTATGGTTCACGCCGGATTTCCCCACCGGCGGATTCAGATAGCTTCCAAGCTCCTTCAGCGGTGCATCCGGGTTGTCCAGACGAACCTCTGCAATCTGCCGCAAATTCTCAGGAAGATTCTGAAATCCATAATGATCTCTCAGATACTCAATATCCTCAATCTGCCTTGCCGCGGCATTTACGGTTTTTGTAATATTGGCAGTCTCACAATTCACCCGTCTATTGACAGAATTCCTCATTTCCTTAATTATACGCAGATTTTCAAAATCCATCAGCGCTTTATGCGCCTCACAGATATTTAACAAATCTACGATGCAGGAACCCTCCTTGAGATACACAACATGATATTTCTTACGAAGTACAATTTTGGCGTCCAGTCCAAAGCCCTGCATGACACCGCGCAACTGCTCCGCCTTTTCCTCTTCGGTACATACAAATTCCAGATGATACCCTTTTTGGGGGTCGCTCATGGAACCGACGCTCAAAAACGCTCCTCGCAAAAAAGCCCGCTGACAACAGGAATTTTTAAGCAAAAGTCCACTGACCGGCTCGTCCAAATTTCCTATTTTGGATAAAAAACCTGCCATCTGCTCTTCGGTTATAAAACCATCAACATCTATATTAAATGTTTTTTTCAATAATGTAAAGCCTTTTGTGATTACAGCTTCATTTTCTGTCTGAAATCCTATGGTATACCTGCCATCCTTATCACAGCCATATTGCCCGCAGAAGTGCATGATTGCAGCTAATTCCGCAATCTGGCAATGCCTTGCAGGACTGATATGCTTTGTCAGCTCTTCTTTTACTTTACCTGAAAATGACATATTGTCAGCCTGCCTTTCTATCTCTTAGCGCTTACTACCCTCTATCCGTTCTAAAGGGTACTCTCCCTGATGTCCCTGTGATACAGCTTCATCCCATAGCCGCCCTGATTCCGCATACGCTCATACAGTTCATTTGCCAAAGTCACGCTTCTGTGTTGACCTCCGGTACAGCCGATAGCAATCACAAGCCGGTATTTGCCCTCCTTGACATAATTAGGAATCAGAAAAGCAACCATGTCCGTCAGTTTCTCCAGAAAAATTTCTGCCTCCTCCGCCTTCATAACGTAATCCCGTACAGGCTTATCATTACCGGTCATAGACTTCAGCTCGTCGATATAATAGGGATTGGGCAGGAATCGCACATCAAATACCAAATCCGCATCAGAGGGAATGCCGTTCTTAAAGCCAAAGCTCATCACAGTAACCATGAGACTATTATATTCCTCATTCTTAATAAAAATACGGTCAAGCTCCGCTTTCAGTTCTCTGGTCAGCAAATTGGAGGTGTCAATCACATAATCTGCATTTTTACGAATATTTTGTAATATTCTGCGCTCTCTGCGCACGCCCTCTTCTATTCTGCCGTCCTCTGCCAGCGGATGTACGCGCCTGCTTTCCTTATAGCGTTTAATCAGCACCGCTTCATTGGCATCCATAAACAAAATTTCAAATTGATAGCCCTTTTCTTTAAGCTGTTCCAATATTCTGGTGGCATCCTCAAAAGAGGAATCCGCACGCACGTCCAACCCCAGCGCAACCTTAGTAATCTCACTGTTCGGCATGGCAATCAGCTCTACAAACTTCTCTATGAGCGAAACAGGAAGATTGTCTACACAATAAAAACCCGCATCTTCCAGCATTTTCTGGGCGGTACTTTTACCGCCGCCGCTCATTCCGGTTACAATCACAAATCTCATTTTTCCTCATTCCCACAGAAGGAATCCGGCTTTATAAAGCATTTCGCCCGATTCCCTGATTATAAAACCTGTATTTCCTAATATATCAGGAAAATTTACCCAGAAAAATTACTTCCGGCTCCAAATCTACCTGAAATTTCTCTTTCACTCTTGCCTGAATCTCACGAATCAGATTTCTCACATCCGCTGCCGTTGCGTCTCCGGTATTGATGACAAATCCGCAATGCTTATCGGACACTCTTGCTCCGCCTATCTGAAAGCCTCTCAACCCCGCTTTCATAATCAGTTCTCCTGCAAAATGCCCCTCCGGACGTTTAAAGGTACTTCCTGCACTGGGGTATTCCAAAGGCTGTTTCTCCCTGCGTTTTGCTGCCAGTTCATCCATAGTTGCCCTGATGGTCTCAGGATTCCCCGGCGCAAGCTCAAATGACACTTCTGTCACAACAAAAGGCTGACTCTTGATTATACTGTGACGATAACCAAATTCCATGGTCTCATTGCTCAGCTCCAGAATTTCCCCTTCGGAATTCACTACCGTGACCTTTGTTACGATCCGGCTCATCTCGCCGCCGTATGCTCCCGCATTCATGACAACGCCGCCGCCGACAGTTCCGGGAATACCGGAAGCAAATTCCATTCCTGTCAAGCCATGTTCCATCGCGGTTCGCGCCACCTGTGACAAAAGCGCTCCCGCCTGTGCAATCATATAATTTCCTTCCACAAGGATGCGGTTCATACGATTTCCAATCTGAAGCACTACTCCCCGATATCCTTCATCACTGACCAACACATTGCTGCCGTTGCCCAATACCACATAGGGCATTTCTATTTGATTCAGGTAATGCTGCACTTTTTGCAACTGCTCTGTGTTCTCTAACTCCACCAAACAGTCGGCAAGCCCTCCCACTTTAAAGGTGGTATGGGCTGCCATCGATTCCTGTGTGTGAATATTCTCTGACCGTACAAAGCTTTTTAATGCTCCGATTACCGCATCACTAATCATTCTTTTACTGTTTCCTTTTACTTATTTAATATTAATCCCGCCGCACCATAAATTCCGGCATCGTTACCCAGGGTTGCCAGCGCAAATTTGGTGTCCTTGCATGCTACGAACGCATATTTTCGGAAAGCAGGCTCTATATATTTCAGAAGAACTTCTCCTGCCTTGGACACGCCGCCGCCGATAACAAAAATCTCAGGATTTACGGTACCTGCAACTGCCGCAAGACCCTTTCCCAGATACTCTCCAAACTGCTCTGCTATCTCAACCGCCACTTCATCGCCCTCTTTTACCGCATCAAACACGGATTTTGCAGAGAGCGTTCCCTCACGCAAAACAGTGGGCTTATCATCTTTTGCCAGTCTCCTCTTTGCCAGACGCACAATACCTGTTGCAGAAGTATACTGCTCAAGGCAGCCTTTATTCTTGCAGTTACAGTTTTCCGTCTCATTATCTTCTATATGAATATGTCCGATTTCTCCGCCGGCGCCGTTGGCGCCGATTAGAATCTTTCCGTCTACAATGATTCCTCCGCCCACACCGGTTCCCAATGTTACGGCAACCAGATTGGAATAGCCTTTACCGCCGCCCTGCCACATTTCGCCGAATGCGGCGATATTTGCATCATTTGCAGCTTCTACAGGCAGATTCAGATATCCGCCGAGCACCTTGGGAATATTGAAAACACCCCAGCCAATATTAACGGCGCCGCTCACCAGTGTACCCTCCCCGTCCACTGCGCCGGGGGCACCTACACCAACGCCTTCAACATCGTCTGCATCAATTCCCTTTTCTTTCATTTTCGCCTGAATGCTTTCTGCAATATCCGGCAAAACGGAATCTCCGCCGTTTTCCTTGTTGGTGGGAATTTCCCACTTGTCCAGTACGCAGCCATCCTTGTCAAACAGTCCGATTTTAACGCTGGTTCCTCCAATATCTACTCCATATGCGTATTTTTTCATAGCTTTTTCTCCCTCTTAAATTTAATTTATGGTATATATGGTCTTTTCCATTTTTATGCGGTGCGCTCCTATTCTAGTCCTCACCGCCGTCTTCTCTCTTCTTTGCCAGCGAATTCTGTACACGGGTATACAACTCCTGCGCCGCATTGTAACCCATCTTTTTCTGACGGTGGTTAACCGCAGCGGATTCACAGATAATCGCAAGGCTTCTGCCGGGACGAATAGGAATGTTATGACATACTACCTTATTACCAAGATATTCCGTGTAATTTTCCTCCAGACCAAGTCTGTCATATTCTTTTTCTTTATCCCAGTCTTCTAAATTAATCACCAGGTCAATCTGCTGGGTATCTTTTACGGAAGAAACACCATACAGTGCCTTTACATCCACAATACCGATGCCGCGCAGCTCAATAAAGTTTTTCGTAATATCAGGTGCGGAACCAATCAGCGTATCGTCACTTACCTTGCGAAGCTCCACCACATCATCCGTTACCAGACGATGTCCTCGCTTAACCAGCTCCAGAGCTGCCTCGGATTTACCGATACCGCTCTCTCCGGTAATCATAACGCCCTCCCCGTAAACATCCATAAGTACGCCATGCACGGAAATACAGGGCGCAAGCTTTACGTTCAGCCAGCGGATAATCTCCGCCATAAAGGAAGAAGTAGATTTCTTGGTGGACAAAATCGGAATCTGATGCTTCACCGCAATTTCCACAAAAACCGGATCCGGCTTCAGTTCCCGGCAAAATACAACCGCAGGCACCGCATAAGACATCAGCTTGTCGTAAATCTCCCTTTTACGTTCCTCACTCAAGCCTTCCATATAAGTATATTCCACAAAACCGATGATTTGCAAACGGGTTGATTCAAAATGCTCAAAATATCCTGCCATCTGCAATGCGGGACGATTGATGTCAGGCTGTGTGACACGGATGCTGTTTACATCAATCTCAGGAGTCAGATTCTTCAGTTTCATTTTGTCAATAATATCGGTTAAACTTACGCTTGCCATAATTCCTCCAGTATGAATGTATTTTATTCGCTTCTTAACTATAAAAGCATTGTATCATAAATTACTCTGTTTTAAAAGCTATCCTCAGATATTGATACACTCCTATAGCCAGCCGAAGGTATCTAATTATCAGCTTATCCTTTTTACCATATTGTGTCAATTTTATTTTCCATGTTGTCTGAAAAAAGTCACAATCTCCTCTGCAGCTCGTTCCGTAATTTCCGGTATCTCCAAAAGTTCCTCTCTTGTGGCATTCTTAATTTCCTCCAGAGATTTAAAATGACGCATCAGCGCCTTACGCCTTGCCGGTCCGATACCGGGAATATCATCCAGCACTGACTTCACCTGGGTCTTGCTTCTCAGCGACCGGTGATACTCTATGGCAAACCGGTGCGCCTCATCCTGAATACGGGTAATCAGCTTAAAACCCTCGGAGTGCGTGTCGACAGGCAGCTCCACATTATTAAAGTATAAGCCTCTGGTGCGGTGATTGTCATCCTTGACCATACCGCATACAGGAATATCAATATGAAGCTCCTCCAGCACGGACAGGGCAATATTCACCTGTCCGCGCCCGCCATCCATCAGAAGCAAATCCGGAAATTTGGTAAAGCTGCCATATTCCTGCTCTATTTCCTTCTCTGCCAGCTCCCTGCTCTCTTCCATTCCATGCACAAACCGTCTGGTCAGAACCTCTCTCATACAGGCATAATCATCGGGACCCGACACACTTTTTATCTTGAACTTCCGGTAATCGCTGCGCTTCGGCTTTCCCTTCTCATATACTACCATGGAACCCACATTTTCAAAACCGTTGATATTGGAAATGTCGAACGCCTCCATACGGTCTATCTGCCCTAACCCCAGCAGACGGGCAATCTCCTTCACGGCGCCGATTGTCCTGCCTTCCTCACGTTTCAGTTTTTCCCTGTCCTGATTCAGAATCAGCTTTGCATTCTGCGCTGCCAGCTCCACCAGCTTCTCCTTGCTGCCGATTTTCGGTACACGGATATAAACGCGTCCTCCCCGGCGCTCACTAAGCCACTTCTCTATCAGCGCCGCATCCTCAATTTCGTACTGAATCATGAGTTCTTTGGGGATAAACGGAGTTCCTGCATAAAACTGCTTGATAAAATCCTGAAGGACACCTGACCTGTCATTTTCCGACACATTTGTCATGTAATAATGTTCCCTGCCTATCAGCTTTCCGTCACGCACAAAGAAAACCTGCACCACTGCCTCTGCTTCATCCTGATAGAGCGCAATGACATCCTTGTCATCTCCGGTACTGTCCGTAATTTTCTGCTTCTGGGATACGGCTTTTACACTGGCATAAAGGTCACGGTATTTTGCCGCCTCCTCAAATTCCAGATTTTCCGCGGCAGCTTTCATTTTTTCCTCCAGGTCCTTTAATATTAAGTTGTAATTTCCGTTTAAAAATTCCAACGCTCCTGCCACCTGTTCCCGATACTGTTCCTTGCTGACATAAGCCTGACAGGGCGCAAGACACTGCTTTATATGATAATTTAAACAGGGACGCTCATTGCCGATATCCCTGGGTAAATTCCGGTTACAGGTCCGAAGCTGGTAAAGCTTATTCAGCAGTTCAATGGTGTCCTTCACTGCCGCGGCACTGCTGTAGGGTCCGAAATATTTCGATTTATCCTTTTTCATCGTGCGGGAAAACAAAATCCGGGGATATTCCTCCCCTACCGTTACTTTAATATAAGGATAGGTTTTGTCGTCCTTAAGCAGCGTGTTATATTTGGGAGAATGCTCCTTAATCAGATTATTTTCCAGTACCAACGCCTCCAGCTCGGAGTCTGTGATAATATATTCAAATCGCGCAATCCTGGATACCATCTGGTCGATGGCAGGTCCTCTGCCGATGTATTCCCGAAAATAAGAACGCACGCGGTTGTGCAGATTGACTGCCTTTCCCACATAGAGAATGGTATCGTTTTTGTCGCGCATAATATAAACTCCCGGTTCCCTGGGAAGCTTTTTCAATTCGTCTTCAAATGATTTTTCTCTTTTTATTGAATCAGACATTTATATAACTCCATTATTTATTGCTTTTCCCTTCCTGCCGTTTTCTTTGGAATATCTTCCACGGGATTAAGCAAGAAGTCCGAAAAAGCCAGAAACCGTCAGCCGGTCTGAGAATCATAGAATCAATCTTCTGAAATTACTTGCTTGCAGTTATCGTATCACGGATAACTGTAAATTGCAACACACAATAACGAAGCGGCTTTGGGAAAATATACAAACCCACCAAATTTAAACAAATATTCCCTCTTATAACAATTTTTTTCTTTAGCGTTTTACTGTATGATAGATTTAATTAGGGTTTCCTAAATCCTGTTTGAAACTCGCACAAACAAAAACAATAGGGGGGATTTTTTATGAAGGGAAAAAAATTGATAGCAACAGGTATTATTCTTTCCATGTTGCTGACAGGCTGCGGTACTTCCTGATGAAAATGCCCCGGAAGAAATGGAAACTGCCAGTGAAAAACAGGTTGTTGTCTATTTCGCCAACTGGTATCTGGGAGAAAAACCCGGCGCTGAGGGCGGCGAGGTCGCAAGTATCCCCTGGGACAAGATAACTTATATCAATCATGCTTTCTGGGCTGTGGCTCCGGCAGACGGTTCCACCAAGACCTCTATAGAGCAAAGAACCAGCGGAGAGGGTGCACGGACAGAGTTTACGATTATCTCTACCGCTCCCGATAAGGACTATGAAGACACCGCAAAAAGTGAAATCAATCCCGACATGGAACGAAATCATTTCGCAGAATATGCCGTTTACTCTGAAATGTACCCTGATGTAAATATTATGATTTCGATTGGCGGCTGGACAGCATGCGGTTATTTTTCTGAGATGGCTTATACACCGGAGGGTCGTCAGTCCTTTATTCAGAGCTGTCTCGACCTGATGGACCGGGATCCCTGGATTGACGGCATCGATATCGACTGGGAATATCCCGGCGGCTCCAAGGACGGGGAACGCGCCCCTGAAAGCGAAAACGATCAGGGATGCCCCATCTTCGGCACCGCCGCAGAGGACAGTACCAACTTTGCCGCGCTTTTATCGGAGCTTAGGACAGCTATGGACGATCATTACGGCGAGGGCGTAAAAAAACTTACCGCCTGTGCATCCGCATCTACAGGCTGGACCTTGCCCATGCAGGACTGGGCTGCTTTCGCGCCTCATCTGGACATGATTAATATTATGACTTACGACCTTGCGGGTATCTGGGACGGTGTTACCGGAGAAGCCAGCAGCTGCAACGGAGCCAAAGCCGCCGTCATTTATTTTAAGGACTTGGGAATTGATATGGGCAAGCTTTGCATCGGCACTCCCATGTATGCCACCGCTTTTCTGATGAAAGAAATGAATCCCGACAAGGTTTTAGGCGCACCCATCGAAAACTATAAACCAAACAGCGCCGAAATCGATGAAACCATGCTCTGCGCTTTTGCATCCGAAGCCGTCAGCGGGTATACGCTAAACCAGGAGGACGGAAAATGGGTAATGGGAGAAAGCTTTGACAATGGCGGTACGGGATGGCATCTCGCCTATAATTCCAAGAGAGGTTCCGCCTATATGTACAATGATGACGAATCTTCTCCTTATTATAAGTGGTTTCTCTCTTATGAAAATGAACTGTCTCTGCAGGAAAAATTGAATTACATTAACAGCGCTAATCTGGCAGGCATCATCGTCTGGGAATGCAGTCAGGATACTCATGACCACCTGTTTATTTCACAGATGGCTGACAATCTGCTGCAATAACGCTGCGGATATATAGGAATGACATTTATTTCAGGAGGTACTTTACATTGCGTACAAAGAAAAAAGAAATTATTGTTTACTTTGCAAACTGGTATTTAGGCAGAAAACCCGCCGCAAAAGGCGGTGAGGTGGCAGGCATCCCCTGGGACAGAGTTACCTTTGTAAACCATGCGTTCTGGAGCGTAACCCCTGCGGACGGCTCTAAGGAAAGTTCCTTTGAGAGAAGAGACCGGGGCGAATTACCCAGAACGGATTTCACAATTGTCTCCATGCGCCCTGAAAACGACTATGAGAATCAGGAGCCCAGCGAGATAGAGTCCTCTCTGCCCAAAAACCATTTTGCCCAGTATGAGGCTTTTTCCCAAAAATATCCGAATGTCAATATCATGCTTTCCATCGGCGGCTGGGCAAGATGCGGTTATTTCTCGGAAATGGCTTATACTGCTGCCGGAAGAAAATCTTTCATCCAAAGCTGCGTAAATCTGATTCGTAAATACCCTTGGATTAGCGGCATCGATATCGATTGGGAATATCCCGGCTGCTCTACCGCAGGAGAAAGACTTCCAGACCCTGACGCAGACGACGGCGATGAAGGATGCCCTATCTGGGGCACTGCCGCAGAAGACAGCGCCAATTTTGTACTTCTTTTGTCAGAGCTGAAAGCCGCCCTGGCTGAAAGCTTCGGAGAGGGCATTAAAAAAGTTACCGCATGTGCAGGCGGTTCCACTACTTCCATTCTTCCCATGCAGGATTGGAAGGGAGCTGCCGCTTATCTGGATATGATTAATCTCATGACTTATGACCTGGCAGGCGTATGGGATGGTGTTACCGGACATGCCAGCAGCTTTCAGGGAACCAAAAAAACCGCTGATTACATGACAGCATTGGGAATTCCCGAAGAAAAGCTTTGCATCGGCTCCCCGCTGTATGCAATTTCCTTCTTAATGAATGAAATGAACCCTGCTCAGATTGTGGGCGCACCCTCCGCAACCCATAGGGCAACCAATAAAGAGGTTGCAGAAACGGAATGCCTTGCTTTTTCTTCTGAAGCCGTCAGCGGTTACACACTGAAAAAAGAAGGCGTCAGATGGGTAAAAGCTTCCGGCTTCTCCAAAGAGGGCTGCGGCTGGCATCTCGCTCATGACGATACGGAAGGCGCCACCTATCTGTACAATGACGATGAAAATTCTCCCTATTATAAGTGGTTCCTCACTTGGGAGGATGCGTTATCCTTACAGGAAAAACTGGATTACATCAATGCAACGAAGCTTGCCGGGATTATTATATGGGAATGCAGTCAGGATACGGCTGACTATGATTTGATTACACAGATGGCAGAAAATCTGTTGAAATAAGATTGCAATTTTCCAAGAGCTGTGCCACCTCCTTCTTAAAAGTGCACAGCTCTATTTGTATGCCATGGAGCTTACAGACCTGCGGCTATATTTTCATACGGTACAAATCATGGGCATTCTTCCATGTCTGCCGGCGGACTTCCTCCTCTGTGATTCCCTTGATTTCCGCCATAGCAGCCACCACATAGGGAATATTCAGGGAACTGTTGCGTTTGCCGCGATTGGGAACCGGCGCCAGATAGGGACAATCCGTTTCCAACACAATACGGTCCATAGGGATATATTCCATTGCTTCTTTCAATTTCTTAGCGTTTTTAAAGGTAAGTACACCGCCGATACCGATATAAAAACCCATATCCAGAAAGATTTTTGCCGTTTCCTTCGTATAGGAAAAGCAGTGCACCACGCCGCCGATTTCCGACGCGTTTTCCGCCGTCATGATGTCCACGGTATCCTTTGCCGCATCTCTGGAATGGATAATCACAGGCTGGGACAGTTCCCTTGCCAGATCAAGCTGTCTTACAAACCACTCCTTCTGGACGGAACGCGCCGGCTCATCCCAATAATAGTCAAGACCGATTTCTCCTACCGCCACACATTTGTCTCTCTGACACTGCTCCCTGAGCCATGCAAAACTCTCCTCGTTAAGCTCCGCAGTCTCGTTGGGATGCACGCCGATGGCGCCGTAAACAAAATCATACGTTTCCATCAGCTCTATGGTCTTTTTGCAGGAGGACAGGCTTGCACCCACATTCACCACCCTGGCAATCCCCTGCTTGGGTAGTTCCTGTAATAATGCTTCTCTGTCTTCGTCAAATGCCTCGTCATCGTAATGGGCATGGGTATCAAATATCGGGGTCATAAGTATTTTTCCGCCTTTCATTGTTTCCATTATATGCAGATTACCTCATTTATGCAAGTCATTAGTAATCGTATTCCATCGGGCGCACAGTATCGCCGGGGGCAATCTCCTTGTCAGAATCGACAACCACCTGCTCCTCCTCTCCCAGACTGCCTTCTTCTAATGCGGCATATGTGTCATTTTTGTCGATGATACTGACATTTCTCTTCACTATTTTCAGCTCTGTCCCCAAAATGGTGTCAATTTCCCGTATAACAAATACATAGCTGGAGTCATTGCTTGTATAAACAGCAGACAACAGCACACAGCATTCATAGGGACCTTCCTGTGTGGAAAACTGTAAGACGCCTGTATCGCCCATGGATACACTTTCCTCCTGTACCTCCACAGTCACCAGATAGTTGTCATCGTCAATCTGGTTTGTCGCTAATACGAGGCAGTTCTCCACTGCATTTTTTCCGTTTTGAAATTTTAGTGTTACGTTGTCATCGGGATTAAAATAAGCCATCTGCTCTTTTGTTAAACGGGCTTCAAATACCCATCCCCGGGAACCGTCCGCCAGTTTCATTGCCGCGCCATCCGTGGTTTTTTCCCCTACAGAAATCTGCACGGACGAAACACTGCCGTCAATCCCGCTGAACACCTCCCCATTCTGCGCAATCAGCCCCTGGTCAATCGCAAGCGCCTCCTGCAGTTCTTCCAATTCCTGCTCCGCCTCCATGATACTGCTTTTTTCGTTCGTAACCGCTCTGTCCGCATCTTCCACCCGGCGCTGCGCCTCCAAAATTGCAAGGCTCCTCTCATTGTCCGCACTTTGCAGGGACATTTCCGCTTCTATAAAGGCTTTTTCCAACGCATATCTGCCCTCGTCCTCGGGGCTACAGGCGGTCATTTCGTTCTTGGCAAGCTCATAGCGTCTGCTCGCCTGACCTACATTCAAATCCTGTGTCCTTGTCACATTCTCCAAGTCCTCTTTGGCTCTTGCACGTTCGGTCTGCCTTGCCTGCTCCGCAATCTTTAAATCCGACTTTTTTTCCGTCAATTTCTGCTCAGACAATACGATTTCGTCTTCCAGCGCTTCTGCGTCCGCAATCAGATATTCCGTATCCAGCCGAAACAAAACCGTGCCTTTCTCAATTTTTTCTCCCACTCTGACACAGACTTCCGCAATCCGGATTCCCGCCGGAACCACCACCGCACTTTCGCTGACGGCAGCGACACATCCCTCCGCCGAAACGACATGGGAAATACTTTTCCGCTGTGCCTTATCCGTTTCCACACGGGGCATCTGATACGCATAAATGCTGCGGGAAACAAAGGTGCAGAACAGCATAATTAACAAAAAAACTACAAAACCCTTTACGGCTTTTCCCCGATAATTTTTCATTGTATACTCCAGACTTTTCTCCACAAACTCCTTACACCTCCATACCCGTATCCTTACGCCTTAATTCCCGAGGCGGCAATTCCCTCCTCTAAATATTCCTGCCCCATGGCAAAAATAAACGCTGCCGGAATCAAGGTAATTACCGATGCCGCAAGCGCCCTTCCCGCCTGTCTGATATCTATTTCAGGAAGATACAGCGACAGGGGCCAAAGGGTCTTATCCTGCAAAAAAGCCAGCGGCTGCTCCATCATATTCCAGTAATCCAGAAAACCCAGCACCAGTGCAGACAAAATTCCTCCCGAACCTAACGGCACACCGATTCTTGTAAAAATGCTCCACTCTCCGGCACCGTCAATTCTGGCTGCCTCCAGCAGTTCCCCAGGGATTCCCGCAAAGCTTCTGTAAATCAGAAATACAGGAAACGTGGAAAAAATTGCCGGCAAAATCACCGCCCCATGAGTGTCCAGCATATGCAGTCTGTTCAGTACCAGATAGGAGGGCAGCATAGTCACCTGAAAGGGAAGCAGCATCAGCATAATATAGAGTAAAAACAATATGCCCCTTCCCCGAAATCGAAATGCGGCAAACGCCCACGCAGAGGGAACTGCAATCACGAGCTGTCCCAGCAGAATCAGCGAAACAATTTTCAGGGAATTCCAAAACACGGTAAAAAAATCTGGCGTCCCGAACAGTAATTGGAAGAAATGCCCTGCTGTAGGGTACAAAGATAAAAATTGCCAGTTTATCTCCCCCGTCCCACTGCTTAAGATCGGAGAAAGCAGCTCCGACAGCTCATATTCGCTCTTTACCGAGCTGCACAGGACCATTACAACGGGCAGAAAAACCGGCACCGCAAAGCCGCACAGACATATCCCGTCCGCTATTTTCCTAATAACACGCCTTGCCACAATCCACAGAAATCTTTTTGTTCTCATATGTTATCCACACTATTCCTTCCTGTCCCACAGACGCTGCAGCACAATTACGCCAACCAGAAACACCACTGTAATACACACTCCCGCCGCAGCCATCTTATCCATCTCCAGATTGGTAAACCAATTGTTAAACAAATGCTGCAGCAGATACATTTTCTGCTGAGGATACGCTCCCGCCACCAGATACGCCTCCCGAAACACTTTGAAGGAATTTAAGAAGGACAGCACCGTAATGGTGTACAGCATGGGTTTTAACTCCGGCAGCACCACGTAAAAGAAGCACTGTCTCTCCGACGCGCCGTCCACCCTCGCAGCTTCCTTTCTCTCCACAGGCACACTATGCAATCCTGCCATCCAAAGCACAATGGTATATCCCGTATTTTTCCAAAGATAGCTGAAAATCAGCACCCAAAAGGACGCATCACTGCCCAGCCAGTCCACGGCAGTTCCTCCGAATCGGTTAATCAGCCCATTCAGTACGCCGTTCTGGTGAAACAATAATTTCCAAATCAGCACAACCGTTGCCGTGGGCACCGCCATGGGGAAAAGATAAACCGCCTTCCACCACCTTGCATGAATACCTCTGTCAATCATGCAGGCAAGAAAGAGGGAGAGCGCCAGCAGCAGAGGCAATCCCACTGCGACAAACCGCGCAGTGTTGCCCAGTGCCAGCAGAAATGCCTGATTGTGAAAGATCGTCACATAATTGTCAACACCGCAGAATTCTCCGGTAATTGCAGTCTGAAAGGAACGTTTTCCCACATCCAGAAAGGGAAGCAGCACAAACACGCTGACTCCTATCAGCCCCGGCAACAGGAAAAGCACCCTACTCCTGCAGTTGAAGCGATATTTTCTGCACGATTTCTTCCACGCTCTCATCAATTTCCTTCTCTCCTGTCAATGCCTTTACACCGATAGAAATAACACTGTCCTTTACTAAATTGTTGGTTTCCGCCGGAGTATTCAGCAGGCTGATAAGTTGATTTAACTCTTCGATTTCCGAAGGGTTTGCCCAGCGCAAATTAAGCTGAATGGATTCCCCATTTTCCGTCATCACGCCCAAACTATAGCCATACTCCGGTTCCGGATTCTGAGTAAAAATCCCAAAGGCATCCCGGTTTACCGGAAAGCCATCCCCCAAATCCTCCTGCTGTACTTCCTCTGAGAGCAGCGTCTCAATAAATTTTAACGCATACTCCGGATTTTGGGCGTTTGCGCAAAGTCCTACAATTCCTGTGGGACAGAACACTCTTTCACACTGTCCGTTCCATATCTGAAGCTGATAATTGTCCATTGTTTCGGCTATCTTTTCTCTCTCGGAGACAAACGTGCGAAAGGCTTCCATGGAACCTAAATATCCTGCTGCCAATACAGCGGAACCAACCATCTGACTGTTCACTCCCTGGTCAATTTCCATCATCACCTTTTTCATCTCCTCCTCTGAATAGTAGTTCAGCGCATTCGCAATTAACTCGTCATGCTCCTCTTTCTTATCCGCGGGAAGATTCTTCTGTTCAGCAGTATAAATCCGTTTGGCATCCGTAAGAAATTCCTTAAGCGCCTGTTCCTTCACAGTATTGTCCTCCGTTACCCAGGCGCCTTCGCATATCGCATAAAGCCGTTCTAAAAGCTCCTCCGCCGTATAGGTATTCAGCACCGTTATTTTTGCCTGTGCGCTGTCTGCAATCTGCTCCGCAGTATCTGCCAGCGTTTTTAAATCACTGATAGCAGAAAGGTATTCTTCCGCTCCTCCAATCAGAGGTATGTCATATCGGAAGGGCAGCACATACAGCCCCGATTCCTGCCGGTAACCCTCCAAAATTCCCTCATAGAAGTTTGTCTCTTTTTTCCACGCCTCCACGGTATCACTCAAATCCGCAAGGATTCCTTTTTCCATATAGGAATCCACAGGCATTCCATCCAGCAAAAGCAAATCCGGTCCCCCGTCCGACAATATCTCGGTGTTCAGATTGCGAATGGCGTCATTTTCCGTCATGCCATCCTCTCCCGTTAAGCCTATTTCAAATTTCACAAATACGTTCGGATATTTCTCGCGGAAAATACTGATAGCCCGGCGCACCGTCTCGTTGTCATACAGACTGTAAACTGTTATCTGCTCCTCCGGCACAGCGGAAGCCTCCGCATCATACACATAGGAGTACAGTTCGCCATTATCATAGAGAATCAAAAAAGTTCCCTCCTCCGGCTGTACCATGCTGACAGGTGTTCTGGTGGGATCTCCCAGATTGTTTAACGCACCGTCTGCCAGTTGTTCCATCACACTGCCTCCGATAACATGACGGTAAATCCCCCCTGCGGATGCCAGATACAAGACCTCCTGCTCTCCTTCCCCAGTCCCCGGACACATTACGATTCCGGTTTTTTTGCTGCTCTGCTCTTTAATAAAGTCATTCAGCAGCTTATCCTCTGCAGTGATTTCACCGCTGTTTAAATCATAGAAGTTTACCGAATATCCATCTAAAACTGCAAGCTGCGCACTGCCTGCACACAACGACAACTCCCTGATTTGCTCTACAGAAAACAACTCCTTTGCACTCTGTCCTTGCAAATTAATTTCGTAAATTTTCCCATCATTTTCATCTGCGACAAACAGGCGTCCGTCAGCAGAAAATACTGCCCGGCTGACACTGGAACGATATTCCTCAAGACCTAATTCAAATTCCTGCTTGCTTCCGTCTGCCGCCAGATAAATGTATTTTTCAGGAAACAGCTTTTCCTCCGTTGATTCCGACCAGTCAATATAGTAGATAAAAAGACCTCCGTCCGGCGCAGCAGCTCCTCCGACTTCCACATTCCCATTCGCAGCAAGCTGCTTCAGTTCCTGCACCGTCTCACTCTCCCAGCTCATTCCTTTATCCTTAGAGATGCTTTTCGTACCGTTTTCCCAGTCAAGGAGCAGAATGTTTCCGTCTGACAATAATGTCATTTCTCCTTTTCCCTGAAAATACTGAGGTATTTCCAGCTTTGTTTCCGTGTATCTTCCTTTTGCAGTGACACTTATGTCATTTGTTCCTGCTGTTTCTTTTGATGATACGATGTCATTATTTTGCTTTTCCGTGCCGCCGCAGCCTGCCATACTAAGTGCGAGTACAGCTGCCAGCAGCGCAGATATTCCTTTCCGCAAATATTTCTTTCTACTGCTTCGTTTCATATTTTCCTCCTCTGCGCTAAACTCTTAATAATAGCTATCCTTCAGTCGACACCCAAACTATAACATAGCAATCTCTAATCTTTCTCTAAGCTTTAGAGAAAAATTAAAGATATCTGTGATACAATATAAATATCAGGTTACGACACAAAAGGATTCACAAGGAGACATTATGCGGATTTTATTAATAGAGGACGACCACGATTTATGCTATTCTTTAGCTTTTCAATTAGAGAAAAAAGGATATCAGGTAGATACCTGTGAAGACGGAGCGGATGCGGATTATTATACCAGCCAGCCCATTTATGATTTGATTCTGTTAGACAGGATGCTGCCCCATATGGACAGTCTTACCATCTTAAAAAAGCTCCGCTCCACCGACAATGCGGTTCCGGTTATTCTGCTGACCGCGCTGGGGGAACTGGAAGACAAGATTCACGGTCTGGATGCCGGCGCCGACGATTATCTGGTGAAGCCCTTTGCCTTTGAAGAGCTTCTTGCGCGAATCCGCTGTATCCGCAGACGCCCGCGGACTTGGGAAAACAGCGACCTGTATTCTTTTGCGGATATTACCTACAACACCACCGAAAATACGCTCACGGGACCTCTCGGTACCTGCACCCTGTCCAAAAAAGAAGGCGCCTTACTGGAATACCTGTTGAAAAACGCTTCTCAGACTCTGCCCCGAATGACGCTTCTGACAAAGGTCTGGGGACCCGATGCAGAGGTGGAGGAAGGAAATTTGGACAATTACATGTATTTTATTCGCCGCCGCATCAAAAATGCAGGCTCTTCTGTGGCAATCAAAACCATACGCGGGGTAGGCTACCGGCTTGAAAAGCAGGTTCTCTAAAGACTTAACGGAAATGAGGTGTCAACTAACCATGTATCAGAAAATCCACCGCAGACTGGCATTTTTCTTCGCCGGAATCGCTTCCCTGATTCTGGTCATTATGTCTGGAATCTATCAATATATGTCTGAGACAGAAACAAAATACAACAGTTTCCTCACCTTTACCGGGGAGATGAACACGCTGCTTTCCAATCTGGAAAATCAGACCACCGTCACTTACGAATGGCTGACAAAAGTCAGCGCAGGGGGCAAATATATCATCGGACTTTATGACAACGAAATTCCTTTGTCCTACACGACAACCGCGCTGAACGATTCCGAGCAAATGCTTGTGCAGGAGGTTTTGGAAAACAATAAGGATTTTATCAATTCTATCGCAAGCTCCGCCTATTATGGCTCTGTCCACAAAGAGTTTGCATACAAAGCGGCGGACAAACAGGAATACTATATCTGTTACAGCAGTATGAACCGCGCCTCCGGAACGCTGTGCACAGTCCTGCTGTTTCCCACGAAGGCGCTGAAAATACAGTTTATTCGTCAGCGGACAACGCTTCTGTGCCTGAATTTACTGGGGATACTTGCACTTTTTGTTTTTTCTTATTATTATACGGGGCGGCTCCTGCGTCCTGTCAGAGAAGCCCACGAAAAACAAGCTGCCTTTATTGCAGGGGCATCCCATGAGCTTCGGACACCGGTTTCCGTTATCCTATCAAGTATCTCAGCGCTGAAATGCGCAGATCCTTCCGAGCAGCCTCGCTTTTTTGCAACCATCGAATCGGAAGGCGCCAGAATGTCCCACTTAATCAATGAATTACTTACGCTGGTGCGCTCTGACAATCAGAGTTGGCTCTTTCATATGGAAGACACAGAACCGGATACTCTGCTCCTCAATGTGTATGAAGCGTACAAACCCATTGCCGACGGGCAAAATATCCGGTTATCCATACAGCTTCCCGATGAGGCTTTCCCCGTCTGTCACTGGGATGCAGAACGCATCGCACAGGTATTGGAAATCCTGCTTTCCAACGCAATCAGCTACAGCAGGGAAAACGGCTCCATTATCTTAAACCTGAGCTATGAGCATCAGGAGTTCCGCTTACAGGTTATCGACAACGGAATCGGTATTTCCCCTGCCGCCAAAGCGCATGTTTTTGACCGCTTTTACAGAGAAGATACTGCCCGTTCCGGAAAAGAGCATTTCGGACTGGGCTTAAGTATTGCAAAGGAAATTGTCTCCGCCCACCATGGAAAAATTCTGGTGGATGACACTCCCGGCGGCGGCGCCACTTTTACGGTTGTTTTGCCTCAGCGCCTGTAAAAATGCGCTGCGGAAGCTTTTTTACTTTCTTTATTTATGATTTCCGTACCTTGCATTCCTGTCGCATCAGATAGGAAATCATCAATGTGTATTTTGCATCGTGCTTATGTATCAGGCAACCGTAAAGCGTTCCCTTATCCTGCTCCTGTATTCTGACAATCTGCGCTACCACTTTAAGCTGCGCGCCTGTCATCTCATGCTTGAATGAAATTGACACCTTATCGCCAATACTCAGATTCGCATCAGATGCAAGGAAAGATATGCCCGTTGCGGAAACATCACGGACATAGCCTTTCACATTGGAAGCGGTCCCCAAAATCTGGAGGGTTCCCTTGGCACTCAAACCGTATCTTTTGGCTCCTCTGCGATTCTCCTCAGAAGCATTATCACTGGATATCAGACAATGATACAGTTTACCATCCTGCTCCCTTTTGGCAATCGCCGGCAATCGGAACTTATAAATCTTATTATCATCTGCATTGGTTATGAATGCCTGACAGGCAACAGACTCAAACACAAGAATCTGTCCGTTATGCCTGAGCGCCTCCACCAGCACCATCTTGTATTGTCCGCCATCATAAGCCCCTATAATCGTAGTATCCAGATTTACTTCTTTTCCATCTTTATTTTTGGCATTTACTGATACTGCGGAGCCAATTGCCATTTCATTAATATACATACCGAATCCCTCTTAAATATCTGCCCTTTATCTCACTGTTAAAATATTACTTTTTCACGCTCTTTCGTCTGTTTGTCTTTGCCTCATATAAAAGCTCATCAGATTTTTTCATTATTTCTTCAAAATTTACCTCTTCGCTGCAAATACATTCATAAATACCAAGCGATATTTCAATATAATATGGTTTTCCGCTTTCTTCATTAAATGTTCTGCCCGCCTCTTCAAACTCTGCCTTGATACGTTCCTTAAACGCTTCCTCATCCGTAAGCAGAAACGCAACATATTCATCGCCGCCTATACGTCCGCAAAGTGCTCCCTCCGGCAAAATCGTGCGCATTCGCTCCGCAATATTCTTGATTGCGAAGTCGCCCTCCGCATGCCCAAACAGGTCGTTTATTTCTTTTAGATGATCCAAGTCGCCAAAAATCAGGTAAGCGCGTTTTCCCGTGCTGTTTTTATATAATGTCAGCGCCCGCTCAATAAAGCCCCTCCGGTTAAGCAGCTTGGTCAATTCGTCATATTCTGAAATGAAGCTCAAAACCGTATTCTGTTCTTTAATAACTCGCAGCGAATCCTGCAGCTCTATCTGGGATTGCTGTTCCTGCATATTCAGTTCAATAAAACGGAACAAAGTTCCCAACTGAATACTGCACATTTGCAGAAAAGCAATATCTTCATGGTCTACCTCACACATCATAATGCCATACTGCTTACGCTCTGAAAATAGTATCACGGGTGTGAAGCAAGCCGGATTTTTGCTGTTAATAAAGGACATAAAACCATTTTGTGTTGTAAATTCCGGCTGCTCCACCTTGTGATAAAATGTCATGTCCTGTGAGTCAAAATAGGCAATCAGATACATCTTTTCCGGAAATTTCAAGGGCTTATTTGGCTCATGGATAACCGTATCATCCACAAAGGTAAAGAAATAAGCGCTTCTTACCGCCATCTTTTTTAAGTCTCCCATAATACGGAAGAAAATGTTCTGCGGTTTGGACAAATATTCCTCACTCGCCAAATCTCTGGCAAAGGTCGGTACGAACCACGCCTTTCGATTGGATATATAAATTTCATTTTCAAGTTTTTCAATATTCAAGGAGTGTACAAACTGTTGTATGGAGGAAATCACAGCAGCCATCATACCCTGGGAATAGCTATCCTTGGCATTTGCCATCAGAATCTGAAGGGTCTGCGTAATGCTTTCAAGCAGGAAAGCATTGGACACATAAGGATACGCCGCCATTTTCTTTACAATATACAGCAGAGATTCCATATTAAACTGATGTTCACTGCTCTTAAAAAAAGCGTCATAGATATAATGGAAAAATTCTGCCAGCGCCGCTTTCAGATATTCATAATCCTTATCATAGGAAACGGAAGCAAACAGATACTCAGAAACCTCTTCAATCGCTTTTTCAATAAAATCTCCCATCTCATTTTCAGGAATATATCTGGTGGAAAGAATTTCCACCGGCGAACATCCGCAGGAACATCGCTTCTTTAATACGGTTGGCATACTTCTGGAGATTATTTTTTCTCCCCTGCACATAGCTACTGCACTCTTCAATGCCGTATAACTAATCTGAAAGCTGTTTTGTGACACACTTGTCAGCGGCGGATTCATGGTGCTCGCCGAAGTAATATTATCAAAGCCCGTAATCGCAATATCCTTACCCACAATCAGATTTCGAGTGGCACAGACACGATAGCACGCCTTCGCCATACCGTCGTTAGCGGACACAATGGCCTCCAGCCCGGGATTATTTTCCAACAGGTACGTCGCCTGCTCATCTACGCGGTCCGTATAGTCGCCATAGGCAACCATGGAATCTGTAACTTCAATACCGTACTCCTTCATCACATCCATATATGCACGCATACGCTCTTCTGAATCGTGATTATTTTGGGGACCACTTAAAAAAGCTATCTTCCGATAGCCATGATCCACTATCAGATGCTCCACACATGCCCTCATGCCGCTGTAGTTGTCAGTATCCAAATAAGGGACATTCTCGTCAAGCGATTTATCCTCTATCACCAGATAAGGAATGTCTGAAAACTGATCCAGGAAATCTTTCTTGGATTGTTCGGAATAAAAGGCAGATAAAGAACCGTATGTAACAACAATCGCATCCGGCTTAATGAAATGTACATACTGATAGATAGAATTAAACTGATACCTGTAGTTACCGGTAATACTACTGGTGACGATATCAGTACAGTATGTCGGCATCTGCGGTCCCATAAGCAATACAATGTTCACACCCTCTTCACGGGCACCGGTATAAAACCCTCTCATCAATTCCTCTGAATAATCTGATTGGGTGTCTCCGGTCATAACTGCAATCGTATAACGCTTTTCTTTTACTTCTCCCATTTTGCCTTCTTTCAACTCCCCATTATAGATATAGTATAACACAGAAATTACAAAATGGAAATGATAATTCGTTTTTCAGGTATTTCTATGGAAACAGCAATTATTTATTACTCCCTGCTATTACTTTTTTTCAGAAAATGTTATACTAAAATTAAGAACAGCATATAAATCCACGATAGGAGGTCAGCTATGGAAAAAGATACCCGCCTTGTCAATATCTATCTTAAAATACATAATAAACGGACTCTGACCATGGATGACCTGAGCTATCTGGCACAATATTCCCCGGAATGCTTTGAAAAGACATGCCAAAATGTTGTATACAACATTCCTGAAACGAAACCGATTATGAATCCAGCCACCCCGGAAGCCTCCGGCACTGAACAAAAACAGAAACCTTCAGACCAACAGAATATAGAAAGTGTTCTGGAAAATTTAAAACGTCTGGAAATAAATGACTTTCCCATTGAAAACGTTGATGCCGACGAGGTAAAAAATCTACTGGGAAATTTGTATATGGAATTATTATTTCCCCATAACGATAAAGACACTTTTATAAATATGATGAACAGCGAGAATACATCCATATTTGACAGGAGAGTCTGATAATCTCTGCTCCATACTATCAATTTGCTTTGTAACTATTGACATTACAACCAACCAGTGCTATTATTTTGTTGTAACATAAGAGTTTACATCAAAACAAAAAGAGGTCGGTGAATTATGAAAAAAATTCAGAAAGGAAAAGTAAATTGGACACAGTTTCTAGATGGTACTCCTGCGAGGGATTATATTTTTCAAAAAATCCCTTATGAGGAACAGATTCATCATGCTGTGGAACTTTTGGAGAATGCTGAAATTGTACTGATTGGGGCAGGCGCCGGAGCATCCGCAGCAGCCGGACTTACCTATAGTGGCGCACGTTTTACAGATAACTTTGGCGAATTTATTGAAAAATATGGTTCTATGTATATGACGGACATGTATAGCGCCGGTTTTTTTCCGTTTCCTACACAGGAAGCCAAATGGGGTTATTGGTCAAAGCACAGCATGATAAACCGCTTTCTGCCGCCAGCTCTGCCTCTATACAAACAGCTTTATGAGCTGGTAAGAGAAAAGGATTATTTTGTTCTGACAACCAATGTGGATCATCAATTTTTTAAGGCTGGTTTTGACAGCAACCGCATTTTTGCTACACAGGGAGATTATGGAAAGATACAATGTGAAACAGGCTGTCATCAAAAAATATATGATGCCGAAGAGATGTTTCGTCAAATGGATCAGGCAAGAAAGGATTGTCTGATTCCCTCGTATATGGTTCCCAAATGTCCGGTATGCGGCGGTAATATGACAATGCACCTGCGCTGTGATCAGTATTTTGTAGAGGATGAAAACTGGCATGCGGCAGCAGGTCGATATGGTGACTTCCTTGAAAAAATGCAGAACAAAAAAGGGGTCTTATTGGAATTGGGCGTGGGCTTCAATACCCCTGTTATCATTCGTTTCCCATTTGAAAAAATGGTGCGGGAACACAATAATCTGTCACTCATCCGCCTTAACCTGAATGAAGCTGTCGTACCTGAAAGCTTTGGAAACAGAGCAATCGGAATTAACGCAGATATGGCAAAAACGGTATCCGATTTATTTACGGAATGGAAAGGAAAGCTGGTGTCCTAAATGAATGCAAGTGATAGAATCGACATTTTTCTGGATAAACTAATAGAAGATTCCAAGGAATACAAAAACCTTAAGACCGATAAATACAGTCTGTCGGAAAAGAAAAAAGCAATTCGTTCCCTTATGAATATCCGTATGCCGGGAAATTTATCAAAGGAACTTTTAAGTATTCAGGACGATTATTTAAAGGAGGAGCTTTCGGAAAAGGGTATTGTAGCTTTGTCGGATATTCCAACGATAAAGGAACAATATGGCAGCAGCTTCCCTTTTGCAGAAAAAATATCACTCTGGCAGGGAGATATCACGAGATTGGAAGTGGGTGCAATTGTAAATGCAGCCAATTCACAGATGTTAGGATGTTTCGTTCCATGTCACGGATGTATTGATAATGCGATTCACAGCGCTGCCGGAATGCAGCTTAGAGCGAAATGTAACCATATTATGAACCAGAGGCGGCTTCGTTATGGCAGGCAATACGAAGAACCCATCGGCACCGCTACCCTGACAAACGCTTACAATCTTCCCTGTGAATATATCATTCATACAGTCGGACCCATTGTATATGGCGCTTTAAATAATCAACATCGTCAGGATCTTAGAAGCTGCTATGAAAACATTTTGAAATGCTGCGTAGAGAATAAGATAACGTCCGTTGCTTTCTGCTGTATTTCAACGGGGGAATTTCATTTCCCGAACGACGAGGCGGCAGGAATTGCTCTGGAAACTGTATCGGATTTTTTAAAAAATAATTCTAATCATATGGAACGCATTATTTTTAATGTGTTTCAGGATGGCGACAGAGAAATCTACCGGGAAAAATTAGGGCTGGGAGTATAATATAAAGTGTGTAGGTTTCCGGGAACTTACACACTTATCTTCATCTCCCCTCTCCTTCATTCCTCCTATGCTCCCACTGTATCTAAATAAAGACGTTTACAAAACTCTTTTATTCCTTCTATTTTTGTGTCTTTCTTTTTCCGACAGAAAATATAAAACATATCTCCATCCATTTTTTCGGCTTTCAGAGTACTGCATACTTTAATAATAGGATAAACATTTTCCGTTTTTCCATCTTTAAAAACTATCAATGTCTTGCCCAAGTATTCCTTGGAAAAATTACTGTTAAATATGTCGGCTTTTAATAATACAAAATCACAATCCATATTATTCTCATTAGCAAACTTTTGCAATCTTAAGCAAAAAGCCATCCTTCTTTTTATTCCCTGAATATTATTCTGCACAGATTCTTCTTTTCTAGTATCTCCCCCTGCTGCTTTCATTTCTGCTTTCGCCTTGGTGAGTTCTTTCTTAATCTTTTTGATATAAGTTTCATCTATGACAGTAAATGACGGGATATCCTTAAATTCGCCTTTTGTCATTGTGGCTATATACTGATCAAAAATCTCGTTTAATTGTTCTCCACCCAAACCATCTATATATCCCATATATTCTGCTTCTGATTTCCATATCGGATGTCTTCTGTTTTGCCTATTCAAATATTCTAAACTAAGATCGTCAGAAAACATATTCTTATAGAGATATACGATATCATCATCGCAAAGAAGAGAAACTTTTACTTTCTTATTCAATACAATCCCCTCCCGGCTTAATGCTTCTTCTGAAAACAACCGTTTATTTTCCGTATTAAGTTTTTCATTAAGATTCATGATAATATGCTTTATGATATACGCTTCGTATAACACAACCGGATGATTCTGAATCCACTTTTTTTCAGCATCATGAGCATACACTACATTTTCTATAATACTCAGGGCATCCTTTTTATATGCAATTTCAAATTTATTATTATGACAAACTACCGTCAAAGCATTTAATAATCTGCGGTAATCTATATTAACAGTCTCGAATCCTGTAATGTACGCATCCCTTATTAGATAATCCAATCTATCCACATCTATAACTTTTGAATTTAGCATAGAAATAAAACAATTTTTTATCTGTTTCTCTATAGTCCCGTCATCATATTTGTATCCGGTAATACATCGGGCAAAAAATTCCTTGTTTTCCGTTGTCTCTAAAAACATTCCATAATTTTTTATTCCTATAATTACACTCATTAATTCATGAGGTGCCGCTGCTACTGCTTCTTTTTTATTTAATTCTTCTGCAAAAAGCGAGGAACCGACTAATTCCGCAATTCTCTCATGTAATTCTACAGATTGAAAATTTTTATTTTTGTAGAAGCACTCTCCTGTATGAGAGAAAGGGGCATGCCCGACATCATGTAACAAACAGGCTAATCGGTAAACAGATGCAATATTTTCCACCTGTTCTTTTTTCATAATTTCTTTTCTTACAATTTCCTCTGCTAACTGGTTAGATGCAATTCCTCCCAAATAAAAAACACCAATAGAGTGGACAAACCTATTATGAATAGCTGACGAATAAAGAGGGGAATAGCTTGTCTGCATTATTCTCCTCAATCTCTGAAATTCGGCTGTATCAATAATATCTGTCATATACTCTACCGGTATATAAACATAACCATATATGGGGTCTTTCAATTTTTTGTTATGACACATTTTCCTTCTTTAGTACCTGTACTGTATCATTGTCCATAAATGCCATCATTACATCAAATGCAAGGTAGGTTCTAAAGCGGACAATCAAATCAGAAACAGTCTTTCCCTCCCTTAAAGCGATAGCTGTCCCCTCTTCTTTTTCTTCAAAAAAATCGGAATAATTGTGTAACATAAGACTAGTACTTTCTCTGGACAGAATAAGAACTGCTTTTTCGCCTTTTTTATTTAAATAATGCACTACTTCGGCACCGTAGTCTTCCAGTTCAGCATATGTTACTGTATACTGACTAAGATTATCTTCTTTGGTTTTTAAAATCTCAATCAATGCGTTCGCTGCCAAGTCCTCAATACCAATATAAAAGCACATTTTTTAACCTCATTATATTTCCTGCGTAATTAAATATATGATAAATAAAAAAGAATGTTGAATATAGAAATTTAACACACTTTGATTTTAGTATAAACACCCATAACTGTCAATATAAATGGAAAAATTTGTATACTTTTACCAGAAAAAAGTTGCAAATCCTACCCGCCATCCTGCCAAAATCGCTTTTACTATATTCAGAAACTGCCTCATACTCTGATACAGATATTCTTCTAAGTTTAATTTTCTAAATTTCTCCATATATTACAAATCCATTTCAATGTAGTAATTCCGTTCCAATTCCTTGGTTTTCACGCAAGCTGTCAAGTGATATGACTTCCAAAATGTCATCACTAACAACATATGTAATTAATCCGATTATTTTCTCATCTTCTAAAACAAAAAATTCATCCGTAGTGGTCATATCAATTTCTTTTCCACGTACAATCATCTTTGTAGAATACCAGCGTTCCAGGATGAAATCATTTATAAAACTTCTATTTTGTGCGCTTATCCTTTCCATATTTTATCCTTGTACATATTCTAATATCGGTTCAATATATTTTCTGTCTGTCCAGTCACATTTTTGACCCACTGCACACATCAACGCCTTTTGCCACGGTTCATAGGTAGCCGGGTCCTGTCTGGCGACTGCTTTCTGAAGCATCCTGCACAGCGTTCTATCTTTCAAAGACATCTCCTCTTCATTCCACGCTCCCCGACAGTAAAAACAAGCCATGTCTTTCAGACCATCCTTAAAGTTATGCTTATAAACCTCTGCAAACGCATCTTCATCATAAGGAGATGCGCCAACACAAAATACTACTATTTTCTTGTTTTTTAAATACGAAATATTCTTTTTTAAGAAAGACAGACCTGCAATTCCTGAGGCATAAATGCCCCCACCAAGAATAATTACATCATACTCCTGAACTTTTTTTATATCAGCCTTCTTCGTTTCCATACACTCAAACTGCGTCGCCTCTTTTAACCATTCTGCGTACTTTTTAGTTGCACCATATTTTGATTGATATAAAATAATTCCCTTTTCCATAACGAATCTCCTTATTGCTTTTGTAAATTATCTTCCAACTGCATAATCGTCTGTATCGTTATACGAAGCTGTTCCTCTGTAATACCATCAAACATAGCATTAACCGCCTTATCACTTTTTTCGTCATTTGCATTACAGAAATCTATACATTTTTCCGTAAGTTCGACTCTTTGCTTTCTCTTATCGTTCCGGTCTATTGAGATATTTACAAAGCCTTTTTTCTCAAGTTTCAAGAGAATTTGTTTCACGTTTTGGTGGGAGCTCCCCATGATTCCTGCCAGTTCCTTTATTGTCGGGCTTTCTTTACAAAGATTGATACATATAATCGCAAAAAACTGTTTCCAACTGATTTCTCCTATCAGCTTATCAGCAACCGCCTGAAAACGATTGTCAAATGCACTAAGCAAACCCAGAAGAAAATAGGACGTTTCTATCCCACTGAAATCTACATTTTCATGCTGCATCACTTCTCTAATATTCATCTTTGTCTCCATTCCGGTAATATGTTACTTTTTAAAATAGTAACATATTACCTTTTATTTGTCAATCTATATGATAATTTATGACAGTAAGCATAATGTTCACAAAATGGTACATTTAGTCACTTTTATAAGCATATTCATTGGCTAAGCATGCTCTTTCGTATGCATGTATCCGACGAATGGTATCCGTAAGAGCCGTGCCGACAACCTCGCAACATTGTTGCTCGGTGTCGCGGGCTTCGCCCTATGTATAAAAAGGCAGGAACATTTCTCTGTGAGCGAGCTCACTCGAAATGACCCTGCCTTTTTATACGCACGGCTCATGCCACGCGCAAAAAAAGAACCGTCCCCAAGGCTCCTATGTCCTCAAAAACAGTCCTTAAAGTGCACCGCCAGGGGCTCGAACCCTGGACACCCTGATTAAGAGTCAGGTGCTCTACCAACTGAGCTAGCGGTGCATTTCTTTTGTTTTATTCACAACGCAAGAGTTATTATATTATATAGTTTTGTAGAATGCAAGCTTTTTTTTAAAATTTTTTTAATTTTTTGTAACTTTGCAAAAAATACAAAAAAGAGGACTAGAAATCCTCTTTTATCTCCTTCTTCGCCTTCTCAAGTACTTCTATCACTTTGTCGCACCACGCATTATATTCCGGATCCTCCACCTGCAACTCAGGATGGGCAAAAAGATAGGCAATGGATTCTCTGGCGCCCTGGTCAAAACGCTTTGTTGCCACGAAATCAGGAACCAGAGTTTTCAGTTTGTCATTTACAAATACTACGGAATTTGCTTTATCTCCCAGCAGCGCACCGCGAAAATCATAGCGGCTGCACCCGTCCAAAAAAGCGGATGACACATAGTAAGGCTTTAATTCCACGCCCAAAGCATCCGCAATTGTCTGATAAATCTGATTCCACGTCAATGTCTCATCAGAAGTAATCTGCACAGCTTGTCCAATCGCATGAATATTTCCCATCAGACCCACAAATCCCTTTGCGAAATCGCTGTTATGCGTCATGGTCCACAGAGAGGTCCCGTCCCCATGAATCAGAACAGGCTTTCCATCCAGCATTCGTTTTACATTCTGCCAGCTTCCTTTGTCACCGTGAAGTCCCATCGGAATACTGCGCTCATCATAGGTATGGCTGGGTCTCACAATTGTAACCGGAAACTGTTCTTTCCGGTAAAGCTTCATCAGATAATCCTCGCAGGCAATCTTATTGCGGGAATATTCCCAGTAGGGATTTGCCAAAGGGGTTCCTTCGGTAATCCGATAGTCAGATGCAGGCTTTTGATAAGCAGACGCAGAGCTGATATAAATAAACTGTCTGGTCTTACCACAGAAAAGACGGTAGTCCCTTTCCAGCTGGTCGGGCGTAAACGCAATAAAATCTGCCACTACATCAAACTGCATATCTGCAATCAGCTCTTTTACTTTTTCTTCCTCCTGATTGATATCGGCAGTCAGATAAGTAACGCCATTCAGTCCTTCTACTTTTCGCTTTCCGCGATTCAGTAAAAAAAGCTCATGCCCCTCCGCTGCTGCCTTTCTGGTAATTGCCATACTGATTGTTCCCGTACCCCCGATAAAAAGCACCTTCATAACCTATTCCTCCTGAGATTTTTTACAATCCTTACAATACCCATAAAGCTCCAGTTTATGTGCTGTAACGGTAAAATCTGTCGTTTCCTGCTCCAGATGCACATGGGCAAACGGACAGTTTTGCAGCGCAATCCGTTTATGGCAGGCAAGGCATACCGCATAGTGCGTATGCTCTCCCCGGTTCAGCTCATAAACTACAGTACCGTCGCCCATCCATGTGGTTTTGTTCACCAGTCCCTTTTCCTCAAAGGCGGCAAGAATCCGGTAAATTGTGGATACGGCATACATTCCTTCCGTTTCATCCTTGTCCACACGATTGTAAATCTGCACCGCACTCAGCGGTTCCGTAGCCTGCCACAATATCGCGTACACACATTTTCGTTGCTTCGTCCATTTGATTCCCTGCGGATATTGCAATTCGCCCTGCACCGCTCCGCTTTTCATTCTACCAAGTCCTTTCCCTATCCTCATACTATCAATTCTATCACAATACCCGACAGCACACCAATAAAATATAAAAGTCCCAAAATTTTAAAATTTTCCTTTTTGTCATGATTGACACGGAACAGTACAAGCACTCCTACACCTGCGCCTACAAGCAGTCCCGACATCATCGCTCCCACACTCATGGCGCCCTGCAAATACAACTGGGTAATTGCCACGGAGGAAGCGCAGTTAGGAATCAAACCTACAATTCCTGCCAGAACAGGTCCCAATACAGGGCGGTTCAGTACCAGATTTGCCAGTGCTTCCTCGCCTCCAAACTCCAGAATCAGATTCAAGACAAAGGTAATTACAAGAATAAAAAAGGTAATTTGAAGGGTATGTCTCACTGCAGAGCGAAAAATTCCATCTTCACAGTGACAATGCTCATGCTCGCAAAGTTCATGTATGTGATTATGTTCCTCCTCTTTGCCTCGCATAAAAATATCCACCAGCAGTCCCGCTGCGGTACCAATCAGTACCTTTGCCAACAAGATTCTGGCAATCAACGAAACAGGCGCTTTTTCTGATATTAAAATGGGAAGCATCTCATCTGAGGTTGACAGATAAATGGAAAGTAATGTTCCCATTGTGATAACTCTGCCTGCATACAGGTTCGATGCTGCCGCTGAAAATCCACACTGGGGTATCACTCCTGCAATTCCGCCGATGAAAGGTCCCCACTTTCCTGCTTTTTTCACGATTTTCCGGGTCTTGTCTCCCGTCTTATGTTCCAAATATTCCATCGCAAGATAGGTCAGGAATAAAAAAGGAACCAGTTTTACACTGTCAATTAAAGTGTGTTCTATCATATGAAGTAAAATGTGCATAAATATCCTTTCCTGCCGCTGAAAAAATTTCTTCCGCAGCACACAAAAATATAGTTCTAAATGCAAATGCAACTCATTCGCATTTAGAACTATATCATATTTCGGGAGATTGTCAAGATACTTTTCATCGCTTTTTGTCAGTGGCGTTAAAACAGGCAGGACTGCCGCCCGCATATGAAGACAGAGTCACATTGTATATTCAGTGGCTCTGCTTATTTCGATGCTATATGAGGTTTTATAACAAATAACTTTGAATATTCAAAAAGTCTTAGGCAATAGGACAGAGAATGCGCAAACTTCTCTTCGCATCCTCTATCCTATTGATGTCTAGGTATAATTCCATTTACATTCTATATTTAATACGGACATTGGCATACTAATAAATTGCACATCAAACTTCAGACTTGGTTCCACTGTTGTCTTAGCACTATGAATTCTAAAACTCAACTGCCAACCATTATCCAAATACATTTCAACTGTATTTGCACTGTTTGGTTTAAATTCTAATGCAACCATTCTGGTAGGCAGTTCTACGACCGGAACTGTAATCGCAGAAACTTTAATTTTACTTGGTTTATTTAGCGTATCATGTATATTGAAAGTATGTATCAAAGTAAGCCGCTTATTGTCCTTACTTACAATTTTATAATAATCTTCAATGCCAATCAGATATTCTATCATTTTTCCTGGCATTGCTTTATCCTCTCCATATGCTCTATGAACCTCATCCATAAATGCCTGTAACAAAGGAATATAAACTTTTTGGTTCTTATTCTCTATCTCCGACCATCTGGTTCCTTTTTCTTTTTCAATTTTCAGCATATCAAAAACAGGTTCAACCGCACTCCAATAATTTTCACTACACGGAATATTGAACCACTCTTTTCCAAAATCCAATTTATCACTAAGCCTGCTGTGTTTTACTGCATCATGATTATGTTTAATACTCAATCCAATTTCCCATTCATCCTCTTGTCTCTTAATTACAATGTCCCTGACATCACCCTTTATTGCCTCTCCGTCTTTTTGAAACTCCAATGTTAATTCATCACCATTATTTTCTGATAATTTGGGTTCTAATTCTAATATGGCGTCAATAGCTGCATTAGCTGATATCATCAAGGTTTCCTGCATTTCCGCATCCATAAGGAACCATGCGCGTTCATTAGCAATCAAACTTGAATTCTGAACAATTCGTGTTTTTCTCTGCTCACTTAATGCTTTGTATAGGGTTTGTATCCATATATATTCATAAGCCCTGCCTTGATCATTACTTTTCGTACTCACTTTTCTTTCGTTAACCTCCTTTGCATCAATCACTTCATTATCAATTTCCACTTCATTCCCTTTACCTTCAAGATATTTTTTTATCGCGCAGGCTATCTCATATGCCAAATTTACAGGAACCGCATTTCCAATCATCTTATATGCTGTATTTGTATCATTATAAATAAACTTAAAGTTATCCGGAAATCCTTGAACTCTTGCAACCTCTCTGATTGTCATTCTACGATACAATTCTTCCTTGCCCTCCACAAAACGGCAATCGTTTTTTCCTACCTTCTCCATTTTAGGGGCCTGCGGATGCAATTGGCATTGTCTTCCAGATGCCTGAACTGTAAATGCCTGTTCATCCCAAGACTTAACTCTATTTCTGCTCATAAAAATTGAAGAATATGCCCCTGTAAAGTATTCGTTATTATTGATTGCTTCCGGATTATGGCGATTTTTAGGACCTGCAGGAACTGCTGTATCCTGTAAATCCCAAATAACGTCTCTTAAAGTAATTTTTTTACTATCTTCTTTCGTAGAACCTTTAGGAAAACCAAAATCTATATTTAAATCTTGTCTAAATCCAATATAAAATACACGTTTTCTTTCTTCTGCGACTCCGTAATCCTTTGCATTTACCATAGTAAATGTTACATCATATCCTGCATCTTCAAACATTTGTAAAATATTTTGTACTGCCTCAGAATGCCTGTTTGCTAACATACCACTTACGTTCTCGGCCAAGAAAAATTTCGGTTGAAACTCTTTTAATATCCTTATGTAATCGAAAAATAATTGTCCCCTTGAATCCTTTATACCTTTAAGTGAACCAGCTTCTGACCATGATTGGCAAGGCGGTCCACCAATTATTCCATCTACTTCTCCATTGATAAACTTTGCAATATCCTCCTTTTTTACTTGTCTAATATCCCCTTCAATAAGATGGGTATTAGGATGGTTTATCTTAAAAGTCTCCCAAATCGTTTTGTCAAATTCATTTGCAACTGGAATAGTAAATCCGGCTCTTTCAAATCCCAAATCAAGTCCACCGCATCCACTAAACAAACTAATTATATTCACTTTTTGTCACTCCCTCATCACTCTGCCTAATAATCTTAACTGAAGCTCTTCTCTTGAACGTCTTTAGCGTTCCTCACATACCTGAAAAATATAAAACTTCAAATAGTAACTCTGGTCAGCAGCCCAAAGAATCGGATGGTCGCAAGCCTGTGTGCGGAACTCCACCTGTCTCAGCCTCTTATGGGCGCCGTTTGCGGCTTCACGAATCGTTTTTGCAAACAAATCCGGGTCCATAAAATGAGAACAGGAACAGGTTACAAGGAAACCGCCGTTTCTTACCAGCTTCATCCCGCGCAGATTAATCTCACGATATCCCTTTACCGCATTCTTTATGGAATTGCGGGATTTGGTAAAGGCGGGCGGATCCAGAATCACCACGTCGAAGGTCTCCTTCCTTTCTTCCAGTTCCGGTAACAGCTCAAACACATCGGCACACTGAAAGCGCACGGTATCTTCCAAATGATTCAGTCTGGCATTCTCCGCTGCCTGGTCCACTGCAAGCTGGGAGGCATCCACGCCCAGCACGCTTGCCGCCCCTGCAATTGCCGCATTCAGGGCAAACGAACCTGTGTGCGTAAAGCAGTCCAGCACCTTTTTCCCCTTGCACAGACGATGAATGGAAGCCCGGTTATTTTTCTGGTCAAGGAAAAATCCCGTTTTCTGCCCATCCTCCACATCAACAATATATTTCACGCCATTTTCCACAATCTCAACCTTGGTATCAAAAGGCTCACCGATAAAGCCTTTGTACCGCTCCATGCCCTCCTGCAGACGCACCTTTGCATCGCTGCGTTCATAAACACCGCGAATGGAAATGCCCTCCTCTGCAAGTATTTTTTTCAGGGCATCAACAATGGTCAGCTTCCATTTGTCAATGCCAAGCGCCAGCGACTCCACCACCAGCACATCGGAAAACTTGTCAATCACAATACCCGGCAGGAAATCCGCCTCGCCAAAAATCAGACGGCAGCTATCCGTATCAATCGTCTGCTTGCGGTACTCCCAGGCATCCCTGACCCTCTGCTCCATAAAAGCTGCATCAATCACAGCATCCTTTTTACGCGCCAGCAGGCGGACGGTAATCTTTGATTTGGTGTTGATGAATCCATAACCCATAAAATAGCCGTCAAAATCATGAACGGTTACCACATCTCCGTTTTCAAAGCTCCCCATAATGCTGTCTATCTCATTGTCATACACCCACATGCCGCCTGCCTTGAGTGTACGTCCCTCTCCTTTTTTCAGTGTCACGATTGTCTGGTACATGTTCAACCTCCGGATTATTTTCTCAAAACTATTTCTTTCATAATATTCGTTTTTTGCTTGACAATCAATCACTTTTTATTTATTATTTTAATGTTGACATTCGATGCGTGGCTCAGTTTGGTAGAGCGCTGCGTTCGGGACGCAGAGGTCGCAGGTTCAAATCCTGTCGCATCGACTGAAACAAAAGTGAGTCCTCACTAATGTGAGAACTCACTTTTGTTTTATATTTATTGTAACTTGGACTCTGAACCTGCACCTCTAGCGGATCGAACGCATTCGTTCGGGCGCAGAGGGCTCACGAGGTCCGGGGGACCTCGGATTGAGCCGACCGAAGCGGAGCGCAGACCGCAGGTTCAAATCCTGTCGCATCGACTATTATAAAAGCTTTCGCGGGAGCTTTTATAACAGTTCAGTGATAATTGGTCTGAGGCTGTAGAACGGCGCGTCTACTGCCTATTCATCTCTCCCCACACGCAAAGCTGATCTAATACCGCCATTAACGACTTCCCGCGTTCCGTCAGTCTATATTCAACCTTTGGGGGAATTTGTGGATATTCCCTGCGATTTATTAATCCGTCTGCTTCCAGCTCTTTTAGATTTGCACTTAATGTCTTGTCGGAAATGGTTTTAATATATCTGCGCATATCATTAAACCTTACAGGTGCAAACTCCATAAGGCAATATAGTATAATCATTTTATATTTCCCACTAATCAAAGATAACGTATAATGAAACCCGGTATCTTCAAAATTTGCGTTTTCAATATAATTCTTAATCATAAAATCACACTTTCTTAAAGGATAGTACCTTACCTTTATGTGGGTACTTGCTATTTTTTCTTCTCGTGTTACAATTTTATCACAGCAAGAAAACTTGTCAATTCTTTATAAGAACAGGAGTGATTATATGAGCAAAAAAATTGTGATTTTAAATGGAAGCCCCAGACCGAAAGGAAACACTTCCGCGTTGATTCAGTCATTTGTCGATGGAGCAGTAGCCGCAGGACATACCGTTACCCGTTTTGATTTACAGAAAATGGATATTCATCCTTGTCTCGGTTGCTGTGGCGGCGGCAAAGACCCGTCCAGTCCTTGTGTTCAAAAGGACGATATGCAAAAAATTTATCCGGCTTACAAGGAAGCAGATATCGTCTGTCTTGCTTCACCGCTATACTATTGGACCGTAAGCGGTCAGTTGAAATGCGCCTTTGACCGTCTGTTTGCCGTTGCGGAATGTAATGAAAATCTTACAAATCCGATTAAAGATTGTGTGCTGCTGATGGCGGCAGAGGGATATGGATTTGAAGAAACTACATACTGGTATGACCGTCTTATGCAGCACCTTGGTTGGACAGATAAGGGAAAAATTCTTTGCGGAGGTGTTTTTGACGTCGGGGACATAAAGGGTAACGAAAAATTGAACGAAGCATACCGGTTGGGAAATACCCTGTAAAAATTCCTTAGCAAAGAAACGGGCGCCGCCAGGCGCATAAGAAAAACGGGCAGAAGTCATCGACCTTTTACCCGTTTTCTTTTTTGTTTATTATGAATATCTGACTTATAGCCTACTCTTCAGATGTCTCCTGCTCTTCTGCAGGCTTCTCCTCTACAATCTCTGTGGCTTCTACCACAATCTCCTTCGGCTCCTCCGGAGCCTGAGGCGCCTGTGCACCGCATTTAGGACAGAACTTCACATCAGCAGCAATTTCCGCGCCGCACTGTGTACATAACTTGCTTCCTTTTACCGCAAGAATATCTGCTTTCAGCTTTGCAATCTGTTCCTCTATGCCTTCGATTTTTGCAAACTGTTCTCCCAAATCTACTTCCTTCCAGGTCGCTTTATTCTCATAAATAACCTTTCCGATTTCGCGGTAGATATTTTTAATCTCAGATTCCTTTGAGCTAATCTGTGAATTTAAGCTTGTTACCTCCGCCAGTTCCTTTGCCTTCTTCGCAACGTCTTTACTTTTGCTTGTCAGGGTGTCAAAAAATGCCATCTTCTGTACCTTGGGTTTGAATTTATAAATTTCCTTTTACATCCAGACCATATCAGCGTAATGTATCAGCACTATTCCTATAGCATAACACAAAAACATCATTTTGGCTATATTTTATATGATTTAACAATTTGTACTACAGATTCTTTTTATGCCCCTCCCCGCCGCTGCAGGCTGTGATAGGTTTCATTGATAATAATGAATCCCAACGGACCTTTGATAATTCCCCAAATTCCGAAAAGCTGAATCCCCGCATAGATTGACACAAGCACCGCAATGGGCGTCACGCCGATGCGCTGTCCGATTAATTTGGGTTCCAGCATTTCGCGCAAAAAAATGCAGACAACATATAAAAGGACACAAATTACCGCTCTCCAGTAAGCCCCCTGAAAAAGATGCACTATTGCCAGGGGAATCAGTACAATACCCGTTCCGATAAACGGAAGGGCATCCAAAAGACCTGCCAGGATTCCCCAAAGTACGCCGTGCCTGACTCCCAAAACTCCAAGCACAACCGCCGACACCACCGCTATCACACTAATGATAATCAACTGCGCCTTTACAAAGGTAGCAATGTAACGGATAATGCCGCAAATAACCTCCAAAAGCACATGAAATTCCTCTCTGTCCAACATTTTATTCATGATATCGTCATAATCCTTCGCCAAAAGCACCGCGCCGATAATAAAGGTTACAAGAAAACCACCCAGCGCAGCCAGCAGCTTTGCATAAATGAGCGATTGGGACAGCATCCCCGGTACAGCATGATACTGTACATAGTCAATCCCCTCATTAATATTATGCAAAAGCGTCTGCTCCAGATAGGCGCTGTCCACGCCGATGGTTTTCCCCACCGTCTGACAAACCGCATGCACAATATCCTCAATGTTTTTCTCCAGCGCGTCCAGCCCCTCCACCCACTGAGGCAGACTTCCCACAATCCAGGAAGACAAAATCCAAATGAGTCCCACAATTATAATTGCCGCAAATACCAAAAGCACCACTGCTCCCACCTGCCTGTGCACATGAAACTTTTCCTGCATTTTTTTGAGCAGCGGTCCAAAAATGGTAACAAAAAGCATGGCAATCAAAACCGGCGCAATGAGCGGTGAGATATATTTCAGGAAAAAATATACTGCTCCTGTCAGAAGAAGCAGTATCAATGGTTTACTTTCTTTTATTTTTTCTACCATTCCACATCCTCCCATAGTTCTTGTTCTATGGAATTAGTATGGTAACTTTCATGAAAATCATTCTTTTTTCAACAATCCATCGATAGAAAATGCCTTACCTTCCGGCTTTACCGTAAAAGACAATTTTTTCCTGGTCATGGGATGAATCAACTCCAGTCTATACGCACATAACGCCACATTGCGGATTCCATGTCCCCTGCTAAGCGCTATGGATGCTTCACTTCCATATTTACTATCTCCGAGCAGCGGCATTCCTGCATGTGCCATCTGGGCACGAATCTGGTGAAAACGCCCTGTGTCAATGTGAATATCCGCCAGAAAAAGCTGCTGCCCGGCAGACAGCTCCTTGATAATTTTGTATTGCAGTACGGCTTTTTTCGCGTCAAAGTCTTTCACATCGGAGCATTCTGCATCAAAACATTCCGTATCGCGGTCTTCCTCTTCTTTTGCAGTAACAATCCGCGCTTTACCCGCAGCGTCCTTATATAAATAATCCACAAGCTCGCCGGATTCTTCTGCAGGGTTTCCACAGATAACCGCATAATACTGTTTGTTCAAGGTACCGCTTTCAAGCTGCTTTGTGAGGGCTGCTGCCGCCTGTTTTGTTTTGGCAAAAACAAGCAGACCCTCCACCGGCTGATCCAGTCTGTGAATTACACCCAGATAGGGAACCTTTCCTTTTTGCCCCAAAGCCAGATAATTCTTTAATTCACTTACCATATCCTGCTGCCCTGCTTTTGCAGTCTGGGTTGCCAGACCCGCAGGCTTTTGGGCTACCAGCATATGCTCATCCTCGTATATAATCGCTGTTCGCATAGTACTCCCCACCTTTGCGCAATCCCTTGGGATAATGATTCTTCATGATACCTCCTGCCAGTTTTCCCCATCCAATACTGAATCCGTCCACGCAAATCAGATACCATCCCTTTTTTCCTTCCGCAGAAAAAGTCTGTCCGTTCAGATAAGCGTTTATCGTATTTTCTCCAGAATCCAGATTCCACACAAACACAGCCTCCTTTGGTGCCAGAGCAAGCGCCAAAGCGTGGGATGGCTCAAAACGGTTCTTTTTCAGCGTACCGATGTGCAGACCGGGGCGGAGTACCTTCAACCCTTTTAAGTCCGGCATATACTTTGGAACAAGATAAATATTATCTCCAAATTTCACATAATTTCCCTGCAAATCCGCGCGCAAATACTCCTTTGCAAACGCAGGATATTCGCCCAGTTCCTTTTCTGCAACGCCTTTTTGGATTCCCTGAGGCGGTATTGTCTGATAGCCGTCAGGCGCGCTTCCCTCTTTTACCAGTACCGCCGCATAATGTCCTTCCCCTTTGATGCGATGAGGCCATAAACGCAGCGTTCCTTCCATTCCGTCAGCGGCATCCTCCACATATTTTGCAACGCCGTCTCCCTGAATTCCCAGTTCCTCCTTGGCTATTGGAACTATCTCAAATTCAGGATGCTTCCCTAAAAAACGGCTGATGCTTCCCTCATTTTCAATGGGCGAAAAGGTGCAGGTGGAATAAACCAGTCTGCCGCCCGGTCTGAGCATCTGTGCCGCACAATCCAGAATCTCATCCTGCCTCTCTCCACAGAGAACTACATTTTCAGAACTCCATTCTTCGCAGGCTGCCTCGTTTTTTCGGAACATGCCTTCCCCGGAGCAGGGGGCATCCACCAGAATACGATCAAAATATTCGGGAAAAACCTGTGCTAAATGCTGCGGTGTTTCATTGGTCACACAGGCATTACGAATTCCCATGCGTTCAATATTTTCGGAAAGTATCTTCGCTCTCGCAGAATGGATCTCATTGCTGATAAGAAGTCCTTCTCCGTTCATCGCTGCTGCAATCTGGGTACTTTTGCCTCCCGGCGCCGCACACAAGTCCAAAATCCGCTCTCCCGGCTGCGGCTCCAAAAGCGTCACCGGCGCCATAGCGCTTGGCTCCTGAATATAGTATGCACCTGCCTCGTGATAAGGATGCTTTCCCGGTAAATCTTCTTTTTCGTAATAATAGCCATCTTTTGCCCATGACACACTTGTCAGGTGGAACGGTGCCAGAGATTTGCCCTCTTTATCAGGGGCAAGCAAATCCGCCGCACTCTCACCGTTCTGTCCTGTTTTCAGTCTGTTTAGCCGCAAAGCCTGATATTTTTCCTGTGAAAAGCTCTCCAGAAATGCGTCATATTCCGCTCCCAGCATCTCCTGCATTCTGCTTAAAAACTGTTCCGGCAGCATAACTTCCTCCTACAAATACCACTACACAGTCACTTCTGTTCTCCAATATTTTTCTAAAGACTTCACTGCATTTTCTTCCTCTAAAGAAAACTTGTTTTTTATTCTGATCTGTGTTTCTTCTTTGGAAAGTCCTAATTCCTGACAGGTTTCAATTAACGACTTGATTCCCTGCTCAATACCCTGCTCGATTCCCTGTGCCATTCCCTGCTCGATTCCCTGTGCCATTCCCTCTGCCAGTCCTCGCTCGATTCCCTGCTGCCTTCCCTGTTCAAAACCAAAGTTTCTGCAGGCATCCAATTCATCCTTCATCAGTTCTTCCAATGCTTTGCACATACTTTTCACCTCTTCAAACGTCTTTCTGTTCGCACGAACTATCATATCCATTACCGATTGATAAAGCCCGCTATTCTTATGCTGCTCATATTGTACAATAATCCTTTGTGCCTTTTCCGGCTCTTTGATATGATTTGTCAGATTTTTCAGCCAAAAATTTCGTTCCTCCGATAACCGGGAAGTCAGAATCAACTGTATGGGAAGCTTATCTCCTAAAACATAATAAATTCCTTCGTCCTATTTTTTTAACGTATAATGTCTTTCCTTCTCCCAGTGGCGGATTAATTTCTTTGGGTAGTTATGGCATACAAAAGTAATTGTAACATCTGCTATCCTTATGCTGTCCGCCTTTTTTGTATCCGCTTTATAAAAACAGGCATAACCATAGACTCTGTAAAAATCATCCACACTCAAATAATCTGTAGGACTTTTGTATTCCACAATATTATATTTTCTAAACAGCTTCCCGATATTGGTATGTATCGCAATCCCCGTCTCTTTTTTGATTACCAGAACATCTATTTCCTTGGGTTTTGTGCCAAGCTGATGTTCATTTTCAAATATCAGATTTCCGGCTTCTCTCTCCAATTCAATCTGGATGCCGGCATAAAAAGCAGGGTGCCATTGCAACACCTGTTTCTCTGTCTTTTGTACTTCCATATAACCTCCTGTTCTGTTGTCAGGAGCTCACCTCTTCCAAAAACTCCTGCCGTAAAATGTGATATAAAGCATGAATTTTCCGAAGATTGCAGAATTTTCTGCCATGTGAAATGTTTTCAGAGTACAAAAGCTGTACCGGATATGTTCAAGAAAATATGCTTTTATTTACCATATCACAATAAAACATTTATTGCAATATATCAAATCGAATATTTTAACTCCTCATTTCCCTTCGCCGCAAATACCATAAAAATAAGAGAGAAAACCGCAATTTTCCCTCTTACCTTCTTTTACCTTCTATAGTCTTGTATTCCGAATCGCTTCCCTGACCTTTAAAATCATGGAGGGGGACACGGACAACTCATCAAAACCCATCTTAAGGAAAGTCTCCGTCAAAGAAGTATCCGCACCCAGCTCGCCGCAGATACCGACCCAACAGCCACCCTTATGTCCGTTCTCTACCACCATCTTGAGCATCCGAAGCACCGCTTCATGATGGGCGTCATAGAAATCATCCAGCTTAGGATTCTGACGGTCAATCGCCAGCGTATACTGAGTCAAATCATTCGTTCCCACGGAGAAAAAATCCACCTCCTCCGCCAGCAAATCGGAAATCATCGCCGCAGCCGGCGTCTCTATCATAATGCCGATTTCACAGTCCTTATATGGGATTTTCTTTGCGGAAAGCTCCTGCTTCACTTCGGCAATGATTTCCTTAATACGGCGCACCTCTTTTACGGAAATAATCATGGGAAACATAATGGAAATGGTTCCGTAATAGCTGGCGCGGTAAATGGCGCGAAGCTGTGTCTTGAAAATTTCCGGTCTGTCCAGACAGATACGGATAGCGCGATATCCCATGGCGGGGTTTTCTTCTTTTTCCATATTAAAGTAATCCACCTGTTTATCGGCGCCGATATCCAGCGTACGGATAATTACTTTTCTGCCCGCCATATTTTCCGCAACCGCCTTGTATGCTGCAAACTGCGCCTCCTCGGTAGGATAATCCCCGGACTCCAGATACAAAAACTCACTGCGGAACAAACCGATTCCTCCCGCGTCATTGGAAAGGGCGCTTGCCACATCCGCCACGCTTCCGATATTGGCATAAAGATTGATTTTTGTACCGTCTAAAGTCACATTCTCCTTGCCCTTTAACTCCTGCAGCAACCGCTTTTTATTTTCGTCCTCTTCCTTTTTGACACGGTACTCTGAAAGTACGGCTTCCTCCGGATCGATAATGAACTTTCCGGTATAGCCGTCCACAATACCGTATTTTCCATCCACATCTTTTAGAAACTCCACGCCTATCAAGGCAGGAATATTCATGGTACGGGCAAGAATCGCCGTATGAGAGTTGGTAGATCCGTATCTGGTGACAAAGGCAAGCACCTTGGTTTTGTCCAACTGTACCGTCTCGCTTGGCGCCAAATCCTCCGCCAGCAGAATAACCGGCTCATCCCCGGTCATGCCGCCATTGTCCGCACCGTGAAGTATGGAAATCACACGATTGCTGATATCCTTCACGTCAGCCGCACGTTCTCTCATATATTCATCATCCATCGCTGCAAACATTTTGGAGAAATTGTCTCCTGTCGTGGCAACCGCAAACTCTGCGTTAATATTCTGGGTCTCAATCATGTTGACAACGGACTCAATGTAATCCAAATCATCCAACATCATCTGATGCACCTCAAAAATCATGGCGTTAACCTCGCCAACTTCTTTCAATGCTTTTTCATAAAACTGTGCCAGTTGTTTCTTTGCCTTTTCCTTTGCCTCGGTAAAGCGTGCAACCTCGGCTGCGGTATCCTCTACCTTATGCCTCTTCACCTGCTTATCCTTCTTCTGATAAACAGACAATCTGCCAATTGCAATTCCGCCAAAAACACTTTTTCCTTCCAGTATCATGATATACCCCTTCTTTCTCTCCGCCTGTTTTACAAATTTTCCTGCAGGAAAGCACTCAGCTTTGCGATTGCTTCTTCCTCCTGCTCTCCGTCTGCTGTCAGGGTAATCTCCTGACCACATTTTACACCAAGGCTCATTACCCCAAGAATTCTTTTTGCATCCACTTCTTTACCGTCTTTTGCAATGGTAATTTTGCAGGGGAAAGCGGAAGCCTCCTTGATAAACAGTCCTGCGGGTCTTGCATGAATTCCTAATTCGTCCTTAATCGTATACTGAAATGTTTTCATATTCTGATTCTCCTATCTTGTTTTCTGTTTTTTATTTATTCACATCCTTCTTTAGTATACCCAGCAGTACACAACTGATTACAGAACCGACTGCCAAAGCCACCAGATAAAGCAGAGGATGGGCTACTGTAGGGAATACAAAAATTCCGCCGTGAGGCGCCATCAGCGTGCATCCAAAAAACATTGACAATGCACCTGCCACCGCAGAGCCAACCACACAGGCAGGAATTACGCGCAGCGGGTCTGAAGCCGCAAATGGAATCGCGCCCTCTGTGATAAATGATAATCCCATAATGAAGTTGGTGGGACCGGCTTTTCTTTCCTCTCCGGTAAACTTATTTTTGAAAAACAATGTTGCCAGTGCAATGGCAATCGGGGGAACCATGCCGCCTATCATCACTGCCGCCATAATATTATAGTTCGCTGCAGCGATGGAAGCCGTACCAAATACATAAGCCGCCTTGTTCACAGGTCCACCCATATCCACAGCCATCATGCCTGCAAGCAGCGCTCCAAGCAAGACAGCGCTTGCGCCGTTTAAGTGGTTCAGACCATTATTAATCATGATATTCAACGCACCGATGGGCGGCTCTATCAGATAAGTCATAATCACACCTGTCAGGAAAATACCAATCAGCGGATAAAGCAGAACAGGCTTCAGACCATCCAGGCTTTTCGGAAGCTTCTCAAATAACTTTCTCAATAAAAGTACCAGATATCCGGCAAGAAAGCCCGCTACCAGCGCACCAAGAAATCCCGATGTGCCGTTTGCCGCAATGGCACCGCCGACAAATCCCACCGCCAGACCGGGACGGTCTGCGATACTCATAGCGATAAAGCCTGCCAGAATCGGCAGCATAAAGCCAAACGCTATGTCTCCGATATTTTTAAACATAGCTGCCGCCCCGGTAATCGTACCGAAATTTGCTCTTTCCCCCACAGGCAGGGCATTCAAATCCACCGCAAAACCGTCTATCAGAAAGGCAATGGCAATCAGAATACCGCCGCCCACTACAAAGGGAAGCATATGGGAAACGCCGTTCATAAGATGCTTATAAATCTGATGACCAATACTGTCTTTTCCCTCTTCCTCCGTATCCTGCACTGCGCTGCCTGCGTGGTAAACGGCGGCTCTGCCGGAAACCGCTCTGCTTATCAGCTCCTCCGCCTTTCCGATACCGTCCGCCACCTTGCACTGAATCACCGGCTTACCTGCAAAGCGTTCCATGGGAACCTGGGTATCCGCTGCCACAATAATACACTCCGCCTCTGCGATTTCCGCTCTGGTAAGTACATTTTTCGCCCCGCCGGAGCCTCGTGTCTCAACCTTGATGCGGTACCCCATTTCTTTTGCTTTCTTCTCCAAAGCCTCAGCTGCCATATAGGTGTGGGCAATTCCTGTAGGGCATCCTGTTACCGCCAGAATCAATTTTGCAGGCGTATCTGCTGATTTAGCAGACTTTTTCTGTTCCTCCCGGTCTCTTTCCGCTTCCGCACTGTCAATTACGGAAAGAAATTCCTCAACGCTCTTCGCATCCTTAAGCTCTTTGGTAAATTGCTCATCCATCAACAGAACCGATAATTTGCTGAGTACATCCAGATGCACATTATCCTCCGTATTGGGGGCTGCAATCAAAAAAATTAAATTTACCTTTTCACCGTCCAATGCGTCAAAGTCCACACCATTTTTTACTACCATGGCTGCCAGACCGGGACGGCTCACAGCGCTTGACTTGCAATGGGGAATGGCAATTCCCTCTCCGATTCCCGTGGTGCTTTCCTCTTCTCTGGCATATACTCCCTTACGGTACGTTTCCAAATCGCTTATTTTGCCGCTCTTCCCCATCAATTCAACCATTTTGTCCAGAGCCTCCTGCTTATTGGAAGCCGCACCGTTCAGTTCAATACTTTCCGCCGCCAATAAATCCCTGATTTTCATATTCCACCTCCATAGTTAAAAAAGCTTTTGGTTCTTTTCCAGCAAAGCAATTACCTCCGCCTTTGTTGCCAGTTCCCTGGAAAAAGCGGACGCGCTTCCCGTACACACACCCATACGAAACGCCGCCGCATAGCTGCCATGTTCCAGATAGCCTGCCAGAAAGCCCGCTACCATGGAATCACCTGCACCAACAGAATTCACAACCGTTCCTTTCGGCGCTTCCGCTTTGAAAATACTGCCGTCCTCTGCCACCAGAACGGCGCCGGCGCCCGCCATGGAGACAAGTACATTCCGGGCGCCTTTTTGCTGCAGTTGTCTGGCATAGCGGATAACATCCTCCTTGCTCTCCAGCGTTACTCCGAAAATGTCTCCCAGCTCGTGATTGTTGGGTTTTATCAGAAAAGGATGATACTGCAATACATTCACCAGCAAATCCTTTGTAGCGTCCACCACAATCTTAAGTTTTTTGTTCTGTAAGTATCTCATAATGTCCATGTACATCGAATTCGGCATCACATCCGGTATGCTTCCGGCAAGGACCAGAATATCGCCGTCCTTCAAATCGTCCAGTTTCCCATACAGCTTCGAGATATCCGCTTCGGAAATCGCCGGTCCCTGTCCATTAATCTCCGTTTCCTGATTGGAACGAAGCTTCACGTTGATTCGGGATATGCCCTTATCCACCGTAATAAAATCCGTCTCTATGCCCTTTTCCTCTAAAAGCCTTTGTATCTCCCTGCCCGTAAAGCCTGCAAGAAATCCCAACGCCGTATTTTTATGCCCCAGATTCTGCAAAACCATGGAAACATTAATTCCCTTTCCGCCAGGGAAAATCATTTCTTCCTTCGTGCGGTTCACGACGCCACATGTAAAATTATCCACTGCCACTATATAATCCAGCGATGGATTAAAAGTTACTGTATATATCATTTTGGCTCCTTTCCTGTTTACCCCATTTCAGGTTCTTCCTTTTCTTCCGATTGCTGCTTTCAGATTTGTATCACGTTTCCCTCATTCCTGAATGCCGGCTGCTCCAGTCCGGTGGTAAGTACGGTTGCCGCTTCAAAGCCTGCAAATGTGACACTGGAAATCTGATTGAATTTGCTTTCGTCTGCCAGAATATAGCATTCCCTGCAGCATTCCATGGCTTTCCTTTTTACCATGGCTTCTTTTACCTCCGGTGTGGAAAAACCCTTCTGAATGCTGACGCCGTTTGTTCCCCAGAAGCCTTTCGTAAAATTATATTTTTCAAGGGTGAGCACCGCTTCCTCTCCTACGATGGCCTCCGTAACCGCCTTAAACTCTCCTCCCAACAGATATACGGTAAAGCCTCTTTCTGCCAGCTTCTTGGCATGCGTAATGGCATTCGTGACAAAGGTTATCTGTTTATGTTCCATATAATCTATCATCAGCTCTGTAGTCGTTCCCGCATCCAGATATACAAAATCACCCTGTTCGATTAAAGATGCGGCATACCTCGCAATTTTTATTTTCGCCTCTTTATTCTTTTCCTTACGGGTTATCACCTCGTCATCTCTGGTACTGTACATACTATGTTTCAGGATTGCGCCTCCATGTACCTTTGTAAGCTTCCCTTCCGCATCCAGCGTATTTAAATCTCTTCTGATTGTAGATTCCGAAGCGCCAAGCTCCGTCATCAACTGCTGAACGGTCACACTTCCCATACTCTCCAGTATGGATAAAATTTTTGCAAATCTTTCCTCTGTCAGCATCCCGTTTTCCTCCATTTTCATTTATATTCAGTCAAATTCGTTCATCTTTGTAATTTTATTATAAGAATGCTTTTTGTCAAAGTCAATCACAATCAGTCAAAATCATTCACAAAGATTCAATGGTCATTTTGTGCAGGATGACGTATGAATTTGCAATCATGCGGGCATCTCACAGCGAAGCTGCTCGATGTCCGTTGCCCGTCAAATGTCTGCTCGTGCGAGCACGGCAGCCACTTTCCGGGCGTATCGCGCAAAAAAGAAGGCACAGGATTTCCCATGCCTTCTTATTATCTGCATATCCATATTGTTTATTCCCACGGATAACACTGCCGTCAGACTCTCTTGTGCGGATATTTATCCTTGACGCTTACTGGCGGATTTCTATCACCTCATACTCATAAACAGTCTTAAATTTCAGATTATCCTTTGCATCATAAGTATAGCTTTCCTTTTCCCATATGGTTTCTTCTTCCAAATCCGGGAACAGGCTTTCCTCATACTCGGTATATTCCGTCACATCACGGTTGGTTCCGTAAAGAACCTCTTTCGTCAGCTCATAACCGTTTCTGGTATAGCTTACACCGCTTTGAATTTTATTTTCGCTATTATATACCAGACTCTGACGAAGGAAGCTCTGTCCGCCATACTCATAATAGGTATTGGTGGTGGTCTGGGTTACCAGTCCGGAAAGACTGCAGCGCTGTTCTTTTGTAATATTTCCTTTTCCATCTACCGTATAAATGTAGTAATACTGTAAATTCTCACTGGCGTCAAATACATTCATACGGGTCAGTTTACCGTCCGAATAAGTGTATTTTCTAACCTCTGTGGTGGTTCCGTTATTATTCTTCTTTACTTCCTGTATCTTCAGATTATTACTGTAGGTAGTGGTTATGGTGTAATTTGCACTGCTGTTGGTATAATTGCGGAAAGAATAAGTTACCAGACGTCCGCTGTCGTCGTAGGTGTACCTCTGCTCCGTCATCACTCTCTTATCGCCATTGTAGGTGCGTTCTCTTTCTATTGAACCATTGTCCGTATATTCATATACGGTATATCCTGTCATGCTGCCCTCCGCGTCATAACGGGTTGCCTTGGTATTCACCCAACTGTAGCTGACTTCTCCGCCCTCATACATACCCTGATATACGCCCGTGCTCTCATCAAAGTAATAATCGGTTCCTTCAATTCTGACAATCCCCTTTGCCATCGCTCCGGTGGTCAAATCGAAATAATATCGATTTCCGCCGCTTGTGTTCCAACCTTTCACCATGCGCCCGTTTGCATCATAACGTACCCATTTGCCGCCGTCAGATTCCTGATAAACATCCTTGCTGACAGCCATTTTCCCTTTATCTACCGCATCCAGCCAGTACCATGCCTTTGTAGCAGGGTCATAAATTTCCTTACCTCTGCCTTCCGTACCCTGACGAATGCCTCTTTCATACCAGTATTTGCCACCGTTAATGGTACACCATTGACAATCCAGTGCTTTGCCGGTTGCTGTGTCAAATGCGCATTCCCGCCCGTCAATCACAACATTTCCGTATACCTTTTTACCGGTGGTTTCATCATAATAATAAATGCTTTCCACACCTTTTGCATCAAATACGGAGTACCATCCCTTTATCATGGCTCCGGTAATCTCATCAAAACGGTACCATGCGCCATCCTTCTGATTCTCACCCTTAACCATGTGACCGTTCTCGTCATAGCGCACCCACTTGCCGCCGTCAGATTCCTGATAAACGTCCTTGCTGACAGCCATTTTCCCGCCGTCTACCGCATCAAGCCAGTACCACGCATCGGAAGCCGGATCATAGATTTCTTTTCCTCTTCCTTCCAATCCCTGACGGGCACCGTTCTCATACCAGTATTTTACGCCGTTTACCTCGTACCACTGGCAGTTAAGACCGACACCTGTATTTACATCAAAAACACAATGTACGCCGTCAATTACTACTTCACCTTTTAACATGGCGCCGGTAGTCAAATCAAAATAATAAGTACCGTTTTCATTGGTGTCCCAGCCTTTAACCATTTTACCGTTTTCATCATAGCGCACCCACTTGCCGCCGTCGGACTCCTGATAAACATCCTTGCCGACAGCCATCTTGCCGCCGTCTACCGCATCAAGCCAGTACCAGCCGTCGGAACCGGGGTCATAAATCTCTTTTCCTCTTCCTTCCGTTCCCTGACGCACTCCGTTTTCATACCAGTATTTACAGCCGTTTTCCTCATACCAGCCATTCAGCGGAGTTTCCGCATTTGCCGAAAGCGCCGGTGCACCCCACAGCATTACACATGCCGCTGCCGTTCCTGCAGAAGCGAGCAAAACCTTTTTTAACGTAGATTCTCTCCTCATCTCTTACTCCCTTTCCTCTTTTTTCATAAGGTATTTATTGCAAAAAACTGTTTTCTCAAGTTTAGTATACAGGCTTTCATCCGGTTTTACAATCCCTCTAATCCTTAAGATTTTGAGAACTGTTTCGAGGTGAGCTAAAAAAACAAAGATGCCGCGCAATAGACGAGCAGCAAAGCCATGGTGATATTCACAATTTTGGTATGCTTGACTAACAAACGGCAAAATGCAGAACCAAACAACGCCCATATAAACGAACCGGATGCTCCAATTGCCGTCAAAACCACTGTAAATCCAATGAGCACCGCAACCGAATGGTATACAGGTAATATGTAGAGCGACATGGCAGTAATTGCATAAATATATATTTTGGGATTCATAAACTGTAATATCATTCCCGAAAGAAAGCTTGCCTCTTTTCCGCTTTCAATTGATTTTATATAATCCATAAATAAAAACAGGAGTAGCATCTATTGAGATTACTATTCCTGTTCCAAAGTCATTTTTACCAACTATTGAAAAATCCTAACCGTTATAAAGCTTCTTTATACTTTAAACCGGTAACCCACTCCCCAGATAGTCTCGATATACTGGGGCTTCGCGGTATCCTTCTCAATTTTCTCACGAATCTTCTTGATGTGCACGGTAACGGTGGCAATATCGCCAATGGAATCCATATCCCAGATTTGCCTGAAAAGCTCTTCCTTCGTATACACATGATTGGGATTCTCAGCGAGGAAGGTCAGCAGGTCAAATTCCTTTGTAGTAAAAGTTTTTTCTTCGCCGTCTACATATACACGTCTTGCCGTCTTATCAATTCGGATGCCGCGTATCTCTACCACGTCATTCCTGGGCTTCTGATTGGTACCTACCAATCTTTCATAACGCGCCATATGCGCTTTCACTCTCGCCACAAGCTCACTGGGACTGAAAGGCTTCGTCATGTAATCATCCGCACCCAGACCTAAGCCCCTGATTTTGTCAATATCGTCCTTCTTGGCAGATACCATCAGAATCGGAATATTCTTTTCCTCACGAATTCTCTTGCAAACCTCAAAACCATCTATCCCCGGAAGCATCAAATCCAAAATCACCAGATTATAATCTCCCGTCAGCGCCATCTGTAAACCTTCGTCTCCGGTATAACAGATATCCACCTGGAAGTCACTGAGTTCCAAATAATCCTTCTCCAAATCTGCAATTGCCACTTCATCCTCTACAATCAAAATTTTGCTCATTTCTTCCTCCGTTCCGCTAAACCTTAGCTCGTTTCCTGATATATTATTTTGTATTCTGCAATTCGATATATTTTCTGAGTACAAAGTGCATACAGGTGCCTTCGCCCTCCTTACTGGTCGCCCAGACATATCCGCCGTGATCCTCAATAATCTTCTTTACAATGGAAAGTCCGATTCCGCTTCCTCCCTGTGCGGAATTACGGGAAGCATCCGTCCGGTAAAACCGGTCGAATATCCGCTGCAAATCCTTCTGTGCAATTCCTTTTCCGTTGTCCTCAATTTCCACACGAATGGAATCCACTTCATCCAGAATGCGAATGTCTATCTCCCCCTGGGGTTTATCCATATATTTCACGCTGTTACTGATTATATTGTTGATAACCTTTTTCATCTGTTCGGGATCAGCTATGACAATCGTGTCAGGTTCTATCAGGCTGGAATAATTCAGCTTGATATTCTTGGATTCCAAATCCAGTCCAACCTCCTCCACACAATCTCCAAAATAGTCTGCCACATTAATGCGATGAAAATTATAGGGAATGCGGTTATTGTCAATTCCCGAATACACCGTCAGTTCATTAATGAGACGATCCATATCGTTGGCTTTATTATAAATTGTTTTGATATATTTATCTATTTTTTCCGGCGTATCCGCCACACCGTCCATAATTCCCTCCACATAGCCTTTAATCGCTGTAATTGGCGTCTTTAAATCATGGGAAATATTGCTTACAAGCTCTTTGTTCTGCTGTTTATACCTATTATTTTCCTCTGTTGACTCCTTTAAACGCAGCCTCATATCTTCATAATTGCGATAGAGGTCACCGATTTCACCCTTCGCATCCGTCTGCAGCATATAATCAAAATTACCGTCTTTAATCTTTTGCATCGCAACATTCAGTTCATTAATCGGTGTGAATACTCCTTTGCGAATCCACTGCGTCAGCATAAGGCTTGTAAAAATAAGAATACATACGATAGCAACAAACATATCTATCAATAATTTTCTGGAAATCAGCGGATTCAGCTTGGTAACGACAAAGACACTTCCCTCGCTGCCGTCTGTAAAGACAAAATCTATCTGCTTTACATATTTTTCCTGCTCACTAAAATAATATCCCGAATCCTCTGCCAGATATGCCTTCCCATATGGCGGAAGCTTATCAAATATCTTTTTTGCTGCCGTGCTGTCTCCCGAATAGTACAACTCACCGCTTTTGCGTACAATTATATAAGTAGAATTCCGCGCAACCTCATTATTAACCCAGTCAAGATATTCTTTATCTTCCAGTCTGGAAGCATCTTCCTGCACCTGCTCCTGAAGCGTAAAATACGCTTCATCCGTCACATTAATGAAATCCTGCATGTTCTCAGACATTGACAAAGAATCCATTTGCAAAATTCGTTCCCCGGACTGCACATTCATCAAATAAATAGCGATTGTTACAAACGCCAGTACTGTCAATAAAAGCGGCAGCACAATAATACTGATAAAAGTTACCCGTAATCTGGTTTTAAATTTCATGTCCCCTTACTCCCGTTTTCTCTTTTCGCATAAATATCATACATCCTTAAAACAGCAGTTCTAAAAACAGTATATCACACTCTTTCATCAAATGTGTAAAAACAATTATACATTATCATTAAAAAACTCTAAAATTTTTGTAACAGTTCAGCCATAAGCTGTATGACAAGCAAATCATGCTTGCATAAAGTTGCTTGTTGTGCAGCTTATGAGCTGAGCGCCCGATAATGAGCAAAGGGAGCTGCGTAGCAGCGCAAAAGCGCCTCTGACGCGGCTTTGCGAATGGCGCGGGCTGAACTGTTACAAATTTATTTGTAAATTTTTATCAAAAAGCATTGACATCCTGATAAAATTTGCTATAATTGAATCAATAATGATTCTTATTTTTAAAAAGGAGTTCACGATGGCACTAAAGCACAGCAAACAGCGCGATATGATTAAGGCTTTTCTAATGGGCAGAAAAGATCATCCTACGGCAGATGTTATCTATATGAATGTCCGTCAGGAAAATCCCAATATCAGTTTGGGAACTGTATACCGCAATCTGACTCTTTTAGCTGATATCGGCGAGATACAGCGCTTAAGACTGGGAGACGGTGTGGATCACTTTGATGCGGACACTTCACCCCATTACCATTTTTGCTGTACGGAATGCGGCGGCATAACAGATCTGGAGATGGAAAGCATTGAATTTATCAACCAACGCGCCGGTGCTAATTTTGACGGAACCATTGCGGGACATGTAACTTATTTTTACGGAACCTGCAGTAAATGTACCAAAGAACTCTGTCATAACAATTTGTAGAACCTAAAATTTATTTTATAAAAAGCAAAGGAGATTAAGATTATGAAATTTGTATGTAGTGTATGTGGCTATGTTTATGAAGGAGATGCAGCGCCTGAGAAATGCCCCGTTTGCGGCGTTCCTGCTGAGAAATTTACGGTACAGTCCGGCGAAAAAACCTGGGCGGCTGAGCATGTAGTCGGCGTTGCACAGGGCGCTCCCGAAGATATCATTAAGGATCTTCGCGCAAATTTTGAAGGAGAATGCTCTGAGGTTGGTATGTACCTTGCAATGGCAAGAGTAGCTCACAGAGAGGGTTATCCTGAAATTGGTCTTTACTGGGAGAAGGCTGCTTATGAAGAGGCTGAACACGCTGCAAAATTTGCAGAGCTTCTGGGTGAGGTTGTTACCGATTCCACCAAGAAGAATCTGGAGATGAGAGTGGATGCTGAGAACGGCGCCACCGCAGGTAAGTTTGACCTTGCAAAGCGTGCAAAGGATCTGAACCTTGACGCAATCCATGACACCGTTCATGAGATGGCACGCGACGAGGCTCGCCATGGTAAAGCATTTGAAGGTCTGTTAAAGAGATATTTCGGTTAAGCTGCAAGCCATGTAAAATGGTGAAAATAACGCCCTGCAAGTATACTTTTACTTGTACGGGCGTTTATTTTTGGCATTTTATAGTACTAAATCCCTAACAGGTTTCGCTTGCATTCCGCAATAAATTATTATAAGATATATCAGTTTTTGAAAAATTTAAAAAAAGAGGAGAGAATTATGAAAAAGAAATTAGTAATTTTATCAATTATTTGCGCACTTACATTTGCTATGTGTGCATGCGGCAGCTCGGAAGATACTGCAAACACCAATGAAGAAACAACTTCCGTAGAAAGCACAGATGCCACAGAAAATACCGATGCGGCAGAATCAGCTGAAGATGCTAATGTTGCAGCAGATACTGAAAGTGCGGCAGACGAAACCGCTGCTGCAACCGGTACCTTGACCTTTGATATCCCTGAAGGCTTTGTAGAGAGTGAGGAGAATTATTACTCCTGTGAGGATACTACCAAATTATCCAACATTAACTATTTGGCATTAGAAAACGACGGTTCTTTCGATTCCATTAATTCTGAAATTTTAATGGCTTCTGTAGAAGCTCAGTTGGAAGAAGCATATGGAGAGGATCTTACACTCACTTTATTAGAGGAATCTTCCTACGAAGTAGACGGTTGCCGCGCATTTAACTATGCCTTTGAATATGAAATGTCAGGAACTTCTGTTCGCCAGTTGCAGTGTATTATTGAAACTGCTGATGAACTTCATTTTATCACATTCACTGATATCAACGATGAAGGATTCTATGACACTTTTAAAGCAGCCGCTGATACGATAAGATTTGAATAATCAATTCCTGTAAAAAGAGCTGTCGCTTTCGCGAATTTGCAAAGCGGCAGCTTTTTTATTTACAGCTATTTCTCTTTCACATATCCGATAAATTGATTCTGATATAAAATGCGGAAATATTGTACCAGTCTCTGAACAACAGGCTCAGCCTCTTTTCCGAATTTATCCTTTATCAGTAAAGAGATATCATAAACAGACCTTTTCCCGTCCATCTGCTTCCACACAAAACTTCCATACCCGTCCAGACTGATATGACTTAGCCGGGGCTTTTTTAACAGTATTTGGGCTAAGCGGTTATAAAAACCTTTGTTTACAACATGAACCGTTACAATTCCCTCCTGGTTTTCGTCCCATGTATATAATGGATTACAGCAGGGAATAAAATCCATATAATTTTTCTTTTTCTTCACAGTGACCTCCCTTTATACCTTTTCGCTCTTTCCGACACAGAATTTCCACAGGGAAAGTGTCAGCAGCGCAAATGCAATAATACCGATAATATTTCCAACATTTGTATTTTTCAAAGCGGGAATGAAACCAGGTAATAATCCTCCGATGACATCGCCCAGACTGCTGCCTCCGGGCAGCTTGATAATAGCAAATACGGCAAGCAGAATCCCTATTATGCCCTCCCCGGCGATAAGTCCCGAACTGTAAAGAATACCGTTTTCGACAGTAGTTTTTTTCTCAACAGCCCATCTTACCATACCGCCAATCATCATAGGAACGCTTAGGTGAATCGGCAGATAGAGACCGATTGCAAAAGGCAGTACCGGAATACCTAATATTTCAACTACAACTGCAATAAAAGCACCGATTCCAACCAAAGTCCACGGCAGGTTTCCGCCCATAACACCTTCAACTATCATTTTCATCAGCGTTGCCTGTGGTGCGGGAAGTTCTGATGACTCAAAGCCCCACGCAGCATCCAGCAGATATAACACAGTGCCGATAGCAACGGCTGCAGCAAGCACACCTATCAGCTCACCCATCTGCTGTTTTCTGGGTGTTGCACCTAATATATATCCGGTCTTTAAATCCTGAGAGGTATCACCCGCAATAGCAGCTACAATACAGATAACGCCACCGATGGCAATTGCTGCGGTCATACCTGCCTGTCCCGCCATTCCGGTTGCCTTTAATACGAGGGACGCAACCAGCAGAGTGGCAATGGTCATACCGGAAACAGGGTTATTACTGCTTCCTACAAGTCCTACCATTCTGGAGGATACAGTTGCAAAAAAGAAGCCAAATGCAACAATAAAAAATGCGCCAAACAGATTAATCGGAATTATGGGAACAAGCCAAATTGCCAGAATCAGACAGACAATGCCTATCAAAATAAAACGCATATCCAAATCCTGATTGGTCCGTTCCTCAGTCTTTGTTCCTTTTCCAAAACCCCTCATGGCGTCCCTGAAAGTTGTAACAATCAAAGGAAGAGACTTTACCAAACTGATAATTCCGCCACACGCCACAGCGCCTGCTCCGATATACTTGATATAATCAGACCAGATTCCAAAGGAGCCTGCCTGTGCATAAACCTCCGCCACACTGACGTCCGCAGGAAATAAAGTAATATTTTCACCAAACAGCACGATTAACGGCATCAGCACAAACCATCCCAGCACCCCTCCCGCAACCAGATAAGAGGAAATTCTGGGACCGCAGATATAACCGACGCCTAAAAGTGCAGGTAAAATATCCGCCCCAAACCCTGCGCCTTTATATACGGGAATTTCGTAATGTACTTCACTGGGAAAAGCCTTTAAGCCATCCGTGATAAACTTATATACCGCTGAGATTCCAAGTCCGGCAAATACGATAGAAGCTTTTCCTCCGCCTTCCTCTCCCGCCATAAGAACCTCTGCACAGGCTTTTCCCTCAGGGTAGGGAAGGGTACCATGCTCCTGTACAATCAATGCCTTTCTGAGCGGCACCATAAATAAAATGCCGAGAGCGCCGCCAATAAATGTTATCGTTGCAATTTCTGCCAAAGAAGGGGTATCTGCCCCCCATTCCTTTGCCCACATAAAAAGCGCAGGCAGCGTAAAAATTGCACCGGCTGCCACAGACTCACCTGCGGAACCGATTGTCTGAACCATGTTATTCTCCAAAATGGATTCTTTTTTCAGAATGACACGTATCATTCCCATAGAAATAACAGCCGCAGGAATGGAAGCGGATACCGTCATACCTACCCGCAGTCCCAGATAAGCATTTGCCGCGCCGAATACAACTGCCAGCAGGATGCCCAGTATAATGGATGTGCCCGTAAATTCCGGCATTGTTTTGTCCGCTGGGACAAAAGGCTTAAACTCTTTGTTTTCGTTCATGTTTCCGCTTCCCTTCTAATAATACAGTATCCGTTATTCTCATAGATATTATAAGGAAAAACGCAGAAAAGATAATGGAAATACATTCCATTGTCATTTATTGACAGTGAAAATAAATTATACTATTATGTTATATAGTATCATTTGGGGAGAACATATCATGACCTTTGAATTTGAAATAATCACGGCGGCTCTTTTTAGCATAGTTGATATTTATTGCATTTATCGTCTGTTAAATAATAAACTTACCTTTCGGTTTTCCAGAGAGAAAATTGTACCGGTTTATGTTATTATCTACGCTCTCTATGTTTTTTTTCAGATATTAATGACAGTATTTTCTTCCTATCCGGTAAAACTGCCTTTAATGCTGACCTTTTATTCTATACTATTTGTAATTTATTCGGATGCTGCCCGCACAAGGGTATTTTGGATACTTTTATCTATACTCACATTGACCGTATGCGAATTAGTATCTTCTCCATTTGTAATGCTGTTTACGCAGACGCCCTTTGAAGAGATATCGCAGTCAACGTCCGCCTACTGTGTGGGAATGGTTTTATCACGTATCTTACTTTTTCTTACAGTAAGTTGGTTTACACGTTCAAAATATGCCAAAAGAACAGCTTTTGTTGAGTTTTCTACGGAAGTTTGCGCCATTATACTGATTGATGGAATTTACCTTATCATGCTTTGTAGTCTATTTTATTATCATTCATTTTTTATAGATGTAGATACAGCCATTACGTTATCTCTTTTTGTACTGATAATTATTTCCGGCTTATCTATTTATCTGCTGCAGAAGGTTATGCGAAAGTCAGAAGAAATTATGAATACCTCCCTGAAATTACAGCAGGCAGAAATGGAACATAAACTGACCTCTGACATGACCTCCGTTGTAGAAAATCTCCGTTCTCTGCGCCACGACATGAATAATCATATGTCTATCCTGCAGGGATTTTTATCCGTAAAAGCCTATGATGAAATGGAAAATTATCTGACTTCCATCACACAGGAGCTGTCTGTTGCCAACAGCTTTTATTTTCCTGAAAATAAGGTTTTATCCGTACTGTTAAACAGTAAAATCAGCAAAGCCTCCCAGTTTGGCATTACGTTTGAAACAAAAATACTTACCAGTGAAACACCCTTTTCAGAAAGAGATTTATGCGCTGTAATCGGGAATGTATTAGAGAACGCCATTGAAGCATCCTCTATCCACACAAGCCCATATATTTGTTTTACAATGTACCGGGATAAGCAGCAGCTACATATTCAGTGTGACAACAACTTTGTCACGGAACCTGTTTTTGAAAACGGCAGACTGATTACCACCAAAAAAGATAAGATGACGCATGGCATCGGCACCCAGAATATCTGCTCCATTGTGGACGCCTATCTCGGAACCACTGTGTTTTCCGTTGATGAATATTTCCATGTGGTAATTTCTGTTCCTATTTAGTGTTTTTGCTTTATAAAGCTCTCCAGCCTTTCATAGTCACTGACTGCCAAATCAATCTCCGCTTTTGGTTTTCCAAATAAAATCCAACATGCCTGATTTGGCAGTTTTGCTGACTTTGCTGCCACTTCTACCACTGTTTTTGCTACCGTCTTTTCAATCTTTTTGTTCATGTTATCCTCCATTCCGCCGCCTTCAGCTGGCGGCACAAATAGTAATGAAAAACGCTGTCCCTGGCGTTTTTCCTGTGTGAAACTTAATAATTCTTAGGCAGTGTCTTTTGCTGCCTTAGAATTATTTTTCACACTATCCTCCTCCATACTATCATTAAACTATATAAAAACCTTATGAGACTCATTTTCCTGATACTGTTTATTATCAAACAGCAGGCACAGGCATTGATTTCGAGTAAAATACTCCTTCAGAAAGGCATAAAAGGTCTCCCTCTGCACCTGTTCTAAACCATCCAGCAAGCCTTTCCCTACCAGACAGCTTATATGTTTCATATAGGCTGCCAGACATCTGACTTTTATTTTTTCTATATTATTCAATTTATTTACCGGTGTATCCAATATTTCTCCCATGTCATTTCGTCTTAACAGCGCTTTCAGGTTATCAACGATTTCCTCATGATAGATACCTGTTACCATGGCATAAAAGACCAGATAATTTTTTACTGTCAAGTCGGAATCCACTTTATCTAAATCTATAACATCCACCTTTTTCTTATATTCTTTCAAATGCTCTTTTGTATCCACACCATCCAAAACACATATTCCTTCATTTTTCTGTATTCCCCCAATCAGGGAGATTAAATTATCTCTCTTCTCTTTGTCGTCACATATTATATGAAAAATGCCGCCCTCCTGGGTTTCAATCAGGCAACGCTCACATGGATATTTTCCTGTTACTTCTATTTTGATAACGTTCTACCTTCCTTCTCCGCATTCGCTTCTTCCTATCCACAATGCAATACTTTGTGCCAGTAATGCAAATGCTTGTATTAAAACAACTTCCCGTACCCCTTTTCTTACAATATCGATCTCTATATAAGAGCAAAAAATACAAAATAAAATCATAATCGTACAGACTACCGCAAAAATTCTGCCTGCTCTTTTCCGGTAACCAATCGTCCGTTCTCCCAAATGCACTTGCCTGGCCGCATATTTGTAATTAAAAACCGCAGCAATTAGCAGGCTTAATCCACAAATCATATTTATGAAATTATCCTGCAATGTGGCGCCAAATCTGGCACAGCCGATACTGATTAGCAGCACGCCCAGATAAGTTGAGACACATCTTACATAATTTTTTGCATGGGCTCCGCCTGCATAAAACCGCATAGCTGCAAAGGTTGCTATAAAGATTAAGGCTTCCTGTGATATTCTTAATGCAGCTGTTGTCAAAAACACCAGAATGATATTTGTTATATTGGAAATAATACCTTCCACACTGCAAATACAGACTTCTTTCATTCTGATATTATTTTCCCAGTCAAAGTCATATACTTCTACCATTTTCTCTGCTATTCCCCGATATACAGCCATCTCTTCTCTTTCTTCCATACAATTTGATTTACGTTCCAAAATATTGTTTTATCAATTCTTTGCGAAATGTCCTCCCGATTGGCATTTCCATTCTGTCTCTTAACCGGACGGTATTCCCACTGACTTCCTTTATATAATCCCTGTTTACAACCTCGCTTTGATTTACCCGCAAAAAACCTTCCCCTATTCTTTCATATAGTGAAGAAATAGGTTCATATACATGATATTTCTTTGTATTTGTTACGATAATGCTTCTGTATTGCTGCTTTTGTATATATATAATATCCCTGCACTGAATTTTCTTCTTTAGGTTTTCATCCGTTACAACAATCTCTTTATCGTACAGATTTTTCTTCATAGCAGACACCTGTAAAATAGATTTTTGCAGGGCTCTTTCCATTCGTTTTATTTCAAATGGTTTTACCAGATATCCCATGGCATCTATTTCAAAAGCCTCTTCCATGAACTCTTTATGTCCTGTTACAAATACAATTGTCATTTTCGGATACTGATGGGACAACTGCGTTGCCAAATCAATTCCTGATTCTTTCCCCAAGTCGATATCCATAAACAGAATATCTAACGGTTTGCAGGACAGATATTTTTTCAACTGTATACCATTTACAAAGCCATGACACTCTAAATCCATATTATTTTTCTCTGCAATTTCCCGTAAAAGTATGCTATTTACTTTAATCTGAAAAATTTCATCATCACACAATCCAATCTGATACGTCATGATATCTTTCTCCCCAACGTGTCAGCAATAAATTTAGCAAATTACCCTTTCTCTTCTAAAGTTCAAAATTGCCGCTATCGCTAACACTCCAAACGTAATTACTAATGAAATAACTGTAATTGCCCCATTTGCAATATCGACTGTTCCAACTAAAAGCTTCTGCATGAATACAGAGAAGTTATATACCGGAATCATGTATGCCATCTTAGGCGCTTCTCCTACACGGAATCCTGTTGCCAAAGCCGCTATAATTACCAGATAATAAATAACCAATGACATATTTGTTGCTTCTTTTACAGTATTAGCAAAGCTGCTCATCAAGGCAATCGCTGCTACAAATACCATGGATATAAAGATAAAGCCTAAAAACATCAGTACAATCTGTCCTGCATTGATAGCAATCTCTACAATTCCCAGAATATCCAATCCGCCTTTTTTTTCTGCTGCATATGCCCCCCCTACCAATACAACAAAGAATACCACGCTGGAAAGCATGCCGATAACTGTTGTCCCTAATAGCTTACCTAAAATCATTTGACTATTATCAATTGGTGCAAGCATCTGCTTTGTCAAAGTTCCTCTTTCTTTTTCACCTGCAATACTGTCTCCTACTACACTAACTAAATTCATAAACAAAATTATAATCATCAGATACGGAAGCATTAGCGATGCGGTTCTGTTTTTTCTTTCCAGCTCGCTGCTGGTATCTACTGTAAGAACTTCAAAATTTTCTTTCATCACTCCCTGTTCTGCCAGAAACATTCCTTCTATGCAGGGTTTTAAAACATTACTTTTTATAATTGGAAGTAATTCCTCTGCTGAGCTGTTCATTGAGTTATAATAAATCTGAATGCCTTCTTCTGTCATTTCCACTACCATATCATTTTCAGAGACATCATTTTCCGCTGTAAATTGTTCATATGACAAAGCCGGGCTTGAAACTACCCGGAGCACCGCATCACCTACGTCAAACTCCTGCTCTGCTACCTGCATATCCAAAAAATAGATTTGATATGTCTGAGACTGTGTCTCTTCCTCCGTTCCCATGGATGTCATGGCAAACATGGCAGCCAGCACGACCATAGGCAACACAAAAATAGAACTTAGTAACTTTTTATTCTTGAATACTTTAAAAATCTCCTGCTTTGCAATCACCCTTATGATATTCATAGCCCAATGCTCCTCCTCTAAAATAAAAAGCCCGGTTTCTTCTTTGCCTTCTTTTCTTCTATAATCTCTTCCGGTTCATGATACTGCTCATTTAAACGAATGAAAGCCTCTCTTAAATCTCTTGCACCTGCGCCCTTGATAATTTCCTCCATCGTACCCTGCGCAACACTCTGTCCATCAATGATAACACCCACTCTGTCTGCCAAAGCTTCCACAACCTCCAAAATATGTGTGGAGATGACAATCGTCTTACCTCTCTGCTTTTCTGTCAACAGAAAATCCTCTACCTGTTTCTGTGTTAAAATATCCAAGCCGTTTGTAGGTTCATCAAAAATAATGGTCTTTGGATCATGAATCAGACAAATTGCGATGGATGTCTTTTGCTTCATACCTGTTGAAAAGGTCTCATACCGTCTGTCTGCTATCTGTGTGATATCAAAATAATCAAATAACTTACTTTTGTTTTCTTCCAGAGCATTTTTATCCAGACCATAAAGCTTACCATAAAAAGCTGCTAATTCGTTGGGTGTAAACTGTCCGTCCAAACGGATTTCTGTAGTCAGAAATCCAATATTCTTTTTTATCTCTTTTGCTTCCTTCTGTGTGTCCCAATTATTAATGATAACGGAACCTGCCGTCGGCTTTAAAAGTGTGGACAGCATTCTCATTGTCGTCGTTTTACCCGCGCCGTTTGGACCCAGCAGTGCAAAAATCTCGCCGTCTTTTACTTCAAAATTTACTTTCTTTACTGCTGTCTTGTCTCCAAATCTTTTTGATAAATCATTTATCTTAATCATCTTTTCTCTCCTTTATATTTGCATTCCTACATTTCCTTGCTCTTTAATCTATAAACTGACATCTGTGTCAATATTGCAATAATTACGCCTCCAAGTATTACACTTGTCAATAATGGTAAAATACTTGGAGAACCATGCGCATTTCTCAAAATCAGCCGGTTCATATTTAATAAGGGAAGATACTCTAATACTGTATGATTTGCCACATTACTTACCTGCGACAATAATGTAAATACCAAGGTACCGATAGTAGCATAGGTTGCAGCATCTCTCACTTTTTCAAAATATGTGGAAAGATAAATCAGCACCGCCACAAGCATTGCCAGACTGACACTGCTTGTTAATACTATAGTTATAGTCATCATCAGAGCATTATCTATATAATGTTCTACTCCCAGACTTCCCATAAAATACTGTATACCTGACAAAATAGCCGCTACCTGAAGTACACCGGATATCAAACCTACCGATACCGTAAAAATTGTCTTTCCTAAAATAAATTGAAAAATTTCTATACCGCTTAATCTGATAGAATCATAGGTTCCTCTTTCCCGTTCTCCGACATAAGAATCTATTGCAAAGCTTGCTAACGGTTGACCTACCATAAAAATAAGCACTGCTATAAAGATACTAATATAAAACTTAAACTGTGCCCCTTCTCTCTCTATAACAGAACTCACATCGTTTTCCAATATGGTCAACTGATTGTTTACAAATTCTTCATACAACTCTTCACTCTGCAGAAACAATGCCAATTCACCCACAAATTCCTGTGCTGTTATCATCACATCGCTGGATGAAATCTTTGTAGAATCATACTTTAGCCGGACTTCCCTGGCTTCTGTTTCAATTTCCAAAATCACAGCCACGTTTCCTTTATCATACATAGTTTCCAAGTCTTCATTTATCTGCTCATAAACCAGAATGTCGCGATATAGTTCGTTTTCCTTCAGGAATTCTTTTATCTTAGCAGAATCCGTCACCACCGCAATATTCTGTGGTTTCCTTTCCAATACTCCCGAAAGAAAAACACCCATAACCAAAAATATCAGAATACATGGCATCAAGAAGGTTGTTACCATTACTTTCGGCTGTTTACTAAGCCGCATCCATTCTCTTTTTATTATGCTTATCATTTTGTCACCTCTTTTTGTCTTTCTTGTTCCTGTGCTTATATTATCACAGCAAAATCTATCATAAAATGATTTCTGTTTATATTACTTTAAATCCAGATTTTTTTCCTTTTTTCCTGTTGCCGGAGGTAAAATAATCACGAAAATATGTCAGATAAAAAAATACCCAAACCATCTCATGAGTTTGATGGTCTGAGTATTTTTTCAAAAGGATATTTTATGCAAGCCCTGCAAGAAAGCCTCTAATAAAATCCTTAATAAAGGTTACAACTCCACTTGGTGCAATTACGCTTTCCATACATTCCGCTCTTAATGTCATGTTCCGTGCCTCCTCTCTTAGATTTTTTAATACTATTTATGCAAACATCTGGATTACTCGCTGTATTGCTTTCATTCCAGATAATCCTGCCGAAATAATTGCTACAATCATAAAGACATATGTAATTCCTCCATAAATTGCCATAAATCGTTCCTGTGCACTGCACCTGACAAATATTTTATTTACACTCCCCAGCGATTTTTTGTAAAGATTAGTAATTCCTGTTGCAAAACTTAATATCCAATATCCATCTAATCGCACAAATGGAATCAAATTACTAATAATTGTAGTGATACTTAACCATATATATCCGGCAACTACAGAGCCGGGATAAATTACATAGATTATAGTTGCTATTGCTGCAAATAAAATATTAATGTAAATCCCTGCAAAAGATGCTAAAATCTGTTTCTTCTTATTTTCTACCATCCGGATACCACTAATGTCACAATACATAGCTGGCGAAAACAGTATTAACATAAACCCTAATGTTCCTACTTTCCCTCCAAAATATTTACATACGGTTCCATGCGCAAATTCATGAAAACAAACTGTCAGTAAAAATGCTATATACAGAAATACATATTCTTTAACATCCATAGCCAACATATTATGCGAAGCTATTTCTTTCATGTTTTTTCCAAGTAATATGATTCCTACGCCTATAGTACCCAAACTCAATAACAATAGTAACTGTATTATTACTCTGTTTCGGCACAAAATACCAACTAATTTTTCAAATAACTTATCTGCCTGAAATAAAGGAATACGATAGAACAAGATATGATTTTTTTTCTTCTGTTTCCCTAATAAACCAATTTTTTTACATTCTTCTATTAATTGTTCTATATCTCCTGTTGATACCTTTTCATCCGCAGCAATGTCCTCTATTCTATCCTGCCTTGCCAAGCGTTCCAAAACTCTTCCCTCTTGTTCGCCAATTTTAAAATAAGTACCTTCATTTTCCACCATATATCCATTACTTTGTTTTTTTATTGCAATATTATACTGCATGTGCATTTCTCTCCCCATTATCTTAATACTTCAATTGTCTCCACACTTGCTGCCTGTTTAGCAGGAAAATATCCTGCTAAGAGACAAAGCATTATACAAACAGCCACACAACCAAACAATGTCATTTTATCCGTCAAAAACAACTCAAAAGCATTCGCACTTGCAATCTCAAATATTGCTTCATTTATGCCTTGACCTAATGTCCATGCTGCATATGCTCCTATTCCCCCTGCAAATGCACCTATTAAAGCAGCTTCCAATAAAAAGATATTTCTGACATCTCTCTTTTTGGCACCAATTGCCCGCATTATTCCGATTTCACGAGTTCTCTCCGCAACACTCATATATTGCACAATGATTACCATAACTACAGCAACAACTAATGATATTCCTGTAACTGATATGTAATGACCTCTTGTCAAGTGCAAATTAACAGAAATCACCACAAACTTTTATTTAATTGTTTCTGA
>CALWSL010000003.1 GCA_944384205.1 uncultured Acetatifactor sp. | reverse complement strand
CATATCCCTGTCTGACACCGTTCTCGTACCAGTACTTAGCGCCGTTTTCCTCATACCAGCCGTTCTGTACCGGTGCGCTGCCGCTGTCTCCGGTATTTCCGGTATTTCCGGTGTTACCGCTGTCTCCGGTATTTCCGCCATCGCCGCTTCCCGTTGCAGGAATGGTTGTGCCGGCAGCAAGCTTCGCACCGCATCCTTTACAGTAGGTGTCTCCGGTATATCCATTTGTTGTAGCGGTTGCTTCTACTCTGTTACGGACTTCCGTACCGCCCGTATGATTGTAACTGTTTTTGCTTCCATAAGATTCGCCGCATCCGCTGCAGACTGCCGGGGATGTACAGGTTGCCGTCCCGCCGCTGTGGACGTGAAGCTTATCGATTGGCTGACCGGTAGCAAGCTTCGCACCACATCCCTTACAGTAGGTGTCTCCGGTATACCCCTGACTGGTGGTCGTTGCGGCTACTGCATTACGGATTTCTGTTCCGCCAACATGGTTCGTTTCGTCTTTGTCTCCATAGGATTCGCCGCATCCGCTGCAGACTGCCGGAGATATACAGGTTGCCGTCCCGCCGCTGTGCGTATGAAAAACAACATCATACACTTCACTGTCTGATTTATCAACAGCAGTACCGGAAGGCAGCATACTTACACTGTCTAAACAGAAGCTATGCGGTGCAAAATCTTCAAATCCTTCCACCGGGAAGTAACCATTTCCCACGTCTGGATCTACCGTACCCATCTGGAACTGTAATTCATAAGAGCCTGGAGTTCCAATATTTACGGTAACCGTATAAACCTGCGCATCTTCCGTCAGCTTCACTTTTGTTATCTGTTCCGCTATTACTACCATAATATAACGTTCTACTTCGGAACGTGCCACAAAGGAAATATCATAGCTGCCCGCTTCCGTAATTGTCACATCCTGATTTACCTGAATGGACCAGGGTACGGAAGGATTGCCATACTCATCGCCTTCTGCGTGGAGATATCTTCCGTCAACATACCCCTTGGCATAATCTAAGGTTGCACTGTCGCTGCCGTGAATATACTGCTTCCATGCCGAAGCTCCGCCAACGAAATCACCATTGCAGATTCTGTCACCGTTTGCAGGATACATCTTAAAGGTCATTGCCGTTGAATCCGCATATCCTTCAGCGGTTGCACTTATCGTATATTCTCTTGACTCTGTAAACAGAAGACTATCCAAAGTAATCTGACCCTCTTTAAGAGAATACATACTGCTGTCCAGAACTTCGCCATCCAGCTTCACTTCCGCTGCCTCGCACCATGCGCTTGAACCATTGTGAGGAATTACCAAATCCTCACCGAGCACATTATAGTCGTCAGGCATGAAGATTCCTCCCGCCAGCGGCGCACCCTTCATTTTCAACACGATATTATCAAGGTCCAAGTTATATTCTGCCGCTGCTGCGCCTGTCAGGAATTTCAGCGCAAGCGTCATGTCACCGGACAATTTGAAGTCAAAAGTGTAAGTATCCCAATCTGTTCCCACGGAAATGGTTTCATCAAAATGTCTGGTATAAGTACCGTCCTCCGTTTCCAATGCAACATCGACTTCCGCCTCTGCGCTTGCCTTTGCCTCAAAGGTTAACTCATAGTCATATCCGCCGTAAAATTGCAGACCGCCATAGCTTAATACCGCATCATAACGATTTACAGCGGTAGTACCGCCTGCACGCCCAATCTTGTTGCCGTTTTCTTCCACAATGGCCAGAGTAGTCTGCCATGTCGACCATCCGTAGTCACCCATTTCAAAGTCACCGTTCGGTAAGGGATAACAGTTTAATCCGGTATAATCCACATTGTTGTAGGTAGTTCTCTTCAGCACAATATTATCAAGCTCTACACCGCTTCCCAGCTTAAAGGTTACAACACCATCCGTATCGGTAACTCCTTCCGGCATGGTAAAGGTTACTTCTTTTTCCTCTGCAGCAGTTCCTGCTGAAACCGTCTGAGAGGAATAAGTATTATTTCCTTCCCTGTCAGAGAATACTACCGTAATTTCCTGTTCGGAATCCGCTTTCACATCGAAGGTCAGCTTGTAAGTATCAGACTGTAACAATTCTAATCCGGTCTGATACAAATCAGTGGTATTCTGTGAACGGAAGTAGTATTCATTTCCGTTTCTGACAACGCCGCTTACCGCATCGGAAACCTGCCAATATGCCATTCTGGAAGTGTTTCCCAGCGCAAACGCACCATTCCAGATATGATTGCCGTTATCCAGAGGAGTTTTGGTTACGTCGGGATTAATCACATACCCTTCCACTTCCTTAAACTCTATATTTGCAAGATAAATCGCTGCCGTACCGTCTGCACCCATGTTCAGTTCCACACGGCTGATTTCATCGGTATCATTTAACATCTGGAAGGTATACTCGTAATGCTTCACCTCTGTACCAAGCTTTGTTGTAATCGCATTGAAAGTAGACCATTTACCGGTAATGGAGCCGTCCGTACCAATCTTGCTGATCAGACTTCTTGCAGAATCGGCACAGGCATCAAAGCTTAAGGTGTACCAATGTCCCTTATATACGGACAAATTCTGTGTCATCTGAATAGCATAATCCACGGTACCCGCATTGTTAATATTAATCTTGGCAAAGGTTTCTCCGTCAATCTCAACCGTTTCCAGTTCAGCAGATCCGCCGTAATCGGGAAGAGTCAGCAATTTCCATCCGTCATATACTACATTTTCTTCATCAGTAGTAACATGAAGTACATTTTCAAACTCCGGATCAATAAACTGATTTTCACCAATCACTAAAGTACTGCTTTCATCCTTCTCCATTTCAGGGTCCGGAGCAATATAACTGTCACTTGACACATCAGGGTCAGTGGACTGATATACACGCACATAATCCACCTTCATCTCTGCGGGAAGCGCAGAATCGGAGGGGTTCAAATAATTATCATACATTCCGCCTACAGCCAGATTCAGAACGATATAAAATTCCTGATCAAAAGGCGCCGGGAACGCATACTGCTGAGGTTCACTCTCATCCTGACAGTACCAGTTTTCAACACGATAGAACTCAATACCGTCAACCTGGAAGCTCATATATTCGGGCGTCCAGTCTACACTATAGATATGCCATTCGGTAATATCCAATTCCTCGCCTTCATCATCGCCATAGTGGGAACCGGCAGTTGCCTCATTCGGATAATTTCTGCCAAAATGCAGGGTACTGTCAATTCTGTCAGCCTGACGTCCTCTCGCCTCCATGATATCAATCTCACCGGATACGGGCCATCCGCCGTAAGGACTGTCTACAGGAAGGAGCCAGAATGCAGGCCATAATCCCTGACAGCCTTCCCCTGCGGGCAGCTTCATTTTCGCTTCAAAACGTCCGTAGGTCTGAGAGAACTTTGCCGTCTCCTGATCGTCATTCATTGTCCAGATTCTTGCGGAGCTATAGGGTTTTCCACCCTTGGAATCAGCGGTAGCGGTAATCACCAGCTCACCGTTTTCCACCTTCAGGTTTTCATCGGTATAATACTGCTGCTCGTTGTTGCCCCAGCCGTCAAGACCATACTCTGCGCCGGTACCGTTCTGATAAGACCAGTTATTCATATCCAGCTCTGTACCTTCAAACTCATCCGCCCATGTGGACTCCCACTGCTTCGTCGCATACACAATCTGAATTGCAGCAGCAGGTTCATACCAGTAGGCATTTACCTGAATATAGAAAGTCTTCCTGTCACTGCCGTCATCAATCGTAAAGAGTGAACTGTCAAGGGTAATTTTGCCCTGCTCTACCGTATACTTGTTGGTATCCACAGCAACACCGTCGATTAAAACGGCTGACATCCCTTTGTCGATTGCCTCCTGGATAGCTGCTGTATATGCACCGTCAGCATCTGTAAAAGTAAGCGCAATGGCATTGCCTGCAACAGCATTCACATGCTCACTGATAACAGGAGCGGCATTCTTGGTAAGTCTTGTAATATCATGTTTTGCAATATTTAATCCTTTCGCCTCCGCAAATCCTTTCACGTCCAGACGAACCGTATCAAGACAGATAGTATCTGCTTCACCGCCCAGTTGGAATACCAGACTTCCGTTTGTAACGTTCGCTGCGGGAGTAAAGTCAATCGTTTTCACTGCCGCATCATCTGTCAACGCAACTTCTCTGCTTGTTCCATCCGGAAGCTGTACGGTAATGGTTCTGTCTCCGGAAACCGCACCTGCAACAAAGCTTACCGCGTAGGTGACGCCTGCTTCCAAATTAAGTCCGCCTCTGGTAAGCGTATCATCGCCTGCATTTGTAGCTGTTGTAATATCAGCCTGAACGCTCTTTCCATCGGTAGTAAAAGAGGTAGTTCCTGCATGATTTGTCGTAAAGCTGCCCAAACCTTCCGTAAATTCACCGTCATCGATAAGGACCGCCAAATCTTCATAGCCGTTCACTTCAAGCTTCATATTGGAAAAGGTCAGGGTGTTCCCCAGTACATCTCCTGTTACTTTACCCATCTGAATGGAGAACAGCTTGTTCATGGCGTCCTCCGACTGCACAGGGATTCGGAATACAACATGTCTGGTCTCATTTTTCTGCAGACCGATGGTTTTTACAAATTCTCCGGTTCCAAGCTCATTGATTACCACATTGATTGCTCTTGCTTTTTCTGTGGTTACATCAAAGGAAAGGGTATATTCCAAACCTGACTTTAAATCAATGTACTGATTTAACTGAACATCATAGGGCTTATTACCCTCTCCGTCACCGACATTGGTAATGTAAACCTGCATACCATTTTCTATCGGCGTATACTGCACCACGTTATACTGCTGCATCCAGTTTTCGCACCAGGTTTCCCATTTGCCCAGCCCATTGGTAAAGTTACCGTCCTGCAGTGCGATTGCATCATCAGCGTTTAAATCGCCAATGCTGGTGATTGCGGTATAAGGCTCGTCATTCTCATCGTTGGGAAGTTCTAAAGGAATCTCCACAACGCTTACATCGCTGATTACTACCTTATGCTTGCCTAAACCTGTAACACCACCTAAGTAAATGAAAAATTTGTTTGTTCCGTCATTTACATTTGTTGTATCGAAGGTTACTTTTGTCTTTTCACCTGCCGGAATCACATCAGAAGTAAACTGACGCGGGTTCCTGTCGTTCATATCCACCGTAACAGTTCTTGCAACCGATGTTTCAACATAAAAGGTTACTCGATAATTTAAACCGGCTTCCAACTGAATTTCCTGATATAAACTCTGTCCCCAGTCTGCTGCTTCACCGTTTATCTCAAATACAGTCCGATATTGATTATAATAAACATTGGCAGCATCTCTGAAATCGGACCAGCCTTCATTTTTATTCTCAAAGTTACCGTTTGTCAGAAGGTTTCCCTCTACAGGTGCAACATAGTCGCCGTCCTCCGTATCTGCTTCACCGGTATCGCCGGTCTCACCTCCGGTTTCTCCGCCGCCGGAAGGAGCATCTGCTATTTTCACGATACTTACGTTGCTGATGGTTACTGTATGAGCGCCAATGCCGGAATTATCGCCTGTTCCCATGTAAAGGAAAAAGCTTGTAGTGCCCGTTACATTCGGCGTCACTTCATAAGAAACTGTCGTTTTGGTATTCGCTTTAATTTCTTCTGTATGGTCGCGGGACGGATCAAACCCCGCAGCAACAGAACGTGCCACTGTGGATTCCACATCAAAGCTTACTTTGTAGGTTGCACCGGCTTCCACGCTTACCTGCTGGTAAAGAGCATGGAAATAGTCTGCCGCATCCGCTTTAATAGCAAGCACGGCTTTATATGCCTCAAAGGAAACATCCAGATTCGTGGTGGAATATATGCTCCAGCCCGCTCCGTCCGCCTCTTCAAAGTTACCGTTTGTCAGAAGATTGCCCTCTACAGGCGCAACATAGTCGCTGCCCGGTGCATCGGTTCCGCCTGCCTGTTCTTCCGTAAGGGTAAAGGTGGTTGTCGCCGTACTGCTTCCTGCCGTATTGGTTGCTTTCAAGGTAACAGTGTGTGTTCCTTCTGCATATGTATTATCAAAGAAACAAGCAGCCGCAGTCGTTACTGTTCCAACTGTTTTTCCATCAATGGAAATCGTCCAACTGTCAGGAGCTCCTCCGGCTCCAATATCCGCGCTCCAGGAAACCCAGATTTTTCCATTGTTTTCATCACTGTTTGTCCAATAATCAGCTACCAAGCCCACAGGTGCTGCAGGTTTTACAACGGCAGGAGTCTCTTCTCCGCCCTGGCTTCCGCTGCCCGTACTTCCTGACGTCTTGATGCTGACATTGGAAATCTCAATCGTATGCGCTTCTGTAGGATTATCTGCACCGGTAATATTTCCCAGATAAAACATATACGGATTTGCGGCATAGTCCTGGGAAGCAGTGAAGGTATAGCTTACCTGTGTTTCTTCCCCGGCATTCAACGCCTGCGTCGTTATCCCTATTCTTCCTCCGTCAAAACCGAACTGAACGGTACGAGCAACAGAAGATTTTACCGTAAAGGAAATAGCGTACTCCTGTCCGCTTACCAAATCAATACCCGGCGTATATTTCAGATAATTCGCCCAGTCATCTCCCATTGTCTGAATCTCAAAGACAGCTTTTCCACTCTCAAATTTTGCCGTAGTAGTTCCCTCTGCACGAAGCTCCCAGTTTGTCGCGCTGCTGCCGTCCGTCGCGATATCCGAAAAGTCACCGTTCGTAATCAGTTCCGTCATTTCTGCTTCTTCTGCATGTACTACACTGACAGAACCAAGTTGTGTGGGCATTGGCTGTACAATGAGCGCCGCAGCAAGTGTTACACCCAATAGCCGTTTCAACCAAGCCTTACGCTTCTTTGCCATAATATACCTCCTCATTTAGCACATTTGATACATACTTTTATAATAAAAACGTTATGATAAGAAAATGATAGAACAAACCGAACAAAAATATAAGTATTGTTTTTTTATTTTAGTGCATTTTTTCAAAAACGTTTTTAGAAAACCTCTTCACCAGCAGGCAGTTTCTTAAAAGATTTCTATACAAAAAAACAAACACCTGCGAAAATCAGACATAAGTGTTTGTTTCGTTTACTTTATTCAAATAACTGTCCGTCAACAATGCGCACAATGCGCTTCGCTGACTGTGCCACATTCAAATCATGGGTAATCATAACGATAGTATTACCCATTTCGTTTAACTCCTGAAACAGCTTTAACACATCCTTGCCGGAGCTTTGGTCCAGCGCACCCGTGGGCTCATCCGCCAGCAGAATTGCCGGTTTCCCCACCAGCGCCCTTGCTATGGAAACACGCTGTTTCTGTCCACCTGATAATTCACTGGGACGGTGTCCGATTCGGTGATCCAGTCCCAGCAGCCGGATTGTCTCGCTGCACTGTTCCTCCGCCTCCTTATGATTCATTCCCCGCATCAGCAGGGGCATAATAATATTCTGCATTACATTATAGGTGGGAATCAGCTGATAATTCTGAAAAATAAACCCTATTTTATTATTCCGCACATCGGTCAGCCTATCCTCGCTCGTATCATGAATCGCCATTCCGTCCAGATAATATTCCCCGCTGTCCATCACGTCCATACAGCCGATGATATTCATAAGCGTTGTCTTGCCGGAACCGGACGGTCCCAGAATGGCTACATACTCACCCCGTTCTACATGAAAGTCAATATTCTTTAATATAGGAAGCTTCTCTTCCCCTAACATGTAACCTTTGTTGATGTTTTTCATTGTAATCATGGTATCTGTCCTCTTCCTACTCTAATCAATAATGTAAACAGCCACGATAATCTGCTTGCCATCCTGTTCCTCCGCAACCAACGCAACCTTGTCACCTGCCGCCAGTCTGGAAAAGGTAGTCACGGTTCCCAGCTTCGTTGTCACATCGGTGCCCACAGGTATTATTGTTGTCACAGCCTCGTCCGTCAGCTCATATGTCACATTATTATAAGTAAAGCTGTCTGTTGAATCAGTCATCTCCCTGTTTCGGGAATTTTGATTCATGAAACCGGACATATCGCCCATCCCGAAACGTTCACCGTCCCGGAGCAGCTCTCCGCCTTCCATCTGCGGCATCTCGCCGTCCGGCTTCTCCTGTGATATTTCTTCTTCCGCAGTCTGCGCCTCCTGAGCCACCACATAAGTAATTTCATTTCCTTTCACATCGCTAAGCGAAGCATAAATAATTTCCTGACCCGCATCGGCTGTAATCTTTACAGTGTTTTCCTCTCCGTCGCCCGGATAACTCCCCCATCCGAGATACCAGATGCCTCCGATTACCGCCGCAAGGCAGACAGCCGCCCCGACGCCAAATTTTTTACGGTTTTTCTTTCTCTTTCTCTCTTTGGAAAGGCGTTCCTGCTCCATCACCATAAATTTCTCGTCCATTTTGCTCTCCTATTCGACCACATACTTTTATTCCTGATTCAGCGCTACTACCGGAATCAGACGCGACGCTTTATATGCCGGATAAAATCCGAATACGCTGCCCGTAATCACTCCGAACAGCAACGATAAAACGGCGCCGATTACCGAAAGGGATACTCTTACGGAAAAGAGTTCTACCAACGGTGTAATTCCCAGAGCAAGCAGCACGCCGATAACGGCGCCAATGAGACTGATACAGCTTGCTTCCAGCAAAAATTCCAGCAAAATATCTCTTCGCGAACAGCCAATCGCTTTCAGAATACCGATTTCATTGGTATGTTCCTTCACCGATACAAAAAGTACGTTCATAATACCGATACCGCCTACAATAAATACGATAATCGCCATAGCAATCAGTAATAATGTCAGCGTTTCATTGGAGGCGGACGCCGCCTCCATCTTGCTTCCTGCATCCGAAACGGTAAATTCCGTATTGGGATAGCTGTCTGCAAGAACCGTCTCCACATTGGCAATAACCTGATCCACCAAATTTACGTCCTCCGCTATCACGGTAATTGTCGGACTGATGGAATCCCCGGTAATATATTTAATTCCCGTTTCATAAGGAATGAAAATCGCCGTATCGGGACTGATACCGGACGCCACCGTTCCCATCTCGCTTAAGACGCCTGTCACAACATAGGGTCTGTCATCTATGTACAGCACACTGTCATAAGCGTCATAGGCGCTTCCAAAGATGGCTTTCGCTGCGGTCATACCCAGCACGCATACCTTTTCCTTGCTTTCATTTTCCTCATCTGTCAGAAAGTCGCCGATTGCCAGCTCCAGATTGCTCATTTCCGCATAATTGCTCTGTACTCCGGCAATCGTATAGTAGGACGCCGCTTCCATGGTGCCGCCTTCCACAGAGGCATTGGCAGAATAGGATATCGTCACATCGGACACTCCGGGTACAAATACCTGCAAATCCTCCATATCGTCCGTTGTCAGCGTTACATCCTCCTGATTGATTCTGTCGTCAGCGCCGCTCTGTCCGCTGCCGAAAAAAGAAAAACCGCCGAAATCACCGCCCATACCTCTTCCGCCGCCGTATCCGCCACCGCCGGAGGGCATTTCATTGAAGGCTGCCGTAACCGAAGAGGAACCCCCGCCGGAATCTCCCGCTACAAACATGCCGGAAAAAGAGGCTGCATTTTCATAGGTAATATCAATCGCTCCCGCATTCAGATTTTTGAACTGTTCGGCAACCTCTTCCCTGCCGCCGGTTCCGATGGCAATAACCATCATGATAGTGGCGGAACCGACTACAATTCCGATTGATGTCAGTATTACTTTAAATTTATTCTGTATCAGATTCAGATAAACCAGTCTTAAAATTTCGGATAGTCTCAAGATTCACTCACCTTACTTTCAATGAGAACCACGTCCCCTTCTGAAAGTCCTTCCACTATTTCTACATTAATGCCGTCGGAAAATCCTGTCGTAACCTCCTGCTGGCGAACTTTTCCGTTTTCATCCTTTATCTTGACATAGGATGTTGTTCCCTCCCGGATAATGGCACGGTTAGAAACATAAAGCACCTCTTTTGATTCCTTCGTAATAAAAGTAATTTCTCCCGTCATTCCCTGATAAAGTCCAGACACATCGCCCTGAAGGGTAATTGTCACTTCATAAGTGATGTTACCGTTTCCGTCTGTCTCTGCATCGGAAATCTCCGTAACGGCTGCTTCAAAGATATCATCCGGATATGCGGTAAAGCTTACATTCGCCGCACTTCCCACCGCAATATCGCTTATATCTTCCTCATCCACACTTACCGTCATGCTTACCTCATCCATATCATACAAAGTGACAAGCACATCGTTGGTCTGAATGGTGTCGCCTTCCTCTAAACTTACCTCTGTGATAACGCCGTTATAATTTGCCTTTACTGCGTTTCCGTCAATATGAGAGCCGAATTCCTCCCATTTTTCCTTTGCATCGGCATAGGTCTGCTCCTGCTCTGCTGCGCTGTCCTCCAAATATCCAATCGCGATATCATAAGTCTCCTGTGCCGTATCGTATGCAAGCTGACGCAGGGATAAGGTCTCCTGAGCATCCAGCTTGCCGGACTCCAGATTTCTTTTGGCAGTGTTTAACTGCCTGGTGCATGTCGTCACGTTCTGCTCCGCCTGTTCCACATTTTGTTCCAGCTGTTCTTTCTTCTGTTCCAGAGAATCTACATTGCTCTGAGCGGTTTCAGCCATCTGGAAATAAGTTACGTAATCGTAGGTGCTGGTCCACTTATCTGTATTGTCGCGGCTCCATTCGCACCCTTCCAGCACTTCACACGCCGCTGCATAGTCCGCCTCGATCAGTTCAAGCTGTTCCCTGTAGGAGCTTAACAGGCTCCTGGCTGTCTCCAACGCTTTTTCCGCTTCTGTCACAGCATTTTGAAGTTCATTGACGGTGGTGTTATATTCTGTAGAAGCATAGCTTCCATACGCCACACTGCTGTCATAGGTATACTGCGCGGTCTGTTTGGAAAGTGTCTGATCCGCATATACGGCGTTCAAATCCGCTTCCGCTTTTTCCACATTGCCCTGCAGTTCCTCCTGAAGCTCTGCCACCGACTCTTCCTCCAGCAGATACAGGATATCTCCCTCCTGCACCTGTTGCCCGACGGACACACAAACCTCTGCAACCGTTAAATTTCCGATTGTTCCGCTGCCGGAACCGCTGCCTGAGCCCGCCATACTGAATATCTGACTGAACATATCCAGTCCGCCGCTGCCGCCTGCGGAAGCGCCGAGCATATCACCGCCGCCCATTCCTTGACCGGAAGCGCTTTCCGATTGTCCGCTGTCTGTTTCAGCTCTCTGCAGGGCGCTCATATCCAGTTCAAAAACCTGCTCCACCGTCCCCACATCCACAGAACCGCTCTCGGAGATTCCCACTACCAAATCGCCACGAACCACCTCCGTCTCCCGATAAGTGACTTCCTCTTCGGAACCTCCGCTCACGACGGCTATCGTGCCAATCGCCACCACAAGCAGTACTGCGATTATAATCGTTATGACCTTTTTTGTCAGTTTTTTCACGGTCTTCCCTCCATTCCCGGCGCATTACCGTTTCCCATATCAGGCATTCCGCCTCCGAAACCGGACATATCTGGCATTTCCCCTTCAAAATCGGACATATCCGGCATTTCTCCTGAAAAATCAGATGTTTCTCCGGTACCATCCGCATCCTCCGCCGCCGTTTCTTCCACAGCCGCCTCGTCGCTTACCTTGCTGGCAATATAGACGGTATCGCCTTCCTCCAGACCTGAAACAATTTCAATGCTCGTGCTGTTACTGATACCTGTCTGCACTTCCTTCAATTCTCTGCCTCCCATGGCAGTCTGCACGTAAACATAGGTCTTATCGTTCTGCTCAACGATTGCTCTTCTCGATATGTAGAGTACATCCTCTTTTTCCTCCGTCACAAAAGTGACGTCCGCCGTCATTCCGCCGTAAAGCGCCCCGGTATCTCCTTCCACGCCTATCACGACCTCGTAGCTGATAGTAGCGGACTCTCTTGAAGTAGCTGTGGTATTAATCGAAAGAATGGTTCCTTCATAAACGGTATCCGGATATGCGCTGAAATGAATTTCCACACTGTCGTCCACGGACATAGTAACGATATCCTCCTGGGTCACATCCACGGAAATCGTCATATTTCCGGGTTCCGCATATGCCACCACCGTACCGGCATTTACCAAACTGTCTCCTGCTTCATAGCCTACTTCCGTGACAATGCCCTCTCCATCCGCATAAAGAATGCCGTCTTCTCCCACAAAGGTCACAAAGGCTTCCAACTGTTCTTCAACCGTTTCCAGTTCTTCCTCTTCCTCCTGCAAATCTTCTTTCAGGCTCTCCACCTTTGCATCGTAGGCAATCTGTGCATTCTCTCCGTTGATTACGCTCTCCAGATATGTCTCCTGTACCTCCAGCTTGTCAATACTTCGTCTCGCTGTGGCGTCTGCCACCTGTAATTCCAGAGAAGCAATCTGTGAAGCATTCTCCTCCAGATTTTCCTTTGCCTGATTCAAAGCAGTTTCCGCATTGCGGAAAGCCGTCTGCGCATTCAGATATTCCGTCTGTATCGTCATAAAATTAGAAGCATTTCCCGTATCGGTGCAGGACATGGTTTCTTTTGCACTTTCATACACCTCATAGGCTTCGTTATAGTCCTCTGTCGCTTCCGCCACCTTTTCTTCCAGAGAAGCAATATTGGCAGTACGCATCTGAATCTCTATCTGCATGGAAGCAATCTCATCGTCCACAGCGCTGCTTGCCGCATTATATATCTCTCCGGCATACTTACCGGAAATTTCCTTTATCTCATAATCGGTCTGTGCTTCCAGAACCGCCAGTTCATACTCGCTTTCCGCCTCATTGTAGGAGGATCTGGCATCCACAAGGGCGCTTTCCAAAAGCTTTCTGACACTTTCCACACTGTCGTCCGTAAACTTTATCAGGGCGTCGCCCTCCTGCACCCGCTGTCCCGGCGCCACATAGACCTCTTCCACCTTCAAATACTTCTGGGCAGTTTCCTCCTCTTCGTCTGTGTCCTCGCCGTCCTCCTCTCCGTCGCTGACTGTCAAATCCAAATCATACAATATAGAAGTAATTCCATATTCCAGAGAACCGCTTTCCGTCACTCCCACGGTGAGAGCGCCTCTTTCCACTTCACTTTCGATATATACCCATTGTTCCTGATTCAGTCTGGGGGCGATAAAAACAGTGTATGTCGCGCCCAGCACCAGAATTGCAGCGCCTGCCGCAATACTAATCCGCTTACGTTTATTCTTCATTGGCAGCTCCTTTCCCGAAAATAACCGTAACCGTCTCATTCGTGGCTAAATTACCGATATCTCCTGTCAACGCAACCGTCACATTATAGGTAACATTGGTTCTGCTGTCAGACTGGGATACAGGATTCATCTCCGTCACATTTCCCCTGAAGCTTCCATACTCAGAAGATTCTATGTATGCCTCATCGCCAACCTCTACCCGTGCAATGTCCGACTGGTCCACAGACACCGTAACGGTCATTGTCTCAGGGTCCGTATACATGAAAATGGTCCCGTCGCTGGCAAGATACTGATTCTGCTGCACCATCACACGCAGAATACTTCCGCTTTGGGCTGCATAATAATATCCGTCTCCCACGCTGCTCTCAAACAACGCTAAATTCTCTTCCGCATCTTCTTTGGCGTCTTTTAAGGTCTCATAATCACTCTCCGCCTTTTCCATAGCAGTCTCGTAATCGCTCTCCGCCCTTTCTGCGGCTGCCAGCGTCTGCTCTAACGTAAGCTTTGCCTGCAACACCTGTGTCTCATAATTGGACTTTGCCTGATTTAAAGCTTCCTCTAAAGAGCTGACACTCAGCTCCAGAGTCTGTAAATTCAGCCTGGCATTTGCCACCGCATCCTCGTAATCCGAAAGCGCCTGTTCATAATCCGTCAGATTCTGCTCTAACACGCGATATAATGACTGCAATACCGTCACATACTGAGAGTACACATCTGACGATACCTGCGCCGCCGCATCGGATCCTGATACGCTTCCTTCCGCTCTTACATTTCCCATTTCGGTCATGCTGCCATTGCCGCCTCCGGTCTGTCCTGCTCCCGATACTACCTGAGACCAGCTAACACCCCATTCCTCCATTCTGGTTGTAAGGAGGTTCAGATTTTCATCATACAGCTCTTTATATTCTGCCACCTTAAACGTCGTTTCGTAATCGTCACCGTTTACCATCTCCCGATACCCGGCTATCTGCTCATTAGTCTCGTCAAGCTCCTCCTGTGCCCTCTCTACACTGTCGGACAGAGTTTCTATGGTTTCATTGTAGACCTCCTGTGCCTGCTGTCCTGCCAGCACTGCCATATCCCTGTCATACGCAATGGTAATCTTGTTCTGCTCATACTCTATCACGCCTGCGCGATAAGCCAGTTCGGCATCCCGAAGGGTCTCCTCCAGTTCTTCCCTTGCCTGCGCAACAGACTCCTCGGACAGCTTCAGAATTTTGTCGCCCTCCTGAAGCTCATCACCAGACGAAACATAGACTTCCTCTATCAGAAGTCCTTCACTAAGTCCCTCCACTTCCAAATTCTCCTGTGTAATTCCCACACTTGTGACACCGGACGCACTTACCATATTTTCACCGACAGCGACGTCTCCCATCATGAAATCACCTGTTCCAAACGAAACGCCGCTCCCGCCGTTTTTCCACAGAAAAAAGAAGACTGCGCCTCCCGCGATGACCAGTACAGTCACTAATGCTATTGCGATGACGACAATCCTCTTTTTATGTGTTGTGCAAAAATCTCTTATCTTCACCTCGGGACCTCCTAAATGTTATTCTGTATCCCAAGTATAAGAGAAAAATGTTTCGGATAATTGATAAAAATGTGAAAAAACTGTGTTTCACTATTCAAAGCAAACGATAACGACAAAATAAATAATGGGCTGGTGCAGCAGATAAATAAGCAGCGAATGCCTTCCCAGACAGGCGAGAGGCTTGTTTCCCAGACGGTTTAAGCCTGCATGGTCAAGAACGCCATTGTCCTTCGCAATGCGGTACAAAAAGTATCCTGCCAGGAACAAAAATATCCAGGGAAACAATGAAAAATAATCCGTGGAATAAAAATCCTTGTCCATAAATCCCAGAAAGGTCATAACATATCCGCAATCATATAAGGATTTTGGCAGCGCAATCAGATTCATCCCGCCAATTCCAAGATATCCGCTGTTCAGATTCTTCGTCAGCAGAAAAAAGACCATAGACGAAAGAACCCCAATCGTTGGGGGAATTCTGCGCATTATTTTTTCCATGGGAATCATAAGCAGCATACAGGTGCCAAGCAGCGTTAAGATTCCAAATATGACCCGCTGTGTTGGAAGAACAATCCATGTCACCGCCATAACAAGGATTCCGGCTCCGAATACAATGCAACCTCTCTTCGCTTTCCTCCTGCCCATAGACCAGCAAAAACCTGACAGCAGAATAAATGTCCAGCAAATACTCTGCTGCCAGATATATGCCGCATCCGTGCCAAACCAGTCAAGCTTTACTCCTGCGATATGAACCAAATCCCATATGGTGTGATACAGTATCATACTAATTAAAGTAAGCCCCCGCAGACTGTCAAGATATAAATACCGGTTTTCCTTTCTCATTGGTACTCCTCTTTCCCTATCCTTATTTTTCTCCAGTATTTAAAGTATATCATAAAGGGGACTTATTTCCCTACACAATCCATAACTTTTCTGCAGATATTTCTGCATTTACATCCGATTCCCTTCTTCAGCACTCTGAAAATGCCCCACATGCCGGATTCCAAATCCCATTTCAGACCTCCCGAACGGTATAGGTAATCCCCCGGACAGCCTGCTCCATCCTTTAACTCCATATTGAAGGTATTTCCGATGCTGACCGCTCCCTGCATGGGAATGATTCGGGAGTACGGATTATCGGGCTGTTCCTTCCACCGATTTCCGTGAATCACAAAGCTTGTATTTCGCGGCTTATCCGCAGGCATCATGGTTCGGAAAATCACCCGCTCTCCCGCATATGCCTTAAAAAGGGGCGTTGCAGGGTCGCCATGGATACGGCTGCTGAACACTTTGGAAATTCTGTTATCCTTTTTTAACCGATTGGCAAACCGCTCGGAACGATAATTATAGCCTTTTTCTCCCGTATCCTCCGCATCCGGCGCTTCCCCGTCCTCCGTGACAGTCGTCTTAATCAGATTGCCTTCCTTATCCAGCAGGCGGATTCCGTTCTGAACAAACACCACACACTCCCGGAAGCTTTCTGTTCCGCTTGCGGTAATCACAGCCTCCTCCTCATGAGATGCCTTTTCCAAGCAACAGCTCTGATACCACTTTGCCCCCGGCGGTTCGATGATAATCGCCCCAAACAGACCATGGTATCGGTGATTGCGCATGTCGCCGAAGGATTGCAGAATACAGCATCCGTATTCCCGATCCGCATGCCACAGGTATTTTTTGCTTTCTCCCGGTCCCACTGTCTGTTCCCGATTGTTATAGCCCACATTGATGCCGGAATCGCAAATTACATCATATTGTAAAAACTGGGGATTCAGGGACACGCGCATGGATGGCTTGTGGGGCATATCAAGAGGTACGCTCGGATAATCAAAATAGGGGACAGGCTTTTCTCTGTCAAAGAGATTGTGCAGCGTAACTTCTATCCAGTCTCCCGCATTTGCCCGTAAAATCAGAGGTTTGGGCTCTTTTTTCCCGCACAGTACCGCTTCAGCGTCCTCCATCGGCACAAACAGAAGTCCGTCCGGGTCATGATCCCCATACCGGTTATAGGAAATCCTGCTCTGAATTGCCGCAATCTCATATTTCCGGATCACCGCCCCTTTTCCCGGACATGCCGGAAGCGGCAGCAAGTGCCCTGAAGCCTTACAGAGGGGCTTTAACCGTTTCCTCGGATGGTCATACGCCCTGATAATTCCCCATAGTCCCAGCCACACATCGTCAATTCCACCAAAATAATAAAGATAATCCCCCGGCTCATACCGCTTCGTAATATGAATATTGAAAGCTTCCGATATTCCCAGTGTCTGGGCTGCCACATCAGGGGATGCCGCTTCGCCAATCTCCCGTTTCCAGCTCATTCCGGTGAGATTAAAAGCATGCTGTTCTTCATGTGCTCCATCCAACAGACGAATCATCATTTCATCACTGGGATAGGTTTCCAGAATCGGCGTTGCAGGATCCTTATGCACAATGGAGCTGAAAACATATGCAGGGTCACTGTTTCCTTTCAGACGCTCCCTCATAGGCTCCGAGCGGTAATTAATGCCCATTGCACCGGGATCATCGTGAGAGCCGGGAACCGCAGGAGGATTCAACGGATTTCCGTCCTTATCAAACAACAATGCAAAATCATGGACAAACAGTGCAAACTCCCGGAAGGAAGTTCCATCCCTTCTTTTTATGACGGCTTTGGTTCCATAATTGATTTTCTCCCCCGTACGGACGTCATGGAAGGTAGCCCCCGCTTCTTCTACCAGAAGCGCACCGAAAACACCGTGCTGCTGATGGGAATTGGCAAACAGGTGGTCATGGAAAAATACCGTGTTAAGCTCCGTATTCAGAAAAAAGCGTTCAATCAGTGTTTCATACTGTCTTGCCCCTGCGATATTGTTCCAGCCGTTTGCTGCGCCGTCCGACACTATGGTGTCAAATTTTACCAGATGGATATGAAATCCTGCGATATCGGTTCTGGTTTTCATCTGAAAGGGACTTTCCTCTATATATTCCGGAAGTAAATTCGTCAGGCGGATTTCCACACAGTCTCCTGCGTTTGCCCGGATTACAAGAGGTTCCGCACAAATGCTGCCGTTTTCTATCTTTTTGATATAAGCATCCAAGCCTCCGTGCTTCTTAAGTTCCTCCTTCATGACGAAAAATCTTCCCTGAGGGTCATTCCACCCGTAGCGGTTATAAATAACCTTTGCCTGTATCAGAGCGATTTCAAAAATTTTCACCTTTTCATCGCAGCACCCTTGGGTATGACAGGGACAGGTATCACAGTAAAGAGCGCCCGGCTTAAAGCCTTTCGCAAAATTTGCGCGTTCCATTTCTGTCGGAACTATCTTATTGCTTCCGTCAGGGTTCAAAATTCCAAACGGCGGCTGCAAAGGCGCCTCGCCCACTGTTCCGTTGATAAACCCGGGATATCCCGGATGAAGTTTATCCTTTTTCGGCGGCATCCTGCGGTCCTTTAACGGCAAAAGCGGCGGTATGGGGGTTCCGTCCGGCAGCGTTCCCGTTCCATCCTCAAGCCTGTCATGTATCCGCCAGAGAGTCCACATCCCCTCGTGAAAATGCGGATACAAATGACAATGGAAAATCACATCTCCTATGGTTCCGTTCAGGCTTCCCGCTCCGTGCAGAATGTCCAGCGTATAGCATTCCTGAGGACTGATGGAAACCGAATCCACAATGGTGGAATTGGGATTGTCAGCTTCCAACCGCCACTGATGGTTGTGCAAATGAAATACATGAGTCTCCTTCACGCCGCCATGAATCAGACGGATTTTTGAAGGGTCCCCTACATAGGCGCGCAAAATGGGCGGCGCCGGGTCTCCGTAGACCCAGGAGCTCATGGAGATATCCTCTCCGCTGTCGCTGTGTTCCCCCGTAAGAGGCATTCTGTTCCGCATCGGCTCGGAACGATAACTGATGGCTGTTGTGGAAGAGGGCAGTCCGGTATGGGGGTCTACCGGCTGATTTCTCTCTTTATCTTTTATCTCCAATTCATCATGAAAGAAGACCGCATACTCCCGAAACGCCGGATTTACCGGATGGTAAATGTCCGCAAACAGTCCGCTTTCCAATTCTGCTCCGGTCTGTGGGTCAAGCCAGACGGATTCTGCTTTCTCCACAATAATGGCTCCAAACAATCCGTGCACATTGGTTCCGTTTTCCCCGCTTCTCGTATCTCCCATATCCTGAAAGGAAAATACCCCTTCCTCGTCAGCATACCAGGTATACAGGGCTTTTTTCTGTGTCGTGGAATCCTGATTCCACCCGACGCTCGTTCCGTCAGAGGTCTGCACATCATAGCGAAGTCCCTGTACATGGATGGACAAGGCACGCTTTAAGAAATGGGTAAAGGAAATTTCTATTTTATCCCCCACATTGGCACGAATTACCAGCGGTTTTACCTCCTCACAGGGCTGCGGCGGCTCCAGTGCAAATTTTTGCAGCGCCGCTTTCCTGATTCTGTCCGCATCTTTCTTTAACACATACATCAGACCATTGGGGTCATGGTCGCCGTATTTATTGTAAACAATCGGAAGCTCGATTGCCTCAATCTCGTAGAAACGGGTTTTTTGTTCCTTTGGATAATTTCCTAATTCCATCTATATCCCCCCTTAATCCTCACATTCGGATTCCAACAGGCGGATATAATGATTGGCTTCCCGCAGCACATGATCCGCCAACAGGGGCATTATAATGGAGGCAATTTTCGTGTCCAGAATGCCTTCTGTTCCCGCGGCTTTAAAATCCCGGTACTTTAATGTTTCCTTCAGGGTTTCTTCCGTAAGTCCCAAAGCTCTGTCGTCCTGTCTTCTTGCTTTCTCCAAAAGTTTTTTATAGTCCATGGCAAACTTATCTGCCGTCTCAATCAAAGCTTCCTCCGTAGGGTCCAACAATCCTCTGATAAACAGGGCGTGTTCCATCATAATCTGATTCCAGAATTCTTCCGTTTTTCTCAGGTTTTTATAGGAAAGTTCTTTATGATTCATCAGTTCATTGACGGTAGCGCGATACAGCTTTGCTTCCCTTAAAATATGCTGAATGAGCAAAGGATAATTGGCAGTAAAAAGCCTTCCTTTGCTCACCTCATCTAAAATATTTTCTTTGAAACGAATCAGTCCGTCCAACAACTGCATCGCTCTCTGATTTAATCTGTGGACAGTTCTGACAAGCTCCTCATTCTCCTGCTTACAAAAGCCTGCCCGCAACTTCTCCGTCTGTCTGGAGATATTGCTGTCAATAGCAACTCCGCTTAACTGTTCCGTGCGCCGTTCCGCCGGTATCGTAAACTCCGTCAATAATTCGTCGGATTCCAAAATCCTCCTGCCCACTCTTCCATTGCTGATTTCTACCACTTCCCTCAGCAAGTCTTCAAATCGTTTCCTGAATAAATCCACCCGCTCAATCCACGCCTTATCCGCGCACATAAAGCCTGCTTCCAGAAAAAGACTGTGCTCCTTCATAATTCTTGCAAAAAATAAATGGGTTTCCAGGGATAATACTACATAATTTTCCATCAAGTTTCATACCTTTATATATTATTCTTCTTTCTAATATATGAAAAGGTGAGGGAAAGGGTGTTGCCTGTCGATTCGTAAAATACTACTGCCTTATCTTTTGAAGTGTCTGTATCAACTGCCAGGATGCAGGATAATTTTTTTCTAATTCCTCCCTGTCATACCGCCTTTCCAGACTTTCTGCATTTGCCCGGAACGCATCAAACCAATCCTGACCGGTTGCAAAAACACTATCCTCCAACCGGGGTTCTCCCAAGCTTTCCATGATATCCTCACAGGCGCTTTTCATGATATGTCCCCGCAAATCCGTCTGCTCTCCCATTAAAAACTGTGTAAAGCAATAACGCAAAGTAAATTCGCCGTATTCTGTCAGCTTATCATACTCGTCCCGATATAATGCAATATAGTCACCGGGAGCCGACATATAGGGCTCTGGTGGAGCGGCAATGGTGTCCAGTAATTCAGCAATTTCTGCATCAATGCTTTCTGTTTGGACGGTATCACTGTCTTCTACCGCATTGATATCCTCTGCTGCCGCATCGGTATCGTCTGTCTCTCCAACCATTTCTTCCGACATAACAGATATGTTTTCTCCCTGCTCCTCTTTCTTGGGGTTGGTTAAAAAACACACTGCCACGATAATACATGCCCCAGCGGCAACCGCTAACATCCAAAATGTGGGCTTTTTATAATTCAATACAGACCTTACTCTTTCTTTCACTCCGACTTCTCCGAAAGCCAGCGGACACGCAGCAATCATTTTGCGGGATACGCTGCAAAAAAGCAAGGCATCTGAATAGGCTTTCTTGTCTGACTCTCCCAGTTCTCTGACAACTCTTTCATCGCAGGCAAGCTCGATATCCCTGCAAAGCAGAATATAAGCCACCCATATGACGGGATTGAACCAATATACGGAAAGCAGCACAAAACCTAACGGCTTCCACCAGTGGTCATGCCTCTTTAGATGGGCTTTTTCGTGGGCAATCACATAGACTGCTTTCTCCCCGACCAAAACAGAGGGTAAATAAATCCCTGGTCGCAGTATTCCGAAAATAAATGGAGTATCAATATAGTCGCAAATAAATATGTTGTCTGTCAGCTGCATGGATGCCGCTACTTTTCCATGAATACGCAGAAAACTCACCCCGGCGTATATTATCATGGCGAGCAGACCCACCAGCCAGATAACAGACGAAATATAGACAACAGTCTGCAAAGGATTCACACTGTCCCCTTCATTCGGTGCAAAGCTCTTTGATATGATTGGATTTATAACCTGATTTAATGTGCTGACCCCGCTTTCTATCGCAGGCTCCTGCACATACAAAATTTCCTGCGGAATCGTTTCTGCACTTGGTATCAGACTCAGAACGCTCTCAAAGGAAAAAGGACAGATAAGACGGACACCCACCAGCGCCCATAATACGCACCTGATGGTTTTCGGGGCTTTTTTCAGTATCACACGAAGTACTGACACCGCCAATATCAGCCAGCCTGCCGTAATACTCCTGTTTAACAGGTTCAGAAATACAACTTCCATGCTCAGCCCTCCCCATAAGAATCAATCATCTGTCTGATTTGCGCAATTTCCTCCGAAGTCAGTGTTTTGCGTGTGGTAAACGCACTTAAAAATGCCGGCAGGGAACCTTCAAAGGTCTCCTCCACAAACTTCTCGCTCTGCATGGCATGAAACTCCTGCTTTGAAATAACGGAACTCACAATTCCGTTCTGATTTTGAAATAAGCCTCTTTCACAAAGCTTTCTCAGAACTGTGTATGTTGTCGGTCTTTTCCAACTCAACTCCTTCTCACAGATTTTCGCAAGCTCTCTTGACTGTATGGGTTCGTTTTTCCAGATAATGTCTGCAAAATGGGACTCCACAACTCCTAATTTAATGTCTTCCATAAAAAACGCCCTTTCTGTTTATTGGCAATAAACTAATTATAGTTTATCGCCAGTAAACAGGTTTGTCAAGAGGTTATTCCTCTATATCTCCACACACTCCTGCTCCAGCTTTACATCCTTCGTCAGCATATATTGAAGCACCTGACCGTATGGAACCTGACCTTTTTCCAAAATTTTTTGAATACGCTTTTTATCATTCTCTGTGAGTTTTCTTCCGAATTCCACATACTTTTCCAACGTGTCTATGTCCATCCGATACAATTGAAAGGGAATTCCGGTTTTCGCGCATAAATCCTCATATATCTCAAAACCGCCCACATCAATGTCTCCGAAATGATAATAAACCACATTGGGAAGCTGCTTATAAATCATTTTCAACAGCGAACGTCTCACAGAATTATGATAGCCTCCCAGATAGAGAATTAGGCTATTTTCCTCCTGCCAGCGGAAAAAGGTAGTAAGATTTTCTATTGTGATAACCTTCTGAATCCTATGGGCATCCTGCAAGCGTATCTTAGGGAGGTCTTCTCCGGACACTCCGATTCCCTGCCGCATCGAACCGATGGGCAATAAATTTTCGCCCACCTTCAAAACAACATTCCCTTTGAAATACACATAGTTTGGTGTGTGATAAATATTATATTCCGCCAGAATATCCGAAAGCTCCATACCTTTGAAGCCGTCACCGAAATTGTACATAATTTTCGTAACATTGCCGAACATTCCCTCAACTACCTTGGAATCCGAAAAATGGCGAATAGAGAATTCACGGATATAACAAGGCTGCTCATTCCTCTCTATTAAATAAATGGTTCTGATTATCCGCTTCATTCCTTCTAAGTCTGATAACTCCAGGTATTCCCTGACGGATTTATTTGCTTCCAAACGCTCCCGCAAATAGAAAATAAACTTCGCACAGACAGGTGACTCATATTCCTGCTCCGCCTGTTTCAGCAGCATCTTTGCCTGCTCCTGCAATTGATACCGGGAGGTTCTGTGCAGATATTCGTATATCTCCTGAAGCTTTTCTTCTCTCAAAAAAATCCTGGTAATAATATGACCTGCTTTCCCGCTTTTCCATTCAACGGAAATAAACTCCCTGTGTTCCAATTCCTCCACACAGGCGTGAATTTCCTCGTAGGCTAATGAACTCTCCTCAAAATAATCCGGCAATGTCTTCTGTGTAAAGGGAAAAGAGATTCTTATATTTACCTTGTTTTCCCCTGTAAAAAGCAGACTTCTCTCATAGGAATCAATCAGCGCATTCAACAGAATTCTATCATATCGCGCCATTGTAATACCTCTCTGCAAAACTCACCTTTTCATCCGTCATCACCAGAAGCGTCTCCTCCACTGCAGGACTGATATACTGTATCTTATCGGGAGGCGCCGCGATAATAATCTGAAGAGGAAGGCGTCTTAGGAATTCCAACACCCCGCCGATTCTCTCATCATCCATATTGTTAAACGCCTCATCAAACATAACCAGCCCTATGGCTTCACCGCCTATATTGTTGCTGTACAGCTGCACGAAGGACGCTGCAACCGTCACATAAAAAGGAGTCTGTGTCTCGCCGCCGCTCTTTTCTTCGCAAACCTTGGAATAGAAGGAATAGCTGTTGTCACTGTGTACAATGCGGATATCATAATCCATATAAGTCCGGTAGTCTGTAAATTCATCCAATGCCTTCACATTGTTCTCACTATCCAATGCCAGCTTTTCAAACAATTCATCTATGACTTCCTTATGATTTTCATGGAAAATACCGCTGAATATGGACTCACCCTGCATAGCATTAAAATCATCCATAATCATTTCATAATATTGGCGGTAACGCTTGCTGGGCAGATACAAAAATTCATACTTCTCATTGCTGAAAACAATATCCTGCAACGCCTTATTCAATTCCTTAAATTCACTCTGTGCCTGCTTCATGTTTTCCTGAAGCTTTGCGAGAAACTGCTCCCTGAATTCCTCCTCCGCCGCCTGTCTTGCCGACTGTACCTTGCCCTCATAGCTTAAAAGCTCCGAATTTTTGAGACGGTCATATACCGCTGCAAAATCCGGGTACCCTTCCATGCTGGGCGCCGCACCGAAATCATGCTCCGTTTTATACTGAATCATGGCATTTGTCATTTTATCTTTAGCCGCATTTGTAGTAGTCTCGTTTGCTTTCCTTCTTCTTGCAAAATTATCCCGAAACTGTGTAAACATCTTCTGAGTCGTCTGCTTTTCATATTCCTGCTTCCATGCAGGAAGAGAATCGCCTGCTTCCTCTGCCAGTCTGGCAAGCAAAGACTGTTGTTCTATCTGGCTGCCTCTGGCATTTTCCTGCTGCTCCTTTGTGGAACGGATTTTCTCCTCCAGTTTTCCCATCTCTTTGTTTATGCTGTTGATTTTTCCCTCAAGTTCCTTAATCAGCTCCTCCAACGTACTCAGTTGAATCTGCTTCTGTATCATGGTGGCATTTTTCTTCAGGGTATCAATATTCGTCTTACATTTTTGTATTGCATCCTGTAAAGTTCTTATGGAAGACAGTACATCCAGTCTGTACTTAATATCCACATCATGCTCTGTAGTGAGGGGCTCCAGCACAAATTCCAGGTTTTTCTGTTTTTTAGCACAATTCTCTAAAGCTTCCCTTAAGCGTTTACGCTTTGCCTCTGCCTGCGTCAACTGGACCCGGAACGCATTTTGTCCGATAAACGGCGTTTCAAAAATACCGGGATGAATGGCACTCGCCACATGATTCTGGTATCTCATACACTCCTTTGTGATAGATATGGGATAATTTTTTAACTGGTCATATTTCTCACACATCTGTACTTTACCAAGAATCATGTTGATATACTGTCTTGCATACTTATTGGATGAGGTAACCTGTGTGGCAAGCGTCCCCTCCGGCGCCGTATCATATGCTTCCAGCTTGCGGGCATTAATCAAACCTACTCCATAGGCTTTCCTCTCTTTCCTCAAGCGGTCATAGATTCCAAGCGCAATATCAAAATGCTCCGGTTCCACAAGAATATAGAAACGCTGTGTATTCAAATAACCCTCTACTGCATTGCGCCACTCCTCATTTTTGATTTCCAACAGCTCACACAATATTCTCGGTTCCGGTTTTCTGCCAATTCGGGCAAATTCCTCTCTTATCTGATCCACTACCAAAGTTACCGCATCCGAATATGTCAGTCTCTTTTTGTTCAATTTTTCTATTTTCTGCTCCAGTTCCTGCTTTTCCTGAGCCAGACGCTGCTGTTCCAGTTGCACCTCCAGCATCTTTCGCTGTATTTTCTCGTGCATTTGATTCTTGTATGTAATCACAGTCTGAACCAGTTGCTTTAATTCCGCAATATCCCTGACTGCCTCCATGCGCTCCAGCTTTATCTGATACTCCTTGATACACTCAGCAACATCCTTCACTTCCAGCAATTTATAGCACTGTTCCAGCGCCCTTTTCACACTTTTCAGCAAATCCCTCTTTTCTGTTTCCCGCTCTTTCTTTTCCTCCTCCAGACGATGCAATTCCTTTTCCTGCTCTTCCAGCGCCAGAAAATCCTTATTCTGTTTTAATTCCACACGCAGAGAGGTCTCTATCTCCTGCTTTTCAGTTCTTTCCTCTGTGAGAGCCGCCAGTTCCTTTCCTCTCTCCTCCAAACGAAAAGCATCTGTCCGAATCTGATTTTCCAAACTCTGAATCGTTTCTTTTATGATATCAACCTCTGCATGTGCCAGAAAGAACTCATACATCTTATCCTTCCTAAGACCATCCACGACCTCAGTGTGAAATTGCTCGATTCTCTCCAGCTTGTCTATTTTCTTTTTTACACTCTCTAAGGTTTTTTCCAATTCCTGATAGGTCCTGACATTTTCACGCAAAATATCAATGTTGACCTCCTTTTCATCCAGAACATAGGAATAGACAAAATCCTTAATATCATCAATGGGTTTAAATGCCATTGCCTTCGGTATTAATGAAAAAAACTTGTCCTCGATTCTGCCGAAACGGGATTTCATTACCCGCTTTGCATCCGCCTGCGTCTTGCACCATTGCTTAATCTTAGGATTCGCATTGCGAAATTGCGTAATAGATCTGGGTGTATTCCCCTGAAAAAACATGTCATCCGTAAGCCGCGCATTGTCTATCAAATATCTCACAACTGTTTCCTGTCCTTCAGAAGCAGAATCAATGACTGCACCCACTATAAAATACTGCTTTTTACTCTCCTCGTAAAATTCCAACGCCACATGAGCACTGATTTCCCCGGTTCTTTCGTAAGGTTTGTTTTCTCTTCCTGTTTTACAGCGAATGTATCCTGTCAGCTTTCTCTTTCCATTCTCATGGGCAGCTTTGTTGAAATAATTTGTAGAGCAGGTAACCACAAACTGTATTGCATCCAACAGTGTGGATTTTCCTGCACCGTTTTCGCCGGAAAGCAGGGTGGAGCTTCCAAATTCTATGGTCGTATCTGTAAAACGATGCCAGTTAACCAGCTTCATTCTCGTCAGCTTCTTCATCACTCCTTGCCCCTTTCCTGTAAATCTCAAGCTTTTCATAAGCCTGCTTGATATCCTCCACTTTGACTGCCATCAAAATGGAATCAAAAATCAGTATGCGGGATTCTTCATTGTTCAAATCCTTGTCCAAAGTCTCAATCAGTTGAAAACGCCGGAACAGGCTAAGCGCATTTCGCAGTGTTGTCTTGTCCAACATCTTTTCCCGGATTTTCAAGCTTAAAAACTTATCATGAATATCTCCCAGATTGACAATCACCTCATCACTCGCCGATAACTCCCGCTTTTTCTCATCAAACAATATCCGCAGAATCAATAAAATAATAGATTCATACAACTTCAGGTTTAAGCGATTATAATTCTGCATATTCGTCAACTGTATTACGCCGTATTCTTCATTTATGTCAAGACGGTATCCCAGAATCCCAAGATAGTCCGCAAATTTCTCCCGATACTTTAGTACAAAATAATAATCGGACTTGTTTGTGGCATTTCCCTTGCATAAAAAACATACACTCAGCAAACGATTACAGATTCTTTTAAATTCATCTTTATCTCTTTGAAGCATTCCTTCCAATAATTCCATGTCACAAATCAGCCCTTTCTCTGAATCAGAAAATCGTGAAAAACAAAGCCGTTCTTCTCTTTCTCTTCCTGCACCGCAACAGTATAACTCATGTTTTTTCTTTGCCCGTATAACCTTACATAAATAATTTTCACAAAGTCCTCTATTGTTTCTAAGGGGAATTTGGTTGCCAGCATTTCTTTCCCCGCCCCCATCTGTTCCTTCACATAGCTGTCAATCTTTTCAGGACTTAATATCCGCTGCATTTTCTCCATCATTTTCTGAAGCTTTTCCCGGCGTAACACTTCGTCCGGCTCTTTTCCCGCCAATGCCGCCGGGCGAAATTCCTTTCTTCCTTCACTGGGTGAATAAAACGAGTTTTCATCCAAAAAAGAAGCACTGTAAATACGCACCAGACCGCTCAAAAAATCAATCTCGTAAATGCCGCCCAGGTCCATCTGCTCACGGTTGATTTTCTCATTCAAACCTATCAGGAGTTCTTTTATCTGCCCGCGCACATCTTCACTGCCGGTCAAAAGAAACTTTGCCCTGTTGATTGCCGCCTTCTGATACTGTGCATTCTTTTGATTGATTTCCATGAGAATATCATCCATATTCCGGAAGGCTTCAATAATTTCGTGCAAATAACGGTAAACCAGCTCTCTGGCTTCTTCCACGGAAATTTCTTTCATCTCGCTGATTTCGGACGCCGCTTTTTCGATATATCCATGATTTTTGCTTTTCCCTTCCAGTCTCTCAATAATTTCAGGGCGGAATTTTGATACATTATCAGATGTCAGCAATCTATGATACGCCTTATCCACAATATTGGTAATGTAATCGTTAAACAGCACATTCATAATCTCAGCTACCGTTTTGTGTTTCGTCAATTCATCTATGTAATGTTTAATATTGGAATTCAGATTTTTCAATCCGGTAATCAGCATATCTGTATTTTCCAGGGTCTGCAGAAGCACCACTCCGGGATTGTCTGTATGGCTCCTCACTAAGCTGTATATCGTATAAATATAGCCCTGATATTCAATCTGTTTCCCTTCCGCTATCTCCAGCAGCGTCTTGATGATTTTTACCGCATATTCCTGAAAATTCACTCGCTGGACATAACTTTTATCCGTTTCCACTTCTATCCAGCCGTAAAATTCCAACCTGCGCAGCATCCAATTCGCTTTTCCTCTGCTGTCTGTATCCTTCAATTCTTCTTCCGTCAGATCCGCCGCGTTTGTCTGTTCAAAATAGTATTGCAGCTCATCCACCAGAACCTCTCTTTCCACACCAAAAGAAAGCTGATTGTCCATTACGGTAAACAGCTTGCAAATACATTCCCAGTATACAATTTTTCCCGGTGCTGCAAGTGGCGCAAAGAAATTATCAGGCAGTATGTGAAACATAACTTTACTCTTTCGCTTTGTGCTTTTTTAAGATTATATTACTGTTATTGACATTATAACAAAGTCATATTTGAGTTGCAATTCTAACTGATTTCAACAATCATTCAAACAAGCCATCAACTCATTATCTTCATCAACGCCATAGAATTCCAATCTTCCTGTCTTCATATAATAATATAAAACTCCATAATTAGCGCCCGATGCTATCCAACTTTCTCTCTGTTCCTTCTTCATATGAATACATCTGACTGGCTTCTGTGCACTATCGTTCAATACAATCTCGCACAAGTATTCCTTGCCATCATATTCAATTTTTATATCAATATCTTTGTCTGCAAATAGTAATTCGTGTGGAACAGCCCGCTTCTCTAAAATTTCTAACACGTCCTGAAATGCACATCCCGCCCTTGAATGACCACATTTAAACGCGGAATCCTGTTGATTGCTTGTCTGAAGCAAAAAGTTATTGCTCACCAACAGCTTACATTTTTGTATCAGAGCATCCGGCATATCCGTCAGATTAGAAATTTCATTTATAATCTTTTCCAATTCGCTATTGCCTTTATCCGCCTGCTCCTGTTTTTCTCTCATCTCTCTGTAAAATTTTGAATTTAGCTGTAAAGCATCTATGTATTGCTGTCCTTCCACTGTATTGGCAATAAGTTGATATTGCCCATCCTTACCCAGATTTTTAACATGTGGATTAGCTCCCAGATAAATATTGTCTATACATGGATTTAACAGCAATTCAACACTTTTATTCGACTTATTTCCATTACACTTTGAACATGAATAAATCATATTATCATAGGAATCAAGATCAATGTCTGCTCCCGAAGCCCTTGCAACAAAATGATCTTTTTCAAAATTGTCTTCCCCCAAAACACCAGTGTCCTGTTCCCTCATCCGGCAATATGCACATTCAAAACGAAAATCGTTGCGTAAGTACATTTTGCATTTTATATGATTGTATCTTACCCAGCGCTTCTTTCTTCTGTAATCCATCTATTACCCTTTCTTTCCGGCTTCTGTAAAACGTTTTAACTCATTAATCAATTCTTCTTTTTCCTTCTGTCGCTGCTCCATTTCAGCCAACATTTTATTATCACGCCTTAACTCACAGGCTCTTTTTATCTTTTGAACAACCTCCTCGATTTTTCCGGCTTCCTTCATCTCACTTTTTGTGAGTTGATAATCATAAGCCCCTAATTCCTCCTTATAATCCTCTAAGGGATAATTGGTCAGCAAAATCGCATATATGGTACTATCATGTTTACGGATTTCATTTAATGCGTCACTGCCTTTATAAGATACCATTTGTTTGTCCAACTCGTGATCAATTATCAAAAAATCAATATGCTCTCTTATAATAATTGGATAAAATTCTTCAACCTTACTTGGCAATGTCTCCAAACCTTTTAAACTGATTCCTTCAAACAAGTCAAATCTCGCCTGCTGCACCATCACATTACTTATATCATCTTCAATATATAATCCCAATAATTCTTTCATTGTTCTGTCTCCTTTTTCTCAAAATGAATCAGGAACCTGGCACCGCCTAATTTTTCTGAGTCTAATATCTTTATTGTTCCACCATAGCTTTTCACAATATCCATGACAATATTAAGTCCCAGACCAATTCCGTCCTCTTTTGTAGTCACAAATGCCTGAAATATCTTTTCACGTTTGTCTATCGGTACTCCATTTCCACTGTCTTCAAATTCCAGGTAAATATTTTCATCATCCTGACTGAATTGAATATGAATAGCTCTCTGCGGTTTTCCTTTTAATTGTTCAAAAGCATTTGTTATCATATTAATTATAATGGATTCCAAATCAATCTGCCGCATGGTAAAACAGATTTCATCCTGCGAATTCCAGGAAAAATCAATCTGAAACTCCTGTAACATACCAATATACAAATTACAGATGTCATTTAAAACCACTCCAAAATCCAGATTTTCCTTGACATCTCTCTTATGCTTGCGCAGAAACTCCACAATCATAGAACTATAACCTTCTATCCGCGCAAAATCAGACTTCAATATACCTGTGATATTTCCAAAATGCCTGTTTTCTATTGTTGGCGTTAAAGCCTCAAAATATGCAATACTATTACCAATCCTTGAAATAATATCCTGCGTCTCATGTCCAAAGTTACCTGTCAAAATTCCCAATGTAGCGAGATTTTTATACATGGACAATTCATTTTCCTGGTAATCCAATACTTTCTGATATGCACTCTCCGTCTGCTCATATTTCTCTTCTTTTTCTTTCTGATATCGTTCTTCATCCTGTTTCCATTGTTCAAATGCACTCTGCACAACCTTTACAGACGCTCCGCTTTTCATCAGATTCATTGTATCCTGAAAGCGTTTATCCTGCTCGCGCCTATACTTTTCTTCCTTTTGCTGATGTTTCTTCTTTGCTTCTTTCGCCTTCTCTAACTCAGATTTAGATTTTTCAAATGCTTCCCGCCTTATTTCGGAAATAATATTAATACACCTGAGTACAAACTCTTTTAACTGCTCATATGCCTGATTTTCAATGATTCCTTCTCTGTTTGTTGCATCAATCAAAAACGGATTGGTCGCATCAGAAATCTTGATTACTCCAACCGTCTGATTATTACCTACCCTGTAGCCATGCGTATCTTTTACCTTATCTTTATCCAACTCCAGCCAGTCATTACCAGTTTCACCGTATGGCTTTACTCTGAAATTATCCCTGTAAATCTTAATTCCGCAATATGTATCAAGAATCCGCAATGCAAAACGATAGTCATACGTTTCATTCTTCATGTGTACAGCATCTCTCAGGAAATAGTACAGTTCAAAGGAAATATCCCCGCAAAGCAACGGAAATTCATATTGCTCCGCAATTTCTTTATGATTTCCGTCATTATCCTGATAGAAAATTACAGACCTTTTCCCTTCATCCGTAATGCTTGCATCCAATTTGGCATACCGCATGTGCAAAATATCATTCACTGACATTTCTTCCGGTATCTTGAACTGGTCTGCCACAAGTTCAATATAAAAAGGGTCTTTCTCAATAAATTCAGGCGCAACAAGAAGCCTCAGTTCCTTCTGAAGCTTATCAATATCCTTCTGGCGCCAATTATCCCGCAAGCGTTCCAACACCAATACCATTCCGGTTATCTTATTGTCTTTTTCTGTCTTTGTTTCTCTTCCTTTCAGTTCTTCCAAAAGTTTATAATTCTCTTCTCGGCTTCTGTTTTCTATCCGTTCCAGCGGATTACCGATTTCCTCGATTCCATATTCCGTGCCTTCCTTTTTCTCCAACATCGGAAGTATCAGTCGCTCGATATCAGATAAAACATCTTTTCGAAAGAGAATCTCGTAATTATCTACAACCCCTGCATATTTTTCTACAATCTTTCTATCCTGTTCATCAACATCAGATAACAATAGATAGTATTCTATTTGATTCGCAATAAACTTCGCTGCGGAGACATCCTTCCCTTCCCGCAGGATTTTAATTCTTTGTCTCAGCGCGTCTACTGAAATCTCTTCATACTGATTCCAATTGATGGATACCTTAAAATCCTCCTGATTCGTAAAAGAATAAATGGTTGCCCTTTCAGCAAGTCTTTCAACAGAAAAACGTCCGATTCCTTTTTTACCCGTCCGCTTCCTGCCATTTGCAGTATATGGTTCACTGACCTTATTACTGGTTCCGATAACCATCCATTTCTTCTCAAATTCTTCCTGCGTCATACCACTGCCTGTGTCTGTAACAGTAATCCGACTGTGTGGCGTATTGGCATTCTCAATCTTAATTTGTACACTCCCTGCATCTGCGTCATAAGAATTTTTTACAAGCTCAACCAAGGCAGTAACAAAATCCGTTACAAGTTCTCTGCCCAATTGTCCAATATGCCTTGAATTAGTCCTGAAATAAAGTTTTTTTGCCATTTATACGCCTCGCTAAAACAGGAATTCACTGATATCATGTACAGAAACTCTGTAAGAAGAAATTGTTGTGGGAGTCCCAACCTCTTTCACATACTGATAAAATTGGGCGCTCTCAAGCACCTTCTTAGCATCCTGCAAAGTCATACCACTACCAGGATTTACCTTAATAAAGTAACCCGCATACGGAATTGCATTTTTTTCGGCAATATATGTTTTCGTAGAATTTGTTATAACCATCGGTATTACAAGCTTCTTCCCGAAAACCTCTGATAATGCCTGACTTCTGCCATATTCAAACCATTTTGCTTTTTCATCTGCTTTCCTTTTACCTAAATCACCATAAAATCGATAAAGATAATTCCATGCGCACGGATATTGATTTCTAAATTCCTCTTCCGAATAATGAACAACTTTTCCATCCACCATTTTATATGGAAAAATTATTTTGGTTTCTCTTCCTCCATTTTTTAGCGTTCTGCTACTTTTAGTACTTACCGCAGGTAACGTTACTTCCTTTTCAACAGACTCTCCGTCAATAATATAATATTTACCCTTTTCCTCTTCTGTCAAAAACAAAAAAGCTTTATTACATAATGTCGCCACACTATTATGAATACTAAAATAATCGCCGAATCTCCTGTTTCCGCAAAGAGTTCTATGAAAAATCCACTTTTGTCCATCTTCGCTCAATTCAGAACGTTCCACAATAAATTTATTCCGTGTCAAAATATCTTCATATTCCACTTTGCCTGTAACACTTCCATTCTCACACAAAATTAATGATGTGGAACATGTTATTCCCGGAAATACATTGATACTCCTATAATCAATAATCTTTGTAATATAGTTCCTGAGAAAGCCTCTTAATCCCGCTGCAAACCGGTTGCGAAAGATACTAAACGGTATCAAGTATATCATCTTTCCATTATCTGCCAATGCCCTGACACTGGCTTCTATAAAAGCATAGCAATAATCAAATCTACCTTTTTGACAGACCCCAAATTTCTTTTGCAGAAATTCCCTTTCTTCCTGCGAGAGATCATGGTATGTAATGTACGGTGGATTACCGATTATAAATTCTACATTTTGTTCTTCACTTTTCAAAAAATCCTGATGTTTTATATTCCACCTGACTTCCGGTAAATTTTCCGAGGAAAGCAAATCATTCAAACGCATTATACAAATGTCTATTTTTTTCCGATCCACTTCGTATGCTACAATATCAGTCTGCAATCCTTTGACGATTTCTTCTGAAGTATATCGATTCCTTTTAGTATCAGCGATATACCTTCTCACAATTTCTACAAGTATATTACCCTCTCCACAGGAATTTTCCAATACTTTGCGTCCCCATAAATCGTGTTTGTATCCAACATAATCAAGCATCTGTTCTACATACTTAATTGGAGTAGGAACCTGACAATTTTTATCCTGTTTTGACATAATGGCATTTGCCTTCCTTTTTTGTAAATTCCTCTATACTACATTACTCACTGTATTGTATCATAACCCCAAAACCGCGTCAATTAATCAAACAATATCTCATCCACCGTCACAAAGGTATACCCCTCCTTCTGCAAATCATCAATGATTTGCAGCGCCGCCGTCACCGTCGTATCATAATAATCGTGCATCAAAATAATGTCGTTTTCCTCCACCTTTTCTTCCACGCTCTTCGTAATCGTGGACACATTCTGGCTGCTCCAGTCCAATGGGTCCACCGTCCATAACACCGGAAACATATTTAACTCCTGCTCAAATTTCTTGTCCCATGTGCCATAAGGCGGGCGGACATATTCCACCTCCTCACCGGTAATTTCCTTGATAATCTCATTGGTCTTAATCAGTTCATTCTTAAACGTCTCCCGGTTTTTACCCGTCAACTGGATATGACTGTATGTATGGTTGCCGATAAGATGTCCTTCCTCCTGCATCCGCTTAATAATATCCGGATGCAGCTCCGCATGTTCTCCCGTTACAAAAAAGGTTGCCCTGACGCCCCGCTCCTTTAAGCCGTCCAAAAGCTGTTCCGTGTAATAGGGATGGGGACCGTCATCAAAGGTCAGCGCTATTTTCTTACAATCCATATCCTGACAGGCAGATACTTCCTGCGACACTGTCTGTATATACTCTCCCTGTTCCCCATTTCGTATACTCTCCAACTTCCTGCTCCCATACACACAGCAAAGCAGCAATCCCATCACCAAATCAATCGCGAGAATCCCTGCCGTAATTTTTTTCATATTAATCTCTCATTTTGGAACTCTTACAGTATTATATGCCCCAGACAAGGGAATTATAAACCCTAAACGCAATACAAATGGAAAGGAAAATTGTTTATGTGCACAGCAGCAACTTATCAGACAAAAGATTTCTATTTTGGCAGAACGCTGGATTACGAGTTTTCCTATGGCGACGAGGTTACGATAACACCGCGCAATTATCCTTTTTGCTTTCGCAACAGGAAAACGATGGAAACGCATTATGCAATCATAGGTATGGCATATGTTACGCAGGATTATCCGCTCTACTATGACGCGATAAACGAAGCCGGACTCGGAATGGCCGGCTTAAATTTCGTGGGAAATGCACATTATACGGAAAACGCGCCCGACAGGGACAATGTGGCACAATTTGAATTGATTCCATGGATTCTCGGTCAGTGCGCTACCGTAAAAGAGGCGAAGGTTCTGCTTGCGAAAATAAATCTGGTGGATACGGCTTTCAGTCGGGAACTTCCTCCGGCAGAACTGCATTGGATGATTGCCGACCACAGCGAAACTATTACAGTGGAGTCCGTTCGGGAGGGTATTCGGATTTATCCTAATCCGGCAGGCGTTTTGACAAATAATCCTCCCTTTGACGAGCAGATGTTTCAGTTGAATAATTATATGAATTTGTCTCCGAAAGCTCCTCAGAATCATTTTTCCGCCCGACTTCCGCTGCACACCTACAGCCGGGGCATGGGCGCCCTCGGACTTCCGGGAGATTTATCCTCACAATCCCGCTTTGTCAGAGTGGCTTTTACAAAAATGAATTCCGTTTCCGGTGATTCGGAAGCAGAAAGTGTCAGCCAGTTTTTTCATATATTGGGTTCTGTGGACCAGCAAAGAGGTTGCTGCGATGTGGGTGATGGGAAATATGAAATTACAATCTATACCTCCTGCTGCAACACCGACAAAGGAATTTATTACTATACCACCTATGACAATCATCAGATTACGGCGGTAAATATGCACAGGGAAAATCTGGATGACAGGCATCTGGTGCGATATCCTCTGATTCAGGGGGAGCAAATAAAAATGCAAAATTAATGCACGCACATGACCGGAAGAGAGCTGCCGTCACTTGCAGCTCTCCACTCACTCAAACTGCGCCTCGTAAAGCCTCCGGTACATCCCGTCCTGTTCCATCAGCTCTCTGTGTGTGCCCTGCTCCACCACTTCGCCTTCATTCACCACAAGAATCAAATCCGCATTCTGAATGGTGGACAGCCTGTGGGCAATGACAAAGCAGGTCTTATTTTCCATCAGCTTGCGCATCGCCTTCTGAATCCGCTGTTCCGTGCGGGTATCCACATTGGAGGTTGCCTCGTCCAGAATCAACATTCCCGCATCCAAAAGCATAGCGCGGGCAATCGTCAAAAGCTGTTTCTGCCCCTTGGAAATATTGGTGCCCTCGTCTGTCAAAATGGTATCATACCCCTGGGGCAGACGCATAATAAAGGAATGCACATGCGCAGCCTTCGCCGCTTCCATGACCTCTTCTCTAGTAGCCCCGCTTTTGCCATATGCCAGATTTTCGTAAATGGTTCCGTGAAAAAGCCACGTATCCTGCAGCACCATGGCATAGGCTTTCCGCAGACTCTCTCGGGTAACCGCATCCGTCCGCTTGCCGTCCACCAGAATTTCACCGGCATCCGGGTCATAAAACCGCATCAGCAGATTAATCAAAGTGGTTTTGCCCGCTCCCGTAGGTCCCACAATGGCTATCAATTTACCCGGTTCGGCGTGAAAACTCAAATCATGGATAATCGTTTTCTCCTTTGTGTATCCAAAGCGGATATGTTCCACCTTCACATCGCCGCAAACCGCAGTAAGCTCCTCTGCATCCTCCCTGTCCAAAGCTTCCGGCGTCTCCTCCAGCAGACGGAACACCCTCTCCGCAGCCGCCAGTGCCGACTGCAATTCACTCACGATATTCGCAGCCTCATTGATGGGACCCGAAAATTTGCGGGAATACAGTACAAAAGAGGAAATATCCCCGATGCTCATACTGCCCGCCAGATACAGCAATGCACCAAACACGCTGATAAGGGACAAGGACAGATTGTTTACAAAGTTTACACAGGGACCCACAATACTGCCATAATATTCTGCACGATAGTAAGCCTCAACCGCCTCTTCATTTTTCCTGTCAAAATGTTCAATCGTATACGCTTCTCTTGCATATGCCTTGAGGGTCTTCTGACCGGATATCTTTTCCTCCACATAACCGTTCAGCTCACCCAGCTTTGCAGAACGCTGACGGAACAGCGGCTTTGTCCTGCCTGTAATATACTTTGTAAGCAATACGGAGAGCGGTACCGTAAATGCAAATACAAGCACCAGCTTCGGGGAGATTGCCAGCATCATGGACAATGCGCCCACAACCGTAATCACCGTCGTCAGAAGCTGCACCAAATCGTTGGATAAGGAAGCATTAACCGTATCAATATCATAGGAAATACGGCTGATGATATCTCCCGTCTGGTGGGTATCAAAATACCCCACCGGCAAGGTCATCAGCTTTTCAAACACATCCTGCCGCATACAGAAAACCACCTTGCGGCTCAGTGTTATCATCAATACCTGCAAGCCGTATGACATGACAGCGGACAGCAGATAAAAGCCTGCCATCCATGCCGCATAATAAAACACCTTCTCGAAATCCACTGCGCCTGCTCCCGGTTCTATGGCGCCGATGGCATAGCCTGTCAGTCTCGGTCCTATCAGCGAAAACAGATTGCTGCCAAAGGTGCAGATAAGCGCCAAAAGCAGAAGCCATTTATAACGCAGCAAATAGCTTCCGAGGCGCAGAATGGTTCCTCTGCCATAACGCTTCTTTTTCTCAAAAGATTCTTTCTTTTTCATATCGCCACCTCCTGTGTTCTGGCGATTTCGCCGTACAATTCACAGGTCGCAAGCAGCTCCTCATGGGTTCCGTATCCTTTGACCTCTCCGTCCTCCAGCACAAGAATGTGATCTGCATTGCGAATGGAGCTTACTCTCTGTGCCACAATAACCAGTGTGGTATCTTTATAATTCTCCCTGATTCCCTTACGCAGAGCGGCATCCGTACGGTAATCCAATGCGCTGGAGGAATCATCCAGAATTAAGATTTCAGGTTTTGCCGCCAGCGCGCGGGCAATCAGCACTCTCTGTTTCTGACCGCCGCTTAAGTTGGCTCCTTTAATATTCAGGCTTTCCTCCTCTTTTTCAGAACGTTCCTCCACAAATCCGCTTGCCTGCGCATAAAATAATGCCTCCTTTACATCCTCTTCCGTAAGCTTTCTTCCCAGCGTCACATTTCCTGCAATGGTGTCCTCAAAAAGCGTATCATTCTGAAACACCACTCCGAATTTGCGCTTAAGCTCCTCGGGAGGGTAACAGCGGACATCCTTTCCCGATATCAAAATTCTGCCTTCATCCACATCATACAAGCGCATCAGCAGATGAATCAGCGTGGATTTTCCTGCTCCGGTTCCGCCGATGATTCCCAGCATCTCCCCTTTGTGAATGCAGAAAGAAACATCCTTCAAATTTGCACCCTCATTCTTATGATACGAAAAGGAAACATGTTCAAACTCAATTTCTGCATTATCCTTTTCCTGTGGTGCAGCTTCGTACAATGCCCAAATCTCCATATCCTCCCTGCTCTCCAGCACCTGCCGGATACGATTGCCTGATGCAATCGCTTTGGAAAGAATCTCAAACATTTTGGAAACAGACATACAGGCATTCATAATGATTGTGAAATAAGTCGTAAACGCCAGAATTTTTCCCACTTCAGTGGCGCCGGAGTTTACCCTGACGGCTCCTACCATAATGACACAAACCAATCCCAGATTCAAAAGCAGATTCATGGACGGATTTATGACTGACATCAGCATTCCGTTTTTTTGCTCCCGCTCTGTCACTTCCCTGTTAATTCCACGAAATTTTTCCACTTCATACTCCGTCTTTGACAATGCCTTGATAACACGAATTCCCGAAATATCCTCGCGCATCTTACGCACAAATCGGTCCGTCGCCTGCTGTACCCCGTCATACATGGGAATGCTTTTGCGTGATACCATAATCGTTATCGCCCCCAATAACGGGAGTGTTGCCAATAATACACATGCCATAGCGACATCCAGTGTAAAAGTTACGCAGATACCTCCGATTAACAAAATCGGAGCCCTCACTCCAAGGCGCTGAATGCGTCCCAGCATCTGATTGATATTATAGGTATCCGTAGTCATTCTTGAGATCAGAGACGGCTTGGTAAATTGGTCCGTCTGTCTGTTGGACAGATAGATTGTCTTTTCAAACAAGTCATGTCTGATTATCTCCGTTGCATCACAGGAAACCCTTGACGCCATTCTGTTGGCAATCACATTAAAGGAAACCGCAAAAATGGAACATGCAATCATAAGCATGCCCCACAAAAAAATCAAAGTTTTCTGCCCCAAGGGAATAACCGTATCGATAATGTATGCCAGAATATAAGGAATACATAAATCCATGATCGTTCCGATAAATTTAATGAGAAACCCTACCCCCATTCTCGGGTAGTAGGGTTTCAAATAACGTATTATTAAAAATTTCACCTAAATGCTCCTAAATTTTGAATACAGAAATTTCCGTCTTCAAGTCATCCATATTTTCACTCAAAGCTTCTGCTGTGCTGCTCAGATTCTCCACATTCTGTAAGAGCTTGATTGCTACATCGTTTACCGTTTCTGCACTGCTCGCAGTTTCCTCAATAATATCAGAGATATTTTTAACTGCAACCACGGCGTCGCCACGCTCACGGTCTGCACGCTCCATCGCAATAACAATCTCCTTCAGACCGTCAACCAACTGGTTCATACGGCTCTGCATATCACGGAACACGCCGATTACCTGCTCTACTGCTTCCGTCTGCAATGCAACCATATCCTGCGCCTGCTTTGCACTCTTTACGCTGTTCATCGTCTGTGCAGTAATATGCTCTACATTATGACCGATTTCTCCCGCTGCCTTTGCCGAATCATCCGCAAGCTTGCGGATTTCCTCTGCAACTACCGCAAATCCTCTGCCTGCCTCACCGGCTCTTGCCGCCTCGATGGAAGCATTCAGGGAAAGCAGATTGGTCTGCTCTGTGATATCGGTAATCGTGCTGACAAAGGTATTGATAATCTCGGATTCCTGCCGCAGGTTTTCAATACTGTCGCCTACCTTCTCCGTAATCTGGGTGGTCTCCTGTGCCCTCTCACCCAACAGTTGTACGATTTCCATACCACGGTTAATCATACCTTCCGTCTCATCTACCAGTTCTTCCACTGTCTCTATGATTCTGCTTACGCCCTGAATCTCATTGGACAAAATATCCGTCTTGGTAACACATTCCTGCGCATGGCTGGACTGTCTGCTCATACCTTCATTAATTTCACTGATTGCCTGTGTAATATCTCTTGAGTAGTCATCAATTACGCCGGACGCCTCTTCCACCTGCTTTGCCGATGCTTCAAGCTGCTTTGTTGCAGCTGTCACCTTATGTACCAGCTTTTTGGTATTGGAAACCATATGGGTAGCAGAACCTGCCAGATCCCTGAACTCGTCACGTCCCTTCGCTTTTACCTGAACCGTCAAATCACCCTTGGCAACCTCCTCCAGTTTACCGGAAATACGCTTCATATTTGTCTGAATGCCCGCTACAATCATAATACCGATTGCCAATACAATTACGACTGCAAGAATAACCAGACCGATGGTCAAAGTCTTAATGTCATCAGCCTGTCCTGTAACAATCTTTGCGGGAACCAGCGCACATATATAGGAATCTACCTTATCGCTCACACTATAGATAAAGAAATAATCCTTCCCATTATATTTTACATTGGTTGCACCCTGTTTTTCTGTACTGTTTATGGCTTCCTTATAAAAATCCTGATCAAAAAATACGGTTTCTGCCTCAGCAAGATTGCTTTCCTGACCGGCGCCAAGCTTCTCACAGACAACCTCCCGTCCGTTTTCTGTGACAAATCCTACAATACTTCCGTCACCCAGATCCAATTCTTCCAAAAAGTTCTGGATTGCTTTCGTCTGAACATCAATGACAACAAGAAATCCGTTATTGGACGACATATTCTGGCAGGAAAGAATGTAATTCTCCTCACTGTTTCCTATATGCTCATCCAGCAGCGTATGCCTGTCAATCCATTTATCCACTGAACTCTTATCCATATCCAGAGATTCCAGATATTCTTCCAAAACCCCTGTGACAGTTGCCTTAGATGCAGTGGAAATAATATCCTTTCCGTTCTTCGGTACAATATGGATATCCTTGATAAAATCGTTCGACGCCTGCGCCGCTAACACGGACTGCTTGATACTTGTCGTTATATTTAACTGCTGTTTGGGATCATTTGCATAAAGCCCCAGCATCAGTTGGGCAAGCTCGGAATCCGAAGCGTATTTGAGCGCTTCCGACTCGACAAAGCTGCACCCCAAATCTATGTATTCCACACCCATCTGAAGTGTCTGAATGGTAGAATCCTTAAACTTCTCACTCATACCGTCAGCGGATTTCTGATAAGCAGAAATACCAATAATAATCATGAAAACAACAGGAACAAGGAAACATGCCACGATTTTGTTCCGAATGCTGAAAAGACTGCTTTTCGTTCCAAAATTATCTTCTGTTTCCTTTTTCTTAAAAGATTTTTTCTTCCCGTTTTTTTGTAATAAAAACGTTTTTATTGTCTTATCCACCTCACTCGCTTTTTTGCTTCTTGCACCCATACAATGACCCTCTCTCCCAAATCTTTTTCAAATGTTTATATGTTATCTTTTTACAGTATATAACATTTCTCGACTTTTTAAAATGGATATTTTGGTTTTTTTTGTATTTTCTGGTTAAATCCGCAAAACACGCTCTAAAAAAACTCCATGGAAACGATAAAGATATCCTGAAACCCTTCCGTCTCTGCCAGATTCAGAATTTGAGGAGAAAACATATCCGTTGAGAATACAGAAGATACCCTTCCGCATTCAGAAAGAAGCATATGCCGTCCCAGCTTTAACGCCCCCGCCAGAGCCGTATTGCCGCCGCTTCTGCACTTTGCCTCAAGTCCCTTCGGAAACAGACCGATATCTGTCGCGGCCTCAGGGCTTAAATAATACCCAAAGCCTCCTGCCAGTACCACACGGTCAATCTGCTCCACGGTAATACCATATTCACGCGCAAGTATTTTTATTCCCGCTAAAACGGCTCCTTTTGCAAGCTGAATTGCCCGAACTGACTGTTGTGTCACACAGACATCTCCAATCCGTATCCCATCTTCAAAGTAAGGCTCCGCCAAAAGTCCCGTCTCATCCAGAATGCCTTCCTTTCTAAGTCTCGCCAGCAGACTTATCATATCCGCGCCCCACACGCCGCGATTTACACCGCCCTCAAACGCAGGACCTGCCGCAGTGGAACAGGCAATCATTTTTTCGTTATTTCCAAGCACCATTTCGCCATTGGTTCCCAAATCAATTAACAGGGTATTTTCTTTCCTCTCTAACATGCCGCAGGCAAAAATGCCTGCCGTGATATCCCCGCCCACAAAAGCGGATAATCCCGGAAAGATATAACAGTTTACTCCTTCTATCACCGTTTCCACCGCCTGCAGATGGGTTGCATGAAAAGGAGCCTTTCCAAGCTCAGCGGTATCCCAGCCCATCAGCAGATAGACCATTGTGGTATTCGCCGCAATGACCATCCGAAGACTTTCCGTTTCTCCAATCTGAGCCCGAAAACGCTCTATTCCCTGATGCAGAACTTCTCGCACCAGTATTTTTAATCTGTCCGCATCCGCCGGATTCTCCGCTGCCTGTATCCTTGACAATACATCCGCGCCATAAACCGTCTGTGGATTTACTACCGCAAAGGTATCCTGCAGCGTGCCGTCCACTCCGTATAACTGCATGGCAATGGTGGTGGTTCCGATATCAACCGTCACCAGACGTTCTCCTCTGTCATTCGCCAAGGAAGCCTCTTCAACCGCCGTTTCCGTTCTGCCGTCTTCCTTCGCAGTCTCCGTCAGCACATGGATACCCCGGTTCTCACCCATACAGTGACCACAGCCGATACAGATGTGACAGCGATTTCCCATCCTGTTTTCCGTTTGTCCTTTTTTCATCGTCTGTCACACCTCTCTTTTCCAGCCTGCACAAATGACGGCTTTTCCTACACAAACTGGTTCTTCTCTGCATCATACCGGTAGTCAATGCTCTGTAACTTAGCAACCAGTTCCGCTTTGTCAAGCTCCAAATCCTCACACATTTGTTCCAAATTTCCATAATAGTCACGCAGCTTCAGGTTTACAAAGCTTAACAGCATCACGGGATCCTTTGGTATCATAGATCTTTTCTCCTTTTATTTTATTTCCTTCACGCCTGCCTGTAAAGCGCCATTTTCCACAGTGATTAAAATGGTGTCTCCCGAAGTCACTCTATCCGCCAGTATCAGCTTCGCCGCCAATGTCTCCACATATTTTTGAATATACCGCTTCAGGGGACGCGCACCGTACACCGGATCATAAGCATTGTCCACCACAAATTTTAACGCTTCCTCCGTCAGCTCAATGGACAAATCCCTGTCGGCAAGTCTCTTATTCAAATCTGCTACAATCAGGTGTATGATACCGCCAATATTCTCTCTGGTCAACGGCTTGAACAAAATCGTTTCATCCAGTCTGTTTAAAAATTCCGGTCTGAAATGGGCACGCAGTTCGTTCATTACCATTTCCTCTGCTTCCGGTTTAATGCTGCCGTCATCACAGATGCCGTCTAGCAGATATCCCGCGCCGATATTAGAGGTCATAATCAGAATCGTGTTCTTGAAGTCCACAGTCCTGCCCTGGGAATCCGTGATACGTCCGTCGTCCAATACCTGCAAAAGAACATTAAATACATCGGGGTGAGCCTTCTCAATCTCATCAAACAGCACTACACTGTACGGTTTTCTGCGCACCGCCTCCGTCAGCTGACCGCCCTCTTCATAGCCCACATATCCGGGAGGCGCTCCAATCAGACGGGATACGGAATATTTCTCCATATACTCGCTCATATCGATACGCACCATATTGTTTTCATCATCAAACAGCGCTGCTGCTAAAGATTTGGCAAGCTCCGTCTTTCCTACGCCGGTAGGTCCCAGGAATAAGAAAGAACCGATGGGCTTGGAAGGGTCTTTAATCCCCGCCTTGGAACGGATAATCGCCTCCGTTACTTTGGTGACACCCTCATCCTGTCCTACCACGCGCTTGTGCAGCTCTTCATCAAGATGCAGGGTCTTGTTGCGTTCACTCTCCGTCAGCTTCGCCACCGGAATACCTGTCCAGCGGGAAATAATTCTGGCAATTTCATCCTCAGAGACTTTCTCGTGCACAAGAGATAACTCTGCCGCGCCGGTACTTGCTTCCTCCTGCTCTAACTGTTTCTTCAGCGCAGGCAGCTTTCCATAGCTTAATTCTGCGGCTCTTTCCAGATTTCCTTCTCTCTGGGCAATCTGAATCTCGCTGTTTACCTGATCAATTTCCTCGCGCAGTTTGGAAAGCTTATCCACGGAAGCCTTTTCATTATCCCACTGTGCCTTCTTGCCCGCAAACTCTTCCTTCAACTCTGCCAGTTCCTTTTGCAAATCGGCAAGACGCTCCCTGCTGAGGCGGTCATCCTCCTTTTTCAGGGCAGTCTCCTCTATCTCCATCTGCATAATCTTACGCTGCAGCTCGTCAAGCTCTGTCGGCATACTGTCCAGCTCCGTCTTAATCAGCGCACACGCTTCATCCACTAAATCAATCGCCTTATCCGGCAGAAATCTGTCTGAAATATAGCGGTTGGAAAGCACTGCCGCGCTGACAAGGGCATTATCCATGATTTTGACGCCGTGGTAAACCTCATAACGCTCTTTCAGACCACGCAGAATGGAAATCGTATCCTCCACGGTGGGTTCGTCCACCTGCACGGGCTGGAAACGACGCTCCAATGCCGCATCCTTCTCAATATACTGTCTGTATTCATCCAGCGTAGTGGCGCCGATACAGTGCAGCTCGCCTCTCGCCAGCATGGGCTTTAACATATTTCCGGCATCCAGTGCGCCATCTGTCTTTCCCGCGCCCACAATCGTATGCAGCTCATCGATAAACAGAATAATCTGTCCGTCACTGTTCTTTACATCATCCAGTACGGCTTTCAGACGCTCCTCAAATTCACCCCGGTATTTGGCTCCCGCAACCAGCGCGCCCATATCCAGTGCAAAAATCTTCTTATCCTTTAATCCCTGAGGAACATCTCCTCTGACAATACGCTGCGCAAGCCCTTCCACGACTGCAGTTTTACCAACGCCGGGTTCGCCGATAAGCACCGGATTGTTCTTGGTCTTGCGAGAAAGAATTCTGATAATGTTCCGGATTTCATTGTCACGCCCGATCACAGGGTCAAGCTTCTGGTTTCTTGCTTTTTCTACCAAATCCTGACCGTACTTTTCCAATGTGTCATAGGTTGCCTCCGGATTATCACTGGTCACACGCTGATTCCCTCTGACAGTGGACAATGCCTGCAAAAAACGCTCTCTGGTAATTCCGTATTCCTTCCATATCTGCGCGATTTCCTTATTGGGATTTTTCAGCATGGCAAGGAACAAATGCTCCACCGATACATATTCGTCCCCCAACTGCTTTGCCTCATCCTCGGCATAGGTCAGTACTTTATTCAAATACTGACCGATATAAACCTGTCCGCCCTGTACCTTAACTCTTTTCTCAAGTGCCTGTCTGACACGGTTGCAAAAATGCTCCTTCTGTATCTCCATTTTTTCAATCAGCTTCAAAATCAGACTGTCATCTATGGTCAAAAGACTGTAAAGCAGATGTTCCTGCTCAATTTCCTGATTACCATATTCATATGCCAGTTTTTCGCAGCCTTCAACCGCCTGCATTGACTTTTGTGTAAATTTCTGAATATTCATACAGCACGCCTCCTCATCCTTCTTAATATTTGCCTGTAACGCACGATTTATTACTGCGTCCGTTATGCTTGTTCTATTGTAACTATAACATAAGTATAGCAGAAATCAATAAAGAATTTATAAATTTTATCTAAAAAACCGCGCCTGTATACAAAGGCGCGGCATTCTTTACTCCTGAGACAAAATCTCGGAAATCTTTTCTATCATTTCGTCCTCCTTTAAGCGGAATTTAATCTCCACTCGTCTGGACGCCGCCATATCAATTTCCCTGGCATCCGCCTCTGATGCCATGGTATCTGCTCCCGAAGCATCCTTCTGATAAATGGGATCACTGCAGGACTTCCCGTTTACAGTAAGAAGCTGCTGCAACTGTTCAATTTCCGTTTCTGTCAGACCGTTTTTCCCATCCAGGCAGAAATCTGCCACTGCCTTGGCACGATTATAGGATAATTCCATATTTCCCTTATATCCTCCGTCCGTATCCGTATGTCCCTCAATAATAATTTCCGCTATGTACTCACGATACTCGTCCTGAAGCAGCACGCGCAGATACATGGGGATAACTTCCTTTAGGGATTCCCTGCTGTCGGAGGTCAGAGTCGCACTGTTATATCGAAACAGTACGTCTGAGGAAAAGGTGATGGAGCCTGTCTGCGCATCCACAGACATACCGGAATGATTAAAGGTGGTCTGTAAAGCCGCAATAATATCCGTCCGGATTCCCACAATATCCTGCAGCTCACTTCTGGTAACTGCCAGCTCCTGTCTGGCGTCCGCAATCTCCTGATATGCCTTATTTAATTCTTCCTCTGTCAGAGCGGCCTGATCATATGCCTGTTGAAGCTCCTTAAGCGATTCCTCCAGCTCCTGATTAGACAACTCAAGGTCTGCTTTTGAGTTTTCCAAATCCTCTCTTGTGGCATCAAGCTGCTCCTGCGCCGCACTCAAATCCAGTCTGGTCTGCTCCAAATCATTTGTCTTCTGTTTATAGATAGCCAGTGTAATAGCGATTATCAAAATAAAAATTAACAGCAGGGCTGCCATCATATCCGAATAGGACTGCCAGAAACTATGCTCGGCAAATGCCTCTCGTTTTTTTCTGTTATTTCTCATACAAGCTCCTCATTTGATCAAAAGCATACAGTTGGTTACTGATTTCATCACTCAATTCATCACAGGTTACAGCAAGCTTGTCCTTCTGCTCATTCAGCTCCTGGGAAAAATGCACCTGCCTTTCCATCACTTTTTCCAGAGAATCCTGCAGCTTTTTGTTGACCTCCACAAGCGCTGTTACCTCGTCTATTAAATCCCTGCAGTTGTTCGTATAAACCAACTGTGCGTCACCGGTATTTTTCAGTGCAGTACCCAGCTTTCCAAGCTGCACGCCCAGGGCATCTCCCATCTGTTCCACAAACTGATTTACAATGTGTTCAAGCCCTTCTGTCTGCTCCGCTGCTTCTCTCTTTAACAAATCAAGCATCTGTTTCATGGAATTCGCCATATTTGCTTGGTATACCAGCATTGCCGCAGAGTTTTCATCCTCTGTCGCCGCAACAGGCATGGCAAACTGCCGGAAAGCATTCAGAAAATGTTCCAGCTTCTCATAGGCATCCGCCATAATGCTTCTGTAAACATAATTAAATATCAGTGAAAAGAAAATACCATAAACAGAGGTATGGAAAGCCACTTTCATACCTGATAAAAGCGGTCCCACATTGTCTGAAATGGTAAAAATATCATTGCCGTTAAAGGAACCCAGACCCATGGACAAACCTAAGAAGGTTCCCAGAATACCCAGACCGGTAAGTGTGCCGGACATACCGGAGTTAAAATAGTTCATGCCGATTCTGTCCAGGAGGTCCTCATTTATAAATTCCTCCAAATCACAGGTATTCCTGTAACCGCGTTTGGTTCTGTAATTGTTCATGCGCATACGATACTTATTGAATGCAACACGTAGTTCCTCATTCACAAATACGTCCTTGCGGTCCTGATAGGCTGTCCAGAGATTCTTTCCGTTTGCCTCCTTGTATTCCTTCTGCATCTGTCCGGTCATTGCAACCAATTCGTCGGTGCAGCGGTTCAGTCTGCCGAAGCTTACCGCAGATACCACGAACAAGACTCCAATAATCGCAAGAAATCCTACATTAATAAGCAGATTCACCATGGAAGTATCCGTTCCTGTAAAAATGCCATTAATATACAAGATAAAAACAAACACAAAAGCGTACACAACAAATAATCCGTAATATAACTTGTTTTTCATTCGTTCTCCTATCTTCCGTAAACTCAGATTTCTTTTGTTACGCTCTAAATTTATCATATTTTTACTAAGGACACAATGTTTGTTACAGATTCTTAAGAAAAAAAAGATTCGCCACAAAAGCGAATCCTTTTCAAATTAGCAACCATTCTGTTTATAATTCTCTGCTATAATTCTCAAGTTACTACAATATTCTTCCGTACATTGCTTAATTTCTTCCTGAGTATGTGTTAAACGAAATGACGGTGGAAACGCGTCAAAACAATAACCAAACATCATCTCCCACTGCGCATCAAGTGCACGCAGCTCCATCTTTCTCTTCTGTTTTGCCCAAAAATCTTTTAGTTTATTAATTACTTTTCTCATGTCTTTCTCCCTTTTTAGCTCAAGTACCACTTTACCGGTACCTGCACTATTTTTTCTTAGTTACCACTTTGTTACCGCTTGATTTTTAAGCACCGCTGTAATTCCACTTGCAACGGTTAAAATCTTATCCCTTTTGTCCGTGTGATTTTTCTGTGCCTCCGGAAGCTTCTCACACAAGCTGTTTGTAACAACTTTTTTATTATCTAAAACTGTAACGGGTACCCTATACCGTTCCAGTAGATAATCAAATTCCCTGACAGTCTTCTTGCAAACGGAAGCCGGTTTAGATTCCTTTTTCCTTCCTCATGCAAGCTTTTCATACGCATAACCAGATTACATATTCATTTTAGAATTTCTATATTATTACATCAAAAATTATATTACAGCTATAATATTATGTATTTATCTTTTTTACATCGTACTGTTTTATCTGATTATGATTTTAACAGAAATTTATTAATTTTACAATATCTAAAATGAAAAAAATAAGATTTAATAAAGATTTAATATATTTTGACGAAGTCATCCTTTTATTAGTTGATTACCTTATAAATACCGCAAAAAAAGGAAGTGCAAAACCTTGGCAAAATCAAAGTTTTAACACTTCCTGATTCATCGGAGTGGCGGGATTCGAACTCGCGACCTCCGCCTCCCTAAGACGGCGCTCTAACCAAGCTGAGCCACACCCCGAAACACAAGCAATATTATAACGCGGCTCATCTAAAAAAGCAAGTATTTTTTTAAATTTTTTTTTAAAGTTTCGATTTCAATCTTAACAGTCTTTTTCCTCCAATAATTTTATCAGATATTCCCACACTCTCACGGTAGATGAAATGCTTAAGGTTTCCTCCGTTGTATGAATATCATTCATCTGCGGTCCGAGAGAAACGCAGTCCAAATCCGCAATCTTGCTTCCCAGAATACCGCATTCCAGTCCTGCATGGATTGCCTCTACCTTAGGTTTCTCACCATACATTTTCTCATACAGTGCCACCATCTTTTCACGCAACGGAGAATCCACACGGTATTTCCAGCCGGGATAATCTCCCGAAATCCGGCAACCGGCGCCTGCCAGCTCCGCCGCCGCCTTTACCCGGTCAATTACTGCCTCCTTTGCACTCTCTACACTGCTTCGCACAGAAAAGTATGCCGACAGTCCCTCTTCATCGTACTTCAAAATTCCCAGATTCAATGAAGTCTCCACCAGTCCCGGCATATCTGCACTCATTCCCTGCACACCGTTTGGAAGCGCCAAAAGAAAAGCCGCAGCCTTTGCCGTATCTTCCGGCTTCACACAGTTAAAGCTTCCCTTCATTCTTTCCTTTACCGTAAGCTTGAAATCGGGGTCTCTGGTAGCCAGCTCCGCTGCAATCCCAGCCGCTGCAGCATCAACGGTTTCTGTAAATACCGCGCTGTTCTCCCCATTTACCACCAACACCGCCTTTGTCTCCCGCGGAATCGCATTGTCTGCCACTCCGCCGTTTACAGTCGCCAAGCCAACCGGCATTTCCTTTACAAGCTTCCACAACAGTCTTCCAAACAGACAATTAGAATTTCCTCTCTCTTTATGAATCTCCACGCCGGAATGACCGCCCAACAAACCGCTTACAATCACCTCATAGGCAATTCCCTCCATAACAGTCTTCTGCAAAGGCATTTTGCAATCTACCCTCGCACCGCCTGCACAGCTGGTCAGGAAAATTCCTTCCTCCTCAGAGTCCAGATTTAACATCCTGTGTCCCTGCAGCATGGACAGGTCGATTTCTCTCGCACCGTCCATCCCCACTTCCTCATCCACCGTGATTATCACCTCAAGACGGGGGTGCCTGATAGTATCGGAGTCCAGAATTGCCAGTGCATAAGCTATCGCAATTCCATCATCGCCGCCAAGACTGGTACCTTCCGCATAAATTTTATCGCCGTCCACTGCCACACGCAGGGCATCGTTTTTCAGGTCAATATCACAATCGGGCTTTTTCACTGCTACCATATCCATATGCCCCTGCAAAATCACGGTCGGTTCCTTTTCATAGCCCGGCGTTGCTTCTTTTACAATAATAACATTCTTCCACGCATCCTGAATATAAAACAGTTTTCTTTCTTTTGCAAAGTCCACCAGATAGTTACTGATACGGTCCACATTTCCGGAACCGCGAGGAATCTTTGTAATCTCCTCAAAATAATAAAATACCTTCCTGGGTTCTATATTTGACAAAACTCCCATAACAGCCTCCATTTTTATAACAGAAATATCAAAAAAGGAGCCCGAAAGCTCCTCTGTACCTCCCCGAGTAGGGCTCGAACCTACAACAACTCGGTTAACAGCCGAGTGCTCTACCATTGAGCTATCGAGGAATATTCCCAACAATTAACAGTATAGTAACTTATCGTTTCCCTGTCAATAGCTATTATACTATCTGATATGGAATTTTATGCCTCACCTGACAAATTATTTTGCCAGATTACGCAATTCCTCTACCAGCTCCAAATCTGACTGCTGCACCCGCAGATTGGCAGAAACCGGTGCCTCCCCCGGCTTTGTGACGGTAACTTCTATAATCGTCCCCTCCGGTACTGCGTTATTCCCAAGAAACACTGTTTTCACAAATGCCTCAAATTTGGGGTGATTCTGTGTAAATTTATTTTTTGCACTCATTAATTTCATTAGCATATTCGGATTCATCATATTATAATACCTCCAGCCATTTTAAAGCATTCCAGATGCCATCCTTGTCCACATCTGTCGTAACATAATCCGCCATACCCCGTACAGCCTGCGTGGAATTTCCCATGGCAATACTTTTTCCTGCACATTCCAGCATAGGAAGGTCATTGTTGCTGTCACCGATGGCAACCGTGTCCTCCATGGATATCTGTAAAGCATCCGCAAGAAACCGTATGGCGGTTGCCTTGGAATATCCATTGGGCATAATTTCATAAAAACCATGTTCCCTATCCACGAAGTCCAACTCCTGTGCAAATTCCGCCCCAAAAGCGTCCATCCGCTCCTTCTCATCCACATAGGCAAAAAATTTATCAAATTTTCCCGGCGCCAGCTCCCATTTTGTATAATAATTCTTCCCCAGTGTTCGTTCAAAATGTCTGATATACCTGCTAAACGTCTCTGTAAACATATTCTCAGGGTCTTCGCAAAAATTATCCTCACAGCCTTCCAGAATAGCGTCTATTCCATGACGCTTCAGCCCTTCCATAATACGCAGGGATAATTCCATCGGAAAAGTATAGTGCATCAGTACCTTGCCGCGATAAACCGCCATCGTACCGCATCCCAGAAGATAACCGTCAAACTCTGCCTGATCTGTTATCTCAGGACCCACTATTTTCTTTGTTCTGCCTGTATTAATAACACAGATGTGACCGTTTTCCCTTGCTTTCCGGATTGCAGCCTTCGTGCTCTCCGACATCAATTGACTTCCCCCGCTTATCAAAGTTCCGTCGATATCAAAAAATATAATCAAAGTATAATCTCCTTTCATTTTGCACACGCTACCACCGAACAACAAATATGAAGCAATTGTTGTTCGAGAAAGGAAGGTGCTGCATGGAACCAAAAAACTTAAAAACTACCGACAACAAACCTATGGATGATTACGATGATGATAACATTCCCAAAGTAGATCTCCCACAGGATATCATCCCCGATGAAGTGCCAAGAAAAGATGGTCCCGGCGGAGAATCCGGAAAGTAATGACAAAACGTCCGACTGGAATACGGTCGGACGTAAATCAAACTATTTACACTCCTGCATCGCCGTACCGTTTTATCTACTCACTCCTCAGCGCATCAATTGGATTTAACATACTTGCCCTCCTTGCAGGCGCCCAGCCGAAAATCACGCCGATTGCCAGCGCAAAACCAAATCCCAGTCCGACTGCAGACCATTCGATTACGAATTCCGTGCCAATCACGATTGATGCCACATAAGATATGAATTCACCCAGCAGTATCCCTATGATTCCACCCATTACTGACAGCACAATCGACTCCGCCAAAAACTGTATCTGAATCAGCCCCGGTTCCGCTCCCATTGCCTTACGCAGACCGATTTCCTTTGTTCGCTCCGTTACGCTGACAAGCATCATATTCATAATTCCAATACCGCCTACCAATAACGCTATGGATGCAATACCAGCCAACAGATAGGTCATCATATCTTCCAGCGTACTCATTGTATCGAGCATACTGTCCATATTCATGATGGAATAAGCTCCGTCCGTATCATTAAAGGTATTATCCAAAAGCAGTTCCATCTCTTCTATCAGCTCATCCGTTTTGTCCGTATCTTCTATATATACCTCCAGACTTGTCACGTTACTTTTTCCGTTTAAGGCTAACGCATTCTGGAAAGGGATATATATGCTGCCGTCAACGCCTCCTCCCATTATGGCGGTCATCAGATTCCCGTCCTCGCCGGCCAGACCTACAATCGTATAGGATATCCCGCCAATCCTGATTATCTGCCCTAACGGATTCGTTCCCGCAAACATGGTCCGCGCAGCATTTTCATCAATGACACAGACATACACATCACCAGCCATATCCGTCTGCCTTAAGCCGCGACCCAGCGTCACAATATCGTTCTTTTCAAAGTAAGTTGTATTTTTTCCGGAAACAGAAATGTTGTCAAAAACATTTCTGTCATATACTACGTTAGTATTTACACTGACAGAGGGTGAGAGTCCTGCAATATTATCCAATGCTTCCAGATCTGCAATATCACTTTCCGACAAGCCCTGCTTCAGATATGTCCCGTTGGCAGTCACAATAAGCTTTCCTGCACCCATCGACGAAAAGGCATTCATCATATATCCGGTAACGCCGGACACAATGGTTATCAATGCAATAACGGCTGTAACACCGATAATAATACCCAGCGTCGTCAAAAAGGATCGCATTTTATTGCTTACAATATTCTGGACTGCCATGCGCACACTCTGCTTTAAAAGCCCGGTTTTAAGCATCCTCAAGACCTCCTTCGTCCATTTCCCCATCTAAAATACGCACAATTCTGCCCGCATGACCTGCAATATTCGCGTCATGGGTAATCATAATAATTGTACGACCTTCCTCATTCAGACTATGGAAAATTTCCATTACCTGTCTGCCGGTCTTCTGGTCAAGCGCCCCCGTAGGTTCGTCGGCAAGCAGTATCGTCGGGTTTGCTGCTATGGCACGGGCAATGGCTACTCTCTGCTGCTGCCCTCCTGACATTTGGTTCGGATAGTGATACATTTTATCCTCCAGACCTACCTTTGCCAGCATTTCCTTTGCGCGGCTTATTCTTTCCTTCTCCGGCAAATCAGCATAAATTAACGCAAGCTGTACGTTTTCAAGGGCATTTTGTTTTTGCAATAGCTGAAAAGACTGAAAAATAAATCCTATCTCTTTGTTGCGGATATGTGCCAGTACTTTTTCGCTCTGATCTGCAATTTTTTCTCCCGAAAGATAATATTCGCCGGAAGTAGGAACATCCAGACAGCCAATGATGTTCATCAAAGTAGATTTTCCGCTTCCGGAAGGACCCAGTATGGCTACAAATTCTCCTTTTTTTACGGAAAAGTCAATTCCTTTTAATACGGTAGAGGTTTCTCCGCCCATATGATACTCCTTGACTATATTTTTCATTACTAAGATATCTTCACCGGGGGCTGCAGTAAATTGCTTAAGTCTGTCATGCCTTTTGCCTGCTCTCATACTTATTCTCCTCCTATCCCAAATCCCGGCTCAGGAAACATACTGCCTGCGGATGGAGCAACCAATACAATGTCCTCCGGTTCCAGACCGGAGAGAATTTCCACATAATTACCGTCTGTCACTCCTGTCTCAATGTTTCTGATCTCCTGCGTATCACCGTTCTTGACAAGTACATATGCTGTATTATCGTCATTGTAATGCAGGGCGTCCGCAGAAATGGTGAGTACATCTTTCTTATCCGTACTGGTCAGACGTACCTCAACGCTCATACCGCTCTTTACATACTCATCCGCAGTAAAATCTACAGTTGCCTCAAAATAGGACACGCCGTTGTTCAATGAGGCCGTATCTGAAACCCTTGTAATGGTACTTTCATAACTTTTTCCAATAGAATCAATCATAATTTTTACAGAGCTTCCGGCGCCGGTATCCAAAATGGAATACTCATCTACATTAATCGCCACCTTCATGGCAGACAAATTGGATATTGTCGCAACACTGGCGCCATTGGTTACCATGCCGCCTTCTGTGATGTTCAACTCCGTGACAGTACCGTCACAGGGTGCATAAATCGTATAATCTGCCAAAGAATCCTTTAATTGCTGCAGCTCTAATTCTGTACTTGCCGTGCTTGCCGTGGACTTCGTCTTATCCAAAGCAGCCTTATAGGATTCCAACTGCTGCTCTACAGATAACTTTGTTACCTCATAGTTTTTCAATGCCGTATCATAACTTGTCTGTGCGTTGTCAATCGCAGCCTGCTTTGTTTCTATGATATTCTGTTTTGCCCAGGCAAAGTCTGACTGAGCCTTCTCCAACGCTTCTTTTGCACTTTCTAATTCAGCCTTTCCCGTATTCAGGGCAGACTCTGCCTGCCGATACGTCTCCTGCAGATTCTCCAGGGATACTGCATCTCCTCCGGAAGCTCCCGTCTGTGCATCTTCATACGCTTTCTTCGCCGCATCGTATGCCTCCTGCAGACTTTTTGCTTTTTCCTCTGCCGCATTATAAGCTGCCTGCGCTGTTTCCCTTGCACTATACTGAGCCTGCGTACTGGTATCTACTCCATTATCCACACGCCAGATTGTAGTATCATAATCCTCCTTTGCCTGCTCCAAAGAATTATAAGCATTGTCCAAAGTATTCTGCGCTGAATTCAGACTGCTGTTGAGCCCGTTGTCCAATGCTTCCTTATAATTATCATAATTGCGCTGCGCATCGCTGATATTATAGGAATTGCTGGTTTCGCTGGATGACAACGCAATCTCTGTCTTTGTAATATTCTGCTCCACGGAAGAGCTGTCAATTACCGCAATAACATCGCCTGTCTTGACCGTATCCCCTTCTTCAACCAACAGCTGCGTTACCTGCTGTGACACCTTGGAAATAACAGAAGTATCTTCAGACGGCTCCACATTGCCTACAAAACTTTTGTATGTATAGATATCCCTGAATGCTGGCGTTTCTTCCACCAGATTTGATGTTCTGCCGGATCCCTTCATCATGAAAACAACAATCAATGCTATGATAACAACGACTGCTGTTGCTGACTTTTTGTGCTGTGAGATAAATTTTCTTACTTTCATTATTTCCTCCAAAAATTTCTTTTGATATTCGTAAATTACCCCAGATACTTATATTCTTTGGCGAGTTTACAACACTTTAAAAAACTGAAAGTAAACTACAGAATCCAAAATATAAAAAAAAGATAAATTTTTTCACTCCAAAACAATCAAGAAACTTTTGCGCCGCCTTTTCAAACTCAATCTTGTAAGTCTGCATATGTCAATCGTCTTTCTTTAACATTTCATCTAATGATTTTTTTACCGTCATTTTCGTTTTGGGCTTCCGCTATCATTTCTAAGTCCCATTCGTCCGGTTCAACTTCATCAATAAGCAATCCTTTAATACTGTTAAGCATATCAAAAACAAAAATCAATTTGCTTTCTGGTATATCGTCTATAATCTGCAGTACTCTTTCTTTGTTGCTCCGCCAGAATTTTGGGGGTAGAGGGTATCAAAATCATTTACCAAGATTTTTTGAAAGGAATTTTTGCAAAAAAATAAACCGATTTGTGGTCGATTTATCTTTAGTAGCACTTGTGCAGGACTCTCCTTTCCTGTGTATTTTTAGTTTATGTTTTTCTTTCTAAAAATCATTAATTTCAAACATAAGAAAAGCCTGTAAAATCAACGATTTCACGGCTTTTCACGAATTTTTCTGTAATAGCGAGAGGGGGATTTGAACCCTCGACACTACGGGTATGAACCGTATGCTCTAGCCAACTGAGCTATCTCGCCATTTATAAACCAACTTTTGTTGGAATGGAACCTATAGGGCTCGAACCTATGACCCTCTGCTTGTAAGGCAGATGCTCTCCCAGCTGAGCTAAGATTCCATTTGTCAGTCACAACCGACTTTGTTAGTATACAATGGGAAACAACTTTTGTCAACAGATTTTTCAAACAATTTAAACAATTTTTGTCACTACATCCGTTCCGGTGCACCGAAGCCCAGCACATCAATACAACTCTCCAAAATATCTCTGGTCAGCTCAAGCAGCGCAACCCAGCCTGCCTTCTTCGCTTCATCAGCCTCTACCAGAATCGGGGTTTCATGATAGAAACGGTTGAACTCGTTTGCCAAATCATAGATGTATGCACAAATCTTGTTCGGTGCGCTCTCCTCATATGCCGCTTCCATAACGGAATTGAATTTCGTCAGCTCCATAACAAGCGCTTTCTCGGATTCATTCTGAACCGCCTGCAACTGTGCCGCCTCTAAATCGCCGCCCTGCTCCTTATATTTTGCAAGAATAGACTTGATACGCACGATGGTATACAAAATGTAAGGACCGGTATCTCCTTCAAACGAGGTAAAGCGGTCTATATCAAACACATAATCCTTAGCAGGCTGATTGGACAAATCGCCGTACTTGATAGCCGCAAGTCCTACAATCTTCGCTGTTTTGGCAGCTTCCTCCTCGTCCACATGATAACCCTTGGTCTCACCATTTTCCTTAATCTTGCGAAGCATCTCCTCGTTAATCTCGGCAATCAGATTTTCCAGTCTGGGCACGCCGCCCTGACGGGTCTTGTAGGGTTTTCCATCCTTACCATTCATGGTGCCGAAGCCAATATGCAGAAGCTCCGTTTCAGGTTTCACCAGCTTCGTCTTTTTTGCACAGCGGAATATCTGCTCAAAATAAAGATCCTGACGCTTGTCCGTCAGATAAATCAGTTTATCAGGCTGGTACTCTTCCATTCGTAACTGAATGGTTGCTAAATCCGTGGTATTATACAGGGACGCGCCGTCTGATTTCAAAATCATACAGGGCGGAATTTCCTTGGTATCGGTCTCTTCCTTTACATCCACTACAAGAGCGCCGTCGCTTACGTAAGCATAGCCCTCATCCTTCATATATTGCACCATGCCGGGAATTGCATCGTGGGCATCGGACTCACCCTTCCACAAATCAAACTCCACATTCAGATTCGCATAATTTCTCTTAAGGTCTGCCACAGACACGGAGATAATGTGATTCCAAAGGGCACGATGACCTCTCACACCGCTTTGCAGTTTGAAGGTTGCCTCCATGGCTTTTTCCTTGTATTCTGCATCCTCCTTAGACTTCCCGCTGGCAGTAGGGTAAATCTCCTCCAGCTCCGCAATGGTAAAGGGAGGCTCCGTCGGATACTCGCCTGTATAGCTTTCATCAAAATAAGGCAAATCGGGATAACGCAGCTCTAACTCATGGATAATGAGTCCCATGGGCTGTCCCCAGTCGCCAAGATGAATATCGCTAATCACCTCATGTCCCACATAACGGGCAATTCTCTTTACACTTTCGCCAATGATTGCAGAACGCAGATGCCCTACATGCAGCGCCTTCGCCACGTTAGGTCCGCCGTAATCAATAATGATTTTCTTAGGCTGTGCGGGCATATCAAGACCAAATTTTGCATCCGCTTTCATACCCTTCACGTAATCTAACAGGAATTCTTTTGTCACCTTCAGGTTCAAAAAACCGGGAGCTACCGCCGCAGCCTCTTTAAATACCTTGCTGTCCGCAAGCTTCTCAGCTACCTCATTTGCAATCATAATCGGAGCCTTTTTGTACTGCTTTGCCCCTGCCATGGCGCCGTTACACTGGTACTCGCATAAATCAGGACGATTCGATACAGTCACTCTTCCCAGCGCACCGTCATACCCAGCCGCCTCAAAAGCCTTCTGCATCTCCTCCGTCAACATATCTAAAAGTTTTTTCATTTCTAAACCATACCTTTCCGTATTCTTCCAACAGCTATCCTTTACTATAACGTATTTCCCTAAATATCGCAACACATAAAAAAGAGGTTTGCAGGTAAATTTATACCTGTTCCCCTCTTCTCTCCGCCTTGGAAAATGCGCAGCCGCAATAATCCTGTCTGTACAAATCATACCGGGCGGACAACTCTATGGAACGCTGATAGCCGTTCTTTTTCTTAAAATCTGAGGGAAGCCACTCAACGCCGTATTCCGCGCCCAATGCCTGCCCGATTTCGTTCAGCTTCGCCGCATTTTTTAAAGGACTGATGGTCAGTGTCGTACCAAAATAGTCGTACCTTCCTTCCCTGGCACGCACCGCCGTCTCCCGCAGGCGCAGGTCAAAGCATCTTTCGCAGCGTTCTCCGCCCTCAGGACAGCTTTCATAACCCTTGGCGATTTCAAAAAAGCGGGCAGGCTCATAGTCTCCCTCGATTACCTCAATTGGGTAACCTTTTTTTTCCTCGTTATAGGCGGCAATCAGCCTTTTTTGCTCCTCTACCCTTTTTCGATATTCGCTTTCTGCAGAAATATTGGGGTTATAATAAAATACCGTAATGGCAAAATACTTGCACAAATACTCCAAACAATAGCTGCTGCAAGGGGCGCAGCAGCTATGCAAAAACAGTTTTTTCGGTTCTTCGGAAAGCTTGTCCAGTATTTTCTCCAGCTCTTTCTGATAATTCGTCTGATTCATGTTCTTTCTTCCAATTCTTAAATCCGGTAAAAGCCCGCGGTTCCACCTGAAACGGTTACTTTGCCGTCTGCAAATTCCGCTTCTTTGCCGAAGCTGTAAAGCACTTCTTTTACCGTAAAATCCCCTGCAAAGGAAGCCTCCTTCTCAGACGGATTGATGATAACCAAAATCCTATCGTCACCGCTCTTTCTGATATAGGCAAAAGGATATGCGTTCTTTTCCGCATACACAAATGTAATTTCTCCCTTACTCTGCAATGCCGGGGTGGACTGCCTGATCTGAATCATCTTTTTCACCTCATAATATAGGGAATCCTTATCTGCAAGCTGCGCTTCCACGGTAGGTCTGTCTGCACTCTCATCCTGTTTGATATACAGCTTTTCCTTGGGTGCGGAGCTAAAGCCCGCATTGGTGGTGGCGTCCCACTGCATCGGAGAACGGGATCCGGTTCTGTTATAACCACCTTCCACGGATTTGAGCCCCTCCACATAGCGCATACCGATTTCATCACCATAATAAATGAACGGCGCACCCGGCATGGACAACAGGAATGCAAAAGCAACCTTTAACTCATCCCCGTGCAGACGCCTTGCCAGCCTGTCCATATCATGATTGCCGGAAGGAATGCAAATCAAGCCTTTTTTCTCCGACTTCTCATAGTTTTCCATATATTTCTGCACGAATGCAGAGATATCCCCTTTTCCGCGCCCTGAGAAATAAGGCTCCGCACAGCGGAACAGGTCGTTATAATGAGAGGGACCAAAATGGAGCAGGAAATCCATATGGAAACCGCCCTGAATGGATTTGTCAGGCTCGCCCCATTCGGAAACCATTGCGGCATCAGGAAATTCTTCATTTAAAAATTCTCTTACATTCTGCCACAGCTTAATGGTTCCTTTGCCCTCCTCATCATTTTTTACCAAAGACCCTGCCATGTCAACACGGAATCCGTCACAGCCCATTCCCAGCCAGAAACGCATTACGTCCTTCATCGCCTCAAGGGTAGCTTTCGGTCCCTCATCCTCCATAGACTGCTGCCACGACTTTTCCGGCTTGTAAAAACCATAGTTCAATGCCGGCTGATGGGAAAAGAAATTCACCACGCAGGCGCCGTTTCTTTCCGAAATACCGCCGATATGCCCCATATTCTCCGGGATTTCCCACACATCGTCCGTCCATACATAACGGTCTGTAAATTCATTTTTCTCCGCCTTCATGGACTCTTTAAACCAAGGATGCTCCACAGAGGTATGCCCCGGAACCAAATCCAGCAGTACGTGCATCCCTCTGTTGTGCGCCTCCGTAAACAATCTTCTCAAATCCTCATTCGTTCCATATCTCGGTGCTGCACTGTAATAGTCAGACACATCGTATCCCGCATCTCCAAAGGGTGACTCAAAGCAGGGATTCAGCCAAATTGCATTACATCCAAGTTCTTTGATGTAGTCCAATTTCTCAATAATGCCCTGAAAATCTCCGATACCGTCACCGTTGGTATCCCGAAAGGACTGGGGATAAATTTCATAAAAAATTGCGTTATCAAGCCACTGTGCCATCTTACATTCCTCTCTTTCGTTAAGCGCTTTAATATAGTTTTACCATAGCACAGTTTACATCTATTCGCAAGACTTTCAGCATCTCTCCTCATAACGTTTCTGCGCCTTACGCCAGTTAATCAGACCAAACCACCCATCCACATAATCTGCGCGGCGGTTCTGGTATTGCAGATAGTAAGCATGTTCCCACACATCCACCAGGAAAAGCGGAGTATAAATTGCCAAATCCGGAACCTCCTGATTCGCTGTCTGCACAATGGAAAGCTTCCCGGCACAGTCCGTAACAAGCCATGCCCAGCCGGAGCCGAACTGTCCCATTGCCGCCTGCTTCATTTTCTCCTGCCACTGCTTATAGGAACCGAAATCCCTGTTGATTGCCTCCGCCAACGTCCCCACAGGCTCCTGCCCCACAGGACTTTTCATAGCGTCAAAGTATAACTCATGATTAAACACACCGCCGCCATTGTTGCGGATTGGCTTCTGTGCCGCGGCAGGTAACTGCTCTAATCCGATTAAAAGCTCTTTCAGGCTCATCTGCTGTAGTCCGGGGTAATCCGCCAGCGTATTGTTTAGATTATCCACGTAAGTCTTGTAGTGCTTATCGTGGTGAAAATGCAAAGTCTCCTCGTCAATTACGGGCAGCAAAGCATCATATTCATAAGGCAGCGGGCGCATTACAAAGGGGTACGTTTCTTTGTTCATTTCATGATTCATATCTGTTTCCTTTCTAACTCAAAAAAGAATCTGCACAACTACTCATTCTGTAGTATATGCAGATTTTTCTTAATTTAACGCTTTTTATAATGTAGCAATATCCACCAGACTTAAACTCTGGCTTGCATTCTCCAGACTGGTAACCAACGCTCTTGCCGTATCCATCGCAGTAATACAGTTGATACCCGTCTCGATGGCGGTACGGCGAATCAGGAAACCATCCCTTGACTTGTCACGTCCCTGGGTGGGCGTATCAATCACAAGGTCAATCTTATGACCGAGAATCAAATCCATAACAGTCGGTGATTCCTGGGAAATCTTATTTACCTTTCTCGCTTTCACGCCCGCCTCATTCAGCGCCGCCGCAGTACTTCTGGTGGCATAAATGGTATAGCCCAGTTTTTCAAAACGTCTGCCGATTTCAATCGCCTCGCCTTTATCGGAATCCTTCACGGTGATAATCATATTCTTGTACTTCGGAATGTTTACACCGGCGCCAAGGAACGCCTTATACAATGCCTCATGGAAGGTTTTTGCAATACCAAGGCATTCACCGGTGGATTTCATTTCCGGTCCAAGACTGATTTCCGCGCCGTGAATCTTTTCAAAAGAGAATACAGGCATCTTAATCGCATAGTATTCCGCCTCAGGCTGCAGTCCCGGCTTATAACCCAGCTCCTTAATGGTCTTTCCAAGAATTACCTCTGTTGCCAAGTCCACAATCGGAATACCTGTCACCTTGCTGATATAAGGAACGGTACGGGAGGAACGGGGATTTACCTCAATAACATATACATCCTCGCCGATGGCAATGAACTGAATATTAATCAGACCCTTTACATGCAGAGCGGTTGCCAGTCTCTTGGTATAGTCCGCAATTTTATCTTTCACAAGCTTTCCGATAGTGTATGCGGGATACACGGAAATACTGTCGCCGGAATGGACACCGGTTCTCTCAATATGCTCCATAATACCGGGAATCAGAATATCCTCGCCGTCGCATACGGCATCAACCTCAATTTCCTTACCCTGCAGGTACTTATCAACCAAAATCGGATGGTCCTGTGCAATTCTGTTTATGATTTCCATAAATTCTTCAATCTCTTCATCGGAAATCGCAATCTGCATACCCTGACCGCCCAATACATAAGAGGGTCTTACCAGTACGGGATAGCCTAATCTGTTGGCTACCTCCTTCGCCTCCTCTGCGGTGTAAACGGTACCGCCCGCCGCACGGGGAATCTGTGTCTGTTCGAGAATCTGGTCAAACAATTCTCTATCCTCTGCCGCATCCACATCCTCAGCCTTAGTTCCCAAGATAGGCACGCCCATCTTCATCAGGCTCTCCGTCAGCTTAATCGCGGTCTGTCCGCCGAACTGTACCACTGCGCCGTCCGGCTTCTCAATGTTGACAATGGATTCCACATCCTCAGGCGTCAGCGGCTCAAAATACAGCTTATCCGCAATATCAAAGTCCGTACTTACCGTCTCAGGGTTGTTGTTAATAATAATAGTCTCATAACCCGCCTTGGAAAATGCCCAGGTCGCATGTACGGAACAATAGTCAAACTCGATACCCTGACCGATACGGATGGGACCGGAACCAAGCACCAGCACTTTCTTACGTCCTTCTGTCTTCACCGCTTCATTTTCACCGCCGTACACGGAGTAGTAATAAGGCGTGGAAGCAGCAAATTCTGCCGCGCAGGTATCTACCATCTTATATACAGCGGTGATACCGTTATCGTAACGCATCTTTTTAATCTCAGCTTCACTCTTTCCGGTCAGTCTTGCAATCACATTATCGGGGAACTCAATTCTCTTCGCTTCCTTTAACAGCTCTGCCGTAAGAGGTCCCTTCTGTAACGCCTGCTCCATCTCAACCAGAACCGCAATCTTATCAATAAACCAGACGTCAATCATAGTGATATCATGGATTTCCTCATAGCTGACACCCTTGCGGATTGCCTCGGCAATCACATAGATACGCTGGTCATCCACAATTTTCAGACGTTCCTTCAATTCCTCTGCGGACAAAGCGCTGAAATCATAGCTTAACAGACAGTCCACATGCTGCTCCAGGGAGCGGATTGCCTTCATCAGCGCACCCTCAAAATTATTGCAGATACTCATAACCTCTCCGGTAGCCTTCATCTGTGTCGTCAGAGTACGTTTTGCCGTAATAAATTTATCGAAAGGCAGACGAGGAATCTTGACCACGCAGTAATCCAGTGCAGGCTCAAAGCTTGCATAGGTCTTCTGGGTAATGGCATTCTTGATTTCATCCAGCGTATAGCCCAGCGCAATCTTTGCAGTTACTTTCGCGATGGGATATCCGGTAGCCTTGGATGCCAAAGCAGAAGAACGGCTTACACGGGGATTTACCTCGATTACACAATATTCAAAGCTGGTGGGATGCAGTGCAAACTGTACGTTACATCCACCGGTTACCTGTAATTCATTAATAATATTCAGAGCAGAGGTACGCAGCATCTGGTATTCTTTATCGCTCAATGTCTGGGAAGGCGCCACAACAATACTGTCGCCGGTATGCACGCCAACAGGGTCAATATTTTCCATATTACATACGGTAATACAGTTGCCCGCACTGTCGCGCATTACCTCATACTCAATTTCCTTCCAGCCCGCGATACAGCGCTCTACCAGAACCTGACCTACACGGGAGAGACGCAGACCGTTCTCCAGAATCTCTTCCAGCTCCACCTGATTGTGAGCGATACCGCCGCCGGAACCGCCCAGCGTATAAGCGGGACGAAGCACCACAGGATAACCGATGGAGTTCGTAAACTCAATACCATCCTGTACATTCTCCACCACCCTGGAAGCTGCACAGGGCTCGCCGATACGCTCCATCAAATCCTTAAACTCCTGGCGTCCCTCCGCATTGCGGATGGTTGCCGCCGTCGCTCCCAGAAGCTTTACTCCGTGAGAAGCGAGGAAACCGGACTCCTCCAGCTCCATACCAAGGTTTAAGCCTGCCTGACCACCCAGCGTAGGGAGGAGACTGTCCGGCTTTTCCTTCTCTATAATCTGCTCCAATACTTTTACAGTAAGAGGCTCAATATACACCTTGTCTGCGATATCCTTATCCGTCATAATCGTCGCAGGGTTGGAGTTCACCAAGATTACTTCTACGCCCTCTTCCTTCAGGGAACGGCACGCCTGCGTGCCTGCATAGTCAAATTCAGCCGCCTGTCCGATTACAATAGGACCGGAGCCAATTACCATTACACGTTTTATATTGGGATTCTTGGGCATCTTAGTTCTCTCCTTTCATCTCAGGTTCCTGTTTCATCATCCGGATAAACCGGTCAAACAAATAACCGGAATCCTGTGGTCCGGGACACGCCTCCGGATGAAACTGCACCGTGAAAATATTCTTTCCTGTATAGCTCAGACCTTCGTTGGTGCCGTCATTTACGTTTACAAATGCCGGAACCGCCACCTTCGGGTCCAGCTTATCCGTATCTACCACATAACCGTGATTCTGGGAAGAAATATACACTCTTCCGGTTGCCAGATCCTTTACCGGATGATTTCCGCCGCGATGACCGTATTTCATCTTGTGGGTATCCGCACCGGTTGCCAGCGCCATCAGCTGATGTCCCAGACAGATAGCAAAAATGGGAATTTCCGTATCATATAACTTTTTGATTTCTTTGATAATGGAAGTGCACTCCTTCGGGTCTCCGGGACCGTTGCTTAACATAATCCCATCCGGCGCCGCCGCAATAATTTCTTCCGCAGGGGTTAATGCCGGATAAATCGTTACCTCACACCCCCGCTCTGCCAGTGAACGGGCAATATTCGTCTTTGCCCCGAAATCCATCAGCGCAACTTTCAGTCCCGCACCATTTAATTCCTTTACCAATGCGGGTCTTGGCTCCCGCACGCCCTTTTCATAGGCTTCCTTATCAAAGCGCGCAGCGCCTGACAGCGGTCCGTTCTGCTCTAAAGCGGTTGTGGGCTGTACCGTATATTTCTCCCCACAGCTTACCTTTTCCACAACCTTTCCCGTAGTATATTCCTTTAGCTTGGGAAGAATTTCATCCAGCTTATAATCTTCGTTAGTGGTAATCATACCGTTCATCGTACCCTTCTCACGAAGTATTTTCGTCAGTGCTCTGGTATCAATACCTGCAATGCCGGGAACGCCATTTTCCTCAAGGAATTGTTGTATTGTACAATCATTTCGGAAGTTACTGGGAATACGGGAGAGTTCCCTCACGATAAAGCCATCAGGCCAGGGTTTTAATGATTCCATATCATCTTTACAGACACCATAGTTACCAATCAGGGGATATGTCATACAAACAGCCTGTCCTGCATAGGATGGATCTGTCAGCACCTCCAGATATCCTGCCATAGACGTATTAAATACGATTTCACTGATAATGTCTTTATCTGCACCAATATGCGTTCCTTCAAACACAGTTCCGTCTTCTAATACTAAAAACGCCTTCATACTCTACCTCTCTTCCGTCCAGCTTCCTAACCGTAATCGACTTATTATATCACACAAAAAATAGCCGGGCAATATCTATTCCCGGCTAAATTTCTAACAAAATTCCGGTTTTCTTTTTTACTGTACTTAGCTAAAATGTAGAAGCCGTCTTAAAATAGAAATTACTTGTTGCATTTCCATTTCCTTTCGAGTTAAAATAGAACTGATTTTTCCCAATAGCGTTCCCAGGGAATCGGTCCTTCCAGCACTTCACGGCTCACTGCCAGTGTACTGTCACGTCTGACCGTCATGCACCACTTCACCAAAGTAACGGCTCCATTTTCCAGCTCCATAGCAGTAATACATTGAGGATGTATACAGCTTCCATCATTCAGATAAAAGCTCTCGCCCGGTTTCGACAATACCGGTCTGTGCGTATGACCAGCTATCAGAAGTATCTGCTTTTGTTTGGAAAACGCATTCAGCCTTCCTTCCGTTTTCTTTCTCTTTTTGTAATTTCTTGCCGCACTGGTGGGATCAGCCACGCCCAGCAGCTCCAACGGTTTCCAGAGGAAACGCACCAACGCGGCGGTAATCTTCCACAAGATATCATTCATCAGATCTCCCTGATGTCCGTGAAGCAATAATATCTCATGTCCCGATGCCGCATCCTGCAAAAGAATTCCTTCCTGAGCATGCAGTCCCGGAAAAAGCTCCTTACAGGCATCCTCAATTTCACAGTAATAATCCCAGCACTGGGACTCAAAGAAACGATAGTCCTCTTTACGGCGGTCATGATTGCCATACAGCATCCGAAATCTGCCGCTTCTGTAAAATCGTGACATTAACTCGAAAATATCGCTGTGAATTTCCTCAATTCTGCGCAGGCTGCAATTTTCCCACAGTTCATCTCCGTCTCCCAGCTCTATATAAAAAAAGCATCTTTCATAATAATACTGAAGCGCTGCAAAAAACAAGTGCCGGTTTGGGAGAAAATTATCTCCCCGATTCCCCACTCCTCTGTGGCAATCACTCATACAGACGATTTTCGTGTTTTGATTAATCTCTATCCTTTCCGCATTCTGATACACTTTTTCCAGTCTTGCCGACATTATGCCACTCCCTTTCTATGCTGCCATACAGACCATAGCTCTGCTAAAAATAATGTTTCCGGTATTTTCGCAGCTTTCTCCTGCTGCATTTTGTACCGATTCGGATAAGCGTTCTGTACAACAGCGGAAAACAATAGCCAATGTAGGTGATTTTATCAAGAGTCGTGCAAAAGCATTTACTGATTCTGCAATAACGTCTGCAATTCCTGCAGTTTCTTCGCATGACGCGTCTGCGGCAGCGTTTTCCGCAGAACTCCGGTTGCCTGCTGCGCGGTATATCAAATTTAAAATACACCCTGTATCTCTCCACACGGATAGAATTCCTTTCATATCCCGCCCGCAAAAGTCCGCTATAAAAAGCGTTTCGCATAGCAGCGTTGGGAAAGGTGATTTGTACCTCCATGACAAGCTCTTCTTTCTGAGAAAACATACCGACACAAAAGCCTGTCAGCCACCAGTGCAGTTCTCTTCGCTTCTGAACAGGCGTTCCGTTTTTGTATAAAGTATACGCCATCTGCAGACGTTCCTCATCCTCCACACACTCATAAAAAAGTGCTTCCGGAGGTTTTTTCCAGTCCTGCGAACGATTGACATACAAACCGATTTCCGCACCGGTAGTACATCCGTATTGTCCCTTCCATACTTCCAAAAGGTACCTTGCTCCGTTATAATTAAAATAGACGGGTTCGCAGTCAAACACCATATACATGGCGAACGCCGACTCATCATAAGCGCGGCAGTATCCCATCTCCCGCTGCCAGGGATACATTGTCGAACAGATTGCATCATTCTTTTCATCATAGCAAAAACCAAAAGGTGCCAGCGCTTCATTGAGATTGCGTATCTTAACTTCCGCACTGGTATTCCTGACTCTTTTTTTCGCGAAGCGCATTCTAAGCCGAAGCAGCAGACATATCATTCCCGCTGCCAGCAGCAGAATTGCAAGTACAACCAGAATGGTTAAAAAAATCCTCATGAAATATCTTCCTTACTTTCTCTTAGTATAAGATATTCCATGAGGTATATTTTAGTTTCTGTTTACATATAATTATTTCTTATTTAATTTCCTTTTTGCCGATATGGATAATTCTCAAAATTACGGAACTGAGTACGATATTTACAACAAGCTCAATCAGGAAATTTACACCGACCATGGCTCCAATCAGGTATGTACCGGCTGAAGCATATCCGCTTGCTGCTGCCCATCCGTTAATCGTATCCATAAAGAATATAACACAGCCTAAGAGGAAGATTCCTGTGTTCGTAACCGGACATGCAATCGCAGCGCAGACAACTGCCAGATATCTGTTCTTCTTCTCCAGCAACAAATACACCCAGGCTGCCATCAATCCTGCCAGCGTTCCCTTTGCAATCACGGTAATAATAGTACCCGGAACGCTGATTGCCATGAATGCCGCCGAGTCAGTGAACAATACCACGATACTGAACACAAAGCCAAGCCATGCACCCGCTCTGCAGCCATATAATGCCGCTCCGACTACTATCGGTACCAGAACCAATGAGATGTTGAAAATACCTGTAGGTCTGATGACAACTGCCAGTGCCTGAAGCACAACAACAATTGCTGTCAAAAGCCCTACCCCGACTATTTTTTTTGTTTTCTGTTGCATAATTTAATTCCTTTCTGCTATCATTCCGTTTTTCCGGATACAACGCAGTGACATTATAATATATTCCTATTTTCCAGTCAACAATAAAAATTTCTTAGGTATTGCCGGATGTCAGATCGCGGTACCATGCCAGACAATCCATATATGCCTTTGACACAACCTCTTCATCAATATCATGAATAATCATCTGTCTGGATACTTCGGACCAGTTTGCCGCCTCATAGGGCATCAGAAAATCAAGAACTACCGCCAGCGAACCCTTATCACTCAGCAGCGCGTCTTTAATATCTTTTGATACCGTAACCATCTGCAAGGCTTCTTTCATCGGCTTTTCCAGAATCACATCCAATACAGAGAACAGTCCCATCAGGAAAAGTTCTTCCTTCTTCATTGCCAGACCGAAGGATGGCGCCAGATTCTCTGCAAATTTGGCACGAAGCATGGACAATCTGGTAATCTCATTGGGCTTATCGGAATACAATTCATTGACCACAGCAGTGTTAATCCACTTTTTTAACTCCTTTTGTCCAAGCATTGCCGCTGCATGGCGAATCGTGGTAATCCCTGAATTTAATGCCATTTTATTTACCATCTTAAGCAATGAAATCGTAAGCGCGGTATCGCGCCCGATAATATCCGCCGCTTCCGTAAGCTCAAAATTATCGTTATTTACCATATTTAAAAGCTCTATATAATTAATTTTCAGCGGCGAAACTTCTACATGTCCCCTGGTAAGCGCCACACGATAAAAGCGCCCTTCATATAACTGATAACCACCGGATGCTTTTAATCTCTCAAAGGTCTCCATGTTCTCAATATTGCCTGCACAGAGTTTGATATGGGGATATAACTTTCCGAAATATATCTTTGCCTTATCAATCGCTATCTTACGGTTATTAAGCAACACATAATCCATAAGCTTCATAACCTCACGATAATTCTCAAAATCAGCCACCGCAAGCTTGCGAATAGCCAGCTTATAACCCTTATCTTTTAACTCCTTTAATCTGTTCAGATACATCTCCGTCGGCGGAATCGTATTGTCAAGCAACAATACAATAAGCTCGTGCGGTGCGCTGCACTGGTGCTCAATATCCGCAAAAACAGATATATTTGTGACCGGCACAAATATCTCCTTATTATCTGAAAGGGTCCCGATACCAATCGTCTGAATAACCTCCAGACCGGGATTTCTCGCTGCTCCGTCCAACTGTGCTGTCCCCAGCAGAATAGGGTTCAGCAGAAGATTATTTTTTTGGGAAAAAATGGAATATGCACGCACAGCCATATTTTCATCAAATAACGGAACCAAAACCAACAACATAAATTTTACCTCTGCGACAGTATAGCTTCTATCGCCCTTTCCTTAAAAGTATATTCTATATATACATTTTTAACCTTTCGGTTATATTCCGACACTTACCCTAAGTGTACTATATCATATTTCTGACAATTTGAAAAGAGGACTGATTTCTTTTTCAAGACTCAGCCCTCTTTATGACATATTCAAAATTATTATATTTTTATTTCTTTCAACTTACTTAAAGTACTCAACACCACTCTCGAAAATCTTCATATCCTGCTCGCCGTAAATATTGATGGCAACAGCCTCATCCCTTCTCTCGGAGTGAGCCATCTTACCAAAGCATCTTCCGTCAGGGGAGGTAATACCCTCAATAGCGCAGTAGGAACCATTGATATTGTATTCCTCATCCATGGATACATTTCCGTTCTGGTCTGCATACTGGGTAGCTACCTGTCCGTTGGCAAACAGCTTATCCAGCCACTCTTTCGGCGCTACGAAACGACCCTCGCCATGGGAGGCAGGATTACAGTAGGTTGCGCCAAGCTCTGCACCCGCAAGCCAGGGAGACTTATTGGAAACTACCTTGGTGTAAACCATCTTGGAGATATGACGGTTAATCGTATTGAAGGTCAGGGTAGGAGAATCCTCTTTCTGTCCCACAATCTCGCCGTAAGGCACAAGACCCAGCTTAATCAGCGCCTGGAAACCATTACAGATACCCAGCGCCAGCCCGTCTCTCTCATTTAAAAGCTTCCTAACCGCTTCCTTCATCTTCTCATTCTGGAATGCGGTTGCAAAGAACTTCGCACTGCCGTCAGGCTCATCACCTGCTGAGAAGCCGCCGGGGAACATGATAATCTGTGCCTGTCCGATTGCCTTTTCAAATTCTGCAACAGAATCACGGATATCCTCTGCCGTCAGATTCTTAAATACCTTTGTAACTACATTTGCACCTGCACGTTCAAACGCCTTCGTGCTGTCATACTCACAGTTGGTCCCCGGAAATACGGGAATAAAGACGGTAGGCTTCGCAATTTTATTCTTGCATACATAAATGCTGTCAGCCTTATAAACATCACTTGCAACTGTCTCTGTACCCTTTACAGCCTTCGTCGGGAATACCTTCTCAAGCTTTGATGTCCATGCTGCCAGCGCCTCGTCCATGGTAAGCTTCACATCACCATATACAAATTCCGCTGCCTCAGTAACCGTACCGATTACTGTGTAATCCAGCTCTTTTGCATCCAGAACGCCAAGCTTATCAGCAGGAATCTCCGCTACGATATCGCCCAGACCATTTGCAAACAAATCATCCGTTGTCACATCATTGTCAATAGACACACCCAGCTTATTGCCGAATGCCATCTTGGAGATAGCAGCCGCCACACCCTTGGAATCCAGCGCATATGCGGATACAATCGTCTTATCAGCAGTCAGTTCATGAATGGCAGCATAAAGCTCCGCCACGGAATCGTACATCGGAATATCAAAATCGTCTTTTTCAATCTCAAAGCGTACCAGCTTATTGCCTGCCTTCTTTAATTCCGGTGTAATGATATCTCCGCTTTTCGCAATATCCACAGCAAAGGATACCAGGGTAGGAGGTACATCAATATCATTAAAGGTACCGGACATACTGTCCTTACCGCCGATGGAAGGAAGTCCAAACCCAATCTGTGCGTCATAAGCGCCTAAGAGCGCCGCAAAAGGCTGACTCCAACGCTCAGGGCTGCTTGTCATCCTGCGGAAGTATTCCTGGAAGGTGAAACGAATCTTGCTGAAATCACCACCGTTTGCAACTATTTTTGCCATGGACTCTACCACTGCATAAACAGCGCCGTGGTAAGGGCTCCAGGAGGACAGATAAGGATCAAAGCCGTAGCTCATCATGGTAACGGTATCAGTCTTTCCCTTCAGGACAGGCAGTTTCGCTACCATCGCCTGTGTTTCTGTCAACTGATGCTTACCGCCGTAAGGCATCAGCACGCTTCCCGCACCGATGGAGGAGTCAAACATTTCCACAAGACCCTTCTGGGAGCAGACATTCAAATCATGCAACAGTGCAAGCCATGCACCCTTTACGTCGCCCTCTTCCAGCTTCTCGCCGACAGCTTCCACCGCCCATTTATCAAAATAATTATCTTCTTCAGAGGGAATTGTAACCCTTACGGCAGTCTCCTGATGCGCGCCGTTGGTATCAAGGAAAGCACGCTTTAAATTTACGATTTCCTTACCTCTCCAGTTCAGCACCAGTCTCGGCTCCTCAGTAACGACAGCCACAGGGACTGCTTCCAGATTTTCCTCTGCCGCATAGCCAAGGAAGGCATCCACATCCTTCGGGTCAACCACAACAGCCATACGCTCCTGAGACTCGGAGATTGCAAGCTCTGTACCGTCCAGACCTGCATATTTCTTGGGAACCTTATCCAAATCAACGGTCAGACCGTCAGCCAGCTCACCGATAGCAACGGATACGCCGCCGGCGCCGAAGTCATTACATTTCTTAATCAGACGGCTTACCTCCTCACGGCGGAACAGTCTCTGAATCTTACGCTCTGTAGGCGCGTTACCCTTCTGCACCTCTGCACCGCAGGTCTCAATAGAGCTTTCCGTATGCACCTTGGAGGAACCGGTTGCACCGCCGCAGCCGTCCCTTCCGGTACGTCCGCCCAGCAAAATAATGATATCGCCGGGGTCTGAGGTCTCACGGATGACATTTCTTCTGGGAGCGGCACCCATAACAGCGCCAATCTCCATTCTCTTTGCCACGTAATCGGGATGATAAATCTCTTTTACAAATCCGGTGGCAAGACCAATCTGGTTACCATAGGAGGAATAACCGCTTGCCGCACCGCGTACTAATTTCTTTTGGGATAATTTACCCTTTAAGGTATCTGCTACGGGAACGGTAGGGTCAGCCGCACCGGTCACGCGCATTGCCTGATATACATAACCACGTCCGGAAAGCGGGTCTCTGATTGCACCGCCCAGACAGGTTGCTGCACCACCGAACGGCTCAATTTCGGTAGGATGATTGTGAGTCTCATTCTTGAAAAATACAAGCCACTCCTCGGTCTCCACATGATCGCCGTAATCCATCTCAACGGGAACCACTACGGAGCAGGCATTGATTTCATCGGATACTTCCATATCCTCAAGCTTGCCGTCCTTCTTTAACTTTCTCATCGCCATCAGCGCCAAATCCATCAGGCAGACAAACTTGTCCTTTCTTCCTTTAAAAATCTCTTCCCGGGTATCCAGATAACTCTGATAGGTAGTTTCCAGCGGAGAACGGTAATACCCCTCTCCAAATTCAACATTTGTAAGCTCTGTAGAGAAGGTAGTGTGGCGGCAATGGTCGGACCAATAGGTATCCAGTACGCGGATTTCCGTCATAGACGGGTCCCTCTTCTCATCATTGCGGAAATAGTTCTGTATATGCAGGAAATCCTTAAACGTCATAGCCAGTCCGAGAGAATCATATAACTTGCGCAGCTCTCTCTCTTCCATATCTTTAAAACCGTCAAATACGGCTACATCTGCCGGTTCATCGAATACGGTAATTAACGTGTCCGGTTTTACCATGTCCGTCTCCCGGGAATCAACCGGATTAATACAATAGGATTTGATTTTGGAGAATTCCTCGTCTGTAATATCGCCTTCAATCAGGTAGGTTACTGCGGTCTTGATTACAGGCTCCTCATTTTCATCCAAAAACTGCACGCACTGAACGGCAGAATCCGCTCTCTGGTCAAACTGTCCCGGTAAATACTCTACGGAGAAAACCCTGCTGTTTACCGGAATCTCAATATTCTCCTCATACAAATCGTCTACAGGCGGTTCCGAAAACACAGTCTTACATGCTCTGGCGAACACTTCGTCCGAAATATTCTCCACATCATAACGGATAAATACGCGAACATTGTCCACCGCAATGCCCAGATAATTTTTTAACTCCTCATGCAGTTCCTTTGCCTTAACCGCAAAAGGCGCCTTTTTCTCAACATAGATACGTCTTACGTTACCCATTTTATGTCCTCCAAATAAAATTCATAGCATAACTATACAACGAAACTTCTTTCGCCACAATAGGATAAAACAACAAAACTTCACAGCTATTCTTCTTCCACACCCAGTCCCTTCAATATATAAAGGATTTCCCTGTCTACGGCATCTGCCGTAATGCCGATTGTCTGTGCAGATATCTTGAGCCCCTCCAGAACAAACATAATGTTTCTGGCGGTTCCCCTGCAGTCCTCACAATAAAATTCGCCGTTTTCAACTCCGGCTTCAATCAGCTTTTCAATAATCTTTACTGCGGAGTCAAACTGTTTTTTTAATACGTTATCCTTTTTCGGAAGCTCATTCTCAAAATAAAATTCATAAATCGCCTGTGTCAGCGTATCCTTTTTGCGAAGCAGCTCTTTCTTCTGTTCTTTGAGAAACAGAATCAAAATATCCGCCGCCGTTGCATCCTCCGTAATGCTGTCAGAAAAGACATCATCCGCTTCCTGACTTTCCATTTTCAGCACCTCTAAAAAAATCTGACCGGTGCTTTCAAAATAAAGATAGAGACCTCCCCGGCTAATCTCACATGCCTCCACGATATCCTTCATAGTGACTTTTTTAAAGCCCTTTTCCATAAATACCTTTCTGGCTGTCTCTATTATGTATTTTTTCTTCTGTATTGATTTCTCACCCATCGCTCTCCTCCACTGCGCATCAATTTTCGTCAATCCGCATAGGCTTGTCCCAATATTCAATAATTTCCCGCATCTGTTTCAGCAACAGATAGAAGATTTCTTCCTGCACCGCCTCGTTCCACAGATTTCCTTTGGTTCTTCCGCCCAGCACATATTTTGAAAGAATACCGCACAGAATCCCCCATTCATTGATTCCGGCTCTCTTGATAATTCTGCGTTCATCCTCATGGTTGCGGATATTATGACGCACATAAATATATCTGTAATTCTGATCCATTAACGGCGACTTCGCCGCTTCTCTCACAAAGTTTAACAAGGTTCCGTCATAGACCGGAAATGAAATCGAATGTTCCGTAACATTATTTTCTGAGTAATTGGAGCTCACTCTCGTTCCCGCACTCTTCTCCAACCAGGGAAGATAGCGCAAAAGCGGCGTCACAATCTGTTTATATTCCTCAATTACCTGTTGTCTGTATTCTTTTTTCTGCTCCACACCGGCACCTCCTGACAAAACTGACACATATGTATTTTTATTTTATCACATTTTTACTAAAAGTACAGTAGAAAATTACACGTCGTTTGTAGTATACTATAGTTATTGAACTAAAAAAGCTTTGGGGGTATAAAAATGGCTGGAATTACTTTAGAAAAAGACTCGCTTGTATACGAGTACGGACAACCTATGACCGCAATCCATCTGATTACATCAGGAAAGGTGACCGTCTCCTATCCCGGAGGCAGCTATCAGCTCGGCAAAGGGGACGTCATCGGCGTCTGCGAGATATGCTCTGAGATTCATTTTCTCACCTGCAGGGCGGACGAGGAGACAAGCATCCTTACTTATTCCTTCACCAACATCGCCGTACTGGACGATCTGCTGAAGAATCATCCTGATATTGCAAGACTGTTTATTCTTTCCGCCTGCTATCAGATAACCACGCTTCTGGAACGCTGCTCTATTTCCGAACTGAAATGCAGCAGTCTTCATCAGAATCTGTTGAACAACTATGAAAAATATTCTCTTCTCTGCAACCGCTACCGGATTCCTCCCCGTACCTTGGATAACTGGGAGGAAGTGGACGCTTATCTCGGAGAAGAGGCTCCCGATTTGTGGCTCTCTGACTACTATCTTGGACTGTCACACCTCTATACCGGAGAACAATCCAAATATCTGGTACAGGCATCTGCGGTTTCTGTGGGACTTCTTCGCAAATGCAGCCTTGATTTCCGCAGGGCATTTACCGTATTGGAGGAACAGTTCCGTTATCTGCAGCAGATTACCGGATATTACTTTAATTCTTCCAGAAATGATTTGTTTGATTTCTATACTTCACTCTATTACAAGCTGGGACAGGACTGTGCCGACATCAGGGAACTGACCATGGATCTCAACCGCATTATCACGGAACTCCGTGACAATCCTGCCATAGATGCCGAACTATTGGAACAGCGCGTCAGCTCCTTTGAGAAAAACATTGCCCGCCTGCAGACGCCTTCCTCCGATATATCCAATCCTGAGGCAGATACCGCTGTACTTAGCGAGCTTACAGGCTCTTTAAATATCATTTTGGAATTTGCAGGATCCGATGCGGGATTTATCACATCCTTCCGTGAACATGTATATGCCTACAAGCAGCTTCCAGACAAATTTGCCACCGATGAGGATAGCTGTCAGCTCAGGGCGGATATCACCAAAGAATTTTATTCTCTGTATTCCCTGATATTTGAACGAACCATGGAAACCGCCAGTGTACCTGCTCCCGTTATGATGTTCCTGTATTTCGGATATGTGGATGAAGAGCTCGCCGGTATTTCCAATGCAGTATATCTACGCGGTCTGCTCGATACCATGAGCGACCACAGCTCACAGGGTGTTTATACCTTTTACGACTGGCTGGTTGCCATTTATCAGGGCAAAAAAGAACCCAGCCGCAATGAGTTCGAACTGGACTACAACGATTATCTCCACAGGCAGAAGGCAACCGGCACCATTACGGACGCCGAATTAAAGGATTTGGAAAACGACGCCAAAGCAAAGGTAAATTACGAGCTCCGCAATATGTTCCCCGCCGTTAATAAAATAACCTATGGAAGAATTTCCATTTTCTGTCCCCTGTTTTGTGCCGACAATGTGCTAAAGGACCTTGACGGCTCTTATGTAACCGTATCCAAGCTTGCCAAAAACATTGAGCAGATTAAAAAGATTGATTATTCAGCGTACTATCGTGAAAGCTTTGACATGGAAAACATCAATGTGCTGGGTAAGGAAATTGTTCACTTTGAGTATCTTCCGGATATTATCCTGACTCCTAATGTGGGTATCCGCGGCTCCATGTGGCAGGAAATTGAAGGGAAACGCCGCAACAGCTCCGGACGGATGCTGATATCCATCTTCCATCTGGAGGACCTGTATCTCACGATGATTCGTCTGACCGGAGAATTCCGCTGGGAGCTCTGCAAACGCATTCAGGGCACCCGGTGGAACGATATCAGCGAGCTTTCCCTGACAAGCGAATACTTCGACTATATCCAGTTCTACCGGAAAAATCATGATTTAAGCTCCGAAGCCAAGGAGAGAGTCCGCACCGGTCTGCAGCGCGCAAAAAACAGTTTTAAGGAAATGTTTGTAAGAGATTATATTATGTGGATTATGTTTGAGGGAACCGGTTCCCCACGACTGAATAAGGTATCCAGAAAAATCCTGTTCACCTATTGCCCTTTCCCGGCAGAGATTCGCAAAACACTGGAACAGAATCCTCTGTATACGGAAATTATGGGACAATTTGAAATGAAAAGGGCTCAGCGCCTGCATCACATAAATGTACTGATAAAAAAACTGCGGAACGGCGGCGTGAGCGTTCCCGCATCCATAGAAAAAGAAAAAGAATATGTGGAAGGTACAATTTCCTCTTAGTTCCCCTTTACAGCTTGAAATTAAAACTGACAGGTGTATAATGGGGAAAGACAAATTATTATAAACATAAGAAAGTGAGAAAAATCGAATGAACTCTTTAAAAAACAACAAATGGGTCAGAGCTGCCATCCCCGCTCTGCTGCTGCACTGCAGTATCGGTACTGTATACTGCTGGTCTATGTTCAGTCAGGAAATTGCAGACTACATAGGCTTTTCTAAGGGAGCCACCGAATGGGCATTCAGCTTCGCAATCTTTTTTCTGGGCATGAGCGCTGCATTCTTAGGAAATATAGTTGAGAAAGATATTCACAAATCTTCTTTAATTGCCACCATCTGCTTTGCCGCCGGCATGGCAGGCACCGGCTTCTTTATTTATTACGGCGGTGCGCACAAAGGAAGCGTTGTCTCACTAATCGGTATCTACATATGCTACGGTTTTATCATGGGTATTGGTCTGGGTACCGGATATCTGTCCCCCGTTAAAACTCTGATGCTTTGGTTTCAGGACAAAAAAGGTCTGGCAACCGGTCTGGCTGTTGCAGGCTTCGGTGCGGCAAAAGCGATTGCAAGTCCCATTATGCAGTCCATGCTTGACAATCTGGGCGAGGGCGGCATCTACAAAATGTTCTTCATTCTGGCTGCCGTATATTTCGTAATGATGTTCGCCGGACATCTGCTGTTAAAGAAACCCGACGGATGGCACGAACCTCAGGCAAAAGAAAAAAAACAGAGCACTCTGGCTGTCATCAAGTCCAAACCGATTACGAACTACATCGGTATCTGGATCATGTTCTATCTTAACATTACCTGTAGTCTCGCTCTGATTTCTCAGGAAAAAATGATTGTCAAATGTGTGGGGCTTGCCAGTGTGGTAGGAATTATCTCTACCGTCTCTGCAATTTTCAATGCAGGCGGACGCCTTGGTTTATCTGCGTGGGCTGACAAGATGAAGGACAGAAATACCATTTACAAATTAATTTTTATTCTCTCCATTGTCTTTACCGGTATTGTAATTGTAACCGGCGGTATTAAAAACGGCGAGGGAAATATCGCTTTAACAATCCTTGTTCTGGCTCTGATTTTTGTCGTAAATGCCGGTTATGGCGGTGGTTTCTCCAATGTGCCCACCTTGCTTTCCGATCGTTACGGAATGAGCAACATCAGTGCGATTCACGGTCTTACTTTGTCCGCATGGGCATTTGCAGGGCTGACTGGCAACCAGCTTGCTTCCTGGATTGTAAAAACCTTTGGAGAAGAGGTTCCTTTGGAGCATATTCTGGCAGACGGCACCGTTGAAACGATTATGGTAAATCCTACCGGTTATCAGTATGTACTGTATGCAACGATTGTACTTTACATTATTGCTTTGCTGGCATGTCTGTTCCTTGTTCATCCGGCAAAAAAGACCAATGAGGGCTGAGACAGGTCCCTATTTACTATGGACAAGAGTCGTTTCTTGTCATATACTGTAATTGTTCGTATATGCTTTAACAGCATTTACGAAAATTCCCCTTTTACACAACGAAAGAACCCAGAGGTATACCTCTTGGGTTCTTTTGCTGTGTAACACTCCGTTTATTTTTAGAATTTTCCCACAAAATCCGCACCTGTCTCCCCTTGCATCTTATTGATATAGGGCTGTGGGTCTTTCTCCATTTTCGACATAATATTGAAGCTGACAAGCAAAAGTTTCTCCTGCCTGTATCTGTTCATTTCTTCCGGTCTGTCAAGATATGCTTTGAAATGATCTACCTGCCATACCAGAATATCCGTCAGCGTATAGCCTGCTACCTTGTATTCGCATAAAAAATCTCCAAAATCATGGAAATAAGCCAGCTCTCTGAGCAGTCCGTTTGAGCGTGAAATTCTCTCCCACAATTCGTCCGCATATTCCTCATTTTCGCCCGCCCTGTCTGCCAATATCCTGATATATTGATGCAATGTATCCATAGCCTGTTTTAACTGTTCTTTTTCTGTCATATCATACCACGCCTTTCTTTCATATTCTATCCTACCATAATATCTGCCCTCAGAGAAGACATTTATAAATTGTAAAAATTTTTACAAAAATTTTGAATTTTCTCTTGCCAAACATTCGATATCCATGATATAATATTTTTCGTCAGTTGAGAAAATTGATACACATAGGGGAATAGTACAGCGGTAGTGCGGCGGTCTCCAAAACCGTTAACGGGGGTTCGATTCCCTCTTCCCCTGCTAAAAAAGAAACCTGGTAAATATCATGCAAATGCTGATAAATACTAGGTTTTTTGATGTTTTAAGACATAGCATTTGAATACTTGTTTTTCCTGAATATGACACGTTTTTCACCAAAATGCACCACGAAATATGGCACGAATTTGTTTATTCTATAACCTCATTTATTCATCCGAAATTCCCAAATCCATGTATATACAAGCCATCTGTCGTCTCATTCAACGCCATAATTTTTGCCAGATTCCTTTTTATTTGTGGATGAATTATCTTTCTTTTATAAATATAATCATGTGATAATTCTGCATACGCATGTTGTTCCAATGTACGGATTTGAATTTCGCACGGGATATTTTTTTCAACAACAATATTATCTCTCTCAAAGCTATTTTTATTCCTCACAATATAATGAACCGACTGATATCCAAACAACTCTGGCGTCTTTTCTCTTGCCGCTTCATAATCAACATCTTTTGATTTTTCCCATAAATCAGATTTCTCTACAATATCTTGTATAATTTTGATTTGTTCCTCCACCATTACAACAAATCTTATCCCTACTTTGTCTGTTATTTGATTTATTGGATCTGTGTAGTTTTTATTTGCCCTAAAAAAAGCTTTTGCTGTTATAGATTCTATATCCTTAACTCTAACCTTAACGGGTATTTTTATTATTGAATCCTTGCTATATGGCAATTTACTCACTTGGCTTAATATGTACTCTTTTACATAGTTTCCCCATGCTTTATACATAGGCTTTTCTTTTTCATATTTTTCTCTAAACTGAATAATACGTTCTTCATTACTCATTGAGATACCTACCTCTTATAGATATAATAGTATTACCCTGCTCGTCTTCCCTAATTGTAACATTCTCATCGAATTCGTCAATGGGTACTGTGAGTCTAATAGCATTTTCAAACGACAATTTCCTCGTTTTTTTACTGGCTACATCGACAAATCCTTAAATAATCATTTAATGCTGTTTGTAATCGAATACCGCTCAAATTATTACTTGACCAAAAATCAGCGCTTATTCGACCTGTCAGAACGCCAGATACAAAAACATTCACAGGCGGTTTGTGAATGCCTCGGACTTGCCGGGATATCAACGCACAGCTTCCGCAAATACTCAAAATCGTCACCAAATTTTCCAACTTTTCAAAAAGGATTTTCCACCAGAATTTCAGGGGGTAGGGGGGTATTAAATCATTTACCAGGATTTTTTTGAAAGAATTTTTGCAAAAAAATAAACCGATTTGTGGTCGATTTATCTTTTGTAGCACTTGCACAGGACTCTCCTTTCCTGTGTATTTTTGATTATTTGATTACCTTTGGTAATCACCTCTTGAAAATGCCCTATTTTGTGGCAAAAATAATGCGGAAGATGGGACTTGAACCCACACGACATTGCTGCCACAAGATCCTTAGTCTTGCTCGTCTGCCAGTTCCGACACTTCCGCATTACGCATCGCGCAAGAATGATAATAGCACATACCCCAATAAAAGTCAATGTGTTTTTGAGAAATTTTGTGGGAATTTTTCAAAGAATATACACATTATGCCAGAATCTCCCTCACACATGCTGCAATCCCGTCACATTTGCAGTTGGCAAAGAAGTACTCTTCAAACTTTGCACCTGACAGCGCACCCTTTATCAACTCTCCGTCCAGATTGTGTAAAATTGTCACTATATCCGTATGGGTGACTTCCTTTACTTGATCCAAAATCTTTTTGTTGCGCTGCTCCGGTACTGCTCTCTCAGGGGGATACCCGCCGCCTCCGGTTTCACAGAACAGCTTCTCAAAGATGTACTGCAGATTCAGTTCGCCGCCCCATCCGAAGTTTTCCGCAAAGGGGAGTGCCACACAATTGCCGTCGTTCACCTGCGAAAAGAGATAAGCATCCAGAGGAGACTCAATATGCCCGCAAAGCACCTTGGGGAAAGCGTTGCAAGCCAGCATTGCCCCCTCTCCGGTGCCGCATCCGGTAATCACATAATCTGCCGCGCCGGAATTTAATAATACCGCTGCCAGAATACCATTCTGCACATAGGTCAGGGAATTAGCATCCTCCCCACCGTACATGCCGTAATTAAACACCTCATGTCCCATGGGTTCAACCACCTTTTTTAAGGTTGCAAAAATCATCTCATTTTTAGCTGCCTGACTGTTTTCATTAATTAAAGCTATTTTCATTATTTTTTACGCTCCTTTTAGCCTGGCTGTTTGCCGATATATGCCGCAATGCCACCGTCCACATACAATATCTGTCCGTTCACAAAGTTTGATGCCTCAGATGCAAGAAATACCGCCGGTCCCTGCAAATCCTCAGAACTTCCCCAACGCGCCGCAGGCGTCTTTGCAATAATGAACCGGTCAAAGGGATGTCTGCTGCCGTCCGCCTGTATCTCACGAAGGGGTGCCGTCTGCGGAGTTGCAATATAGCCGGGACCGATACCGTTACACTGGATATTGTATTCACCGTATTCGGAAGCGATATTCTTTGTCAGCATCTTCAAACCGCCCTTGGCAGCCGCATAGGCAGATACAGTTTCCCGTCCGAACTCAGACATCATAGAGCAGATATTGATAATCTTGCCGCTTCTGCGCTTCATCATGGAAGGCAGAACCGCTTTTGACACGATAAAAGGAGCGTTCAAATCCACATCAATCACCTGTCTGAACTCATCCGCTTTCATCTCGTGCATCGGAATGCGCTTGATAATACCGGCGTTGTTCACCAGAATATCAATCTCTCCTATCTCCTTTTCAATGGCAGCAACCATAGCCTGCACCTTTGTTTCCTCAGTCACGTCACAGACAAAGCCATGCGCCTTAATACCCTTTTCCTCATAAGCCGCAAGTCCTTTATCCACCAACTCCTGCCTGATATCATTGAAAACAATGGTTGCTCCTGCCTCTGCATATGCGACAGCAATAGCAAAACCAATGCCGTAGGAGGCTCCTGTTACCAAAGCAATTTTCCCCTCCAGAGAAAAATTCTGTAAAAAGCCGTTCATCCCGCATTCTCCTCTCCTAAATTCAAACCGCTGTTCCAACCATTTTATATTGATAAGTATACACAAGAATATTCTCCAGGTCTTTTCAAAAACATATCTAAACCTTGCAAATTTTGAACACTTACACTATACTATAGAAAAAGTACTGGTTTACGGAAAGGAAAATGTTCCTATGGAAGAGATTACCTCCTGCAAAGCATCCATTGAAAACTGCCTGCGCACAAGAACCTTTTCTGTTGCGCATCTTTATAAAGAAGAAAAAACCATGGATATGCACATCCATGACTGTTATGAATTGTACTATTCTATATCGGGCGGCAAGCAGTTTCTGATTGACAACCGCTTTTATTCGATTGCACCCGGCGATTTATTCCTCATTAATCAGTATGAAAGCCACAAACTGACGCAAATTGACAGTTGTGTTCATGAACGTATCGTGTTATCCGTCTACCCTGATTTTGTAAAGCAGTTGTCCAGCGAAGAGACCGACTTAAACTTCTGCTTTTCCAACCGCGATGCGGCATTTTCCCACAAGCTGTCCCTGAATAAGGAGCAGCAGAAACGTTTCTTATATTATGTGAACAAAATCACCTCTGCATCAGGATATGCCCATGATATTGTGGAGCGCACCGCCTTTACGGAGCTGCTTGTACTGATTAATACCCTGTCCGGCTATAATGAGACAGAAATCTCCCGGAGCGCCTACAAATATAATCATCAGGTGGATGATATTCTGGCTTATATCAACCAGCATATCGCGGAGCCCATCACCATGGAGCAGATTGCTTCCCGATTTTTTTTAAGCAAGTCATATATCTGCCGTATTTTCAAGGCTGCAACGGGCACCACAATCAACAAATATATCACCGCCCGCCGCATCAGTATCACCAAAGCCCTGTTAAATGAAGGGGTCAGTGTATCGGAAGCATATGAGCGAAGCGGTTTCAATGATTACAGTAATTTTTTCAAAGCATTCACAAAGACGGTGGGCGTGTCGCCCAAAAAGTATGCAAACCTAAGCATGAGCTGATTTTACTCTCTTCAAGACCACAATCAACGCAAAAATTCCCACACTTATCACGCTGACTGCAATTCCTGCATACTTTCCTTCGGGCGTATATTCCATGGAAATGGTGTACTCCCCCGGCTCCAGTTCAAAGGCAATCAGCGCCTCTCCAAAGGACTGGCATTCTGCCTCCTCTCCGTTTATCGTGATATGCCAGCCATCTTCATAAGGAATCGAGAGAATCAGTCTGCCCGCCTCCTCCATTGTAATCTGACCACTGACATGAGTGCTGTCATAGGTCACATGCTCCAAATAATTCCCGGAAAGCTTTTCCAGCGCCGCAGATAAAACCTCCGTATCCATCCGGTAGATATCGGCAGAGATACCCGGCGTTTCATCCTCTTCGTCGCCATTGTGCAGCGTGACGCTGTTTCCAGCCCCCACAAAGCCCAGATAAAGAACCGAGCCCTTTTTCAAATCGGGAAATTCGTGTGTTTCCAGACTTCCTCCTATTGACTCCACCTTCTTTGTTCCCGAGGAAGTGAGCAGCGCATAATAAATACCGCTCTCCTCGGCAGTAAATTCCACATCGTCACCCTTATCCTCGGAAGGCACCACCGAGAACAGCTCTCCTTCTATTCCCAGTTCCTCTATCATGGCATTCTGCAGACGAAGACCATTATTTGCATACCCCTCGGGCAAATCATAGCCTGTAGGCGCCACATACCCAAAGGGCAGTCTTGCCTTAGATTCATAAAGGTACACCTCACCGCTCTTCTGAAGGAGTTCGTAAAGTTCCGTTTCATACTTATCAGAATCCCCAAACATATAGCCTACATTCAGAAGCGCGGAGGTAAATGCCGTTGCACCGTCAAAGCTGTAATATACCTTACTGTGCCGCATTCCCAGCCTTGTGTACATATCCATGACGCGGGAATTTAACGTGGAGGAGAACAAAGAAGCCGACGGATACCCTGCAAGTGTGGCATCATTCTTCGTCTTGCGGGTAAATTTCTCCACACGGTAGAACTCCATATCGGTCTGCGAACCCTCTGACTCATTGTTTTTCAGCCCATCCGCTTCCCTCTCCTGCGTCCACTGATACAGCGCCTGATAATCGGACTGGGAGTCCAGATAGGCGGATCGGCTTGTGGTTCCCACACTGGTATTCACCGTGTTAATCGTGCATTCTGTCACCACCGCTACCAATGTTACAAATCCCAGTATCCTTCTGTACTCTGTGCTTTCCCTCGTCCGGTATAAATACAGAATCACCGCATAAACAGTCACAAACACCAGCGTCAGTATCTCAATTCCAATCTGAAAATCCTCACTCTCAACAAATTTCTCACACCAAAGCAGAAATAACACCGCCGCCAGATACCCGTAAAGAATCTGTTTTCCGTCAATCTCATCCACATTCCGATACGCTTCAAAACACATGACAAGTATGAGGAAAATATAGATAAAGGACTGTCTTGCAGGCAGGGAGTCCGGATAATTCATGCCATGCCACATAAAATCAAGCACATTGGTGGAAAAGCTAAGCAGCAAAAATCCCGCCAGCGCCAGATTCACAAACCGTTTGCGAATGGGAATCTTCTGATTCAGCACATACATGGGAAGCAGCATAAACACGGCAACGCCGCAATAAATATTGGGCCAGTGCTCCAGACCTCTCTCCGTTGTCACACACAGACAATGTCTGGCAATCTCATCCAACAGGGAAAAATAGGATTCCAGCTTTTCCGGAAAATCCATATCTCCGAAATCCGTCTCCAGAATCGCACAGACCTCCGGCACCAGCAGTATCGCCGCCATCCCTCCCGCAAGCAGGGAATAGAGGGCAAAATTTGCGACAATGCGAAAACTTCTTTTTTCCGTTATCAGAAGTCCCACAAAATACAGCACCAGAAAAATACAAATCATAATGGAGATATAATAATTGGTAAAAATAGAAAGTCCCAGCGTGATACAGTACATTCCGCAGCGTCCTTCCTTTACCAGCCGTTCCAGTCCCCATATAATCAGCGGAAACAGAATCACACAGTCAAGCCACATAATATTCCAGTTATACGCCGCCATATATCCCGACAGCGCATAAAAACAGGAAAAGAACAAAATATTACCGTCCCTGCACTGAAAACGGTTTTTCACATAGAGAAAAAAGCTCAAACCGCAAAGCCCGATTTTCACCACCACCAGATAACTCATAAACTCCATCAGATAGCGTGCAGGTATCAGAAAAGCAAGAAAATGCAAGGGGCTTGCCAGATAATAGACATACAGCGCCAGAAAATTGGAGCCGATTCCCACATTCCAGGAATAGGACAACCCCTCTCCCGCTTTGACTTTCTCCAGAAATTCATTAAAAAAAGGCATATACTGATGGTACATATCGGAGTAGAGAAAACTCCTGTCGCCAAAAGGATAAATACCCTTTGCCATAAATATGGACAGCATGATTACCACCGGCAGTACAAAGGACAGAATCAATGCGATTCTATATCTTGCATCCTCTTTCTCCAAACCATATTTCCCGATAATATTTCTCATCCCTTACTCCGTTCCGCCCTGCACCGCGTGGATTCACAAGGCATTTCATTTACCATCCATTTTATTTCATCCAAGTCAAAATAACAATCCGTTTACAGGTTAATTTTTCTTTTCTTAACAAACTTTAGACTCTTAACGCATATATTAGCTAAAACTCTTTTTACAGAAAGGGAAATACCGTTATGAAAATAGCCATTATCGGCAGAAAAAAGGATACCGGAAACTATGAGAGATATCTCTCCTGCCTGCCCGCCATTCCCCTTGTCACACTAAGTCTGGGAGAATTATCCTCCTGCGACGCCATTCTCCTGCCCGGCGGGGGCGACATCACTCCCGCTTTTTTCGGAGAACGCAACGCCGGCTCAGTCAATATAGACACCGAGCTCGATATTTTACAGTTTCAGGCGCTTGATTATGCGGTCAGGCAGGGGAAACCCGTCCTCGGCATCTGCAAAGGTATGCAGGTAATTAACGTTGCCTTCGGCGGCACCATTATTCAGGATATGCCCACCTCTCTCTATCATAAATACCGGGGGCAGGATCAGTACCATGACACCACGGTTCTTGAGGGCTCCTGCCTGTATAACCTGTACGGCGGCAGCGCTTTCGTCAACAGCGCGCATCATCAGTCTGTTGGCAAGCTCGGCACCGGTCTTGCTGCAATCCAGTGGTGTCCGCTTGACGGATGCGTAGAGGCAGTTGTCCATGAGCATCTTCCCATACTCGGTCTGCAATGGCATCCTGAAAGACTGGACTGCACAAAAACTACTCTGTGCGGCGCTCCTCTTTTGACGCTTTTAACCTCCTGGATTTATGCTTCCCGTGACTGTCACTGCGAATAATTCCCTTCCTAACCTCTTCTTTCATATACATCCCTGTAATTTCAAACAGAGATTTTACAATCTCCTTAAGCATCTGTGCCGTCTGCTCATCAATCTCCTTGAGAGCAGACACCACTTTATTCATACTTTTCTTCCAGTCCGCAGTAAACTCAATCAAATTCTCTGCCTGAGAAGCGGAAATCACCTGATAAAGCGTATCTACAAAGGTTTTCAACTGTTTCTCATCCAGTGAGAGAATCCACTCGTTAATGGCGGTATTGAGTAAACGTCTCCTCTCATATATACCGTCCACCTCTATAAATTTCCCATCTTTTACAATCCATGTGAAGGGATTGTGCTGCGCCAGTCCAAAGGTCTTACTCTCCACCACTCTGTAACGGATATCCTTCTCAAATATCATTCCGACTAGGGAGGAATGGGGCAATATCTTTATCACCTTATCCGCTATTTTCTCATAACCGCATTCATCAAGCACCTCGGGACGGAAACCCGGACCATCCATATTATAGATTTTTAAAATCCTCTCCTGTACCTGAGGTATACACTTCATAGCACTATACACCGCCAGATTTCCACCCTTGGAATGTCCGCCGATAAAAAACGGCTTATGAAGCTTTCCCGTCACCATGTGCAAATACTTTACACTGTATGCCTGTCCCGGCACAGGAGATAAATACGCCATATTAAAATCTTCCTTCCAGCCAACGATAGTCTCATCAGTTCCCCGAAACGCAACATATAACGTACCATCCTCCAAAAGAAAGGTCACTGCTGAAAACTGTGTCTCCCACTTCTTCTCTATAATATTAATATGACAATTCAGCCGCAGTCTGCAAAAGCGCCTGCTGAAACGCACCGCCTCAAAAAGCGCCCTGTTATCCTTCTCATACCTCTCATCGGCAAACAGCCTTTCATAATCGGCATGCAGAGCCAGTTCTTCCACTGACACGGAGCGTCTGTTTTCCCGGACATCCGGCACCAGGCCGTCAAATTTCAGATAGGAAAGCTGACACAGCACAAGACTGTCCACATCATTCATGGGAACCTCATCAAAAGAATGCTTTCCATATTCTTTGACATAATCTATAATTGTACCTGACATATTTTTTCCTCCATCGGCTATATCCTTTACTGTACTGCAAATTTAAGTATAGTTCATCATTTTTGTATTATTTTTATATAATTTTAAGAATATCTTTGCTATTTTGCTCAAAATATGTTACCTTTATGTTAGGATTATTTCAGTAATATATACTTTATGGAGGAACACATCATGAAGAATACAAAAAGAAACAAAAAACAAAAATTATTCGGCATCCGAAAAAAACTTCTTATAAGTATTTTGCCTTTGTTTTTGCTATCCTTCGTAATAACCGCTATTTTGATTTATAAGGATTGCAGCGAACTATTGATCGAAAAATCAAAGAATACGCTCCTGATAGAAGCTCAATCCAATGCAAAAACAATCATCCTCAGTCTGTTGCAGGAAACCAACTGCGGAAGCGCGGAGGAAGCTTTTTCCAATATTTCAAATCTGCCGGTAATTCTGTCCACATTTACCGCTTCCGTAAATGATATCCGGGTAATGGATGAAGGCAGCGTATTTTTGGTAAATACCAATACACAGACAATTCTTGCCCACAACAACCCGGAAATGAGAAATACCCGACTGACCGACTACCCGGAAGATTCGTTTATCGGACGGGTTACAGCAGAACTTAGTACCGGCGATTCCGAGGTTATGAGTATTCTCGACGACAATGGCATGGATACCTTGTATACCACTATTACCTATCTGGAAGGTACCCCCTGGGCAATGGTTTCCTATGTATCCGAAGCCTATATCCTGTCTGATTTGGATAGTTTGCTTGCTGTGATTATAGGTACCTTTGCAGTAGTGCTTATCATCGCATTCGTTGTGCTCAGCATTACGGTAGGTCGTACCATGAAACCTATCAAGTCTCTGACAAATGTACTTACTACAATTACGGACGGTGACTTCACGGTAGATATTCCCGTAAAGGGCAATGATGAAATCGCTGTTATGAGCCGTTCTTTGCAGGATTTCGTAACAATTATGCGCGAAGTCATCGCAGATATCCGCGATGTGTCCAATCAATTGACTTCTTCCAGCGGAGCAACGAAAGATCTGGCAGAAGCACTTTATACCGGTTCCCAGACGCAGGCGGAGTCCATGGCGGACGTCAAAGTAACAATTGATCAGGTTGCAAACGGTGTTCAGGAGCTGGCGGAACACGCCGGTACTCTTTCCACTGTTGTTACCGAGACCAACCAGCAGGGTTCCCATGCCCGCGAGAATATGCAGCTCACAGTAGATGTTGCTTCTCAGGGACGTAATGATATGGAGACCGTAAACAGTGCAATGTCCTCTATTGTGAATGCCATGAATGAATTAGAGGCTATCGTCGCCAAAGTTGGCGAATCCACCGAGCAGATTAATTCCATGGTCAGCATGATTAGTGATATTGCTTCCGAAACGAACCTGTTATCGTTAAATGCAGCTATCGAAGCTGCCCGTGCGGGCGACGCAGGTCGCGGATTCGCGGTTGTGGCAGAACAAATCCGCAAGCTTGCTGAGGACAGCTCCAGTTCCGCCTCCAAGATTTCCGACATTATTTCTCAGGTTAACTCGCAGGTAACACATATGGTTGACCAGACCAATCAAAGTGTAGCATACATAGAAGATAACTCTGAGAAAATTACTGCTGCATGTGAAATCTTTGAAAAGATTTACAATAATGTATCCGAGACCAACGAGGTTCTGAGTGATATTGTATCTCAAATTGCTCATGTAGATGATGTTGCCACCAATATTGCTGCTCTCTCGGAAGAGCAATCCGCAAGCACCGAAGAGATTCTTGCTTCTACAGAGGTATTGGCAGAAAGCTCCCTGAAGTACTCTTCTGACAGCAAACAGGTTGCTGATAACGCAGACAGCGTTTCTTCTGCAGCTTTCACGTTAACAGAACATATGAGAAAGTTCAAAATTTAACTTCCAAGACAACTTTCTTGGAAACGCCAAAAGAGCCGGGACAAATACAAATGTCCCGGCTTTTATCATCATTGTTTCCTATTTATTCAATTCGTAATATGACAATATTACGTTCTGTCTTCCAAATCCAGATACTCTCTCTCCTGCATAACGCTCTTATAAGCAGGACGAATAATCTTATCCATATTAATCAGTTCTTCAATTCTATGTGCACTCCAGCCCACAATTCTGGCTATCGCAAAAATAGGTGTGTACATTTCCAAAGGAATCTCCAACATACTGTAAACAAAACCGCTATAGAAATCCACATTTGCACTGACACCCTTGTAAATTCTCGATTTCCGTGAGATTACCTCAGGAGCAAGTCTCTCAATCATGGAATACAATGCAAAATCCTTATCTCTTCCTTTGGCAGTGGCGAGCTGTTTTACAAAGCCCTTAAACACCTGTGCTCTGGGATCAGACAGCGAATAAACAGCATGACCCATGCCATAAATCAGACCTTTTCTGTCAAAAGCTTCCTTATTCAAAATCTTCTGCAGATAATCTCTTACTGCGTCCTCATCCTCCCAGTCAGACACGTTCGCTTCAATATCACGCATCATTTCCACAACCTTAATATTAGCTCCGCCATGCTTGGGACCTTTCAAAGAAGAAAGCGCTGCCGCTATTACCGAATAGGTATCAGATCCTGATGATGTGACCACTCTCGTAGTAAAGGTAGAATTATTTCCGCCGCCATGCTCCATATGAAGCACCAGCGCGATGTCAAGCACCTTCGCCTCCAACTCTGTATACTGTCTGTCAGGTCGAAGCATCATCAGTAAATTTTCTGCCGTGGAAAGTTTCTTCTGTGGACGATGAATATACATACTTTCATCATTCGTATAGTGATTATATGCGTGATAAGCATATACAGCAAGCATTGGAAATACGCTAATTAATCCGATACACTGACGCAGTACATTTTCAATAGATGTATCACTGCAATTTTTATCGTAAGACGCAAGTGTCAGCACGCTTTTTGTCAACGAATTCATAATATCACTGCTGGGCGCCTTCATAATAACATCTCTTGTAAAGTTGGTGGGCAAAGTTCTGTTCGCTGCAAGAATCTCCCGAAACTGCTTTAATTCTGTCTCTGTCGGCAGTGTACCAAATAATACCAGATATGCCACCTCTTCAAAACCATATCTTTTATTTTTGAACCCTTTAACCAGTTCAATACAGTCATAGCCCCGATACCAGAGCTTTCCTTCACAGGGAACCTTCTGACCATTCTGCATCTTAAAGGATTCTATTCTTGAAATATTTGTCAGACCTGCAAGTACGCCGTTGCCATTTTTATCTCGCAGACCTCTCTGTACTCCATATTCATCAAAAAGCTGCAAGTCCACCTTGTCAGCCTCTCTGCACAATTCTGCATATTCAGCCAAATAACTATCATTTTTCCTCACCCTATATCCAGTCCTCCTTTTTCATGATTTCGATACTAATCGATAAACTATGTAATAATTATATTATTTTCTGATAAATCTTGTCAACAAACAAATTATTAACAATATATATTGATTATTTACAAAGTTCCGCTACCACTTCATTAATAACCTTACCATCAGCCTTTCCTTTGAGCTGTCCCATGACATTCTTCATAATCATTCCTTTATTTTTGGTAGCAACAATTTCCGCAAAATTGTTTTCGATAAATACTTTCACCTCGTCAGCTGACATCATTTGCGGTGCATAAGATGCAATCACATCATAACGTCTCTGATATTGCTCCCTTAAATCCTCACGATCCGCAGGGCATGTATCAATCTGCTCTTTTACCGTCTTTAATTCTTTCAGGATTACCCTGTCCACCAGCTCAGACGGCACATCCTCTCTGCAGCCTTCATCAATCGCAGCTTTCTTTACTGCCGACACCAAAGAGGATATGGAATCCTTGCGCTCCTTATCCCTGTCCTTCATGGCGCGTATCATATCACTTCTTAATTGTTCCAGTTCCATTTTTCTATACTCCTTTCCGCTCTTTCTCTGTCTCTTCTACCATATCAGATTTTTACCCGGCAGGCAACCATATCAGGTCAAAACTCTCTGTATATTTTCTTTCATCTTCTCGGTCAGCCTCGCATACTGTTCCACTTCTTCTTCACAAAAGCCTTCAAATCTGGTATTGTCATAATCTCTCTGTACCATTTCCAAATCCTTAAGAATTGCATCCGAAGCGGGAAGCAGATTAATCCTTAAAAACTGCTCTTTCGCTTTTCTGCTTCTGTTTTCTTCTACCTTGATATAGCCTTTTGAAACCAGATGCTGTATAGCTGCGTTAAGCTTACTTTTTGTCATGTTTGTAAAATCACTTAATTCCTTACGGTTCTGCACCTTCCTGTTCTGTCCGATATATAACAGAAGCTTTACTTCCGTCAATGTCAAATCATTTTTCAGCGCCACCGGCTCCATATAGTATTCCAACAGCTTGCGGTTTCGGTACGCCTCTGTCAGAATACCGTCCTCCGCCACAGCCTCAGCCAGAACGCTGCCCCGCTCATCGCCCAGCTTCTTATCTCCCGGCAAAATCCATGGACGCACCGTACCATCCCCGGCAGCATCAATGAGAAAACGATAAACCTGAAGTCTTTTTTTCTCATAATCCTCTTCATCCAGTACATGCTTATAGAAATTGTTATACACTTCAAAAACCATCAGCTTCATTTTAATCGTCTTTGTAATGCCTGCTCCCTGACTCACCAGCGAGCCTTTCGTTTTTACATAATAGTAAATAGGAGTATTCAACACATAAAAACTTTCCGCATGGAGAATGTATTCCAGATTAAACATGAAATCCTCACACCAGCTGATATCGGCATCCATGCGCAAATGATATTTTTCGATAATGTCCCTGCGATACAGCTTGTTCCAGATAACACCGTAATAAAAATCAGCCGGATTCTCCATCATATGCGCCGCAAATTCTTCCCTTGTAAGCACACCGTCCTCTTCAATATCTCCCTTATGGGAAACTCTTTCTCCCACCACACGATAGAAATCCGAGATAACCATATCACAGTCATACTCTGTTGCCATCCGGACAAAAAGCCTTGTGGCATCCGGGGTAATCCAATCGTCACTGTCAAGAAACTGCAGATACGTTCCCCTCGCCATATCGATACAGACATTCCGTGAGTCTGAAACACCGGTATTTTCCTTATGAATCACATGTACTCTGCTGTCCTGCCCTGCATACTCATCACAGATAGCGCCTGAGGAGTCCGTGCTCCCATCATCCGCCAAAAGCAGTTCAAAATCTCTATACTCCTGATTCAGTATACTGTCCACGCATCTTTTCAGATATTTTTCGGCATTGTATACAGGCACAATAATACTGACCACTGGGTTCATTTTCTTACTCCTCTCTCCGCGGCATTAATTTTACCTTACTATTATAAACATTTCACCGAATATATTCAACCGCTTTCAAAGGATGTCCCTGTCTTGTTCCAAAATTTCCTGCATCACCTTAATATTTGCTGATAAATATTTGTTTTTGTGAACGGCAAAATGAATCTTTCTTTTTACAGCCGGACCCTCAAGCGGTAACACCACCATACTGCCCTCCATGCACTCTTTCTCCACAAGTCTTCTGGACATGATTGCAATTCCCCGCCCACAGATAACGGCATTTTTGATTGCCTCTGTGTTCGTACTGCAAAAGGTTCTTTTCAAATGCAGTCCATAATCCTCGAATATCTTCTCCAACTGATTCCTCTCTGTACTGCCGCTCTCCCTGCTTATGTAATGCTCTCCCTCCAGCATATCAAGTGTAATCAGTTCCTTCCCGGCAAGCGGATGCTGTCTGCCGCATACCAGCACAAGCTCATCCTCACAGACCGGAGTAACCGCCAGATCCGGACTCTTTAATATGCCTTCCACAATGCCCAAATCCACTTCATTGTTCAATATCGCCCGCTCAATATCGGAGGAATTGGCAACCACCACACTGATAAAGCACTCCGGCATCCGCTCCTTTGCCTTATCCAGAATATCATTAATCATACAGGTTCCCACCGACACACTGCATCCCACACGAAGATTGGGACGTTCTGCAACCTGACCCATAGCCTCCTCCATCTGCTCGAAGGAATCCAGAATATGACGGGAAAAAGAGAGCATAAGCTCTCCTTCCTTCGTCAGATATATTTTTTGCGAAAGCCTTTCAAACAGCTTCACTCCATAATTTTTTTCCAATTCCGAGACTGCCTGACTAACCGTGGGCTGAGAAATATGCAGCAGCTTTGCCGCCGCACTCATACCGCCCGCATCAACAACCGCAGTAAATATTTTCAGATGTCGTATCGTCATACCCACCTCTCCTTAGACAGCTCCCGTCAGGGCATAAATAACGGTTCCCACTACGCCGCTTCCCAAAATAATGGAGATGGCGCTGACCTTAAATTTTCTCAATATAAATAATGCTACCACAAAAATTCCCAGCTCTACAAGTCTGATATTGCCTAAAACCACTTCCTGTAACTCTGCCTGAAATAATCCCAGCATCAGAATGGAAGCGCCTGCGGAAGCAATCAGAGCTACCACGGCAGGTCTTAAGGAACCCAGCACCACCTGTACGCCGCTTACAGTACGGTATTTATAATAGAAATGTGCCAGCGTAAGGCAGATACAAAAGGAGGGAATAATACAGCCTATGGAACAGAGCAATACGCCCGGAATTCCTGCAAGCCGCATTCCCACAAAGGTTGCAGAGTTAATGGAAATCGGTCCGGGGGTCATTTCCGCTACCGTAATCAAATCCGAAAACTCCTCCAGCGTCATCAGACCATGAATATTTACAATCTGCTCCTGAATCAACGGGATAGCTGCGTAACCGCCGCCCACACTGAACAGACCTATCTGGATAAATGAAAAGAATAATTTTAATAACAGCATTCAGGCTTCCCCCTTTTTCTTTTTGTACAATGTCACGGCAAGATCAAGAAATCCGATACCCAGACAGGTCAAAATCACAAGCATTGCACTGACATCCAAAAAATACGTTGCGATAAAGGCAAGCACCATCATGGAAATATACAGAACTCTCTTAGTCTTTAATACGTTTCCCGCCAGATTGATAACTACATCAAAAATAACTGCCGCAACGCCCGCCCTCATGACCTGCAGCGCAGTGGCAATGTAGGGATTGGTGCGGAATTGTTCATAAAATAAGGAGATAATCGAAATAATTATCATGGGCGGCAGGATTGTCCCCAAAATAGCGGTCAGGGAGCCCACCACGCCCGCCATCCGATAGCCGATAATGACAGAAGCATTGACCGGCAAAGGACCCGGCGCTGACTGGGTAATTGCCGTCACATCCAACATTTCATCCTCGTCCAGCCACTTTAATTCCTCCACAAATTTTTTCTTCATCAGGGACACAATCACAAAGCCGCCTCCAAAGGTACAGGCGCTTAACACGAACATGGATCGAAACAGTGTCCACAGCTTGCTATAGTCTTTTTTCATAATAATCCTCCGGTTTCAGGTTTTATCCTCTTGTTTTCTTCCAAAACCTTACCACAAAGACATCCATTTGTAAAATACATAAGTTTTATAATCCTTATAGGTAATTACCTATTAATATTTATCCCTTTTGGCAGGATTGTCCAAAAGGGCTCCACTTTCATCAAACCGGGAACCGTGGCAGGGGCAATCCCAGCTCTTTTCATCGGGGTTCCATACAAGCTCGCAGCCCATGTGTGGGCAGCGCCGCTTTTTTGTATGGGTCCATCCTCTTGCAAGTCCTTTTACACTGATTCCCACATCCAAAATCAAATTCTTGAAAGAAGCTCCAATATTCATTCGCTGAGGAGAGAACAGCTTCCGATAGTCGTTTTCGTTCCCACATATTTCATCGCGCAAAACCAAAGCGGCAACCATGGAGGAGGTCATTCCCCATTTCTGAAATCCTGTCGCCACATAGAGATTCGGTGTAAAAATTGAATATTTCCCGATAAAAGGGATTCCATCATGGGGCATACAATCCTGTGCCGCCCACTGGTTTACTATCTGACAGTCGGGAAAGTAAGTTTTTGCTGCCCCCTTTAGTCTTTCAAATGCCTCTTTGCCGCTCTGACCTGTGCGGTGTCCGCTTCCCCCAAGCAGCAGGTTATCTCCCATCTGTCTGAAGGAAAGTCCATCCTTATCGATGCCGTAATACATTTCACTTAATTTTTCACAGCCTGAAAGCGCCAGCACATAGCTTCTCTCCTGATGCTGGCGCAAAAAATAAAAGCCCGGTACATTTAAAAGAGGATAGTGCGTAGCTGCTACAATATCAGAAGCCGTAAATTCCCCATCCCTGGTAATCACCCGATTCCCCTTAATGGTAAGCACCCTGGTTTCCTCTTTTATCGTAAGCTTTGCGGCAATCGCTTCTACAAATGCAAGCGGCTCAAACTGCGCCTGATTTGGAAAGCAAACCGCTCCCGCAACAGCAAAGGGCAGCTCTGTATGCTTCGTAAAAAAAGCATCTATGCCAAGTTTTGTCGCCGCCTCTGCTTCTTTTCGCAGCTCTTCCTCCTTCCGCATCGAATACAAACAGGCGGGAACTCTTTCAAACTGACACTCGATTCCGTTCTTTCGGATAAGCTTCTCATATTCCCGAATTGCCGCCTCATTTGCCTGAGCATATAATTTTGCCTTCCTGGCTCCAACTGCCTTTATGAGTTTGCTGTATTTTAAACCGTGCTGACTTGTAATCTTCGCTGTCGTTCTCCCTGTCTGACCGGAAGCCACTTTGTCCGCCTCAAGCACAAGGACCTTTTTTCCTGCCTCCTGCAAGTAGTAAGCACTCAACAGTCCCGCCATGCCTGCCCCCACAACTATAACATCCCATGATTCCATCTGTCCGCGCCTCCTTACTCACAGATATCGACTGCAAAAAGCGCCTCTCCCGCACGAATATTTCCTTCCTTCAAAAGACGGATGCTCTGATTGTCCTCCAGCTCCGTGCACAAAATGGGAGACACAAGAGAAGGCGCGTTCTTTTTGATATAATTTAAGTCCAGTTTCAGCATCGGCGTACCTTTTTTCACTTTCTGCCCGGTCTCCACCAGCGCTTCAAAACCTTCTCCATTTAATTTCACCGTATCGATTCCCATATGAATCAGCAGACTGATTCCTGAATCCGTCACAAATCCGATGGCATGTTTCGTATCAAACACAAACGCAACCTCGCCATCCTCCGGCGCATAGACAACGGGGTCCTCCGGCTCTACCACGGCGCCGTCTCCCATCATCCTTGTGGCAAACGCCTCATCCGGCGCTGTGGAAAGGTCGGCAGCCACCCCTGTAACGGGACTGGAGACGGTAACGGATTTGATAACATTCCGTTGGGTGTCCGGTGCGGACGCAAGATAATCCTCCAGATTGGATTTAATGACTGTCACGTTGGGACCATAGACCACCTGTACGCCGTTTCCTTTGTGAATCACCCCCGAAGCTCCGGTTGCCTTAAGCACTGCGTCATTTACCAACGAAGCGTCCCGTACCGTACAGCGCAGTCTTGTTGCACAGCAGTCCACATCACTGATATTTTTTTTGCCGCCAAGTCCTCTCGTGATAGCCTCACTGACAGAATCCTCCGTGCCTGCCCCTTCTTTCTGACTTTCTTTATGAGCATTCACATCCGCCTTGGTATAAAGCTTTGTTTCCGCATCATCCTCCTCCCGTCCCGGTGTTTTTAAGTCAAATTTCAAAATCAGGAATTTAAAAATAAAGTAATAGAGGAAAAAATAAACGATTCCCGCTGGAATCACCCGCATCCAGCTTGTCTTATCATTGCCCTGCAAAATTCCAAATAAAAAGAAGTCCAGCAATCCGCCGGAAAAGGTCAAGCCCACCGCAATATCCAGTATATGGGCGACCATATAGGCGCTTCCTGCCAAAATCACCTGTACCACAAAAAGCATGGGAGCAACAAACAGGAAAGAAAACTCAAGAGGCTCCGTGATTCCGGTTGCCATACATGCCAAAGACGCGGACAGCAGCAATCCGCCCGCCGTCTTTTTCTTTTCAGGCTTTGCACAGCGATACATCGCCAGCGCTGCTCCAGGCAGACCAAAAATCATAAAGATAAACTCACCGGAGAAATATCTGGTGGCGTCCGCACTGAAATGAGAAATATTAGCAGAATCCGCCAACTGGGCAAAGAAAATATTCTGTCCGCCCTGAATCATCTGTCCTGCCACTTCCATCGTTCCACCCACAGCAGTCTGCCAGAACGGCATATAAAATACATGGTGCAGACCAAAGGGAATCAGTGCTCTCTTTATCAATCCGAAAATTAATGTTCCCACATAACCGGATCCTGTAACCAGACCACCCAGTGCATAAATCCCGTTCTGGACAGTGGGCCAGATAAAATACATCAAAATACCCACCAGCATATATACAAGGGTAGCTATAATGGGAACAAATCTGGTGCCCCCGAAAAAGGACAGCGCATTCGGAAGCTGTATCTTGTAGAATCGGTTGTGCAGCGCAGCTACTCCCAGTCCTACAATAACACCTCCGAAAACACCCATCTGCAATGTCGGAATGCCGCAGGCGGAGGTAATGGTACCCTCCAGCACGTTTTCCGCAATATCACCATTGTCCAGTATGTCACCGTTTAAAATCAGCATTGCATTGACTGCCTTATTCATTACCAAGTAAGCAATTACAGACGATAACGCAGAGACTTCTTTCTCCTTCTTTGCCATGCCGATAGCTACGCCCACTGCAAAAAGCAACGGTAAATTGTCAAAAATAACGCTTCCCACCGCATTCATAATAACCAACAGCGCGTGAAGAATGGTTCCTTCCCCCAAAATACCGGTAAGACCATAGGTTTCAATCGTGGTTGTATTCGTAAAGGAACTTCCAATGCCCAGCAACAGCCCCGCAACCGGAAGGATTGCGATAGGGAGCATAAAGCTTCGTCCCACACGCTGCAACACACTAAAAATCTTGTCTTTCATTTTCCTGTCAACTCCTTTTTGCTTTATTCTTGACAGAAATCTCAAATGTTATTGCAATTTCATCGAGAAATTTATATACAAAAAGAGCTATCCGTATTTCTACGAATAGCTCCGTCCTTCTCAAAGCTTAGAAATCCACATCTTCTCCATAGAAGCATGCCTTTAACAGTTTCTCCATCTCCTCCTGAGTAGGGATTCTCGGATTGGAACCGGTACACGCATCACCGATTGCCAGTTCCGCAACAGTGGAAAGCTTATCCATAAACTCCTGCTCGTCAATGATACCTCCTTCATACTCCTTAATTCCATTGGGAATATTCAGCGCAACGTTCATTGCTTTCAATTCATCCACAAGGGCTTCCACCAGTTCTTCAGTATTCCCACCTTTCAGTCCCATAAATACCGCAATCTCTGCATATCTCTTCGCCGCCTCTTCATTCTTGGCATTGTACTGGATCACTCTGGGAAGATACATTGCATTGGCACAGCCATGTACAATATGTCCGCCGCTATAGGCTGCACCTGTCTTGTGCGCCATGGAATGAACGATACCAAGGAGCGCATTGGAGAATGCCATACCAGCCAGACACTGTGCATTGTGCATTCTGTCACGGGCATCCATATCACCTTCATAGGAAGCCTTCAAATCGTTATGTATCATTTTAATGGCATGCAGCGCCAAAGGATCCGTATAATCGCAATGCAGAGTGGATACATACGCTTCAATGGCATGGGTCATTGCATCCATACCGGTATGCGCTGTTAATTTTGCAGGCATGGTTTCTGCCAGCTCCGGGTCTACAATTGCAATATCCGGTGTGATATTAAAGTCAGCCAGCGGATACTTAATTCCTTTCTCGTAATCCGTAATAACGCTAAACGCCGTTACTTCCGTTGCGGTTCCGGATGTGGAAGGAATCGCACAGAACTTAGCCTTTGTACGCAGGGTTGGAAAACTAAAGGGAGTAATCAACTGCTCAAATGTGGTTTCGGGATACTCATAGAATGCCCACATTGCCTTTGCCGCATCAATAGGAGAACCTCCGCCCATAGATACAATCCAATCCGGCTCAAACTCCTGCATCATTTTAGCGCCCCTCATTACAGTTTCCACACTTGGGTCAGGCTCTACATTTTCAAACAATTTTACTTCCATGCCCGCCTCTTGCAGATAGCTTACCGCCTTATCCAGAAATCCAAAGCGCTTCATGGAACCCCCGCCTACTACTAATACCGCTTTTTTTCCTTTCAGATTCTTCAACTCCGCCAGAGAACCTTTGCCATGATATAGGTCTCTCGGTAATGTAAAACGTGCCATAAAATACCTCCTGTTATTATAATTGTATAACTTCTCTTATAGAATACCCTTTTTGTATAAACTTTTCAACTATTATTGTAATTTTTATCTTAATATTAAAAAGCTGCCACACTGATTTTTATATTCTGTGCGACAGCTTCTTATGAATCCTATTTTATTTCCGCGACAAGTTTACTTGCCGTATACTGTAAACTCCCACAGAGAATAACCATAGGGTAATGCTCTCGTTATACCCTGCATTTTTACATACCTTGCAGTTACCGCATCAAAGCTGATTTCATCCATGCCGCCGTCCTGTCCCGTAAGTGTCTTAACGGTAGTCCAGTTATTTCCGTCCGCAGAAACCTGGATATGGTATGCACTTCCATAAGCATCCTCCCAATTCAGCACCACCTTATCAACAGAATAAATTGCCCCCAAATCTACGCAAATCCAGGCATCATCCGCATAGTTGGAAGACCATCGGGTCCCCGTATCGCCGTCCACTGCATATCCTGCAGGCATTGTATCATTTTCTGTGCCGGATGCGGATGCGCTCTTGCCCGTTGCCAGTTCTGCATAAGTATTTCCGCCGTCTGCACCTGTGCCTTTTGTTACAATGATATCCGTAACGTTGCATGCGCCGCCCTCTGACACAATTGACAGCTTATAGGTTCCTGCCGCTGAAAAACTGATTTTTGCCGTATGCTCAATAAAGTTTGTCCAAGAGCTGCTTGGCGTAATCGGAAGGGTTGCCGCCGTACTGCCATTCACCTGAATTAACATGTTATCCGCATTGTACCGGGTGTCTCCAGCCGCCAGCTTCAATGTAATATTGTACTCTCCCGCCTCCGGTACCTGAATCTGATAATCCAGATAGGAGCCGTTTAGCAAATCGCCCGCATATTTTATGCCGTTTTCCGTGGTAAAGGTGATGGAGGGCGTCTTACTGGCATAAGAATCCACCGCAATGGTTCCCGGAACCTGTATTACAGCGGTTTGGCTCTCTGTAGGACCGCTGTTTTTACTTAGTCTCTTCTCCAACTGGTCATAATACAGGGATTGAGGATACAGGGTTGCTCCGCTTCCGATTCCTTCCATATAATCCTCAGGAGCCGTATTTACAGTACCATAGGAGGAATACATGGTTGTGGAAGCTGTCTTTACATTGGTTGCCGCTCCCTGCGTACCGATTATGTAGCCATATCCATACTGACGGGAATCAATAATATAGTTCATTCCCGACTTGTAGTAATTTCCCTTAGTATTCCAAAATACGGTCTGGGTAGATGTGTAGCCATGCCTGTTTCCCGCAGTTCCGCCATAAGGACGAACATTTGATTCCACATAATCACCGTTCAATTCCTGATTATCAATCAGATTGGACATACTTAAGTACATATGGAAATCACTTCCGTATTTGGGGTCTGTTGAAGTGTAGTGATACACTACATTACCGTTTGCATAAGCATACTTAAAGGAATAGCTGTGTCTTGCACTTGTGGAGGAGCAATTTTTAATCAGGGTTTCCTGACCGCAAATATTCATTCCATAGCCATTACCGCCACCGCCTTCATACTGAGGATAACTGAAATCACAGTTATCAACGGTAAGGCTTCTTGTTTTGCTGATATCCAGACCATTGGAGCTCATATGATATCCGTTGGCATTTCCCGCATCGTAGGTGGAAATATTTTTAGCAAAACAGTTTACGTTTAATGCAAACTTAATCAAAAAGGCATTGTTTACATTATATGCGCCCGTTCCGCCGGTATTGTAGTCCTCTTCGCCCCAACCGCTTGTCTGACTGTTCGCCTTATTTCCGATAGAGAAATCGCAAAGACCTACGTTACTCTGCTTTGGCATCACCTTATACACTCTGGCATTATCTCTTACCTTCATATAATATCTGGTAGGAATATCGATTTCTATGGTGTTGTTTGCAGCATCCACCGACGTAATCTGGCGGTAGAAGGTGGTTCCCATGGTTGTAGGATTGACGCTTGCATACCAAAATCCTCCCATACCATGCTCATCAATCCAGCTTTGGGTTCTGTCACTCCTGATAATAACCCAGTCGCCTGCTTTCAGATTTCCAACACTGTTTAAGTGAATGGTTGTGGTAGGGGTATTGGGAATATCCTGTGACAGATAATAATAATTTCCGTCATCAGCGCTGTCCCATGTACCGCCTTCCGGCGAAACGTTAATAACCTGACAGTATCTCATGTTCTGCGCATAACATCTTATAAAAGTTTTGCCTTCTCCCTCACCTTTAAATAAAATGTTGCTCCCTTTGATTCTAAGCGCCGAAGCATTAGAATTCGACGCCGGCTTTACTTTATAGGTTCCTGCCGGAAGATATACGGTCCCTCCTCCCGCAGCCTCCACGGCATTAATCGCACTTTGAATTGCCGCAGTAGAATCTGTGCTTCCTGTTTTATCCGCACCATAATCGGTAACATCGGCAAAAAATCCTTCCATGGTTTCGGGCAATTCCTTTTCTCCTTTTTCATAGCCTGCATAAGAAAAGTCATGCAGAAACTGTCCGCTGCTGTTGGTATATCCGGGTGTCCAGTTCTCCGGATACAAAGCGCTCCTCCAAGTGGATGCCGCTTCTGCCTTTATTGCAGGGGCGCCTGCCAATAGTACAAAAACCACAATCGTTCCTGCCAGTAAAGCTGATAATATTTTGTTTTTTGTCATACACCTTTCCCCTCTAAGCAGAGCTATCCGCCGCTCCGCAAATAGCCTGCCTTACTGTTTTTCCGGTTACGAAATACCTCTGATATTGCATCCTTCTCTGTACTGCATCTGTAATAATTTCCTTATTCCCTCCTTTCTGTTCCACATTGACGGTATAATAATCTTCCGAATCTTGCCGGTGGCTCAGTTGACTAAAATCGTTTTTATTTTTTGAAAAAATTCCTTGCTTCTTACTTTAGTCAAAACGCTGTTATCCACGGCAATGGTCAAAACGTTTTTATTATACTCATCAGCAACTTTATGCAACCATTCTACTAATAATAAGCATCTTTTTCAACTTATTTTTGTCATTTTGTTGAATTTTTTTATTTTTTCTTATTATTCTTTGGTCTATATAATAAATATTTTTAATTTTTAACTTCTTTTTTGTGCATTTTACCCAAATACTATCTTTCATATGTACAAGGGTCTACCGTTACACTAATGACTTTTTGTCCTTCTACATACCCACATCTCCTGAGCCCTTCCGAAATCACCTGATACCAGTCTTGTGCGGAGAGCTTACATACCGTATTGTCATCCAGTTCAACCATACACGCGTTTTCTTTTTCACAGTTCATGGAACAGGAGATTCTGTACATATTTTTTCTGCTGATTGCCCCAATCTCTTCCAACAGATTTACCATACGATATACCGTCGCCGCTCCGATTCTGTCATCTAATTGCATGGACTTGTAATAAATCTCTTTACAACTTCCACATTCTTCCTGCAAAATAATGTCCAGAAGTATCTGTCTCTGCTTTGTAATCCTGCAGCCTCTGTCTTTTAAGCTTTGCAGCACCAGCTCTTTTTTCATTTGTGTTCTATGGTAATTAGATAAATTCTTCTCCATACCGCAGCTCCTTTTTCATCTATTTCACTGTTTCCTTTTAAAATAGGAGCCTGCACTCTTAGACGCAGGCTCCTCCTCATCATTTATTCTCTTTCGTATTGGAATGACATCCGCAGCAGCATTCTGAATTGCTGCTTTTGCCGCGGCAATTACCGCCGGAAGGACAACCGATACATCTTGCTCCGCTTTTCTTTTTCTTAACAATGTAAAGAATTGCAGCTCCGACTATCATCAAAAGAATTCCCGAGACAATGAAATCTGCCATACCGCCACTCCTTTCATGCTGCCTTTTTCAGCTCGTACTCCGCATTAAACTTCTTATTTGTTCTATATATCAAAACAGTTATGATTGCTGCAAAAACAGCTACCGCAAGCAGTCCGGGAATAAATCCGCTGCCAAGACTACCCGTTGTGATTAACGTACCAATCTGGTATACCAGAAAGGCTACCGTATAACCAGTTCCCAACTGAAATCCAATACCTCCCCAAAGCCATTTTTTGCTCTGCATTTCAGAGTTCATAGCACCCAATGCCGCAAAACAGGGAGGGGTATACAGGTTAAACATCAAATATGCCAAAGCTGCAACTTTGGTCAGCGCCATTGTCTGTGCAACCACATTTCCATCGCCAACCAGCGCAAGTTCTTCCGTATCAATGAAAGCGCTCAGACCATAGCATACTGCCAGCGTACCGACAACATTTTCCTTTGCAATGAAACCGGTAACCGCTGCAGCTGCCAGCTGCCATGCCGCAACACCGACAACAGGAACCAACAGAACGGCAATCGGAGAAGCGATAGTTGCAAGGATAGAGGTACTCTCCATTCCCTCCTCTACAACCTGCAGCTGCCAGTTAAATGTCTGCATAATCTGCACTACTGCATTACATACAAGGATAATGGTACCTGCCTTGATAATGTATGCCTTTCCGCGACTCAACATGGAAAGAGCGGCTCTCTTCAGACTGGGAAGCCTGTATTCCGGAAGCTCAATAATAAAGAAGGACCTTCTGAATTTATATCCGGTTATCATTTTTATCAACGATGCGCCTGTTAAAATCAAAATAATACCCACAAAATACATTACCGGTCCAACCCATGAAGATTCCGGAAAAAATGCGCCTACAAACAGAGCGATAACCGGAAGCTTCGCACCGCAGGGCATGAATGGCGTCAGCATTGCCGTTGCTCTGCGCTCTCTTTCGTTACGAATGGTGCGGCATGCCATAATACCGGGAATTGCACAACCGGTACCGATTATCATAGGAATAACGGACTTCCCCGAAAGACCTACTCTTTTGAAAATAGGATCAAGCACAACCGTTGCCCGCGCCATATAACCGCAATCCTCCAGCAGTGCAATCAGGAAATACATTACCATGACTAACGGCAGAAAACCAACAACAGCCCCCACACCGCCGATGATGCCGTCAACCAAAAGTGACTGTAAGAAGGGATTTACTCCTTCTGTCAGACCTGCAACCCACTCCCGGAAGGTTTCAATCCAGCCTACCAGCCAGTCGGCAATCCATGTGCCTACCGTTGACTGGGAAATATAAAATACCAGAAACATAACAACTGCAAAAATTGGAATTCCCAACCATGGATTGGTAAGAACCGCATCAATCTTATCCTGATTATTTTTCTCTTTTGTCAGAACCTTTCGCTTTTCAACGGCGCTGACAATACCGTTCACAAAGCCGAAACGCTTTCTGTCGGCAGCTTCTACTTCCGCTTTATCATGCAGATTAATATCTCCCTGTACATAGGGAGCCTTTTGCCCGCATCCCTTCAATGATGCAGCTTTCTCAACAACCTCTTTCAGTCCGTTATTGCCCGAAGCAGTGGAAACAGTCTGTACAACGGCGCAGCCGAGCTTTTTGGCCAGAAGCGCTGCATTGATTTCCGTATCCTTCTTGTCATTGATATCGCTCTTGTTCAAAGCAACAACCACCGGAATTCCAAGTTCCAAAAGCTGTGTGGTAAAGAACAGACTTCGGCTAAGATTGGTAGCGTCAACAATATTGATAATGACGTCAGGATTTTCATTCTTTACATAAGCGCTCGTAATGCTTTCCTCCGATGTAAACGGAGACATGGAATATGCACCGGGCAAATCTACCGCAATCAGTTCTTCCGTTCCGTCATAATAGTTCTTTTTAATCGGGCTTTCTTTCTTTTCCACGGTAACTCCCGCCCAGTTGCCAACCTTTTCATTCCTTCCTGTCAAGGCATTGTACATTGTGGTTTTTCCACTGTTTGGATTACCTGTCAGTGCAATTCTCATGATGAATCCTCCTCGTTTTACATTCTCATTTATTTATAAGCAAATTGTGTTAGTCATAACTAACCATTCATCGTAAAAAATAGTGATTGCAATCACTATTATATTGAAATAGCTTTCGCTAAATCATTATCAATATTGTATCTGGCGTCTTTAATGGAGACAACGCTGCCGCCTTTCAGATGTGAAATGACCGTAATCGGTTCTCCGCTATAGCAGCCCAATGAAAAAAGAAACGACTTTAGATCTTCGTCATCCGTCATAATATCCTTAATGATGTACTCTTCCCCTACGTTGGCATCGACTAAATTCATATGTTTCACCTGTGCTTTCTTATATGTAATCCGCCTTTAGTCATAACAGTTAGGTTGTTCTAACTGCTTTAGAGTTTAATACAAAAAAATCTATTTGTCAATATTTTTTCTCAACATATAAGCAAAAAATTCCAATACATCGCTTTTGATTGCCTTTTCACATGAAAAATGCTATGATATGAAAAAAAGTTAGGGAGAGACAAGATATGAACCATATGAAACACCGTTCAGACGAATCACTCGAAGACTATTTGGAAACTATTTTATATCTGCAGAACAAACTTGGGCAAGTCCGTTCCATTGATATTGCAAATGAAATGAATTTTTCCAAACCAAGCGTAAGTGTCGCCATGAAAAATCTGCGTGAAAAAGAATATATAACCATGGCTCCAGACGGCTATATCTCGCTGACTGAAAACGGCAGAAAGCGTGCCGAGAGTGTGATGGAACGCCATACACTGCTCTCCAACTGGTTAATCAGTTTAGGAGTAAGCAAAGAGACCGCTTTAACTGATGCCTGTCGAATTGAGCATGACTTAAGCGAAGAAAGCTTTGAAGCAATTAAGAAAAAGCTTCCCTCCCTATAATCTCTCTGCCTATTTCCTATGTGAAATAATCCAATTCAAAATAGACTCGTCATCAAACAGGATATTTCCTCCGCCGTGGTAATTATAAATTCCCCGGCTGTTGAAATACTCGTTATCCGGAATTTCCAGCTGCAGAACCCCGTCAATCTGGGTATCTGTCCATCCTGCAGTCTGATATGCCTCATATAGCCCGTTATAAGCGTCTCTTGCTTTCTGCGAGCCGTAATACTCATCATTTTCAGCCATAAAAATATATACTGCAACGCCATTTTCAGCGACAGGCACAAAGGCGCCATCCCACTGAGAGGCTCCATGCAGATAAGCGGCGTATAAATCCGGACGCATCGCCACTGCCTGCGACATGGTTTCACCTCCGGCAGAGTAACCTGCCGCATACACTCTGGAGGAATCTACCGCAAAGTTTTGCAGAAAATATTCGGTCAGCTCAATAGATTGTCTGGCTGATTTTTCATGCCAATCGGTAAGCTGTGCGGAAACCACAATCAAATCCTCCGAGAGATTTGTCCATGCCGACAATCCGCTCCATGAAAGATTTGCACCGGAGGATTCTTCTCCAAACCACATCATATCGTAACCGGGCATACTAATCACCATCGGATAAGCTTGATTTCCATCATAGTCCTCCGGTAAATAATAACTGTAATGGATTTCTCCGTCCTTACCGTTTAATATCTGTTCCGTAATCCAACCCGTTTCAATAGTAACCTCTGCTGTGCTGTTCTCCGACATGTTTTTGCTCCCGCAAGCAGTGCAATGCGTAAGCAAAAACAATAGCGCCGGAAATAAAAGAAATGCTGATTTTTTATTCCTCCCCATATACCTCCTGAATTATCGGAAATGTACTCCACGCTTTCGGCCATCCGCAGTAAAAAGCTAACTGTGTTACAATTTCCACCGCTTCTTCTCTTGTTATTCCATGCTCCTTGCCAAGAACCAAATGAGATTTAAGTTGAGGATATTGTCCCGCTGAGAACAATGCCGCAATCGTAATCATACTCCGATCGCGCGGAGAAAGCTGTTCCTCTCTTGACCATACCTCTCCGAATAACACATCGTCGTTCAACTCCGCAAACTTTGGCGCCAGTTCGCCTAATCTGTCCCTGCCTGCCGTCTGTTTTTTTGCCATACTACTTACCTTCCTTTCTGATTTTACTTACATCTGCTTTTCCCAAAATGCCACTGCATCATTAATCCAACCCTCAGCAACGGTTCCGGTGCCCAGTCCAAAACCATGATAAAGCCCCTCATAGGCATGAAACTCGGTAGGAATTCCCAAAGCATCCATGGCATCAAGCCGTGCCTGCATGGTACGCCAGCTTGCGATACCGTCGCTTGTTCCAACGCACACATAGGTGGGCGGATCATACTTGCTATATTCATTATACCCTGTGTATTGCATCACAACAGCTCCCGGCTGCGGGTAATCATCCTCGCCAAAAGCCGCCGTTCCATAAGTGCCAAGATAAGCTGCCATCCTTGCACCTGCACTGCCTCCCCACAGGGAATAGCAATCGGTATCGACCTCCAATTCCTCTGCGTGTTCAAAGATAAAACTGATTGCTCTCGCCAAATCTTCACAGGCAGTCTGTGCTCCGGGACGGTAAATCAGTGCAAATGCGTTATATCCCATTTTCGATAATTCCAGAGCATGAGGAAAACTGTCATGCAGCGCCGCTACATAGGCAAATCCGCCGCCCGCATTGCAGACTGCAAATTTTTCTCCGGGATTACCCTTGAAGAAAAACAGTCCCACATTTTCTTTGTCAGGATCAGCAGCCTTCTCTGCCTCTGTATAAATATCATAAAAAACTGCATCTCCCGCTTCCGCATGTTCTTTTAAATAATTCACAACCTCCACCGTCTTATCAGGGTCGATATTATTGTACCATGTAAAATCAAGCTCTCCTAACGTATTTCCGCTGTAATATGCGCTGTTTACGGGAAAAATCAGTCTGCCGTAACCGTCAAAGACCGGATCCTCAATCACTTCGGATATTTGTGTATTTATCGTATAGGTTTCACTTTTGCTCTCCTCTCCCTGCACAGAATCCTCCTTTCCTGACTCTTGCTGCAAGATATCGCCGGCACTGCATCCGGCAAAACAGACTAACACAAAGAGAAACACAGTTATAAAGGGCATTCTTCTCAAAACTTTTCACCGACCTCTTCCTTTTCGACTGTTTCTGATTCCTATTTTATAAGAAGCAAGTATTCTTTGGAAGTCTCGTTTTGTTCATCAGTTTACACCTAAAGGTTTTAACTCATAAAATGATGATTTATCTTTTCGCTTCCATTGATAATGTCATATTCCGCACATTAATTCTGGAAATCGTTTCACTCCCGTAAGGCCGCATAGCAATAGCCATCAGCTTCATAGGATTGTCGTCGGCGGCAATCCTGTTGGAACTCAATTTGCCGCAGATTTTGCAGCGGTGTATGACAGCCCATTCTCCGTTCTTACGCACCCACACTGCAATCGGTTCCATAACGCTTTTCTATTTTTAATGCTTCGCTCATAAATCCTCCTAAAAAGCTACACCGGCTTTGTTGAGTTGTTTCCTCTTATCCTCCATCTTCCTTAAACTTCTCTATCATCTTCTCAAATATTTCCTGCATATCTGCTCCTTTCCTTACATACAATACCTTTATGAATAGATTAAAATGTTATATAATTGCAGGTATTATCTTTGTTATAATCACCGGAACCCTTTCACACTTTATTTATGAGTGGTCCGGTAATAACTTTATACTTGGCTTTTTCTTTCCTGTCAGCGAATCTACATGGGAGCATATGAAATTATGCTTTTTTCCAATGCTCTTCTATTCGCTCTTTATGAACAGGAAATTACAAGACGATTATCCCTGTGTTACATCAGCCCTGCTCTTTGGCATCTTACTTGGGACATTTCTAATCCCTGTATTGTTCTACACATACACCGGCATCTTAGGGCAAAACTTTCTGCCTCTTGATATCGCCGTCTTTCTATTCAGCGTACTTCTGGCATTTATTGCCGTTTACAAGCTTACTTTCTCTTGCAAAGTAAATTCATGTACGCCTTGGTTAAGGTTATCCGTATTCGTTTTAGCAATATGCTTTTTTATTTTTACCTATATACCTCCAAATATCGGGATTTTTATTGCTCCCGTATAGTAAAATCAAAAAGCGGCATAACCTTTATAACAAGGTACACCGCTATTTTTAAATATACTTCTCTATGACCGGAAACCCATTGTTTCCGAAGTTTTTTTATTCCAACTAAGCGATTTTGCTCTTCGCAAGCTCTGCCAGAGTCTTGAAGCCTTCTGCATCGTTTACAGCCATCTCAGCCAGCATCTTTCTGTTCATATCCACGCCTGCTAATTTCAGACCGTACATAAACTTGCTGTAGGATAAACCATTCATTCTTGCCGCTGCATTGATACGGGCAATCCAAAGCTGTCTGAACTGACGCTTTCTTTGTTTTCTGCCTGCATAAGAGCTGGTAAGCGCTCTCATAACAGACTGCTTTGCTACTCTATACTGTTTGCTTCTGGCTCCTCTGTAGCCTTTTGCAAGCTTTAATACTCTATTATGTTTCTTCTTAGCGTTTAAGCCACCTTTAATTCTTGCCATTGTCTACTTCTCCTCCTTACCTGAATTATAAATAGGGTAAAATCTTCTTCATATTCTTAACATTAGTTGCATCGGTAATTGCAGGTTTTCTAAGATTACGTTTTCTCTTAGTAGATTTCTTGGTTAAGATATGGCTCTTATAAGCTTTTGCTCTCTTTAACTTACCGGTTCCTGTTGCTTTAAAGCGCTTAGCTGCTGCTCTGCTTGTCTTCATTTTTGGCATAACGAGTTCCTCCTAAACTTTCAATAATCTATTTTAACTAACGCGATTAACGCTTTTCAGTTAAAAACATTGTCATACTTCTGCCTTCTACCTTGGGAGCCTTCTCCACTACTGAAATATCAGACAGATTTTCAGCAAAATCATCCAGAATATGTTTGCTGTTGTTCATATGCGCCATTTCACGTCCGCGAAAACGAAGAGTTACTTTTACCTTATCGCCTTTAGACAGAAATTTTCTTGCTGCATTTATTTTTGTATTCAGGTCATTGGTATCAATATTGGGAGATAAACGAATCTCTTTGATTTCAATTACCTTCTGCTTTTTTCTGGCCTCTTTTTCTTTTCTGATTTGTTCGTATTTGAATTTGCCGTAATCGACAATCTTACAAACAGGAGGCTTTGCGGTAGGAGCAATCTTTACTAAATCCAAACCTGCATCCTCAGCCAGCTTCATTGCCTCTCTGGAAGACATGATGCCAAGCTGCTCGCCGTCCTCTCCAATCAAACGTACCTCTTTGTCTCTGATCTGTTCGTTAATCATTAAATCGCTAATGGTCTTGCACCTCCATAAGAAAATGTAACCGTTCAGAACTAATAGGCTATTGCTTCTGAACCACTGCAATACAAAAAGTGGATAGCATAACTATCCACTGAAATCCATTGCAATACGGCGCACAATACTAACCTCTGTCCGTATGGAAAAAGATGTTGACACTTACAAGCCCAATCGCCGTAAGGTGAGAGTGGATACTCTGCTTGATTCCGCGTTCTTCACACGCCTATATAGATTAACACATGCTAATTCCTATTGTCAAGAATATTTTTCAAAAAAGCAAAATTTTTATTATGTAAAGCGGATTAAAATCCGCTGGGATTAAAAATCCGCCGGGATTAGAAATCCCTATTTTTCTTTAAAGGTAGCACATGCTGTCTCTTTGCAGTCGCATGCTCCGCAGCCTTTAATATCCACATGGTCCGCAATACATTTATAATTACTGTTATAAACGCATTTTACAGCCTCACAATCAATACTGATTGTTTTGCTGGGATGAGATAAGGAACTGGTGTAAGCGTCATGCCCCTCTCTTTTCTGGGCAAAGCTTTCACAACAGGTATCATCTGTACAGCAGGCATGTTTACCGCCCACCATGATATCACCCTTACAGCAGTAGTGATCTTCATTATAGGTACAGTTTTCTACACCACATTTTAAATCTGCCATATAAGCCTCCTTCTGCGCCGCTCACTTCCCGTCCGCCGCGTTGTACGGCATATTTTAAGCTGCGCAGAATTAGTTTTTCCGGCTTCTTGAAAAATATTCTTAATAAAAATAATTATTTCTGCTCTTCCTCCATAACCACCTTGCGGATTTCCTTGGTACGGATTTCCCTGCAAATTCCGTCAATAAATTCATCCAGAGTTTTCTGTCCCTCATCGCCTGCAAAACGGCTCCTGACAGATACTTTTTCCTCTTCCTCTTCCTTCTGACCGACCACCAGCATATAGGGAACCTTGTTCAGTCTCGCCTCGCGAATTTTGAATCCAATCTTCTCGGAACGGTTATCCACGGTCACCAGCACACCGTTTTTCTTAAGCTGTGCCTCTACCTTTGCCGCATAATCAGCATATTTTTCAGATATCGGAAGGATGCGAACCTGTTCGGGGCACAGCCATGTAGGGAATTTCCCTTCATATTTTTCAATCAGCCATGCTAACGTTCTCTCATAGCAGCCCATGGAGGTTCTGTGAATGATATAAGGGCGTACCTTGTCACCGTTCTGGTCAATATAATACATATCAAACTGTTCCGCAAGAAGCGCATCCCACTGAATGGTAATCATGGTATCCTCTTTGCCGTATACATTTTTCGCATTGATATCCACCTTCGGTCCATAGAATGCCGCTTCTCCCACATCCTCAACAAAGGGAATCTCAAGCTCAGTCAATACGTCACGGATATGCTGCTCCGTCTGCTCCCAAACCTCCGGCTCGCCGATATATTTATCCCTGTTATCGGGATCCCATTTAGACAAATGATAAGTCACATCTTCATTTACACCCAACGTCTCCAGACAATATTTTGCCAGAGCAAGACAGCCTTTGAACTCCTCTACCATCTGGTCAGGTCTTACAATCAGGTGTCCCTCGGAGATAGTGAACTGACGAACACGGGTCAGACCGTGCATCTCACCGGAATCCTCGTTGCGGAACAGCGTAGAGGTCTCACCGTAGCGAATCGGCAAATCCCTGTAGGAATGTTGGGTCGCCTTGTATACATAATACTGAAACGGACAGGTCATAGGACGCAGCGCCAGCACTTCCTTATCCTTCTCCTCATCGCCCAATACAAACATTCCCTCTTTGTAATGGTCCCAATGACCTGAAATTTTATACAGATCGCTCTTTGCCATTAAAGGGGTCTTAGTACGGACATAGCCCCATTCGTTATCCTCAAGATCCTCAATCCATCTCTGCAAGGTCTGAACTATCTTTGCACCCTTTGGCATCAGCAGAGGTAGTCCCTGCCCGATGACATCAACGGTGGTAAACAGCTCCATCTCACGTCCCAGCTTGTTGTGGTCACGATTCTTGATATTCTCCAAATAGGTCAGATACTCCTCCAACTCTTCTTTCTTATTGAAAGCGGTACCATAAATACGCTGCAGCATGGCATTCTCGGAGTTCCCTCTCCAGTATGCGCCTGAGGAAGAGGTCAGCTTAAACGCCTTGATTCCCTTAGTACTCATCAGATGAGGTCCTGCGCACAAATCCACAAATTCTCCCTGGCTATAAAAGGAAATTTCCGCATCCTCAGGAAGATCACGAATCAGCTCTACCTTGTAAGGCTCGCCTTTTTCTTCCATAAATTTTATCGCTTCCGCTCTGGGAAGGGTAAATTTCTCAAGCTTCGCACCCTTATTAATAATTTTTTTCATCTCAGCTTCGATGTTATCCAAATCCTCTCTGGAAAAAGGCGCATGGTCAAAGTCATAGTAATATCCGGTATCAATGCTGGGTCCGATAGTAAGCTTTGCATCGGGGAATAAATTCTTTACCGCTTCCGCAAGCACATGAGATGTGGTGTGACGGATGGTTGCCAGACCTTCCTTATCATTAGCCGTACAAATGGACAGCTCGCAGTCATGGTCGATAACAGTCCGCAAATCTACCACCTTGCCGTCCGCCTTGCCGCAGCAGGCGGCTCTCGCAAGACCCTCGCTGATATCCAAGGCAATCTCATATACACTTTTGCTTTCTGCATACTCTTTTACAGAGCCGTCTTTTAATGTGATTTTCATAATTCTTCTCCCTTTCTTATAAGCAGTCTCGAAGTGTCTTCACTCTGCTGATACGCGCAAAAAAGTCCCTTGCAATTAAAATTGCAAGGGACGTAAAATACGCGGTTCCACCCTTTTTGCAGACAATATATTTCCTGTCTGCCACCTTCATTTGCTCGTAACGGGAGCCTCCGGGCTGTATTAAAGCCACTCAGAGATGGTTTTCACCGGCTTCGGATAAAATCGCTCGCAGCGCCCGAAATTTACTGCCTAAACCGCAGTGTCACATAATCGGGGCGATTCTCTCTGATATCTTCCACAGATTACTGTTCTCTTCAACGTTTTGTAATATAAATTGCTTAGGACTAGACATAATCATAGTACTTTTTTTGCAGATTGTAAAGTGTTTTTTATTGTTTATCTATTTCACTTGTAATATAGGTCTCTACTTCGTTTCTGGGAATGTCCAGTGCCACTGCAAGCTCACCGTACAGATTATCTTCTGCAATACGAAAATACTTTGCATCAATCGCTGTCACCTTTCGTCCTGCTTCCAGACGCTTCTGCTTGCGCAGATAGATGGTCTTGATAATCTTAATCCACTCCTCACAGCAGTTTGTTTTCATACATCCGCGATACTCCTGCTCCAAAAGCTTGTCATTGGTTATGGTAATCAATGGAATTTGCGGAATATCCTCAATCAGCTGCTGCGCTTCCTCTCTGGTCAGCACCCTTCGCATAGATTCCTTTGCACTGTCTACCGGCACATATACGGTGCTTCCCTGCACATAAACAGGCTTGAGAATATAATATTCCCTTTCCCTATCCACACCGGAAATATTCAATGTCGTTACATCCTCCACAGCGCATACACCTTTATTGCCGACTACTACATACTCACCTTTTTCAAACACAGAAATCTTCCTTTCTTTTCCTACTACATCCATACCATAGTTATATCCTTATTTTAACAAATCAAACCTCAAAATGTCAGAAAAATATAAATTTAAAATGGATTTTTGTGAATTCTGCGCAGAAAAATACTTATATTTTTTGTGCATAACGCTTAACTTTTATGTATCAGACTTTTTTGCTGCCATTTTCCCTTTTTATAGCGGATGACGCAGACAATCGCAGTGGTTGCCCATGTCGCACCTGTCGTAATCCATATTCCCCAATAACCAAGCGCCGGTATTCTGGTCAAAATCTGCGAATACAGGATTCTGCATGCTACCTCCGTAAAACCGTTCATCATTGCAAAGCCTGTATCTCCCGCACCGTTTAAGAGTGCGCGGGGTACATAAATCATTCCCAGCCCAAAATAAAACAAGCTGTTAATACGGAGTGCTTTTACACCAATCTCAATTACCTCGGGCTCTTTCACAAACGCTCCGATAATCTGTTCTCCGAAAATGTACGCGACAGGCAAAAGCAATATACTGAAAATCACTACCATAATCACCGCCTGACGGAAGCCCTGCTTTACACGCTCTGTTTTGCCGGCGCCAACATTCTGACCTGTATAGGTTGTAATTGCTGTGCCCAATGAGCTGTAAGGCTGTTGTACCACCTGCTCAATTCTTCCGATTATTGTATATGCCGCCATAATCGTCTCGCCAAAGGTATTGACAACACCCTGTAATACCATGCAGGACACGGCAATCATGGAATTCTGCAATGCCAAAGGTACTCCCAGAACAAACGAACGGCGAATGATATCGCCCTGTGGACGGAGCTGCTCCTTGGTCAGTTTAAAATAGGGCACCTTAACATAGGCGTAAATAATACAGGTAATCGCCGATACCGCCTGCGCAATAATGGTTGCAAACGCAACTCCGAACACACTCCACTCAAACTGCAGCACAAAAAGCAAATCAAGCACTACATTGATAATACTTGCCAGTATCAGAAAATAAAGCGGGGTTTTGGCATCTCCCAGCGCTCTCAAAATAGACGCCACCCCGTTATATAATGCAATGGCAATAATACCTGCGCAGGTCGTTCTCATATAAAGCACGGCATCTCCTATAATACTGTCCGGAGTCTGCAGCAGACGAAGCAAAGGCTCCGCCAGCAAAATCCCCAACACACTCACCACGATTGCCGCCGCACCCAGCACATAAATAGAATTAGCAATCGTGGAACGAATACTGTTTTCATCCTTGGCCCCATAAAACTGCGCAACGATAATACCGATACCGATTGCCAGACCGGAGCTTAAGGAAAAAAACAGAAAATTCATGGAGCCGCAGCTTCCTACCGCAGCCAGTGCATTTGCACCGACAAAGTTTCCTACAACCAAAGAATCTACCATATTGTATAGCTGTTGAAATAAATTACCGACTAACAGAGGCAGCGCAAATTTTAATATGTGCCCTGCAGGGCTTCCGCTTGTCATATCTACCGTATTTCTTTTTCCCATACTTTCCTCGTTTCCGCACAATGTTTTTTCGCTCATTCGTACTGTTTTCATGTGCTTTTTGTTCTACAGAATATTATACCTCCGGGTATCCTGACACTCAATGTAGTTTATTGTTCGGAAAGTAGCGGTTGCAGTACAAAATACTGCATGAATTACGTTTTCTTCCACATACTAAAAATAATTGGGGAGGTATCTGCAATGCACACTTTTCTAGCCAACATTGAAATATACTTAATATATTTTGTTGAAATCTGCACCATTCTTTTGGAATTGTTTGGTGTAATCGTTTTGATTTATACCGCTATGAAAAGCTTTATTCAATGGATTCGCCACAACTCCAAGCTCCGGCTCAATCTGGCGCAGGGCATTGCACTCTCTCTGGAATTTAAAATGGGCAGCGAAGTTCTTCGCACCGTGGTTGTACGCGAGTGGTCCGAACTTGGCATTCTCGGCGCAATCATCATACTGCGCGGGCTGCTAACCTTTCTGATTTATTGGGAAATTAAACACGAAGAACAAGCATTGGAAAAAAATAGTTAAACCTCCCCGCAGTCTCCTACAGCACCATAATCAGCGTTCCAACGGTAATCAGAATACATCCTATCAAAGATTTCACAGTAAATTCCTCCTGCAGAAAGACAAACGCCAAAATCAGGGTAATCACCACACTCAGCTTGTCTATAGGAACTACTTTGGAGGCTTCTCCGCTCTGCAATGCCTTATAATAGCACAACCATGACGCCCCTGTCGCCAAGCCTGACAGTATCAGAAACAACCAGCTTTTTCTGCTGATTTCCGCAATTCCCTTCTGTGCATTTGTCAAAAAGACCATTCCCCACGCCATAAACAAAACGACAATCGTTCTGATAGCTGTTGCAAGATTGGAATTCACGCCCTCAATTCCGACCTTGGCAAGAATCGATGTCAACGCCGCAAAGACCGCTGATAACAGTGCAAACACAAACCACATCTTTGATACCTCCCAAGACTTAACCGTTAAAACTATATGTTAAACTTCTATCAATTCGTACTCTCTTGAGCCGTATCCCAATGCAGCAGCAGCCTCTATCGTATGCACGCCGTTTCTGCTTTCGATTCGCTCCAGAAAATGCGCCTGCCCCGGATCATCGGTTGCCGCATAAACCAAATCAATACATGCCTGATCGATGGCAATCGGGTCAAGCGAAATCAAAATGCCGATATCCGCCATGCAGGGATCTTCCGCAACAGCGCAGCAGTCACAGTCCACGGACATATTTTTCATCACATTTACAAACACTGCCTCCCCATGGAAATAAGCAACCACGGATTCTGCCGCATCCGCCATGGCTTCCAGAAAGGAATCGTGGTCTGCCGTCCAGATATCCTCCGGTTTTCCCGCTCCGTGGATATATGCTTTTCCATAGGAGGATGCCACACCGATAGAAAGCTGCTTTAATGCTCCGCCGTAACCGCCCATAGGATGTCCTTTAAAATGGGACAATACCAGAAGCGAATCATAATTTGCCAGATTCTTACCGACATAATTTTATTGAATGATTTTTCCGTTTTCAATCGGAAGAACCATATCCGGTCCTTCTCCATCCATGATATCCACGTCAAAGTAACGGTTCCAGCCATGCTCCTGTATGGTTTTTTGATGCTTCTTTGTGGTATCGCGGGTTCCCTCATAAGCGGTATTGCACTCTACCACCGTTCCTCCCACAGAGTCAATCATGGGTTTCCAAAATTCCGGTCGCAGAAAATTCTGATTTCCTGTCTCTCCCGAATGCACCTTGACTGCAACCCTGCCGGAAAGTTCCTTCCCCAATAGCTGATAAAGCTCCAATACCTTTTCGGGTGTAATTGTCCTTGAAAAATAAACCTTTGATTTCATAGCAATACCTCCATTCTATAATATCTTTTCCATCCCGATTTTCTGCGGTGTCAGACCGCACTTCTCATAAAATTTCATTGCGCCCTGATTACAGGTCCATACATTCAATGTCACATTATAGCATCCCTGTGACCTGGCATACGCTAAAACAAATTCATACAACTGCTTACCGATATGCTTTCCTCTCTTATCCTCATCCACACATAAATCATCAACATATAACGTCTTAATATCCGTCAGAATATTATTTCCTATCTGCTGCTGAAACACACAGAAAGTATAACCCAATACCTCCTCCTTTTCATCCACTGCAACAAAAACAGGCTTCTTATCGTCAGCAAGCATTACCATAAGCTCTTCATCCGTGTACTTTTTTACATTTGCCTTAAACAAATCCGGTCTTCCGTTGTGGTGAACCATCAAAACCTCCTGTAAAAGCTTATTGATTCCGTTGATGTCTTTTGGAGTTGCACGTCTGATGTTCATTTTGGCTTCCTTTCCGAATGTGATAAATAATAGTTCCCGGGGCGCATTATTTTGCCGCCAATGCCTGCGCGATATCCTCTCTCATATCAATAACTGCCGCTCTGGAAGCCTCCGCATAATTATCTTCACCGTATATCGCATATTTCTCCTGCTGATAAGCCGCAATAATGCCGCGGGAGGAATTAATGATCGCCCCCAAGCCGTCTTCATTAAAGAAATGAACCAAATCGGCACCCTTTCCGCCCTGCGCGCCATAACCGGGTACGAGAATAAAGGTATTCGGCATAATCTTACGGAGCACCTTCCCCTGCTCAGGATAGGTTGCTCCGACTACCGCTCCCACATAACTGTATTTTCCGTTCTCAGGCATACAGTCTGCACCCCACTGCGCAACCTTTTCCCCCATCCACTCATAAAGAGGTCTTCCGTCAATGATACGATCCTGAAACTCGCCGCTGCTGGGGTTGGAGGTCTTTACCAGTACAAAGATACCCTTGCTCTCTTCCTTACACACTTTAGTGAAAGGAGTGATACCGTCAGAGCCGAGGTAGGGGTTAACGGTTGCAAAATCCTCATCAAAGCCATAAAACGCATTGCTGCCCACCTGTACTTTTCCCAGATGTCCTACCGCATATGCCTCGGAGGTGGAGCCGATATCGCCGCGTTTCACATCACCGATTACCACCAAATCCTTCTCCTTACAGTAATCCACTGTCTTCTTGAAAGCAATCAGACCGGGAATACCAAATTGCTCATACATGGCAATCTGGGGTTTTACAGCCGGTACTAAATCACAAATTGCATCCACGATACCCTTGTTATACTGCCAGATTGCTTCTGCAGCCCCCTCTAAGGTCTCGCCGTATTCCTGAAAAGCTGCTCTCTGTATGGATTTGGGAACAAATTTCATCATCGGGTCAAGACCTACTACAATAGGTGCATTTGTCTTCCGGATTTTCGCTACTAACTTATTAATCATCATGTACTCCATTCTGCCGTATTCCACGGCTTGTTATTCCTATTATTAATATTACTCCACTTCCTATCGGTAGGTCAACGCCCTTATTTTGATTTAAGCGTATTAAAATGAGGCATGTGTTTTTATGAATTTTATTGGTTGTCTATAATATTATTTTCACAAAAGTAAAATAATATAAAATACAATTTAGTAAACCTATAGTTTGAAAGAAAGGAGGAACTGGAATGAGCTTCGGGAGCACCATGGTCAGACTTCGCAATGAAAAAGGCATCTATCAGAAAGAACTCGCTTCCTATCTGAAAGTGTCAATCGGTACCGTGTCCAACTATGAAAAGGACCGCCATTTTCCCGATCAGGCAACTCTGTGCAAAATTGCAGAATATTTCGGCGTCACCGTTGATTATCTGTTGGAAAGAAACAGCTACCGGTATAATCCCGAAGAACTGTGCCGTCCTTTCACAGAAAACTATACCGTCTCTGATTTTATCAATATCTCCCTGGAGCTTTCACCAAGGCACAGAAATTCTCTGACGGAATATGTAAAACTGCTTAAGCTGCAGGAACAAGCCGAATCATCGGGTAGCTAAAAACTGCCGCTCCCTCTCAGCCTTTTCATCATCCGGATAAGCTGTCAGGTAACTGTCTAACAGAACTGCTGCCGTTTTATACTCCCCCAAATATTCATAAGCGACAATCTCATTAAAAAGCAGAGACTGCATAATGCCGTTTCCTTCAATCTGCTTTCCCGCCTGAAATGCGTCCAACGCCTTCTGATAATCCCCTTTTTTCATCTCGCACAGTCCCAGTTGATTATAAACCGCCGCATTGCCGGAATCCTGTGCCAGATAACTGTTATATACACTGGAAGCATAATTGTAATCTCCCGTTGCCTCATATGCCATTCCAAGATACAGAGAGCTTTCCGCAGTACCGTCCTGCCTTGCTTCCTCCAGAGCGATATAAGCCTTCTGATATTCTCCCAGATAATAATAGATACGCCCCCTATCATATGCTTTCATCTGATTTTCTCCGGCATCCAGCGCATTTTGCAGATAAGTCTGTCCAGCCTCTATATATCCCAAGTTCTCCAGCGTCTGATAAATGTCAATCAGGCGGTCATAATTTCCTGCATCCATGGAAATCGTTTTGTCAAAATCAAGCTTGGCATTCTCATAGTCTCCCAGTTCAAGCAGAACGCTTCCCCGAAGATAATAAGCATCCTCTTCCTCAGGTCGCAGCGCCAGAATGGCATCATAGACTTCTTTTGCCTCCTGATACTGCCCGTTCTTGATGTAAGCAGCCGCCAGATAAAAATTAATATCAAAATCGATTGCTTCAACCAGACCATTGCTGCCAAGAAGCGCATCCTGAAAACAGCTTACTGCCTGCTCATAATCCGCAATTCCCATATATGCAATTCCTCTGCCCCGCGCAATGAGGCGGGAATTTTCGGAAAGCTCCTCTGCCTCCTCAAACTGCGCAAGCGCACCCTGATAATCCAACTCTCCTATGAGCTTCATGCCCTCGCTCACCTTTTCGTTATTACTTCCACAGCCGGTAAGCGTTGCCATTGCTATAAGACAGCCTGCTGCGGCAATTCCTTTTTTTACTTTTGTCAAAAACATTCCTTATACCCCTGTTATATCTTATAACTGCTATTCTTCCATGTTATATAGTAACACATGCGCCCCGGAAGCTCAACGTTCTTTTGTCCTTGCATTCCAAATTTATTTTGGATACAATATAATTGTTCTGAGACAATACACACTGAGGGAGCAGCTTATGCAACGCATTAACGATGACATCAAACTAGGTAATTTCAAACAGATATATCTCCTCTACGGCGAAGAACGCTACCTTCGCAGGCAATATACGGAACGCCTGCAAAAAGCAATGTGCGGCGAAGGAGACAATATGAACACCCATTTTTACGAAGGGAAAGACGTTCCGGTAGGTGAAATAATCGACCTTGCAGAGACACTTCCCTTTCTTGCCCCCCGCCGTGTTATTTTTATCAGCAACAGCGGTTTATTCAAATCCGGCGGCGAAAAAATGGCAGAATACCTTGCCGCCCCCAATGAATCCACGTATTTTGTCTTTACGGAAAGTGAAGTGGACAAGCGCAGCAAGCTCTATAAGACAGTCCAGTCCAAAGGTTATGTGGCTGAATTCGCCATTCAGGATGAAAACACTTTGAAGCGCTGGATTGGCGGTATTCTGAATAAAGAAGGGAAAAAAATTACTGAAAGCACCGTGCAGCTTTTTTTGACCAAAACAGGAACAGATATGGAAAATATCCGCATGGAATTAGAGAAGCTTATCTGCTACTGTATGGACAGGGACGTGATTACCGACGCGGATGTAAATACCATCTGCACGAACCGCATCAGCAATCACATTTTTGATATGATAAACGCCATTGCCGACGGGCAGACTCCCAAGGCGTTACAGCTCTATTATGACCTGCTGGCTTTACGGGAACCGCCCATGCGCATCCTGTTCCTTATCGCAAGACAGTACAATATGCTGCTTCAGGTCAAGGAACTAAAATCCAGAGGCTATGATAACAAGGCAATTGCCGCCAAAATCGGGGTTCCTGCCTTTGTTGCAGGTAAATATGCAGCTCAGGCTTCCCGTTTTAAAACAGCCGGTCTTTGCAAAGCGATAACGCAATGTGTGGAAGCAGAGGAAGCTGTCAAAACCGGTCAGATGAACGATATGATGAGCGTGGAAGTGTTAATTGTATCGAAACATGGCTCTTAACTGAGAGTTCTCTTCTCCGCTTTTAATTTAAATATCCATATACTTTAGCCTCTTTCCCTGTCTGCACTGTAATTGCCCCACAATCCGCTGTTGACATAATTTTGCTTTCCACAGCTTTTAATCTTTCCAAAGTCTCTTCATGAGGATGCCCATAGCGATTATTTTTGCCGCAGGATATAACCGCCAACTGTGGCATCAACTGTTCCAACATTTCTCTGCAGGTGGAGTTTTTCGAGCCATGATGGGCGACCTTCAAAACCGTGACATTTTTGATGTTACGGTCTTTTAATTCCTGTAACAGAAGTTCCTCCCCATCTCCCTCCACATCACCGGTAAGAAGCAGCGAAACCGCTCCTTTTTCTTCTTCCCTTTTGCCGCCGTATAATTTTACATAAAAACATTGAGAACCGGCATTGGTACTTTCCCCTTCATATGCCTTTGGAGGATGGATGCAAAGAAAGGAAGCCCTCTGCACCGCAAAGGAATCCCCTGCTTTGATATAAGAAATCTCAACAGGCTTCTCCTGCACAGCTTCCTCAGCCGCCTGTATCAGGAATGCCAGCTCCTCCTGCATGGTATCCGCGAACCATGGCAGCACCAACTGCCCCACGCTAATACCTTCCTCCCACCCAAGCGCAAACAGTTCCTCTACTCCGTTACAATGGTCTTCATCCGGGTGGGATACAAATACCGCATCAATATGCTGAATTCCTCTGTATTTTAAATATGGAACCAATACATATTCCCCTGCCTTTTTCCTGCTGCTGCCACAGTCAAACAGATAAACCTCCCCGGTAGAAAGTTCCACCACAATACTATCTCCCTGCCCCACATTCAGAAAGGTTACGCTATGCTCCGTTCTAACACGCAGGACAAGAATTATGACTGCCAGGGTTAATATAAAAGGAATGTGTATATAACAGAATTTTTGCATTAAAATACAGTTATTTTTTCTTCCGGATTTTGAATAACTGCCGATTTTCCCCTGCTTTCTCATACCCTGTATAGTCACTAGAAGCAGCAATAACAAATAATACAATACCACCTGCCATATGTGCGGTCTTCCCGGATTATAGGTATGAAAGGGAAGTTGGTTAAAACATTCGCAAGTCCATTCATAACCTTTCAAAACCAGACAGGTAATTGTTCCTACAAGTCCCGCCCCCGGCATAAGCATAGCCACCAGTCCTGTCGTCATTAAAATTTCCATAAACGGCAATATCAACAGGTTTATTAAAACAGAGTAGGTTGGTATTTCATAATAAAACCATAGCTGTATGGGCATCGTTAATAATGTGATAGCTATACCGGATAAGACCGACTGAAGCACTCCCGTCCACATCTTATAACACAACTTGTCCCACGTTCTTTTCCACCGCCTTGCCTCATATCTTTTCGGTACAAATCGTGTTTCCTCAGGCTGCAGGGCAGGGTAAAGCCATCCCACTCCCAGAATGGAACCGAAGGAAAGTAAAAATCCTGCATTACTCAGATAATACGGATGCTTCCATACCATAACAGCCGCCATTACGCCAAGCGCCGTCAACATATCATAGCTCCTTCCGGTCACAAGAGCTACCATTTTCATAGCATACATACCGATAGCCCTGCATGCCGACACACTCATTCCTGTCATCACCCCATACAGAAACAGAAAAACTCCCCCGAACACTGCCGCAGCCCATAAAGGCGCGCCCATGCGTCTAAACAGCCTGTAAATTCCCATACCAATCATTGTAATATGTAGTCCTGAGATAGAGAGAATATGCACAATACCGCTTTCCATATACAGTTCCTTGATTCCACCATCCAGTTCTTCTTTGTCTCCCAACAACATGGCAGTAAGAATGGATGCTTCCTTTTTCGGAAACACCTTATACAATCTTTCTTTAAAATATGTCCGCAACTGATACAGATTCTCCTGCCACCGGGAGTACTCACCGCTCTGTTCCAAATTTGTAATATCCGTAACTCTGCCGCAGATTCCTAATGAACCGTAGTAAGCCGCAGCGTCAAACTCTCCCGGATTCGTCGCTCTGGAAAAAGGTTCATAAATCCCTCTAAGCACCACCGTACTTCCAAGGCGAAGCTTTCCGGAAGCCTCCCACTTACATATAATCTTTTCTTTGATTGGAATATTTTGCCGCGAATCTGCGGCTTCAGATATGCTTTCCGATTGTGATTCCGAAAGTAACACAACCGATTCCATAATAAATTCTTTTGTATCCTTTGCGGATACCCTGCCTGTAACCATTACCGTTTCCCCACCCGACGCGGGCAAAGCCGACTGCCCTATACTTGTATGGGACATACCGGAAAACGATAGCAGCGCAACTGCCGCCACAAGGCACAGGCACACTGCAAATAAAGGTCTGCGCATCCTGTATCCTTTCTGATTCCTGTCTTGCTATTATCCTACTGCTCCAAATTGGTTACATAGTCCAGATTACGCTCAAAAGTAGTCGTACTAAAGGAGCTGGGAATTTCACCGTTAATTAATACCTGCACTTTATTAACATTGCTCAGTTCCACCAGGGAATTTACAATGGAATAAACTGCCACCTCCGTGGACACATTATTTACTACCGTCAGGAAGCTCGAATCCAGATTCACATAGCAGATGCCATCTCTTGTCATAACATTGATAATCTTTGTCTCCGGATTAATAGAAGGATAAAGCCCCTCCACCTGACCACTGGGACCTGCAATCAATTCCTCCACCACAAATCTTTCCAACGGTGTGTTGGTAGAATAATGCTTTTCTCTGTAAGCTGCAATAAGCTTGTCCCCTGTTTCATTGGCAAAATACAGCTTGACCCGAACCAGTTCATAAGTATTAATCTCGCTTCCGTCATTATCAATAAACTGATCCCCACTCATCCATCCAACCAGCTCACCAACATTATCATAGAGCTGATTTCCCTCTACCGTAATTCCCACATAACTGATATTCGGAAGCTGTGTCAGTGTCCGTACGATTGCCGCCCGGACTAATACCTCTGTCGTCGCAGGCATCACCTTATAATTGGCGTCTACATCCAGCAAAATTTTGCCGTCATCCACACTCACGCCAAGCAGTTCGAAGCCCATAGAAAAGGGCGGCTTATATTCCAGCTTGTCCGGAACAGTGGACAAACAGTCAAGCAATTCCTGCAATTGCTCCTCTTCCGAATCAGACTGCATTTCATACTCGTGCATCTCAACCTTTGTCTCCGAATTATTGACATAATAAACCGGATAAATATTCGCGTTATCTCCATCCTCCTGTCCGCAGGCACCTAACACCATCAGACAAAGAAGGCAAAGCAAAAAGTTTCCTGTTTTTTTCATTCTCATAACCTTTTTGACTGTTTACACAGTCTGCTGTGCAATATAAGTTAACGGGATTTTTACCAAAAAGCTGGTTCCCTCCCCCTCAATACTCGTAACCGTAATAGAGCCCCTGTGCATTAAAACGGCGCTTTTCGTAATGGCAAGTCCCAGTCCCGTACCGCCGATTTCACGGGAATGGGATTTGTCTACCCTGTAAAAACGCTCATAAATGTGCGTCAGAGATTCCTCGGGAATTCCCAGTCCCGAATCACTGACCTCAAAGGTAAAGTACTGATGATCCGCATCCAATGTCACCTTTACCCAGCCATGCTCCTTATTGTATTTAATGGCGTTTTCCACCAGGTTCGTCATAATCAGCGTCATTTTTACCTCATCAACCTCTGCGACCACAGGACGCATGCTCTCAAAGACGACCTCCACATCCTTTTTGCGGGCAAGCGGACGAAGACGTTTTAAAATCAGCTCTGTCAAATCATTGATATTCAGCGACACGATATTTAAGTCCTGTACTTTTTTTTCAAGCTTTACCAGCGCCAGTAAATCCGTGATAATCTGATTTTCCCTGTCTATTTCAGATACGATATCCTCCATAAATTCACGATACAGCTCTGCCGGTACATCTTCCTGTGCCAGAAGGGCATCTGCCAGTACCTTGACAGATGCCATCGGCGTTTTCAGCTCATGCGACACATTCGCCACAAATTCCTGTCTGGAATCGTCCAATGTCTTCATTCGTTTTAATACCTGATTAAACGCATCCACAATATGTACCGTCTCATCATAATCGGGAACCGAAATCAACTCGTCGCTATACCCTGCCTTTACCTCATTGATTGCCTGTATAACGCGGTTGAAAGGACGAGTCAGAACAATGGACAATATCATAGCCAACGCCACAATTCCCAGAATCAGCAGTGTCTCCAGAATATTGGCTTTCCGATTCAATACTTCCATAGTAGAAGCAATACTTTCCGCGGAAATACTGGTTAACATAATCCCCACAATGGCATCGCCGCTATTCTTCTCTCCGTTTTCCGCTGTTGCCGAGGTATCCATAATCGGAGTAGTCAGTTCGATATAACCATGCTCCGGATCGTAATGGGAGGTATTTACTCCCTGAAAACACTTGATAACCTCTTCCGATATAATAATTTTACCTTCGCTGATGCCATAGGTATCCTTCACAACCTTGAAATTGCTGTTAATAATCATCACTCTGCCTTCATAAAGGCTGGAAAGCAATTCCAATTCCGCATTAATAACCTCTTTTGATGTGCGGTAATTCTGTTCCTGAGAGTTATAATTCAACATATAATTATTGCTGACTAAATGATTTGCCAATATCATCAGCTGATTCTGTATAGTGGTAGAACGCTGTTCCACCGCCCGTTCCTCATAATTATTCATAATAGCATAACGCATTACTACACTGCAAAGAATCCCGACTGTAAGAATAATTATAAAAATACGCACCCGCAGACTTCGATAAGGCAATAAATTTATTATTTTTTCCTTTATCTTCGCTACCATTCTGACCATCCAAATCGTTTACACATTCATAAAGTAATAACCCACGCCCCATTTCGTATGTACATATTTTGGCTCGCTGGGATTCTCTTCAATCTTTTCACGCAGACGGCGGATATGTACGTCGACAGTACGCACATCACCGGGATAATCCACTCCCCATACCAGCTTGAGCAGACTCTCTCTGCTATATACCTTATTGGGATTGAGCATCAGAAGCTCCAGTACTTCAAACTCCTTTGCAGTCAGACCGATTTCCTTCCCGCAAATATAGGCTCTTCTTCCCTCACAATCCAACCGCATATCGCCGCTTTCGATTATCTTTGCCGCATCATTTGCAGTCTTCTTAGGCTCCACCCTGCGCATAATTGCCTTGATGCGGGCTTTCACCTCGAGAATATTGAACGGCTTGGTTATGTAGTCATCCGCGCCGTATTCAAGCCCCAGTATTTTATCCATATCATCGCCTTTTGCAGTCAACATAATAATCGGCACATTGGAAAATTCACGTATCTGCTGGCAGACCTCAAAGCCTGTAAGCTTAGGCAGCATCACATCCAAAAGAATGATATCGTATTGATTATTGCGGACATACTCTAATGCCTCTTCCCCGTCATAGGCACAATCTACCTGCATACCATCCTGTTCCAGACTGAAACGGATTCCTTTCACAATCAGCTTTTCATCGTCTACAACCAATGCTCTTTTCTCTGCCATTTTATACTTCCCTTTCCCTTATATTACACCTTTTACTGCACAACTATTTTATCACACAGCTTTTCATACATGTTTTCCTTGATTCCGGAAACCTTCTGTAAATCCTCTTTTTTCTGAAAAGCTCCTTGTTCCTCACGATAGGAAATAATGTCCCTTGCACGCGCTTCACCGATTCCCGGCAGCGTCATTAACTGTTCGGCATCCGCCGTATTGATGTTCACCAGACCTTGCTCCTTCGCTTCCTCTTCTGCCTTCAGCATTTCTGCCTCAGTGACACTGGGAAAATAAAGCTTTTCACCATCCGTCACCTTTGCCGCCAGATTTACATAATCCCTGCAGGCATCCTCCGCAAAACCGCCCGCTGCCCGCAGGGCGTCATCAGCTCTGCTCCCCTCGGTAAGTTCCACCACGCCGGGGTTTACTACCGCTCCGCATACATATACACAAATGACCGGCAGTTCCTCTTCCAGAGTTTGAGTCTGCTCCCCTGTGCCTGTCTGATCATATTCTAAATTTCCACTATCAGACTCCTCATTACCGCCGGCGCTCGTCTCAGACTCTTCCACGGAAAACACTACCGCCGAATCCCTGACACCGCATCCTGCCGTGAACAGACACATCATCAGACTGCATGTAACAATTAATACGCAATTTCGTAAATATTTATTTTTTCTCATCATAGTCCCTCGTTTCTTAATCTGTCAAAAACAGACTATAAAATCAGAGGGCTGCCTCTCTATGCTGACTGCTTTCATTGTAAAATACTTGCTCTTAATTTACAAGTAACTTTTTTCTTAATTTTTAAAGCTTTTCTTATTTCCACTTAAAGATAATAATTCCGGCAATCGCTACTGCCATACCAATGCCCTTCCGCCACTCCCATGGCTCCTTCTCCACACCAAACGCACCAAAAAGCTCTATCACATATGCCACAATCAACTGTGCTATCACGATGAGCATAACCGCCTTTGCAGGTCCGAGCAGCTCCATGCTCTTGATAACCGTATACGTAATGAATGCACCAATGGCGCCGCCTAACAGCATATACTTCGGTTCCACACTAAATACCTTTGTAAGCGAACTCCTATCCGTGAACAGCCATGCACCAAGACATACAATCAATGCCGTGAACTGAACAAATGCACTTGCACTCCAAATACTTGAAGATTTGGTTACCTGTGTGTTAAAAACACCCTGAATACTCATAAGTGCCCCTGAAATCAATGCAATAAAAAAACCAATCATGGAGATACCACCTTTCTTTTTTACATTTAATAGTATCTTTTCCCATGATTGGTCATTTATTCATTGCCGCTTTTCCTAACTGCCCATCTGTATTGCCATCTGCTCCGCCAGTTCCTGTACTGCTGTCGTCACATCCGCTCCATTCCACACCTTAGCAAACAGAACCTCAAGCTGTAACCAGAAATTACCAGTCTCTATCATCTTAGGAAGCGGTACACTGTCTGCATATTCTTCCATAAATATCTGTAATGCACCATTATCCGTATTGGCGTTTAAGTTTGCCGACAGCTTACCTGTCCGCTCATACAGATTACCCGCATATTCATCCGTCAGATATGCTGCAAAACGATTCGCAAGCTCTTTATGCCTGGAATAACCGTTAATAACAACCGTACTGGTAACAGACATAGAACGGCTTTTCAGCTCAGTATTGATATCCGGCATTACCGCTATTCCGTACTCATATGCAAAGCTCCCATCCTCTTTGGCGCTTTCCAGTCGTTTTACCACATCTGTCGTAGCGATAGTGAAAACTGTTTTTCCGTCAATAAAATCATCAATTACCGAATCATAGGTCACTGTATCAGATTCAATCGAAAAAAACTGATTTAAGTTCTTATACACTTCCAGACATTGTATGGTTTCTTCATTATTGATGTTCATATTGGCGGTATTATCACCCGCATCCCCACCGGCAATCATATATTCGCCTACAATCCAGTAATTATAGAAAATATCGGACACATCCCATTCCATAATACCTTCCACACCCTCCGGCACATCAAAGGTATTTGCAATGTTTTGAATATCCTCCACCGTGGCAGGAATGGCATTTAACAGATATTCCCGGATTTTCCCGGCAAGCAGGGTTTCATCCACAGCAGCGGCTTCCTCCGAGCCTTCTGCTGTTTCCTCTTCCTCCTCGTTTGCCAGCTCCCTCAGCGCCTGCTGTTTCGCCCACTCCTCCAGATAGGTTTCATTATAGACTAACGCACTGGTCTCATAAAACAACGGATAAGCAATATATTTTCCCTGATATTCCACTGCTGAGAGCGCTGCCTTGGGAAAATGCTCACTGTTACAGATATTTCCTTCATCCTGTATCTCGCTTGCCAATCCCGCAAGATATGCTTTTTCCAACGCATCATTGCTCAAAAGATACACATCCGGGGTCTGGTTTTCCTCCAGGGAAGCCTTGTTGACAGCTTCCAGATATTCACTGTCGGAAACAAGCACCGGGATCACGCGCACTCCTTCCCGTTCTCCGAAGGAAACCGCTGCGCCGTTCAGATAGTAGCTCAGCGCTTCATCCGTATACCAGCAATAAATTGTTTCTTTACGGCTAAACCAGGATAAGCGGCTTCCCTCTTCCTCGACGCCGCTTATCTCCATAGTACTTCCATATAATGCCCCCGCAGCCATCACAATCACCGCCGCAGTTGCAATTAATCTCTTTTTCAGACTCATATCTTACTCCACAATACAGTTATCCAGAATCGCTATCATTTCATCAATATTTTCTTTCGTGATAATCAGAGAAGGGACAAAACGGATGATATTGGGACCTGCATTAATTAACAGCAGACCGTTTTCCAATGCTTTATTGATGATTTCTCCAACAGGGCGGTCAAATACCAGTCCCTGCATAAAACCTACTCCGCGGCGCTCCGTAATGCAGTCATACTTATCTGCCAACTCCTGCAGACGTTGTTCAAAATAGGGCGTCAACTCTCTGACATGTTCTATTATATGGTCTTTCTCAAATAAATCAAATACTTTTTCCACCGCTGCACATGCAAAGGGATTTCCTCCATAGGTGGTTCCATGATCACCGCTTGTCAGGGAATTCTGCGCCACCCGCTCGGTCATCATAAAAGCGCCAACCGGAACACCGCATCCCAACGCTTTTGCAGAAGTCATAATATCAGGCTTAATATTGTATCTCTGCCACGCATACATATATCCGGTTCTGCCCATACCGCACTGTACCTCGTCAAAAATCAGCAGTATATCCTTTTCATCACAAAGAGCGCGAACCCTCGTCAAAAAATCTTCTGTTGCAGGATACAAACCGCCCTCGCCCTGTACAGGCTCCAGTATAATCGCGCAGGTCTTATCCGTCACGTTGGCAAGAATGCTGTCAAAATCATTCAAATCAGCAAATTTCACATTGCCAATCAGCGGTTCAAACGGCTCCCGGTACTTGGGATTGCCTGTGATGGACAAAGCCCCCATGGTTCTTCCGTGGAAAGAATGATTCATGGCAATGATCTCATGGTCAGTATTTCCATCCTTCAGATAAGCATACTTGCGGGCTGCCTTGATGGCTCCCTCCAAAGCCTCCGTACCGGAGTTAGTGAAAAACACTCTGTCCATGCGGGATGCCTTTTTCATTTTACGGGCTGCCTCAATGGCAGGCACATTATAGTAATAGTTGGAGGTATGAAGCAGCTTGTCAATCTGATGTTTCAGCGCATCATTATACTCCTTATTGTTATATCCCAAAGCAAATACGGCAATACCTGCCACAAAGTCAAGATATTTCTTTCCTTCCATATCATACAGGTATACGCCGTCACCCTTATCAAGAACAATCTGAAACCGGTTGTAGGTGTGAAGCAGGTCTTTCTCCGCCTGCGCAATATATTCCTTCATATTCATAGCTGTTTCCTCATTTCTATTTACTGTCGTTTCTCTATGCTTCATTCTCTTCATCTGCAATAATTGCCGTTCCGATACCGCGGTTCGTGAAAATCTCCAACAGCAGGCAGTGGGGAATTCTGCCGTCCAGAATATGTACTCTGTTTACACCGTTTCTGATGGCGGAGGTACAGTTGTTTAACTTCGGCAGCATACCACCGCCGATAAATCCGCCGCCAATCAGCTCCTCTGCCTGTGTCGCAGTCAGACGGGAGATAAAGGAAGATTTGTCATTGATATCCTTATACAGACCCTCAATATCTGTCAGGAAAGCAAGCTTCTCCGCATGGACAGCCTTTGCAATGGCACATGCCGCATCGTCGGCATTGATATTGTAGGACCGGAAAGTATCATCTAAACCGATAGGTGCCACAATCGGAAGGAAATCCTTCTCCAGCAAATCATAAAGCACCTTCGGGTCTACTCCTGTAATCTCACCCACATAGCCGATATCCTGTCCGTCAGAATATTTTTTTTCTACCTGCAACAACCCGCCGTCCTTGCCGCTGATACCGATTGCTTTGACACCAAGCTCTTCTACCATGGTCACAAGACTCTTGTTTACTTTGTTCAGCACCATCTCCGCAATCTCCATGGTTTCCTCATCGGTAACGCGAAGTCCGTTGACAAACTTCGCTTCCTTGCCCACTTTGCCAACCCAGCGGCTGATTTCCTTGCCGCCTCCGTGAACAATAATCGGTTTGAAGCCTACCAGCTTCAAAAGGGTAACGTCCTTAATAACATTCTTCTGTAATTCCTCGTTGCTCATAGCGCTTCCGCCGTATTTTACAACAATGATTTTACGATTGAACTGCTGTATATAAGGAAGCGCCTCGATAAGCACCTCTGCTTTTTTCAAAACCTGTTCCATATCTTTTTCCATGATTCTTCTCACTTTCCCGATTATTATTTATGAACGATAATCCGCATTAATCTTTACATAGTCGTAAGTAAGGTCACAGCCCCAGGCGGTTGCCTGCGCATCACCTTCATTCATATCCACATAGATGGTGACTTCTGATGCACCCAGTATTTTAGCTGCAAGCTCCTCATCAAACACAATTGGTGTTCCTTTATCAAATACCTGTAAACGTCCCTCACTGCTTTCAAAAAACAATTCCACATCGTTTTGGTCAAACTCTGCTCCCGAATATCCCATAGCACACAGGAAACGTCCGAAGTTAGCGTCACAGCCATAAATTGCCGCTTTTGACAGATTACTTGCTACGATAGCTCTGGACAATGTCCTTGCATCCTCTTTGCTCCTGGCATTTACTACTTTCGCTTCAAACAGTTTGGTTGCGCCTTCTCCGTCACCTGCCATTTTCTTAGCAAGAAATTCACATACATAAAACAATGCGTCCAGGAAGTTCTGATAATCCTCTCCTTTGGTGGTAATCGGCTCATTTTCCGCAAGTCCGTTTGCCATGATTAGCAGCGTATCGTTTGTAGAAGTATCCCCATCTACCGTAATCATATTAAACGTATCCTGTACTACCCGACTTAGCGCCTCCTGCAGCAAGCTCTTTTCAATGGCAATATCTGTTGTTAAAAATCCCAACATGGTACACATATTCGGGTGAATCATTCCGGACCCCTTTGACATACCTCCAAGCGTAACCGTCTTACCGCCTGCCGTAAAGGAAACCGCTATTTCCTTATGAATTGTGTCGGTTGTCATAATGGCTTTTGCTGCCGCGGTTCCGGCTTCTGTACTATCATCCAACTGCGATGCCATAGCTTTTACACCATTTGCCAGTTTTTCAACAGGAAGCTGCATGCCAATGACACCAGTAGACGCCACCAAACAGGCATCCACAGAAACATCAAGCGCTTCTTTTACTGCTTTTGCTGTTGCCTTGCAGGCATCAAATCCCTGTTTTCCGGTACAGGCATTGGCAATGCCTGAATTTACAACAACCACCTGTACGAAAGGAGCAGTCTCTACCAGTTTTTTATCCCACAATACCGGTGCCGCTTTCACCACATTTGTAGTAAAAGTACCTGCTGCCTTACAGGGCGCTGTACTGTAAATCATAGCCATGTCTTTCCGATTCTGATATTTAATGGCAGCCGCAACACTTGCTGCCTTAAACCCTTTTGCTGCGGTTATGCCACCTTCTATCTGCTTCATAGCTCCTCTCCTCCTATTGATTAAACGCTGTTATATTTGCTTCGTTCAATGTAAAATCGTAATAATTTAAGTCTTCTCTTTTTGTCCAGCCGATACAGTTCCAAAAGGCATTACCGATATCATTAACCGTGAAGGCAATCAGACTTACCTTGTTAATCTGTTCTTCCTTCAACGCATTCATGCAATGCACGACCATTGCCTTGCCGATACCAAGACGTCTATAGTCCTCGCGCACACAGACATGATACAAACAACCCCGTCTGCCGTCATGACCACACAGAATACCGCCCACAACGGAACCGTCCTCCGCCGCAGCAACCACGCTGGTGGTGGGATTTCGCTTCAAAAATCGTTCTACGCCTTCCCGGGAATCATCAATGCTTCGGATGGCAAAACCATGTATCGTCAGCCATAAGGCATGAAGTCCTTCGTAATCTTCAACTGTCATCGTCCTGACGGTATATTGCTTATTACTCATATTGTCCTCTCTCTTTCACAATGAATTACCCTGTAATTCATTAGAGTTGCTCTACAATTCTCTTATGTGGAACATAGTGCTTCTAAGATGTTTTACTTTGACATCTTAGAAGCACTTTCTACATTACTAGGGGAAGCATGGAACCAAATCCAACCCTTCACTTTCTTTTAATCCAAACAACAGATTCATGTTCTGCACTGCCTGACCTGCTGCACCCTTTACCAGATTATCCAAAGCTCCCATCATAATGATGCGTCCGGTACGCTCATCTATCACGAAATTAATATCCACATAGTTGCTGCCTTCCACCCATTTGGTTTCAGGGCAGATGCCTTTTTCCAGTATGCGGACAAACTTCTCATCTGCATAATACTTATCATATACTGCCCTGACTTCCTGATAGGAAGGAAGTGTACCGTCCGCCTTGCGTCTCAGGGTTGCATATTCCGTTGCCAGTATCCCACGATTCATCGGCACCAGATGGGGGGTAAAGTTAATGGTTACTTCACAATTCCCTGCATAACCCAGTTGCTCCTCAATCTCCGGAGTATGCCGGTGACTTGCCACACCATATGCTTTCATATTCTCATTGACCTCACAGAATAAATTGGCAACCTTTGCACCTCGTCCCGCTCCGGAAGTACCGGACTTTGCATCCACAATCAAAGTGTTTACATCAATCAGACCTTCCTTTACCAGAGGATATGCCGCCAGAATCGAACAGGTTGTATAACATCCCGGATTCGCAATCAGTCTGGTTTCTTTCGTCACCTTATCCCGGTTGATTTCACAGAGTCCGTATACTGCCTCCTCAATAAACTGCGGCGATTTATGCTCGATACCGTACCATTTTTCATAAACTTCCACATCCTTAATGCGGTAATCGGCAGACAAATCTACAATTTTCACCTTGGAAAGAATCTCCTCCGTTAAAAGTCCTGCCAAAAATCCCTGTGGTGTGGCTGTGAAAATTACGTCCACCTGCTCTGCCAGTTCGTTTAAGTTGTCATCCTTACAGACATCTTCCACAATCTGAAACATATTTTGGTAGACTTCACAATATTTCTTATCTATGTAGCTTCTGGAACCATACCATACAATTTCCGCTTCTCTATGATTTTTGAGAATTCTCACAAGTTCTCCGCCGGCATAGCCTGTAGCGCCGATTATACCTACTCTTATCATGGCAAAACAACTCCTTACAAAAATCTATCTTTTGTAATCATACCACTTTTTTCATAAATGTCCACTACTTTTTTATTTTTATGCAATTCTTTGATATGTTTTGTATATTTATTCATTATCTCTTGTATATTCAGCTCTCTATTGTATATTTATTCCCATGTTCGGTATATTATTCCCCTCCTGATACACTGCCGCCTTATCATCAATATTGCTTTACCCGTATCCGTAACTGCGGCTGCCGTTTTTCTCCACTTTTTTCTGTTTTACTGCATTTCCTGCAGCTCGCTCCAGGAAGCTTCAAATAGCGGTTTCACCCATCTGTACAGCCCATCATCCTCATAGCCGCGGTAAGCGCCTTCCGTCATCATCGTAAGATAAAGCAGCACATCATACCAATGAAGGCGGCACATTTCTTCCTGTGTAAAAAACGTCTTTCCAAAACCCTTTAAGAAATCCTGATTCCTTGTATGCCTGCGGAAACGGTCATCCAGAAATGCCTCCCCCCACATAGCACGTTCCCAATCAATCACTCCGGCAATCTGCTTATCCTTTATAAAAATATTGCCTTCCCACATATCCCAATGAACTAATGTAGGCTGTTTCACACAATCAAATACCTTTCGGTGCGCCTCAAGCTGTGACAATATCTCCTCTGCCGCCGCGCCAATGACAATATCCTTTATTTGCGCATCCGACAATACATTAGAAATTAACTGATAAACAAAATCAAACAGGTTGTCATACCGACGACTCTCATCCCCCAGCAGTCCGAAGCTTTGTCCACAAATCGTTGTAAGCTTCTTTTCTATCTGACCAACCTCAAAATTAAGCCTTGCTTTGTCTTCCTCCGTCAACTGCTTTCCAATAGAAAAATAGCTTTGCCCTTCCAGCGCTTCCATAAAGAAATACTTGCCGCTGCATAGGGTTTTTGAAGTGTCATAATATTGCACATCCGCCACTTTTACAAGTCCGCTTTCCTGAACCAGCCGCATGGCTTTCACTTCCGCATCCATCAAATTTACTTCATTGGACATAAATCCTTCCTCGTTTTCAGAGGCGATTTTCAGAACACTCCTGCTTCCGTCCGAAAACTGTACCAAATACGCCGCATTACACATTCCTTCCGTCAGTTCCTTGCAGGATACCATTTCTTTCTGTGGAAATGCCTTCTTTGCCATACGATATATATTCGCTTCTGATTGTATATTTTTCGTAATTCCCAAGGTGACTTTCCTCTCTTTACCCTACTATCTTAACACCAATACTGATTTACAAACTCCATTGCCTGCCTTTTAGATAAAGAGGTCTTTTTTGTCACTTTATCCACGGTCATTTCTTTAGAAAGTCCCAGTTCCTCACAGGTCTCTACCAATGCCCGAATCACCTGCCCTACTCCTTGTTTTACTCCCTGTCGTACACCTTTCCTGACACCTTTTTTCTCTGCATCCTTCATAATATCATCTAACGCCTTGCACATATCTGCTTCCTCCTCTTCTGCTCCGGACGGATGGGTAAATGTTAAATACTTTCTCACATTTTTTACATTGGTACATACATCAATAACATCAACGGCACTCTTGGGTATCCTGCCGAAATACTCCCTATTTTCCTGTATAAACCTTTCATATTTATCTTTGGAGCCTGCACATTTCATCAGTCCGATTACATATTTTAAGTCTGAATCCATCGCCTGAAGCGCCTTTTCCGGTATCCTTCGCATATTGATAATATGTACCTTATAGTCCTGAAACATTTTTTGTACGCCTGACGAAAGACCTGCCATCTTCATCATCTCTCTAAGTGACACGGGCTCCTTCCACTTATCCTTTCCCCAATATAAAATAAGATTCAATATTGGTTCCAGACAGTCTTTCTTCCTGAACCGGTATTTATAATCATCTTCTTTGCCAAAAGAGACAGCATCATCCATATTTTTCTGCTGTATCTCTTCAATCTGCCGCTCATAACCCAGACAATCCATTTCCAGCAGCCTCCATGGAAAAATCAAATTGATGGTCTCCTGATTTTCTATCCCCAACAGATAGCAACTGTCTCCAATCTTCACCCGCTTGATAATGTCTCTCTGACGATGAGACATTTTACCCTTGCTGTTTTTGACAGTATAAAATCCGTCTGCCCCACATATGCTCCAGTCCGGCGGCAGTTTTTCCTCCAAATAATACTCCAACACGGAATGTATTCTCTCCGCATTGCTCATATATACGTTCAGTACATTATTCGGTTCTCCCATTCTCATCCTTTCCGCAGAACAAAGAGAACAACACCCCAATATACTTAACACTCTTTCCCTGCCTAAATTTATGTTTGTGGTATTAAGCAAGGATTTCCAAGATATTAGAATATACTTGATATTAAGATTTTGCAGTTCAGAATAAACTAAACTGCAAACAGATTTTCTTGCTTATGTGATTACTGTAACACATTTTATTATGACTTGCAATAATTGTTTTTTCGTTTTTTTACATTTCGTTCTATATTGGATACAGTCATTCCAGCTTTGACGCAAGCTCAATTTCTTCTGCATTCATATCTTCCCCATCTTCAACACACCAGATGTTTCCAAGAATCACTTCCATAAAATAGATTTTCGCTACATCCTCCCTGGAAAACCCCAAGCTCTCACTTACCATACGGATTACCTCCCGCATATGCTCCTCATCAGAAACGATATGCTTCGTGTCAATCTCATTCATAACAAAGCGCGGCACATCCAGAAGCTTTGGTCCGATGACTGCCTTGGGGTCAATCATCGCATAGGTTCCATCCCCCCGCAGCAGAATATTGTCGTGATGTAAATCTCCGTGTAACAACACTCTTTCCGGATACTTTTCAAACATTTCCGCACAGATATCTTTCGCATGTTTTGCCTTTTCGGTCAGATTTTTATCAATTCCGTTGTTTGTACAAAAATGACAGGCGCTCTCCAGCCAGTCCAAATAGCTTTGCACCTTCGTCGCTTTCCCTGCCTCAAACCGGCTTGCTTCCATATGAATTTTGTCATATACACTTTTAAAAGCCTGTATTCTTTTACTTAATACCCTTTCCGCCCTGAGAACCGTTCCCGGAAGCAGACGCTCCTCAAGTAACATTCCACGTTCTGCGTCATAGGCAAAGACCTTGCAGCATCCGTTTCCATTCAGCGCCTTTAGCATCTCATATTCTTCGTTCAACTGCAAAGTGTCCTGATTGATTTTCAGGATAACAGAACCGTACTCCGCAGACCATGCAGAATATACGGCTTTATTAACATTTTCATAAATTGCTTTGCCCCCTGTCAGATTCCAACGGTTCATGGCAAAATTGACTTTCTCTTTCATATTCGCTCACCTAAAATTAACAATTAATATCTGCCTTTCTTCCCTGTTCCCCAAAATCCAGTGACGTTTCGCTCAAATCATACACCAGCAAATCTTCAGTATTTCTTGTCAATTCCTTTAACACATATCCAGACCTGTCAAACAAAGCAGTCGGGGCAGTCTGATAAGGGCGAATCGTATCCACCGTCAACGTATAACGGACATTTTCTACCGCTCTGGTACGGATGTGTGCCTTGATAAGCTCATATCTTTCAATATCATCCCTTTCAGAAACATCATAAAAAAGGACTAGATTCAACTCTGTTTTCACTTTATATAATTCTCTGAAAAACTCAGGGAATCTGATTTCAAAACATATCCTGATTCCTATTTTTATCCCATCAATTTCTAAAATACCGCTGTTTTTGCCTTCGCGAAAATTATCTTTATCATATCCCCACAAAGCTCTTTTATGATATATCACTTTATCCTGATTGGGCGAAAAAACGATTGCACTGTTAAAGTATCCGTCATTTTCCTTTATGATAGTGCCTGCAACACTTTGATACATTTTACGCTTTTCTTCCCATCTTCCCATAATTCTATAGTTAATATTCTAAACGCCAAAACCGATGTTTTCAACACCTCTTTCGCTATAAAGATAAATCCCGCAAAATGAATTAAGAATTTCATAAGAAAATACCTTCACAATATTAAAATTTCTTCTCTACAATTCACTTATACATTACAATAATGCAAATTGTACCTGTAAAAATCAAAAATGAGACGACAAGGCAGAGCGGAATCTGAATTTTGATTTGCCCTCTCTGCAAAAACGCTTCGGAATGGTGGAAAATATGGACATAGCAGTTTTAGCAGATATACACAGCAATTACATAGCCCTGGAGCATTGCATATCGTACGCTTTGCAAAGAGGCATCGACACCTTTCTTTTCCTTGGGGACTATATCGGAGAGATGGCATATCCTGAACGAACAATGAAGCTGTTGCGTGAATATCAGAGAAAATACACCTGTTATTTTATCAGGGGAAACAAGGAAAATTACTGGCTGGACTACCGAAACCACGGAGAGACAGGATGGCTGGAGCACAACTCTACCACGGGCGCACTCTGGTATGCTTATCGGCATTTAGAAAAACAGGATTTGGACTTTTTTGAACAGCTTCCTATTTCACTGGATTATTCCTTTGAAGCGCTTCCCACACTTACCGCCTGCCACGGTTCCCCAAGAAACGTGCGGGAGGCATTAATCCTTGACGAAGCTTTGACAAAAGAAATTTTAGAGACCTCCCAGACAGATTTTATTCTATGCGGACACACCCATGTACAGGGAAAAATGTATTATCAAGGCAAAAACGACACCGCCGGAAAAGTTGTGCTAAATCCCGGCTCCGTGGGACTGCCGCTGAAAAGCAATCACAGCAGTCAGTTTATGATTCTGCATGGAGAAAATCAGACCTGGACCGAGGAATTTATCAACCTCTCATATGATGCTGAAGAAGTGATTGCACAGCTTACGGAATCAGGTCTTGCAGACCGCGCACCCTACTGGTGTATCATTACCGAACACCTGCTCCGAACCAAAGGAGACACCTCCATCGGTCACACTGAGGTACTGCAGCGCGCCATGGAACTGTGCCGACTGAAAACAGGCGTGTGCAACTGGCCCGACATTCCCGAAAAATATTGGGAAATCGCTATAAAAGAATTTCTGCCCGCTACAATGAATCATTAAGATTCGTTGTATGATTCTATAATCTCCTTCAACATATGTACCCTGTTGAACGGGAAGGAGAAATAGTAGCCATCCACGAAATCCTCTGTCATGGCGATGACCTCTTTTGCAAGGGCGATGCCTGCCTGCTCGCCCTCCTCGCGGGTCATATCCTCGCGGTATCGGGAAAGCACTTCGTCGGTCACATCAATTCCTGTCATTTCATTTTTCATAAACAGAGCATTTTTCAAACTGACAAAAGGCATAATGCCGCATAAAATCCGCGCTCCGGTCTCATCCTTCATTCTTCTGAGTCGTTCTGCTCCGTCCCTGGAGGACACCGGCTGCGTCAGGAAAAAGCTTGCACCTGCCGCCATCTTTTTCTTCACCCTGCCAATCTCCACATCAAAATTCCTGCGCCCCTGATTAATGGCGCCGCCAAAGCAAATCGGTGCTTCCGCAAACTGTGATTCATTCATATCATTCATAATTTGCATCAAGCCCACCGCATCAAAGTTAAAAACGCTTTTTACAGAAGCTCTTGCCATGGTGGGAATCGGGTCTCCGGTAATCACCAGAAAATTGTAAATCTGATTGATATGCGCCCCCAAAAGCTGTGAACGCATGGCAATCGCGTTTTTATCACGGCAGCAAAGATGAGGCATCACGCAAATTCCCGTCTCTCTGGAAACCTTCTCCGCCATAAGGATAGAATCCGCACGGGTACGTCCCGACGGCGAATCGGGGAAGGTCAGCACATCCACGCCACTCTGCTTTAACAGATGCGCCGCATCCATCAGTTTCTCATCATCACTCCCAAGGGGCGGCGCCAGCTCCACTGCAATCAGCTTTTTCCCCTCTTTTCCTGCATAAAAAGCATGATTCGTATGTACAATCGGCGGCGTAAGTCTGGTTCCTGCTTTCACAATTCTTTCGCCCTGGGAGCAGTTCACCCGCTCAGTAATTTTACGAATATATTCCGGAGTTGTGCCGCAGCAGCCGCCCACGATATCCGCACCATCCACTGCGATATCGCTCACCTTTGCCGCAAAATAGTCTATATTCTGATTGGAAAAAATCATACGGTTACTGACTGATTGAGGATAGCCTGCATTGGGAAGGGCGGTAAGGAATTTTTTTCCCGACAACTCCAGATTCCGGATAATCTTTTGCATATGTCCCGGTCCCACACCACAGTTAAAGCCTGTCGCATCTATTTCCTCGCAACTTTCCGCTTCCTCCATCAGCTTCCTCGCGCTGAGTCCCACACTGCTGTAGCCGAACTGGTTCACGGCAAACTGCACAATTACGAAAGCCTTGTCGCCAATCATGGAAATCGCCGGTAAAATATCCTCCAAATCCGCGAAGGTCTCAAATAAGAAAATCTCTGCCCCTGCCTCCAAAAAGGTCCGGCATATCTCTATGTATTCTTTCTGCACGCTCTCCTTGTCAGCAGCATTCTCACAGGGAATCGGACCGATGTCCGCCGCCACAAAAACGTGTCTGTTCTCTTCTGCTTCCCGATGTAAATCATCCCTGCATCCGGCAGCCTCACAGGCTTTTTTGTATCCCTGTCTGATATTTTCTTTTACCTGCTCTAACTTGGCACACATCACTGCCGTATTGCAGGCATAGGTATTGGTTCGGATTATCTGCGCTCCCGCTGCTATATATTCCTCATGAATCTGCTTTACCCTTTCGGGGTGCAGGGTATTTGCAAGCTCCGGCAGCTCCTTCGTGTCGTATTTCATCGCATAATATGTGCCAAAGGCGCCATCACATATTAATTTTCTCTGCTGTAGTACTTCCTGTATTTTTTCTCTTTTCTGCATAACTTCTTACACCCTCTGTTTTGGAATAGACTCAATTTTAAGAACCATATCCATCCCTTCCGCAAACCTCTTTAAAAGATTAACGGACGGATTTCTTGTTCCATTTTCCAATTTGCTGCTATCCGCCTGATGAATCCCCGTGCTCTCGAATTCTTTTCTTAATTAAAAAGTATATCATGCAATACTTTTCTTTGCAAATGAATATTTATGCGTTTATTCATTATTTTATACAATTTTATGTATATTTATCTATTTTTATGCACTATAAAAAATAATTTATACATATTTATACTTGCTTTTCTGAAAATAATGTTGTATAGTGTTTTCAGATATTACATATTCACCTACGGAGGCATTATTTTATGAAAGAAAAAGTAATTTTAGCGTATTCAGGCGGTCTGGATACCACCGCTATCATTCCCTGGCTAAAGGAAAATTTTGATTATGAAGTTATCTGTGTCTGCATCGACTGCGGTCAGGCAGAGGAACTTGACGGTTTGGAAGAAAGAGCAAAATTCTGCGGCGCTTCCAAATTGTACATCGAAAACGTTATTGACGAGTTCTGCGACGAGTATATCGTTCCCTGCGTGCAGGCAAATGCCATCTATGAGAACAAGTATCTGTTGGGTACTTCCATGGCAAGACCCCTTATCGCAAAGAAACTGGTTGAAATCGCAAGAAAAGAAGGCGCTACCGCAATCTGCCACGGCGCAACCGGTAAGGGTAACGACCAGATTCGTTTTGAGCTGGGTATCAAGGCGCTTGCTCCTGATATCAAGATTATCGCTGCATGGAGAAATGACAAATGGACCATGGATTCCCGTGAATCTGAAATTGCATACTGCAAGGCACACGGCATTGACCTTCCATTCTCCGCCGACTCTTCCTATAGCCGTGACCGCAACATCTGGCACATCAGCCATGAAGGTCTGGAACTGGAAGACCCTGCAAATGAGCCTGACTATGACCATCTGTTAGTACTGGGAACCACCCCTGAGAAGGCTCCCGATGAAGGCGAATATGTTACCATGACCTTTGAAAAAGGTGTTCCTACTTCTGTCAACGGCAAGAAAATGAAGGTTTCCGATATCATCCACACCTTAAACGAGCTGGGCGGCAAACATGGTATCGGTATCATTGATATCGTTGAGAATCGTGTTGTAGGTATGAAATCCCGCGGTGTATACGAGACTCCCGGCGGAACTATCCTTATGGAAGCACATCAGCAGCTTGAAGAGCTGATTCTTGACCGTGATACCTATGCTATGAAGAAAGAAATGGGAAGCCGTTTTGCAAGTCTTGTTTACGAAGGAAAATGGTTTACTCCTTTGCGCGAAGCAGAGCAGGCGTTTATCGAGAAAACTCAGGAATATGTAACCGGTGAAGTAAAATTCAAGCTTTACAAGGGCAACATTATCAAAGCCGGTACTACATCTCCTTACTCTCTGTATAATGAGAGCATTGCTTCCTTCACCACTGGCGATTTATATGACCATCACGATGCAGAAGGCTTTATTAACCTGTTTGGTCTTTCCTGCAAGGTGCGTGCGATGAAGATGCAGGAACAGGGTGAAAAGTTAATCTAAGACATAAAAGTACTATGTCTAAGATTAACTAAGTTTCGCCCCTGCAAAAGTTAATCTAAGGCATGAAAGTGAACAAAAAACAGGAGTGTCTATGATTTTACCGATACTATTTCTAAGCTACCTTCTGGTAGTAAATATCGTGGGATTTGTAATGATGGGCATAGATAAAAAGAGGGCTATCCGGGGTGCGTGGCGCATCTCGGAGGCTTCTCTTTTTTTAACGGCGTTCATCGGCGGAAGTCTGGGCTGTATTCTCGGAATGCAGAAATTCCGCCATAAAACAAAGCGCTGGTATTTTAAATATGGTATGCCCGCTATTCTTATCCTGCAAATTGTGATTTTTGTTCTTTTAAGCAGACTTTGGATATGATAAACTATCTTTATAACCATCAATTTACCCAAGAGTAAGGATGTGATATTTTGCATATCGCTGTATGTGATGACAATGTGGCTGACCGCCACCAAATAGAAAGACTGCTGAAACGGGAATCCGACAAACGGGCCGCTACCACTGGCATCCTGTATACGGATTCTTTCGGCAACTGCGACACGCTCCTTGCAAATCCCATGCAATATGATGCGTTTTACATTGATATGTGCCTCACGGAGGGTGTCACGGGGCTTGACGTTGTTGCCAAACTTACACAGGCAGGTGTCAACGCTCCCATTATTATGTGCTGTTCTGCAATCAATTACCGGGAATTTCCCCTGCCCGACAACGTTTTCTTTCTGGACAAACCCATCAGGGCTGCAGAACTCAGTGAAAGTATTGACCACGCTCTCCATATAAGGGACCAGGCGGCGCCATTGATTGAACTGCGCGGAGATAAAGAGACCTTTTATGTCACAGAACCGGAAGTCCTCTATGCCATTGAAGATGGACGCCTTATGCTTGTCACCCTGACAGACGGGCGCATCATCCCGGCGGTAACTGATACTGCCAATCTTTTTGAACAGTTGGAAAAGCATCCCACCTTCCTTGCACCAGCCTCAAAGCTTATTATCAACGGAAGGTATATTGCCAGACTGGGAATCCACAAGGCTTTTATGACGGACGGCAGTGTTTTTAAAATACACAGAGACTGCATGAAATATGCAAAGAAAATATTTGAGGAATATCATTAACCCTTCCCGACTGCAAGTGTGGTTCCGTTTCGCCGGACACAGGACAAAGAAAAAGCTGCCCTTTCACGATTTTTAAAATCGCTCAAACGACAGCTTTTTCTTTCCGAATCACCGTTATTTTTTACCTTTACGCCGTTACAATCACTCCGCCGTCATTGGCATACATACTGCTGATTCCGCGGGTATCCATTATGATACATTCTCTGAATTTGGCTTTTGCCATAACCATATCTCTCACCTGCTCTGCGCGCTGCAGCGCGTTGCAGTGAGTGATAATCAGTCTGCGTTTCTCCTGTTCCGTTGCTTCCGATACCACCATATCAGCCATTTTGCCAAGCGCCTTCTTCATTCCGATACACTGCCCCCTCTGAACAATCACACCCTTATCTCCTGCCATAATAGGCTTAATGCTTAAAGTGGATGCCACAAAAGCCTTTACATTGGATAATCTTCCGTTTTTACGCAGGGTCTCCAGATTATCCAATACAAAATAAGTATGGAAACCGCTTCGGAACGCCTCTATCTGTTCCACCACTTCTTCAAAAGGAAGACCCTGTTCCTCTAACTCCATAATTTTCAACGCAATCTGTGTTTCGCCGCCGCTTGCAGACTCAGAGTCTACTACATGAATCTGCTTTTCTCCATATTTCTCACGGTACAAATCCTTTCCAATCATGGCACTGTTATAGCTTCCGCTCAAATGGGAGGACAGAGTAACCGCATAAATCCGCTCCGCATCTGCATGATACGCCTCCATAAAACGCTCTGGAGACGGACAGGAGGACTTGGGACACTTCGGATACGCTGCAACCTTCTGCAAAAATTCTGCCTGATTGAAATTCTCATCGTCCAAAATATGATACCCGCCCACTTCCAGACCCAGCGGAACCCTTTCAAACCGTGCGTCCTGTAAATATTTCTCCGGCAATTCACAACAGCTATCAACCACAATCTTATAGCTCATAATATATTCTCCACTTCTTCATTATTATCTCAATTTTCTGTCTTAAAAAATACGACGTCATACATTTTCCAAAATCGGATTCAATGCTTTTGTATGCCTCACATGTAGTTTTCAATACTACATATATTAACATATTATATTTATCCAGTAAAGATAAAATTATATTTTTTATCATTTTTTTAGTAACAGTTTATGGCTGAACTGTTACTTTTTTTATTTCATGTACATTCTGCCCTATTTATATTATAATCAAATAGAAAAATAAAATTAGACAAAGCGAGGATATCCATGTTAGCATTACATATTACATCCATGAAGACATTTATGAATCAGCTTCTTGCCGGCGATGCCTTTGACTGCTTTCTACTGGAGGAGGCGGTTATCAGCACTGCCAATACATATACCATTGACGGTCATATCAACGTGGATTTTTATCCCATGGAGGAGAGAGGAACTGACTGCATTCCCTATGAATTTCAGTGCTGGAGCAACGTAAAAGGGCTGTGTTTTAACCTGATGAAAGGAAAAAACACACCCCTGTTCTTTAAATTCGTACTACAGTTAAAGCCTGAAAAAGCTGCTGCTCTGCTTACAAAGGAAAACAGCAGCGTGGATGCCTCGCAGGTTCGGGCATTGGTACTGAATATCCGTTATGACGGAGTCAAAGCCGTACTGACTACGGGTATATCCTGCCGCACCTTCGTCATGAGTAAGGATCCTGATGCCATTTGGGACAAAGCGCTTGTAAAATATCTGTCCGACAGAGGCATCCCTTTTGAAGAACTAAAATAAAACGTTACTGCTGCACCAATGCCTGTTTTATATCCTGATAATAATTCTCCCGCAAAATATATGCGCTGAACTGGTATCTGTCCCTGACCTCCTGCTGCATTTCGGAAAAATACGCTTCTTTTCCATCGTCTGCAATCATATCATTGCCATTCGCATCCTTTATCCAGATACTTTCCTTCCCTTTTTTCCTGTAAATTACGGAATCCGTCACAAAGCTGCGGTCATTAAAAATGACCAGTCCTTCCTCATCAGAAAAAATATCCCTTCCGGCATACATTCGGGAATCATAGGAAAAGCCAAACAAATTCAACAGCGTTGGTACAATGTCCATGGGACCGCATACTTTTTCCACATAGACAGGCTCCTCTTCCATACCCACATTCCACAAAATCAGAGTATTCCGATACATATCCATGCCATCGGACAAAGATTTGCCTGCCAGCTCCTCATACTGCTCCGTGCTCATAGCGTAAGGATAATGGTCTGCACTCATGCAGATAACCGTTTTTTCCAGTTGTCCCGCTTCCTCAAGCTGTTCCAGCAGATATTGGAGTGCTTTGTCCAATTCGATATTGCACGCCAGATATGCTCTGGCATTTTCAGACAGTTCCAGTCCTTCAACCGCTTCTCTGTTTTTGGCAGACATGGCATTGCCTTTAAAGCTGTAATACATATGCCCTGAAACCGTCAAATAATAGACATGAAAACGGTCATTTGTCAAATATTCCGATGCGGTTCCCTGCATCATCTCCAAATCGGAAGAAGGCCAGGCATTTGGATTTTCCATGGGAAAAATCCAGCTTCCCCACTCCTCCTCGGACAAAGTTCCCAGCTTAGAACACTTGAAGTCATATCCAAGATTCGGATGGGTAATGTAACGGTCATAATAAGAAAGGCTGTTATTATGATAGGCATAGGATTTTACGCCCTCCGCTTCAAAAAACTTTGGCAGAGAGTACGCCATATCGTTGGAAGCACTTTTACGCATACTAAACTGCCCATCGGGAATTAATCCGGTACAGTTGATATATTCTCCGTCACTGGTGCTGGTCTGCCACAACGGCACATAATAATTTTCAAATACAAAGCCCGAATTTGCCAGTCGGTACAATGTAGGCGTCAGGTCTTCCCTGACAGCATAGGGAGAAAAGCCCTCCGCAGTAAGATAAATCAGGTTATATCCCTCAAAAATTCCCGTATATTCATTTGTATCAGTAGGCTGTTCTTTTTCTATGTAGTCCGCAAGCCATTTCTTCTCTTCATTGTCCGCCAAAGCATGCAATGTCTCAAAATCAATATCAAAGCTATGCTGTGTGATAACAGGCTCCTGCACTTCCTCCTCTACCGTTTCCGTTTCTAAAACCGTTCCGACTGTTTCAACCGCCTCACTGCTTTCTGGTATATCTGCTTCATCCGCCTCACCGCTTTCCGGGATATCCGTTTCCACTGTTTCCACTACAGGAACAGTTACGCTTTCCAGTTCTTCTTCCGCCAGCAAGAGTATCCCCGACAGACTATCTCTTTGCAGCATGGGAAGAAATCCCATATTTTCAGCAATGCCCAGCGGGTCAAAGAATTCCATGTACTCCTCATAATAATCCTGCTGCAGGTATCTTCCAATCTCCATGATGGCGGCTTCTCCCAAAATACCTGCCACCAAAAGAATACCTGCACAAACCAACCGCTTGCCGCGCAGATTGGGAAATTTCCATTTCTTTTTGTGAAGGACAATTCCAATCACAATAGCGGGCAGCAACATAAGTACCAGAAAAGGAAGCGCTCCCAAAATTGCAGTCAACGCTTCCCGCCAATAATTTGTCAGTGCATCACCGCCACCGCGTATTATGGCTTCCCACAAAAGAGGCTGCTTAAAAATGCGCAGATATACTAACTGCACACATGCCCAGATAGTAAAAAACCATATAAACAGATATAATATTATTTTTTTCAGACGTCCTCGCAGTATACCGGCAAAGACAGCAGCTATTCCTGCCCATACCGCAATGAGGCAGAGCGTGTATCCCGGGAAATATCCACTCCACCCAAAACCGCTAAAATGATAAACTATTTCCAGATACAGCAATAAGCCCGCGAGGCTTCCCCATAATATCAACATACGATTCAACCCTTATCTTCCGTTTATTTATCATAATAATATCCGTATTATAACACAGTTCTTACTTTTTGCATCATTTCTTCATCTTCGGTTTAAAAATCAGACTGGCAAGATAACCGAAAATCAGTGCCGCTGAGGTTCCTACTGCCCCCGCCTTAAAGCCGCCGGTAAATAATCCCAGAAACCCCTGCTCATCTACCGCTTCTTTCACACCCTTCATCAGAACATTTCCAAAACCAAGCAGGGGCACACTGGCTCCCGCACCCGCGAATTCCTGAAAGGGTTCATACCAGCCAAACACGCTTATAACAGCGCCGGTCACTACCAAAAGCACCATGATTCTACCCGGCATCATTTTCGTCTTTTCCATCAAAATCTGCACCAGCGCACAGATTAATCCGCCAATCAAAAAGGCTTTCAAATAATCCATCTCGACCTACTCCTTTTTCTCTTCCCTGATGGGATTTCTTAGAATTAGTTTCTGCCGATACCGCAAAAATATGTACCTTTCCCAAAAAAGATATCCCGATTTACTTGTGGAATGAAAACCATTCCCTGGGAAGCTGAACCAAAATCACTGCCGCAAATACAATCACACAGCCTGCTATCTGTCTGCCCGTCAACGTCTGGTCTGTGGAAAGAAAGCCGATTTTGCAGGCTATCCATGCCGCAACGGTTGCCACAACCGACTCCAGACTTAAAATTAATGCCGCAACCGTGGGATTTACGCCCTTCTGCCCTACCATCTGCAGGGTATATGCCACACCGCAGCTAAGAACACCGGAATACAATAATGTCTCCATGCCGTCCCTTAACTGACCAATCGTCGGTTCTCCCCAAATAAGAGAACCGACACCGCACACAATTCCGCATATGGTAAACTGGATACAGGATACAATAACGCCGTCTGTTTTGGGAGAATAATAATCCACCAGCATAATATGCGCTGCAAACACAACGGCACACAAAAAAACCAGAGTGTCGCCGGTACTCAGAACCAGGCTTTCCGCCATGCAAAGCAGATACATTCCTACCGCTGCCATACATGCGGCAAACCAAACCACCTTCGCTACCTTACGGTGAAAGAAAATCCCCGCAATCGGTACAAAAATAATATAGAGGGTAGTAATGAATCCCGCTTTTCCCACCGTTGTATACTTTATTCCATATTGCTGCAGCGTACTTGCTATCGTCAGCGCTAACCCGCACCATAGACCTGCCCGCAGGGTAATTCCCCACTCAATGGGCTTCGCCTTCTCGCCCGCCGCCTTCCGGCTAATCAGGATATAAATTAAAAGAACAAGGGCTCCAATCATAGCACGAACACCGTTAAAGGTAAGGGGGGGCATATAATCCATGCCCTTACTTTGGGATACAAATGACATTCCCCAGATGCAAGCCGTCATAAATAAGAGGAAACTGTTTCTTGTCGTATTCTTATTCATAATGCTCACCTTTACTCCTGCACCAGTTCTGCAGCTTCCATCACAAGCTCCCGCAGACTCTTACCGCTGCAGTCTATCGTAATATGCGCATACTTTTCATAAAGCGGAGTTCTCTCCGCGAACAAATCTGCCAAAGTCTGACCGGGCATTAACGTCACTCCTCTGGCGCTTAAATCTCCAAGACGTTCCGCCACCTCTTCAAAGGGAAGTTTTAAGTAAATAACCCTGCCGATTTCCCGCAGATGATCCATGGCGCCCCTTCCATAGACGACACTCCCCCCTGTGGCAATCACACTTCTCCGGGTATCAAGGGAAGCATTCACATCATTTTCTATCTTCCAAAAGCCCTCCACGCCGTTTTCCTCAATCAGATCATGCAGCAGTTTTCCATACTTTTCCTGAATCACCAAATCGGAATCAATAAATTGATACCCCAGCTTTTTGGCAAGCACCACACCGACGGTACTCTTTCCCGCTCCCGGCATTCCGATTAAAACTACATTATCTTTTTCCATCTTACGTACTCCTCAAAACATTACGTCAAAAATCGCCGCAGCCAGCGACGATTTCTATTAACATACGGATAGAACTTCTTAGCGAAATGCTCTTCTGCATGAGCTTTAGAAGTTCTTCTCACACTATACTTCTGCAATAACCTCAACTTCACAAAGCACATTCTTCGGCAGAGTTTTCACTGCCACACAGCTTCTTGCAGGTTTCTCCGTAAAGTATTTTGCGTAAATCTCGTTGAAAACAGTAAAATCATCCATATCAGCCAGAAAACAGGTAGTCTTAACTACCCTGGTGTAATCCGTTCCCGCCGCCTCCAGCAGCGCGCCGATATTTTTCATTACCTGCTCCGTCTGCGTCACAATATCATTCCCCTCAATCTCACCGGTTGCGGGATTGATTGCAATCTGTCCGGATGCAAACAGGATATTGCCTGCCACGATTCCCTGAGAATATGGTCCGATTGCAGCAGGCGCTTTGTCTGTCGCTATTTTCTTTAACATATACATTCCTCCAATTCTAGTCTTTTACTTCCGGCTCGTCGAATTCTGCCGTTACATAAAATCCTCTTGCATTTTCCACGATATCTGCCACGACACCCTCTTTACTTTTCAGACGGTTTCTAAAGGGAATATTTGCTGACATGGCAAGGGAAGGGTCAATGGTATAATAGTAATTACTGGGAAGAACGCCCTCCGTTACAGTAATCTTTTGTCCGACCTCTAAAAGTCCCGGTCTTTCCATTTTAAATTCCATTTTCCTCATATGAACCCTCCATGATGCCAATAGCCCGCAAATTTGTATCGCTTCCTGCTAATTGTTAATTTTATCAGTTTGCGCAGTTCATTGCAAGCCTGAAGGAATATTTCCTGCTTTTTTATTCCATACGCTCCAATACCAACGCATGGGAAATTCCCGGCACGCTCTGTCCCTCGTTAAAGCTTGTCTTACTGAGCAGCGCGCCCGTGGGCATAAAAAGCACTTTTTTCCAATTTCCCTCTTCTATCTGCTTTAAAATATACGCGGACAGCGTGACAGCACTACAGCCGCAGCCGCTTCCTCCCGCATGGGTATCCTGTGTCTTGGCATCAAAAATCTCAATACCGCAATCCATATGTCTGGATGCGATATCATAACCCTTTTCGCGTAAAAGGTCGATCAACACTGTCTGTCCCACACTTCCCAAGTCTCCTGTAATGATTTTGTCGTAATCCTCCGGCTTACTGTTCCAGTCAGTAAAATGTTGTTCCAACGTGGACGCAGCAGACGGAGCCATACAGGCTCCCATATTCATGGAATCCTTCAAGCCGTAATCCACAATTTTTCCAATGGTCATACCGGCAATTCGCGCACGGGCGCCGCCCTCAGCTCGTCCTTTGCAGTCTGCTTCGCTGCTCAATACAAAAGCGCCGCTGCCTGTCACCGTCCATGATGCGGACAGCGGACGCTGATTACCATACTCCAACGGGAAACGAAATTCTTTCTCTGCACTGGCAAAGTGACTGGAAGTAACACAGAGCACCTTGTCCGCAAATCCGCCCGCAATGCTCATTGCCCCCAACGTCATGGATTCTCCACAGGTAGAGCATGCCCCATATACTCCCAATAGTGGTATCTCATAAGAGGAAATACCAAATGATGTCGCTATGGATTGACCAAGCAAGTCACCCGCAAAAATAAAGGAAATGTCCTCAGGGCGCATTCCAGCCTTTTCCAGCGCCATATAGACAGCATCCTTCTGCAGACTGCTCTCTGCTTCCTCCCATGTATTGCAGCCGAACATATCGTCCTCTCCCACCATATCAAACAGCTCCCCCAACGGTCCCTGTCCCTCTTTGGTTCCCACAATGCTTGCGCTGCCTATAATATATACCGGCTTCTCCAGTTTTACGCTTGCCTTTCCCAATTTCTGATTTGCACTCATATTACGCTTTCCTTTCATCGTTTTTGTATTTAGCATTTCCTGTTTTAAAAGTTTTATGACACAGCCAATATAATCCCTTGCAATGCCATTCTTTTTGTCCTATCATAAAACTATTAAACACTGAAACACCGGAGGAAAATTTCATGGACTTAAAAGATTATAAACTGGTCTGGGAGGACAATTTTGATTACGAGGGACAGCCCGACCCGACAAAATGGAATTTTGAGGTCGGCAATCACCAGTGGCCTAACAGAGAACTTCAGGCGTACACAGACCGTCCCGCAAATGTTTTTGTAAAGGATGGGAAACTTACTATCCGTGCAATAAAAGAACAGGACGGCGAGCGCGAGTACACCTCTGCCAAAATAAATACCTGTGGTAAGGCATCCTGGATCTATGGCTATTTTGAATTTAGCGCAAAGCTTCCGAGAGGTCTCGGCTCATGGCCCGCAGTCTGGATGATGCCGGAGCATAACAGCATGTCCGAAGAGGAACAGGAAAAGATCGGCATTGCACCCGAAAACAGAAATTGGCCTAACTGCGGTGAAATTGATATAATCGAACATATCGGAAGAATGGAAAACCATCTCTTGTTCAGTCTCCATTGCAAGAATCACAACCATGCAAACAAGAACACGGTTTCTTATACCACAACAAGAAAAATGGAGGATGACCTCTGCGCCGATTACCATATTTACGGTATGGAATGGACGGAGGACTATATCGAATACTATGTGGACGGCAAAAGCTGCTGTCGCTACAGCAAGGCAGACGACCCCGACCGGAGTCACGACTCCTGGCCCTTCTGCAAGCCTTTCTATCTGATTATCAATATTGCAGTGGGCGGAGGCTTAGGCGGATCTGTGGATGATACCCGGCTTCCCTTTGAATTGTCTGTGGATTATGTGAGAGTTTACCAGAAAAAATAATATAGAACCATGATAGAAAAGAAGCGGTCACATTCGATTCAAAATGTAACCGCTCTTTCTTATTATTTTCCTATTGTACTTCGTACTTTTCACTCTGCGCGCGAATCAGTTCTGCATCATCAAAATAATTGATACGCATTGCACTCTTTACCTCAGAAAGCGTCTGTGCGGCAACCTCCCTCGCTGTCTCACTGCCCTTTTTCAAAACCTCATATACCGCAGGGATATCCTTTTCCAGCTCTTTTCTGCGGTTACGGATAGGCTCCAGTGTTTCCTGCATTACATTGTTCAGGAATTTCTTTACCTTCACATCGCCCAGACCGCCTCTCTGATAATGAGCCTTTAACTCATCCAGATTTGCATACTCAGGCAGATACCGCTCAAAATGCTCCTCTCTGCAAAAGGCATCCAGATAAGTGAACACGGTATTTCCCTCCAAATGTCCGGGATCGCTGACCTGCAAATGCAACGGGTCTGTATACATGCTCATAATCTTCGTGCGCACCTCATCGGCAGTATCCGCAAGATAAATACAGTTCCCAAGGGATTTACTCATTTTAGCCTTGCCGTCTATACCGGGCAGTCTCTGACATGCCTCATTCTCAGGAAGCAACGCCGCAGGCTCCACCAGTACAGGAGCATATACCGTGTTAAACTTATGCACAATCTCTCTTGTCTGTTCAATCATAGGAAGCTGGTCTCCGCCAACCGGTACCGTCGTTGCCTTAAAGGCGGTGATATCTGCCGCCTGACTAATCGGGTAAGTAAAGAATCCTACCGGGATACTCGCCTCAAAATTGCGCATCTGAATCTCGCTCTTTACGGTAGGATTCCGCTGTAATCTGGATACAGTTACCAGATCCATGTAATAAAAAGTCAGCTCACACAATTCGGAAATCTGTGATTGTATAAAAAGTGTACTTTTCTGCGGATCCAGTCCGCAGGACATATAATCCAAAGCAACCTCAATAATATTCTGGCGTATCTTTTCAGGATTCTCAATATTATCGGTCAATGCCTGGGCATCCGCTATCATGATAAAAGTATTTTTATATTCGCCTGAATTTTGCAGTTCCACACGTCTGCGAAGAGAACCTACATAATGTCCTACATGTAATCTTCCTGTAGGTCTGTCTCCTGTTAAAATAATCTTGTCCATTCTTACCTCCGGATGGGCATTTTTCATCATGCCCACTTTTACTATCATACCATTTTTTTTACTAATGGCAAATAGTTTTTATTTATTTCCGCCAAATATTTTTCCGAAAAGAACAATTAACTCATGTGCAAATAAGGGAAACATTGATAATAGTGTCAAAAGCATCCACTCGTTTCCCGACAAATGGGAAGTACCGAACGCCCGAATCAAAAAGGGAACCTCCGTCACGGCAAACTGTAATGCAAATCCGATGACACAGGCAACCAGCATCAGTTTATTTTCCAGCGGATTCATCCGGAAAAAGGATCTGTGCGTATCACGCATTCCCACCGCATGAAACAGCTGGCACATTCCAAGCACGGTAAAAGCGTAGGTCTGCGCCTTGGCAAGCACCGCCTCCTGACCAAGCACAACCAACAGACTGTCCACTGTCACAGGTATGTCCTTCAGTCTCAGTAATGTACAGGGAAGCATGAGGAAGGCAATCAGGCTGATACAGGCAATCAACACTCCATAAAAACAGGTGCATAAAAATCCGCCGCGGCCAAACAGGCTTTCTCCTTTTTTCCTTGGAGAATTTTTCATCAGACTTTTTCCGTCATTCCGGTCAATGCCCAGCGCAAGTGCCGGAAGGGAATCCGTAATCAGATTAATCCACAAAATATGGCTGGATTTCAACGGAGAAGACAGTCCGCAAATCACTGCCACAAACATGGTCATCACCTCTCCCAGATTGGAGGAAATAAGGAAAATTACGGACTTGCGTATATTTTCATACACGCCCCTCCCTTCCTCAATGGCACGCTCGATGGTAGCAAAATTATCATCTGTAAGAATCATATCCGACGCCTGCTTCGCCACGTCTGTACCTGTCATTCCCATGGCAATGCCGATATCAGCCGCCTTTAAGGATGGAGCGTCATTTACCCCGTCTCCCGTCATTGCCACAACCTGCTCCCTCTGCTGAAAGCCTTTGACAATCCTAACCTTCTGGGCGGGAGAAACTCTCGCAAAAACTCTGGTATCTGCAAGCTCCTCCAGAAACTCTTCCTCAGACAGCCGCGTCATTTCTTCCCCGGTCATACACTGTTCCATACGATCCACAATCTGAAGCTGTCTGCCGATAGCAAAAGCAGTGTCCACATGATCCCCGGTAATCATAACCGTGTCAACGCCCGCCTCCCGAAAGATAGCAACCGCCTCTGCCGCTTCCGGTCTGGCAGGGTCCTTCATTCCCACCATGCCGAGGAAAACCAGTTCTTTTTCCTCCGGTACGTTTCCTCCGGTACGCATGGCAACTGCAAGGGTTCTGAGCGCCTGAGAGGTCATTTCCTTTACCGCCTGTAAAATCTCTCTCCGGTAACCCTCTGTTAATCGCACTGTCTTTCCAGATATTCTGATATGGGTACAGCGCTTTAACACTTCGTCAGGCGCACCCTTGGTAAAACTTACTCTGTCAAATATACCCGTCCGCTCCCTACTCCGATGAAAAGTACTCATCATTTTTCTATCAGAATCAAAGGGCAGCTCCCCCGCTCTGGGCATCCTGCTTTCCATATCCTGCTTTTCATATCCGTATCGCTCTGCCAAATCCACCAATGCCAGCTCCGTGGGGTCTCCCACCCGCTTTCCTCTTTCGATAGAAGCATCATTACACAACACCATTCCCAGAAAAAATTCACGATATTTTTCCCGGGCGTCCCGGACAGACAGGCAGGCAGTCCCTTCAGCGGCACGCAACTCCGCCAGGTTCTCCCTCGGTTTTACGACCCCTTCTATATCCAGCATACGGTTATCAAGAAAACACTTTACAACTGTCATTTTATTCTGGGTCAGTGTTCCCGTCTTATCGGAACAGACCACGCTGACAGCTCCCAGCGTTTCCACGGAAGGCAGACGACGCACAATGGTATGTACCTTTACCATTCTGGTAACGCTGAGTGCAAGACAGATAGTTACAACTGCCGGAAGTCCCTCCGGCACCGCCGCTACCGCAAGGGAAATGGCAGTCAGCAGCATCTCCATCAGGTTCCGGCGCTGCAATATGGCTACCCCAAACAACGCCACACACAAGGCTAACGAAAGGATACTAAGCATGGTTCCCAGCTCTCCCAAACGCTTTTGCAAGGGAGTCATTTCCTCTTTCTCAGAGGTTATCATGGTAGCGATTCTTCCGATTTCCGTATCCATACCGGTTGCGGTGACAATTCCTTTTCCTCTTCCGCAGGTCACGATAGTTGACATATATGCCATATTATGGCGGTCCCCCAACGGCACCTCCCTGCCTGCCTCCACAAGGAAATCCGCTTCCTTTTCAATCGGGAGGGATTCCCCTGTCAGAGCGGACTCTTCCACTTTCAGATTGACGCCTTCCATCAAACGCATATCCGCCGGTACCAGTCCCCCCGCCTCCAGACAAACGATATCTCCCGTCACAAGCTCCGCAGCCGCAACTTCCTGCTTAACGCCGTCACGAATTACCGTTGCCCTGGGGGTAGTCAGCTTTTTCAAAGCTTCCAACGCCTTCCGTGCCTTTCCCTCCTGAATCATACCCACCAGCGCATTGACAAACACTACCACACCGATGATGACCGCATCACTTATCTCATGTAAAAAGACAGACACTCCCGCCGCTGCCAAAAGCACATAAATCAGCGGGTCATTTAACTGCTCCAGAAAGTTTTCTATCGCTGTCTTTTTCCTCGGTTCCTTCATTTCATTTCTTCCGTTTTCCAAAAGACGCTTCTTCGCCTCTGCCTCGCAAAGTCCTCTTTCTCCATCACTTTTAAAATGATTTATGACTTCCTGCACGCTGCACTGTTCAAACACAAAAATATCCTCCACAAGCTTGTTTGCACTGCCATTTTATGCTTGCGAAGGATATTCTATGTCCAATTTTTTTCCGAAATAATATTACTGTAGCCTGCGTGCGGATATCCGGATTTCCTGACAGTCCCACTCTCATGACAGGGACATCGAAATACAGTAAACTTTCGATATTTTTTGAGAGTGATATTTTAAAAGCTTATTAGCTGCCCGGCAGTGAAAACTCGACGTCCGGGACAGTAACTTGTGAAAGAAAAATCCTTATAAGCTCTTTCGTGTGAAAATCAATAAGTGCATAGAAGAAAACGAACAGCTCAGTTCAACTGTTTGAGTGCAACGAGTTTTTGAACTGAGCTGTTATTAGCGTCTCTTCTATGCGCTTATTAGATTTTCCAGAAAGGCTTATCGGTTTTTCTTTGCAAGTTACTAGCCGGGACGTCTCAGACAGTCACTTCGGGCAGCCTCTTATTAAAATATCACTCTCTAAAAAACAGAGCAAAAGTTTACAAAGGTATTTCTTATGTCCCTGTCATGAGAGTGGGACATACAGGAAATGATATCCGCACCGCAGATTACGCGGTAATACTGTTTCCGGTATACAACTGGTAATACTTCCCTTTCTGTTCAATCAGCTCATCATGGGTTCCGCGCTCAATAATTCTTCCCTGCTCCAAAACCATGATACAGTTGCTGTTCTTGACGGTGGAAAGTCTGTGGGCAATTACAAAGGTGGTTCTTCCGCTCATCAGCTTATCCATACCGTCCTGAACAATCTTCTCGGTTCTGGTATCAATGGAGCTGGTTGCCTCATCCAGTATCAGCACCGGCGGGTCTGCAACCGCAGCTCTCGCAATAGACAAAAGCTGTCTCTGTCCCTGACTTAAATTCGCACCGTTTCCGGTCAAAATTGTATTATAGCCATCGGGAAGCTGGCGGATAAAGCTGTCTGCGTTTGCAAGCTTTGCCGCCGCAATAACCTCCTCATCCGTGGCATCCAGCTTACCAAAGCGGATATTTTCCATAACGGAAGCCGTAAACAGGTTCGTGTCCTGAAGCACGATGCCAAGAGAACAGCGTAAATCCGCTTTTTTAATTTTATTGATATTGATTCCGTCATAGCGAATCTTACCGTCCTGAATGTCATAGAAACGGTTAATCAGATTGGTAATGGTAGTTTTACCTGCACCGGTGGAACCGACAAAAGCAATCTTCTGTCCGGGTTTTGCATAAAGCTTTACATTATGAAGCACAATCTTTTCATCGTTGTAGCCAAAATCCACATCGTTGAATACGACCTCGCCCTTAAGCTCCACATAATCTACACTGCCGTCCGCCTGATGAACATGCTTCCATGCCCATAGCCCGGTTCTCTCAGGGCACTCCACCAGCTCGCCGTCAACCTTCTTTACATGGACAAGGGTAACATAGCCATTGTCCACCTCTACTTTTTCATCCAATAATTCAAATACACGCTTCGCACCTGCCAAAGCCATGATAATACTGTTAAACTGCTGGCTAATCTGGCTGATTGGCTGGTTAAAACTCTTATTAAAGGTCAAAAAGCTTGCCAATGCGCCAAGTGTCAGACCGCCCGCACCGTTTAAGGCAAGCAGACCACCGACAATCGCACAGGCGACATAGCTCAAATGTCCTAACTGTCCGTTAATGGGGCCCATCACATTGGCAAATTTGTTTGCATTGTAGGCGCTGTCAAAAAGTGCATTATTCAGCTCCTTAAAATCCGTAAGGCTTTGTTCCTCATGACAAAATACCTTGACAACCTTCTGTCCTTCCATCATCTCTTCGATATAGCCGTTTACCTTACCAATGTCAATCTGCTGCTTTACAAAGTATTTTCCACTCTGTCCCGCCACCTGTTTGGTTGCAATAAACATAATAACCACCATCAGCAAGGTTACAATGGTCAGCGGCACATTCAGCATTATCATACTGACAAGCACGCTGACAATGGTAATGGCACTGGATATCATCTGAGGAATACTCTGACTAATCATCTGGCGCAGGGTATCCGTATCATTGGTGTAAATAGACATAATATCACCGTGAGAATGGGTATCAAAATATTTAATCGGAAGCTTTTCCATATGCGCAAACATATCGTCGCGCAAATTTCTCAAGGTTCCCTGTGTCACATACACCATGATTTTCTGATAAGCAAATGCCGCTGCCACACCAACGATATAGATACATCCTACCCTGATAATCTCATAAAGCAGATTCGTAAAATCAGGATTCTGCTGTCCCAGCATGGGGGTAATAAAATCATCTATCAACGTCTGCAGGAATAAGGTTCCCTGCACATTTGCCAATACATTCACAATAATACAAATCACTACAATCGCAAAGTGAACGGCATAATTTTTCATAACATATTGTATCACCCGCATGAAAACTTTGCCGGGATTTTCAATTCTGGTTCCGCCCATTGTCCCTCTGCCCGGTCCCATAGGTCCCTTCATCGGTTTATTCGGTGCCATTATGCCTCACCTCCATTCTCGTCAAAATCACCGCTGCCGCTTGTCTGTGCCTCGTAAACTTCACGATAAATATCATTATTCTTCAGCAGTTCTTCATGGGTACCGATTGCATCCATTCTTCCGTTATCCAGTACAATAATCCTGTCTGCATCCTGAATACTGGAAATACGCTGCGCTATGATGATTTTTGTAGTACCGGGGATCTCGGAAGCAAACGCTTTCCGGATTCTGCTGTCGGTAGCGGTATCCACCGCACTGGTACTGTCATCCAGAATCAATATTTTCGGCTTCTTTAACAAGGCTCTTGCAATACAAAGTCTCTGCTTTTGTCCGCCGGATACATTGCTTCCTCCCTGCTCAATATAAGTATTATATTTATCAGGCATTTTCTCAATAAATTCGTCTGCACAGGCAAGTCTGCACACACGTTTGCACTCCTCTTCGGTAGCGTTCTCGTCACCCCATCTTAAGTTTTCCAGAATGGTTCCGCTGAACAATACATTTTTCTGTAAAACAACGGCTACCTCATTACGAAGAGTCTCCATATCATAACTCCTTACATCCTTGCCGCCCACATAGACAGCGCCCTCCGACACATCATACAGTCGGCTGATTAAGTTCACGAGACTGGTCTTAGAGCTTCCGGTACCGCCCAGAATACCGATGGTCTCACCGGATTTAATATCCAGATTGATATTGTCCAAAATCGGTTTCTCACTGTTTTTGTTATAACGAAAAGTAACATTTTCAAAGCGGATACTTCCGTCAGGCACATTGAAATCCGGATTTTCCGGGTTGGTAATCTCCGCCTTCTCTTCAATAACCTCGCAGATTCGCTTCGCACTTGCCGCACTCATCGTCACCATAACAAAAATCATGGAAAGCATCATCAAACTCATCAGGATGTTCATACAGTATGTCAATAAACTCATCAGTTCACCCGTTGTCAGACTGCTTCCTATAATCATTTTGGCGCCGAGCCAGCTGATACCCAGAATACAGGCATATACCGTAAACTGCATTACAGGCATGTTTAAAACGACAACACTCTCCGCCTTTACAAACATTCTGTAGATATTATTGCTTGCCTTGTGAAATTTGTCCGTCTCATAATCCTCGCGCACATACGCCTTTACCACACGCTGCGCGGTAATATTTTCCTGTACACTGGCATTTAAGTCGTCGTATTTTTGGAATGCCTCATTAAAATATTTCATTGCCTTTCTCATCATGAAGAGTAAAATACCCCCAAGGAAAATGACCGCAATCAGATAGATGGACGCAATCTTAGCGTTGATAAAGAATGCCATTGCCATTGCACAGAGTAAGCTTGCCGGCGCTCTGGTACACATACGCAGAATCATCTGATATGCGTTCTGCAGGTTTGTAACATCCGTCGTCATACGGGTTACCAGTCCTGCCGTCGAAAATTTATCAATATTGGAGAAGGAAAAGGTCTGGATATTGGAATACATCGCCTCACGCAGATTTTTGGCAAATCCGGCTGAAGCCCTCGCTCCGTATTTTCCTCCCATAATTCCGGCGAACAATCCCACTGCCGCCGCGCCTATCATGCACAAACCTACCTTGTAGATATGCTGCATGTTGCCCGCTTCCACACCATCATCAATAATGGATGCCATCAACAGCGGGATAAGCGTTTCCATCAACACCTCCAATATCATAAATAAAGGCGTCTTAATGGAATCCGCTTTAAACTCTTTGATTTGTCCCATTAATGTCTTTAGCATTGTGTCAGTCCTTTCTTATTCCAAGTTCTTTACAATCTTATCCAGGATACAGAAAAACTCTTCTTTCTCCTCCTGTGTAATCCCATCCTCCAGCTTCGCATTAAACCCATCGATCTTTTTCCCCACCAGATTGTTCTGCTCTATCCCTTTCTCTGTCAGAACAATTTTTTTCAATCTTGCGTCACAGGCTACCGGCTCTCTTATGATAAAGCCTTTTTGCTCTAAGGTCTGAAGCATTACCGTTGCAGTGGAACGCCGGATATTAAACTCCTTCTCCAAATCACGCTGAAATACATCCTGCTGCAGGCTCATATCATAAATATACTTAATCATAGGTCCCTGCATTCCACAGACCTCTATCGCTCCCTCCTCTGCAATCATAGTATCCATTTTTCTTCGAATCATATTGTTTACCGATTTCAGGCGCAATCCTATACTTTTTTCACTGCGTGCCATCTCTACCACTTCCTTCTCCAGCTTACCGCAATGCTTCAGATTCATTTTCCGTAACGCAAAAATGTTAGTTAGCTAACTTTTCTGTTAGCTAACTAACATTATACTCTTTCTAATAATAAAATCAATAAAGAAAATATAAAAAATATATATCCTGAAAATTTATATTTTATTTTTTAATCAGTCAATCTTCATAATCAGTTCCAGAACGCGCTTCGCACATCTCACAAGGTCTTCCCTGCTGACAGCGCCCATCTCCAGAGCTTTTTTCACACGCTCAGGGTAACCGCATGCCATCTTCACATCGTTTCCTGCCAGGATTTCCTTATAATGTTCGCCCCTGGTCCACCAGTCGCTTGTTACCATACCCTTGAAGCCCCACTCGCCGCGCAGGATGTCCTCAAGCAGTTCCTTATTCTCAGATGCACGATGTCCGTTAATCATATTATACGCAGACATAATGGTCCATGGATCAGACTCTTTTACAATGATTTCAAAGCCTTTTAAATAAATTTCACGCAGCGCTCTCTCGGATACTCTGGAATCACTGTGCTTACGGTTCGTCTCCTTATTATTGCAGGCAAAATGTTTTACCGAAGCAGCGACATGCTGTGACTGAATACCACGCACCATAGCCGCGCCCAGCTTGCCGGAAAGATAGGGATCCTCGGAATAGTACTCAAAGTTTCTGCCGCAAAGAGGATTTCTGTGAATATTAACCGCAGGAGTAAGCCATACTGCAAGATTGTTTTCTTTCAGTTCCTTGCCGCCTGCCACTCCAACCTTCTCAATCAGGTCAGGATTCCATGTAGAAGCAAGCAATGTCGCACAGGGCCATGCCGTTGTACGAACCCCGCACTCACCGGCAATTCTGACACCTGCAGGTCCGTCCTCTGTCATAATATTAGGCACGCCATACTCCGGCAGATTACCATAACCAAACGTATTGCCCACGCCGGTATTCGGCTGTCCGCCCAGTAAATGAATTAAATCATCGTCACTAATCTGCGCTACAAACTCGTCCAGTGTCATCTTCCCTTCCACAACATCCATCAGAGGTCTTGCGCCTTCTGCAAACGGGTGCATCATCAGGAAACGGTCACGAGGTCTGACAGCCGGCACGATTGCCTCCTCGGAACCCGGCTCCATTTTGGGGAATACGCAGGCATTCGGATCATTGGGTTCGGATAACGGAAGCTCCTCAAAGCTGCCGTCAGCAAGCATACGCTTCTTTAAGCTGGTAGGCGCACACTTGGAGGTCAACTGTTCTACCACCTCATCCTTATCAACCACAACCGCAAATTCGGTCTTAACAAGTTCTCTTACACTGGTTCCCACGAAAATTTCATAGGCACCCTTCTCTAAAACATATGCCGATTTTGCAATCTTACCTAAATCATCAAAGGAAGCCATAGAAGCCTTTGTAAAGGCAAGCGTGATAAGCTGGCTCTCTCCGGGATCAAGCAGTCTGGTCTTTTCAAACGCCGCAAGTTCTTTTGCTGGCTTCATCAGCAATCCCTGAGGCGCACTTGTATAAACCTGTACCACTTCTTTTCCGGCACATTTGCCCACATTGGTTACCTTTACGGAAACCTTAATCACATCATCCTGCTCCCATGCCTTCTGATTCTCCAATGCAAACTCCGTATAGGACAGACCGAAACCAAAGGGATAAACAACCTTCTCTGAAGCTCCGGGAACGGTCTCAAAGTATCGATATCCCACATAGACATCTTCGATGTAATCAACATAATGCACAGACTCATGAAAATTTTCAGTAGAAGGATAGTCTTCTACCTTTGCTGCAAAGGTATCTGTCAGCTTACCGGAAGGATTTACTTTACCGGTCAGAATCTCCGCTGCTGCCAGTCCGCCTTCCATACCTCCCTGCCCTGCAAGCAATGCAGCGGAAAGCTTCTCATCCTCTTTTAACCATGAAGTATCAATAACACCGCCGATATTCAGCACAACAATAATCTTATCAAACTGCGCCTCTACCTGAGCAATCATGGACTTCTCTTCTTCGGTCAGATAAAAATCTCCGTCGGGGAAAATCTGTCCCGAAATCTTCGGCATACTGGTCTCGGTTTCCCATGGATTGTATTCTCCATTATACTCCACACTGGAGCGGTCCCAGCCTTCGCCCGAAAAACGGCTTAACACAATGATTGCGGTGTCGGTAAATGCTCTGGCATCCTTTACCTGCTCTTCCTTAAGCTCCGGTTCAACAGTCATACCGGGAGCAGCTCCCTTTGCGTACTGTGCTTCTATATCTTTTCTGTAGTACTCGGAAAGGGGCTCGTATATGGATACTGCATCCCCAAGCGCCTTGAAGCCCTCATACAGATTTCGTACATAAACAGTACAAACATCACCGCTTCCTCCGCCGCCTTTTACATAGTCAAAGGTTCCTTTTCCGAACAGGGCAATCCTGCTTCCTGCACGCAGGGGAAGCAGACCCTTATCATTTTTCAGAAGAACCATACCTTCTTCCGCCGCTTCTTTTGAAAGGGCAATGTGCTCCTCACATGCAGTCACATATCTGCCCTGTTCTAAGGGGAGATTTGGCTGAAATCTCACTCTTGTCCATTTTTCCATTTTATACCTCTTTCCGGCACTGTCGCCTGTATTATCTTTTTTAACGCTAAAACGCCTGACTTATTTGTGCAGTGTTTTACAGACAGCATACGACTATTTTATGCTGAATGCAACACTTTTTTCCATAGATTATTTTGTCCTGATGCCTGTATTTTTTACTCTCCGCCAGTATATTCAAACTCAATTCTGTCCAATCGGAAATCTGCTGCATTTTCTGTATCCGTCATAAATTTGAACTCGTAATTTCCCTTCTCCAGATAGACATCCAGCGTAAAATCCTCATAGGCTATCATGCTGTCGGTCTTTGTCATGGGGACGGCAGTCTTGTTTGCATTACCGTCATCCACAATTTCCGGTGAGGCATAATAAATTGCTACATTGTTGCTGTCCTTATTGGCGGCGATATAGAAATGCAGGGTATAGCTTCCTGTCTGCGGCACCCATACATCCCATTTTGCATTTGCCCACTGACCGCTCCAGCCGTCAACATAGGAAATATTGTTCTCATTTCCCTGTGTTACGAGATAAGAGTCTGCGTTGTAATTCTCTGCCTCCAGCACATAATCGGTGGATTCCAGATTAATACTGCCCTCTGCGATTGCAGCCATCTCTTCCTCCGATTTTTCGGGCTTCTTACCGATTTCCACAGTGCCCTCTCTCTTGATGCTGGTGCCGTCCTTTGTCAGACCCGTACCATTCCGAAACAGAACGATATCCGACTTACTCTCATCACATTTATCTGCAATATCAGAAGCATACCATGGCCAGGTATAGGTCAGGGTTCCCGTGAAGTCATATTCTCCAAGGAGCACATCCGCCACGCCGTCACCTTCCGTTCCCGGAAGCCACGCTGCAACAATCGCATCAAATTCCGTTACATAGTCCGCAATCGTAATCGGTCTTCCGCTTAACAAAATCATGATAACAGGCACGCCGTTTTCCCTTGCCTGCGCCAGAGAATCCTCCATACCCTGCAATAACGACTTGTCGTCATTGGTAATGGTCAGATTGGACGAACTTCTGTCGCCGCTGGTCTCGGCATAAGGATTTTCACCTACCACCACAATAATCGCGTCCTCGTCTCCTGTGACAGTACCATCGGTATTGTATGTAATATTCCTGTCGCCAGCCGCATTCTGCAAGCCTTCCAGTATTGTGGTTCCCTGTGTAATCTCTCCGGTACTCCCCTGCCAGGATATTGTCCAGCCGCCGCACTGCGTACCCAAATCATTTGCCTTCCTTCCAACTACCAGAATATTACGGCTCTCTTCCAATGCTTCCACAGCCGTCTGACCATTCACTGCATCATTTTTCAAAAGCACCAGTGATTTCCTGACTGCTTCTCTTGCCACTTCTCTATGTTCATTGGAACCAAACTCTGCGAACAACTCATTTTCGGTATCGGATCCAATCTGCTCCTCGAAGAGACCCGCCTCAAACTTCACGCGGAGAATCCTGCTAACCGCATCGTCAATTCTCTCCTGTGAAACCAGTCCCTCCTCAACTGCCTGCTTCAGATTGGTGATAACCTCTCTCCACGAATAAGGTTCCATCAGCATATCCACACCTGCATTTACACAGTTTGCAAGCTGCTCTTTATAACTGGAACCGCTTACCTGCTGCGCGCCGTTATAATCGCCAACTACCAGACCGGTAAAGCCAAGCTCTCCCTTTAAAACCTCATTTATCAGGTAATCATTTTCATGACACTTTACGCCATTTACACTGTTGAAGGATACCATAACGGTCCTCACTCCCGCGTCCAGCGCTGCCCGGTAAGGTTCAAGCAATGTATCATGCAGCAGTGCGTCAAATTCTTCCTCGGACATGTCCACATCTCCCTGATTAATACCCGCTTCGGTATAACCCTCTCCGATATAATGCTTTGCAGTAGCAAACACCTTGCTTTCAGACAAATATTCTTCTGTGTCCTTCACACCCTGCGCGCCTCTGATAAAGGCTACTCCCAGTCTGGTTACCAGAGCTGTATTCTCTCCAAAGCCTTCATAGGTTCTTCCCCATAACTCATTCTGGGGATTTGCAAGAGTAGGCGCGAAAATCCACTGGATGCCCGTTGCTCTTACTTCCTCGGCAACCGCCGCACCTATGCGCTCCATCAGGTCTTCATCGTCTGCCGCACCCAGTCCGATGTTGTGAGGATATATGACAGCGCCATAGACATTATTGTGTCCGTGTACTGCATCCACCCCATACAGCAGAGGAATACCCAGACGACTGTCCAGCGCCGCCCGCTTCATGCTATTGATATGTGTCTGCCAGTCCTCTGCGTTATTTCCGGTTTTCGGCGCGGAACCGCCGCCACTCAACACAGAGCCAACGCCATATTGGGTAATTTGACTGAGACTGATAGCGTTCTGCTCCGGCTGTGTCATCTGTGCAAGCTTTTCATCCAACGTCATCTGTGCAAGCAGAGCTTCCACCCTCTCTTCCACATCTCTGTCTGCATCCATGTAAACACTTTTATCCACATCGGCTTTGTCTTCTGTATCTGTATTTCCCGCATTACCTGCATCGGTTACAATTACATTATTCCCTGCTGTATCAGCATCATTTTTGTCTGTATCAAAAACGTTTTTATTTAACAGCAAAAAAATAAGCACTACCGCAAAAACAACGACTGCACCTACAGAAAGAATTATCTTTTTTTTCTTCATTTTGTACTCCTTTCCGATAAAATAGCCTGTGCCTATATTATACACTATAACTACTATAATGCGCTATAGGAAATTTGAAAATTCTGGCGATTCTTTTTCAAAGGCTATACATGACTTTTCTCATGTACAATACTCCCGTCAGGTCGGCAAGCGCCCAGCCGACAGGCACTGCCGCCCAGATGCCGATTACGCCAATCTGCGGAACCGCCGCCAGGGTGTATGCCAGAAGCACCCTCGTTCCAAGGGAAATCACGGTAAGCACCACGGAAATGCCCGGCTTCTCAACCGCCCTGTAGAAGCCATAGAGCAGAAACAGCAAGCCGATTCCGAAATAAAAGGCGCCTTCAATCTGAAGATAGCGGACTCCCACCGCCAGTACGTCCACGCTTTCCTTTTCGATAAAAAGTCTTAAAAGCGGTTCCGCAAAAAGACAGACGCACAAACTGATAGCGGAACAAAACACAAATGTCATCAATACCGCTGTCTTCATGCCCCTGCGAATCCGCTCCTTTTTGCCCGCACCGTAATTTTGTGCAATATAAGTTGAAAAAGCGTTTCCGAAATCCTGCACCGGAGAATAGGCAAAGGAATCAATCTTCACTGCCGCCGCAAACGCCGCCATCACCACCGTACCGAAGCTGTTTACCAGCCCCTGTACCATGAGAATACCGAAATTCATGATAGACTGCTGAAAACAGGTCATGACGGACAGCCCTGTAATCTCCCTGAAAATCGCCTTGTCCCAATGCCTGTGGCAGCTCTCCGTGTGCAGCTTGCTGCATTTTATCCGATAAAACAAAAATAATCCGACTCCCGAAAAATACTGGGAGATAACGGTGGCAATGGCAGCTCCGCCCACGCCCATGGTCAGCTTTACCACAAAAAACAAATCCAGTCCGATATTCAGAACTGCCGATACGCCTAAAAAGAGCAGCGGAACCAGCGAATTTCCCATTGCCCGAAGCAAGTTTGCAAAATAATTATACAGAAAAACAGCCATAATCCCCAGAAAAATATATCTCAGATATTCCTTCATCATCCCTGTGATGTCCGCAGGAATCCGCATAAACCAAAGAATCCCATCCAATCCCACATAGACAAGCGCATTCAATCCGAGCGCCACAATACCAATAAACACAAAGGAAATAAAAATTCCCTGCTTCATCGTATCCATGGCTTTCCGCCCAAACTGTATGGACAAAAAAGCACCGCTTCCCATACATAGCCCCAGCAGAATTGAGGTCAGAAACACCATAAACGTGTAGGAAGAGCCTACTGCCGCCAGTGCATTTTCTCCGATAAATCTGCCCACAATCAGGGTATCCGCCACATTATAGAACTGCTGAAGCAGATTGCCAATCATAAGCGGAAATGCAAACTTCAACAGATTTTTTACAATACTGCCTTCTGTTAAATCGTAATTCATTTTTCTACGCCGGCCTTGCTGCTATCTGATATCGTACACACTTCGCAGGCGCAGCTTGCCGGTATCTCCTGAAATTATTTTTACCCGTTTCTCGCCGCCATTTAAGTCAAAGTAGTTGTCCGACAGAAGCAAGTCCTCATTCTCGTTCAATATCTCAACACTCTTTGCGTAAGTTTTGGCGGACACGATAAGCTCGTCTCCCTCAATCCGGCAGGAAAGCTCCGGGTCCTTATATTTGAAATACTTCGGATAGGAGAAATTCACCGTACCGTCCGAAATCACTTCTCCATCCTTTTTCAGCTCGTAGCTGATATATTCGCTGAAAATATCTGCCTCCGGGAACTCCACCTTATCAAGCCACACGCTTGTAAGGGCGGGAGCCTCCACAACCTGACTGCCGCTTTGCAGAATCTTGGCATCCGCATTTCGCAACGCCCAGTTTACCTCCACGGTCTGCGGCAGACGTGTCTCATTGGTTACATTTAGCCGTATGGATTTTTCAAATTCAAAATGCTCACGGTTCATATCCGCTTCCTGAGACATCATTCCCTCTTCCTGACAGGAAATCATTAACGGTGCGAAGAATCTTTTTGCGTAATAGTGCAGCGCTTTCCATCGTCCGCAATAATCAATGGATGCCCAGGAAATCACGGGCCAGCAGTCATTTAACTGCCAGTAGATTGCTCCCATGCAGCGTCCCCTGTTTCTTCTGAAATGCTCCACACCGTAGCGGATTGCATCCGCCTGCAAAAGCTGTGACGCATAAATCAACAGGTCAAAGCTGGAGGGATACAGATAGGTCTGCTGCAGGTAATTCATGATTTTACCGTTGGCGCCGTACTGTCTCTGATGCTTTTCCATAATATAGGAAAAGATGTTGTAATCCTTCGGGTCGTCCGTGAAGGTCTCAATAGTCTTTTTGCTGGGCAAAGACTGGAAACCGAACTCGGAAGCATAGCGGAAGAAATATTTTCTGTATTCGGAAAATGGCTTGTTTCCATGCCATACCTCCCAGTAGTGAACGTCGCCCCTGTCAGGACTGTTCGGCTCGTCAAAGGAGCCGCCCGAAGAAGGACTTGCGGACCAATAGAAGGTCTGCGGGTCATACTGCTTCAATACATCGGGTATCAATTCCTCATACATGATAAGATAATCGCGGACTTCGCTTTTCTTGGTAACCCAGTGATGATTGCCGCCTACAAACATTTCCATCTCATTATTGCCGCACCACAGTCCCAGAGAAGCATGGTGACGGATTCTTTTTACATTTTCTATAAATTCCTGACGGATATTTTCTTTAAATTCCGGTGTCAGCTCATACACCGCGCAGGCAAACATAAAATCCTGCCATACCACCAGTCCCAGCTCGTCGCAGATATCATAAAACCAGTCATCGGGGTAATAGCCGCCGCCCCAGACACGAATGGCATTGAAATTGGCCACCTTGCACTGGGTAAGAAGCTTTCTTGTAGTCTCCGGCGTCACACGTCCCAGCAGATGATCCTCCGGGATATAATCCGCACCCATGGCAAAAATGGTGATTCCGTTTACCTCCGTTGCAAAGCTTTCGCCCCACTCATCCTTTTCGATGTGCATGGTCAGCGTCCGCAGACCGATTCTTCTCTGCCACTCGTCAAGAACCGTATCGCCGTCGCAAAGAGATACTTTTACTGAATATAAGGGCTGCTCGCCATAGCCGTTGGGCCACCAAAGACAGGGATTGGCAATTCTGATTTCCCTGGGGGAATTTTCTGCCGCAATTACCTCGCCTGACGGAGTAATGATTTCCACGCGGTAACTGTGCGGTGCGGCACATTCCCGAACCTGCTTTCCCGCCATGCTTTCCTCTGAAAGTGTTTCTTCCTCCACCCGGAAGCGTAACAAAACGGAATCCTTTTCGTGCTTCTGCTCAATATACACATTGTCAATTCTTGCATGGTTGATGCCAATCAGGGATACCTTTCTGAAAATACCTGCATCCGGCAGATGTGCACCCCAGTCCCAGCCAAACATGCAGTGGGCTTTTCGCAAATGCACAAAACCGTCCATGGCATCCTCAGATCCAAGAGTACGGCACTCCTGAAATGCTTCCCTGATGTAGCGAAGCGGGGAATGGAGCACAACCCGCAAGCTGTTTTCACTCTGCTTTAAAAGCGGGGTTATGTCGTATTCCCAGACGCGGTGCATATTGTAGGCTTTGCCTGCCAGTTCATCATTTACATAAACATCTGCAATGGTATCAATTCCATCAAAGTGTAACAGGATTTTATCACTTGTTAAAAGTCCGCTGTCGCAGGTGAAGGTGGTCTCATACTCATAATCGTACTCCATCAGTTCAAGCGCGCGAATCTCATTATCCTTCCAAAACGGGTCTTCCATACTGCCGTTCCGCAAAAGGTCTGTGTAAACCGTTCCCGGAACTTCTGCGGGTTGAAAGTCTTCGCCGCTTCTTTTCATTTTCCAGCCATCTGTTATGTATTGCTGTATCATATTGTTGTCCTCCATTTGTCCACTGCCTGTATTTCGGCAGTTGCGCATGACCTTATCAGAAAAATAATTTTTCTATTTCGCCTTCGGGTACTCGTTACAAAGAAGGCGGTAGGGTTCTTCATCCTCTTCAATCTCAGGGAAACGTCCTATCGGTTCGTAAAAACGGTTGTCATTTTCGTCGTCGTTGCACATTGATACTTCTCCTAAGAGTACATCTCCGCTGCCTTCTTCCACATGAAAATCATGATACATATATGGATAGATTGTGATACTTTCGCCTGGGGTCAGTCTTATTTTTGTTCCAGCCGGGACGGTGTACTCCCGCCCGTCACAGTGAACCGTTACGTCTGTATCCGCAAGTTCTCCGTTTTCCGTAGAATTGTATACTGTGATTAATACATTTCCGCCGCCGCGGTTGATAATGTCCTCCATCTTGTTCCAATGGAAGTGCATGGGCGCCATCTGTCCTTCCTTCACCACAAGCAGTTTTTCCGCGTAGGTCTTGGTATACTTGTCCAGCTTCAGATTGCCATTGCGGATGGTAATCAGCGAAAATCCTACTTCGTCAAATCTTCCCAGTCCATAATCTGTAATATCCCAGCCAAGCATATTGTCGCGTATTTCGTTGTACTCTGCGCCTTTGCTCTTCCAATCCTTTGGAGTCCATTTGCAGAAAGGGGGCAGCTCAAAGCCGTGCTTCTGAATCAGTTGTTCCATATGCTTGATTTCTGCGTTGATTTTGGATCGTTTCATGGTGTTCCTCCTATCAATTTCTTTTCGGTACGTTCCTGATTTGTATGGGTATATTATAAGAAATAAATAGAGGTTAAACAATGGAATAAATAGTTGATATATGGATTTTGTTGGCGAAAAAGCATCTGGCATGTCTTTATATCGGATGAGGTATTAGTAGTGCTCTTTTGAATTAGCAGGTTTCTCAAACTACGGTAGTAAATGAGGAAAAATATGAAAATTTTACACTCTTCTGAATTAACAAATCTCTCAAACTTCTGACCTTTGTGAATTGTCTGTGGTTGTGTTTTACACTCTTCTGAATTAACAAGTCTCTCAAACCAACTTCTGCAATTTGCATTTCAATTCCGGTTTTACACTCTTCTGAATTAACAAGTCTCTCAAACAAGCTTTTGAATATTCATATCATAATGCTTGTTTTACACTCTTCTGAATTAACAAGTCTCTCAAACAGGTTCTTGCACAAAAGGCTTGTATATGAGTTTTACACTCTTCTGAATTAACAAGTCTCTCAAACGGAAGTGCTGTATATGCAATTCCGCTTGCTGTTTTACACTCTTCTGAATTAACAAGTCTCTCAAACGGACTATGAGACAGTAAGTGGAGAAAAGTAGTTTTACACTCTTCTGAATTAACAAGTCTCTCAAACCAACAGTATCGTAGAACCTCATGTTTTCCTTTAGTTCCAGCAGTCATTTTAAAAATGAGTATGATGAGTGTGAAGTAGAGCGACACGAATGGGGTATCTCTGTGGAGTTCTATGACGAGAACGGAACGAAATGGAAGGCAGAAAAGGGAGAACAATGGACAATCAAGCAGATAGAAGCACAGAAAAAGAAGTTGCAGGAGCAGTTAAAGGCGTTATCCGATGAATCAAGAAAGGATGACCTTATCTGCTTTGAGGAGCTTGGTATCGACTCAATCATGGTAGACGAGGCACATCATTTTAAGAACCTCGCCATTTTCTCCAAAATGAATAATGTGTCCGGTATTTCAAGCTCCGGTTCACAAAAGGCTACGGATATGCAGTTAAAATGTCAGTACCTTACGGAGTTAAATGGCGGAAGGGGTATTGTGTTTGCAACGGGTACTCCCGTCTCAAATACCATGTGCGAGCTGTATGTTATGCAGCTATATCTTCAGAAGGAAGCCTTAGAGCGTATGGGTATCCACCATTTCGATGCGTGGGCAACCAACTTCGGAGAAGTGACAACAGCCTTAGAACTTACGGTTGAGGGAAGCGGTTTCCGTTTCAAGAGCCGATTTAATAAGTTTACCAACTTACCGGAGCTTATGACTACCTTCAGAGAGGTAGCCGATGTGCAGACAGCGGATATGTTAAACCTTCCTGTGCCGGGACTTAGAACCGGAAATTATATCATTGTGGACAGCGAGCCGGATTGGTATATCAAGCAGGTGATGGAGGATTTCGTAGTCAGGGCAGAGCGTATTCGTGGTGGTGGTGTCGATCCGTCCGTAGATAACTTCCTTAAAATCACAAATGAGGCAAGATTGCTTGGTACGGATGCAAGACTACTTGAACCGGACGCACCAAACAATCCCGGCAGCAAACTGAATAAAGTGGTAGAAAATGTGGCAGCCGAATATTTCCAGAACAATGTAGATGGAAAAATTGGCTGCCAGCTTGTTTTTTCGGACATTGGAACACCGAAAGCCACATGGAGCGAGGATTGGGAAGAACTGTTTTTAAAGGGTGAGCGTACCTTTGATGTGTATAACTACATCAAGACGGAGCTTGTGAAAAAGGGGATTCCGGCAGAGGAGATTGCCTTTGTCCATGATGCTAAAACCGATGCACAGAGGGAAACACTCTTTAAGGAAATGCGTACAGGTAAGAAAAAGATTATGATTGGTTCTACTGACCAATGTGGAACCGGCGTAAATGTGCAGAGACATTTGGTAGCCATGCACCACATTGATTGTCCGTGGAAGCCTTCCTGTATCGAGCAGAGAGAGGGACGAGGTATCAGACAGGGTAATGAAAATGACGAGATTGCTGTTTACCGTTATGTTACAAAGGGGACATTTGATGCATACTCTTGGGTGCGACGTGAAGTCGCTTAATTTAACTGTTTGGCGGACTATCCGACCAAACCAGCCATTCCGTTGGCTGAAGCCCTCACCATTGGCTTTGGAAGTAATGACATTGTTCAAAAGCTGGTGATAAAAGTAACCCAAGCGCCAGATATACCAGCCGCACATCATGCTCTGCCGCATTATAAATCAATTCTTTTCTAAGGTGAAAAATTGTTGGGAATTCCTTGAAATAATCTCTGTCCTGATAATCCGCATCACAAAAAATACCATTCTTGCTTCTTACAGCCTCGTCCTTATCTTCCAAATGGTATTTGCTATTTTCTAATCTCTGATAAAATGTTGCATCCTTCTGCGTTATCGCATCATGAAAATACTCTTTTAAAAGCCCAATCCTTGCCAGTTCTCTCTGACGTCTTCTTCTACTGATACGTTTGGTACGTCTCTCCGCCGCAGTCTGCGCCTCATCAAACTCCCTGATTCCCCATAAATCCTTTCCCTTGGCTCTGAGAAGTCTGTAATTTTCATCCGTAACTGCCCATCCTACCGAGGATGTTCCCATGTCTAATCCTAAATAGTATTCTCTTTTGTTCATTTTTCCCTCCGTAACTATTGACATTTCCTTCTCTCAAATGTTATGATAACAATGAATTAACAAGACGAGTGCAAATAAGGTTTATCCGGAATCGTCGTGAGACTCTGCATGGTGCAGAATTTAAAAAGGCTTGGTAACAAGTCTTTTTTTGTTATCCAAGCCCTATTATATCATTACTTTATGAAAATAACAAATATTTATTATTACTTTTTCTTATTTATCTCTCCCCATTCTTTACTTTGTATAAAGACTGTACATTGCTACATGGTCATAGATACATCTCCAACTGTTGTAGGTTTTGGCAGTAACACAAATATACGGCGTACCTCCATCAGAAATAGCATAGCTGGCAGCACAGCTTCCTGACTGATTCACATATCCCGTCTTAGCGCAAAGCACCTCTCCACCTGTATCCTTGTCCTCAATCCTGCGCAAAAACCAGTTGGAAATCGTGATTCCTTCAGGATGCTGTTCCGTTGCAGATGTAGTATACTTACGTGCCGACAACACTTCCCTGCACAAATCATTCTCCACTGCCGCTTTCAAAATCATTGCCATATCGTAAACGGTACAATAATGTTCTTCATCGTAAAGTCCCACACAGTTAGTAAAATGTGCTGTCTCCGACAAACCCAGTTCTTCTACTTTTTCATTCATCATCTCTACAAAAGCTTCCTGTGAGCCCGCCACGTAAGTAGCCAGCGCAACTGCCGCATCTCCGCCGGAAGGCAGTACTGTGCCATAAAACAAGTCCCTGACGGTTACTGTCTCACCGTCCAAAAAGCCGACGGCGCTGCAGTCATTGACATAGGCATAATCCGTTATCTCAAGCGTTATAGTAAACTTATCATCCAGATTAGTTACATGTTCCGCCGCAACCAGTACCGTCAAAATCTTCGTCATGGATGCAGGATTTATAATAGTTTCGGCATTTCTCTGGGCTACTATCGTACCGGATGCAGCATCAATCAGAATCGCATACTCACTGAGTACATCCTCCTGCCCCACTGCGCGGGTACTCTCGGTGGCTTCTGCAACATATCCGGCATGGAACATCACATCTCCCACCTTAAGCTCGTCCGGAACCACAGCTGGTTCCGTTTGGGTATTATCCTCTAAAGATGTTTCTTCAACTTCCGCCCCGGCTGCTGCTTTCCAAACTGCAGGCTCCTGTTCTGTCGGATTCTCCTCTATCGGTTCCTGCAAGCTCCTTTCCTGCGTTTCCGTTTCCCGAGTTGCCGGCTCCTTCGCTTCAACACTTTTCTGTGACTGGTGTATCCCGATTCCGATACCAATCATAATAATCGCAAACAACACCCCACAGCCGCAGACCGCATATCGCCTTATATACTGATTAAACCGTTCTCGCCTTTCTTTCTGATGTTTCATCCTGGCAATTTTCTGCTTCCAGCGCTCTCTCCGCAGTTCCTCGTCTTCAACACAATTAAACTGATTTTCCATTTTCCCTTACCCTTTTTTTACTTTAAAACTATTATTTCCAAAATTTCCACACTTTTACATTTTACCATAAAGCCCTTTCCGTGTCATCATACTTTGTGCCCTTTTAGGGCACAAAAAAGCAGGGTGCAATCCCCCGCTTTAACAAGCTGGGTGCAATCCCCCGCTTTAACAAGCGGGTGATGGGAATCGAAAATGCCCACCGCTTCAAAAAACTAGGAAATGGAGGACTTCAACACTTCGTCCTCTCAATCGTACCGATATCGTACCGCAAATTATCGAATTTCCGAACTTCTCATATTCGACATATTATGCTACAATATCTTTGTTACCGCCCCCTATACTGGTACGGAAAGGGGGTGTTCCATGTGGAAATACTCGTATCTTTTTTTACTCTCTGTTATGGCAAGTGTAGTTGCCTACTACCTTTGCAAATGGTTAGACAGTGATGAGTAATCGGTAACTAGCCTAGGGTTTAAGCCACCTTTCCAAAACGGAATAGAAGCCCCCACAAGGTCGCAACTTGTGGGGGCTTCGTCGTTCCATATGGAACTCTCGCATCTTTTTGCCTAGGCATAGTATAGCATATTCAAAACTGATTTGCAATATTCATTGCGTTTTAATAAGATTTCTTCTTTTACAAAATTTAAATTACTTAATCCAATACCGCCACATTTTCTAATTCATTAAACTGCATTTCAAAATATGCAATTCTGTCGCAACTACGGATAGCAGATAACCAATGGGTATTCTTACCTTCTGTATACCTAATTGTTACACCATCACTTGCACCATTTATAAAGCCTATTTTGGGGTCTGAACACATTTCCAAAAGGTCTTCTAGTTTTGCAACAAATATTCTTATTTTCTTTGGTCCTTCCATTTCATCCACAAAGACAAAAGATACTGCCGGAATCATCCCAAAGGTTTTTGCTGTTTCTGTCAATTTATCAATATTACCTTGTGTAAAATTAAAGCTTTTACTTTCTTTAGGCGGAATATTTCGCCCTTTCACAGATATTGCATAACGGACAGAGGTATTGTCACGTTTTACCGCTATTACATCTGCGCCCACATGGTCAATCAGCGCAACTGACATATTTTTTAATTGTCCCAATACATACATTGTCAATGTTTCTGCAAAATCACCAAATTGCTTTGCCCATCTATCATCTTTTTCTTTTGTCATTTCAACACCCCTTACTTTTAAACTCGCATTAAGCATAATACGAATTAATCCACTTTTTAAAGTGTGTGATAATATGCTTTATTGCAGCATCTGGGACTCCTTTAGACAACATAAGTATCCTTGTCTGAGTACATATCGGAGCCAATTTTTTACCAACAGCATTTACATGGTCACTACCATATCCTTCAGATAATCCATATTTCGCTTCGCTTGCACAAAAGCATTGCACAAAAACAGTCCTATATCGTGAATAATCTGTTCTTACTGCTCCTTTATAATACTGCCAAAAGGCATTAAAATTAATGCTATATCCTGCGTACGCTCTCATTTGTTTTACCTCCATCAAATAGTAATCAATTCTATCTCCTCATATCCCAAAGATTTCAATTTATCCTCTAACACAAATAGATTTATTCCTCGTCTACCATGATGGTCACTAGTTTCATCACAAACTTCAGCACTGGTTGGATAAATATTATGTTTGCAGGATATTTTCGATACTTTTCTAAAATCATATTCGTAATAATCGATTTCTTTCTTGAAATCCAAGATTTCAGGCACACCAACCGCAAGAATACTTCCGTCTTTTTTCTTCCAAATGCTTACATAATCATATTGAATGGGAACTAACTCTACTCCAGTAATTTCATCATACAAACCAATTTGATTGAATCTTCCGTTACAGGCTTCTCCACGATATGATAATTCGGCAAAACGTTTATTACCACAACGATAAGAATAATCACCGAGTTTTTTGAGAATCAATTTACCCTTCTCATCAAAAATATAGAATCCTGTACGATTGTATTTCGAAAAACAAATAATAATACGACATTCATTTTCTTCAAAGGAATGAATTTTAACTTGTGCTTCTATATCTCCTTTTATTTCACCAGTGACAGCATCAATAATAGAAACTTCTTTGTACTCTCTATAACTTGTTTTCTTCTGATTGCCATAACAATAAATGCTACTTTCTTTCTCGTGACCTGCTGTCTTTAAACAAAATATTTCATCATCAACACAAGAACTTATCCAATCATATCTACCATGTACAGGAGTTAAAATATCTAGATTAAACATCATCTGTATGATACTGTCTATATCATAAATCATATCATTATAGAAAGAAAAATATAAAACATTATCGTCCTTTGTAAACGCTTCCACATTGTTCATATTTAAGATAGCATTTAAGATAAAATATTTCTGCCTAAATTCATCACTCATTGGGACTTTGACAATATAACGTTCCCCACCTAAATCCCTTTCTTCTTTCCATTCAACAATCTCTAAAAAATCACGTATAAACTGTTTTGCCTCCTCCTTTGAAAAATATTTATCTTCATCAGCTATCATTAATTTGGATAGTTTTTGATGCATATCTTCTTCGTTTGTAGTTTCAGTCAAAAGTTTATCCCAGTCTACTTCCTCAATTTCTAATCCACTTACTTCGTTCTCTATTATACTCTCGTCACTTCCGGAAATCGCAGTCCCGCACTCTATGCAAAACTTATATCCCACAGACATCTTTGCTCCACAAGTAGCACATATCAAATTCTGCTCTACTTTTGCTCCGCATCCAAAACAAAATTTTGCATTTTCCGGTAATATATTTCCACATTTTTTACATTCCATTTTAAATACCTTATAATTTTATATATATATTCCAAATATAACAGCTAAAATAATCGGTAACACAATCAAGGTAAATCCTGCCGCTCGTCGGAAACACCTTTGCAATACAAATGACACAATCGCCCCCATAATTGCACATGCTACCACAGACACACCGCCACCAAATATCCAATAAAGTGCTATTCCCCATACTAACCAACCAATAAAAACGGTTGCCATACTTTGTTCTTTGTTAGCATTAGCAATTGCCTTTGCACTACCACCTTTTCTACGCCTGTCTCCTTGTAAATTGTTGGCACACCAATCATAAAAAGAAAGACGATATCCATTGTCAACTGCCGAAACATAATTCGTAATATTTGCCCTAGTCGCAACATTTGCATCATCTGCACTCACCTTATACTTCCGAAGTTCCTGCAATTCTGCTGTGCTTGCGTCTGTTCGTTGCCCTTTTGCCATTCGATAGAGAATATCCACTTTTCTAGCCTTTGTCATTTGCCATCCTCCCTTATTATTTAAATTATCTTTTATAATATGTTTTCTAATATATTTCTAACATTTCAACACAGCATCTTTCATAATACAATAAATATTAAGAAAGAGGTGCTACTATGTTCGCTATTAAAAAAGACTATGTTGAATACGAAAACAAATCTCTACGCCTACCCAAAGACCTAATTGATAAGGTGCAAGACCTTGCAAATGAAAACTCCCTTTCCTTTAACAAGGTTGTGATTCAATGTATTGAATATGCTCTTGATAACATGGAAAAAACGGATACTGCTAACTAACATCCGAAAACCACATAAAGCCCAAAATAAGACACTTATTTTCAATTTGAGAATAGGTGTCTTTTTATATGCAAATTGTTTTGTTTTAACACACAATTTTTTCGGGCATTTTTGTGAACATTGAAATCGGCTACCCCCTTGTTTTTTTATCAAAATGACCACAAAAACCCCACTTCTTGAAAAAACAAAATGAAAAATACGGATATGTTTTAGAAAATACGTTTATGTATAAACGTATGCATAAACGCATAATTTGAATTGTTCGATTTCGGCACACAATTCAATGCACATCGAGCCGATTTTAGAAAACAGAATGGACTAATTTAGAAAACAAAATTTTTCTTTACCCAAGTATTATTCTAGATTTTGAAAAAATGATTTTCGAAGATAGAATATATACCTCTAACAAACCAAATACACCAATTTAGAAAACCAAACTAAGCAAATCCCCCAAAGAATTATAGCCTGCACGTTAATTTCTTGAAAACAACACATCAAAAGTCAATTTTATCAGCGTAAGGTTCTGCCTTTCACTTTGCTCCAAACCTTGTATATAGAATATGCCACACAGGCAAATTCTATCAGAAAGGAGTACGCACACAGGGCATGAACCCCGAAAAGCCGAAAACCCAAAATCCTATTGCCTAGCCACCGATTTACCCAAACAATATAAAAATCCTAACACTCGCCCTTTTTGCGTTACGAAAGTAATGAAAAAAGAGTATTTAGAACTGGAAGATTTATTGTCATGCACTTTCGATAGTGATAAAATGGATTATGACGAAGTGTTGAATATGATAACTATGAAGAAAAATATTCAACTTGCCAAGAAGAAACACACATATCCTATTCACTATACGGTAGCAAGCGGTTGGTTTACGAAAGTAGACGATACTTCCCAACCTACAGGGAAACGCAAAATCAGACGTTGTAGTGAAGAAAGTTTGTGGGAAGCTTTGGCGGAATGGTACATTGACAATAACCAAGATGCAACCTTAGAGGACATTTTTCCCAAGTGGCTTGGGTGGAAGCAGACACCGACCAACGAGGACAATATCAAGCGTCTGAAAGCGTCATGGAACGCCTACTATCTTGACGAGCCATTGAGCAAAATCATTCTCGAAAGACCACTTTGCAGAATTACCCCTTTGGTACTGCGTGAATGGGCAGAATCACTTCTTAAAAAGCACTATCCCGTAGATAAGAAGAAGTTTTCTCGTATGTTTACAATTATCAACCAATGCTTTGAGTATGCCTCTGACGAGGATATACATATCGTAGAGGATAATACATGGCAGAGGGCAAGACGCAAAATCAACAAACAATTGATTGTTTCCAATCCTCTTCCCTCTGATGAAGAACAGGTTTTTACAGATGAGGAACGCAGACTTCTGAAAGCTATGGTAGAAGAAGATATGGTTCACTACCGGAAGCAACCGACCTGTGCCGGACTTCAAATATTGTTTTTATTTGAAACAGGGTTACGCATTGGGGAGTGTTGTGGTCTGAAATGGACGGACATTCGCAACAACCGTTTATACATCCGCCGACAAGCAAATAATGACGGTGTAAAGGAATGGACGAAATCAACCGCTGGCTACAGAGATATTCCTCTGACTACAGAAGCACAACGCATTTTACATTTAGTTGAAGCCTACAATCAAGAACAGGAGCTTACTGCGGAATGGATATTTCAGAGCAGTAATCCCAACTATGATTACCGCATCAGCTACAATGCAGCTGACAGGAAATTGCGGAAGCTGTGCAAAAGAATGGATACAGTAATCAAAAGCCCACACAAATGTAGAAAAACTTGCATCTCGACCTTGTTAGACTGCCCCGACATAAACAACCGCACTGTGCAACGGTTTGCAGGACACCAAGACCTTTCTACCACCTTTGGCTATTATTCCTTTGAACGAAAGTCTAAAGAAGAACAGGCACTTGCCATTGATAAGGCACTTGCTATCTAATCGGTACGATTCGTACCGAACGTACCGTCGAAACGATTGAGAAAAAATTTAGGGAAGCCTTGATTCTAACGGCTTCCCTAACAAAAGAAAAAAGCGGGTGATGGGAATCGAACCCACGTATCCAGCTTGGAAGGCTGGTGTTCTACCATTGAACTACACCCGCATATATATTTAATTTATCTGTTTGTTATCTGAACGAATACAAATCGGGGTGACAGGATTCGAACCTGCGACCCCCTGGTCCCAAACCAGGTGCTCTAGCCAAGCTGAGCCACACCCCGAGACATATCTGACCGTTGCTCTCTGCAACGCAAATGCTATTATATACTAATTCTTTTTAAGCTGTCAAGCCTTATTTTAAATGCGCTATCGTGAAATGCAGCTCGCCAAAACGGTCAATTTCCATAATCACATAGGTAGGTTGATGCCCCTCCTGCCTTGGATAAGAAAGACTTCCCGGATTGATTGCAATAATATCATCGTCAATATCAACAACCGGGCGATGGGTATGTCCGTACATTACAATATCCTTGCCTCTGGCAACCGCCTCTTTTTTAATCGTTTCATTTCCCATGGACACATAGTAATTATGACCGTGGGTTACCCATACCTTACGGGAAGCGATTTCCAGTTCCAGCTCTCTCGGCAGGTCTGAGAAAAAATCATTATTTCCCAGCACAATATGTACCGGACAATCTACCGCATTGGTAATCGCATATTCGCTGCCCTCCACATCCCCGCAGTGAATTACCATGTCGGGCTTGTGCATCTCCACCACCTTAAAATAGTTGTCGTTCTTTTTATGTGTATCACTAACAATCAATACCTTCATATTTCTTCAGTTCCTCTTTCATTAACTGCAATGCCTTTCCACGATGGCTCACCTGATTTTTTTCTTCCTCGGTCAGCTCAGCCGTCGTCTTTTGAAACTGCGGCACATAAAAAATCGGATCATAGCCAAAACCGTGACTGCCCTTCTCTTCATAACCGATACGTCCCTCAATGGTCGCTCTTGTTGTCAATTCCCTGCCGTCCGGCAGTACTGCGGCAATGGCACAGACAAAACGCGCTGTTCTCTGTTCCTTGGGCACACCGTTTAATCGCTCAATCAGATTGTTATTCTTTATATGATAAGAGGTATCCTCCCCCATGTATCTTGCGGAAAGCACACCCGGCTCTTTATTCAGATAATCTATCTCAAGTCCCGAATCGTCCGCCATCACAATGTCATCCGTACAGGCTGCCACCGCCCGCGCTTTAATCAGGGCATTTTCCTCATAAGTACTGCCATTTTCCTCAATATCGATTGTGATACCCGCTTCCTTCATGGACACCACTTCCATACCGATATCTTTCATAATCATACGGATTTCCTTTATTTTTCCTTCATTTCCCGTTGCAAATACAATTCTGCCGCTCATGATTCTCCCACCTCATTCTTCATGCTTTTATTAGTATAAACCTCGGAAATGGCATTCGCAAGTCCTTCTGCCAGTTTCTTCTGATATTCTTCCTGAGAAAGCAGATTACGTTCCTTTTCATTGGACAGATAGCCCACACTTATCTCCGCCGCAGGGATTTGAATATCCCATAAGATGCTGCCTTCCTCTGCCGGTATCAGCCCTATCGCCTTGTTGCTCGCCGATACTGTTACATTCCGGGTCAAAATATCTGCCAATTGAACATTTCCAAAACGGGGAATAAAGTATTGCTCATTATAAAAACCATGGATTCCATAGTACTCCGTATGCTCCGTGTCCCGGCAGGCTTTGATTCCGATAAACAAATCTGCATCGACTGCCTCTATCAGCGCAAGTCTGTCCTCACGGGATACCTCCACATCCTCCAGACGGGTATAATAAATCCTGATGCTTTCCTGCTCAGGCTGCTTTTGAAGCTGCTTTGCCACCTGCAAAGCAATGGTTTTCTCCGCATAGCCATCAACCACGGTTCCATACTCTTCGCCGCCTCCCATGGGATCAACCACCACAATCTGCTCATAAAGCTCCCGCGGCTGATAATAGGCAATCACCAATGTATCATTCTCCATTGTACTGCGATATTCCAGCACACCATCCATTTTCAGTTTTAATATAACGCTTCCCTGACTGCTTTCGCAGTAACCGTTCTGCACAGGCGTCAGATTTCCAGAAATGGCATTTCCCTCATAAAAAGCTGCATTGACATCCTGAATATATATCCAAAGCTCCCGCTCCATATAGCGGTTTTCCATCACGATATTTTCCGCTTTTGTTCCCTTTTGCAAAGGTATATGGATACGATTCTCCACATCTTCCCTCTGCTGCAGCAAAAGCTCCCTATCACCTGCTCCCCGTGTACTTTCCGCATATTTCAGGATACTCGTTTGTTCCCCTATAGCATCGGCAATCACGATTGTCTTTTGAGAAGCCGTCCGCATCATGACCACCATCCCAATACCAGCAAAAAGCACCCACATGACATACGTTATAACCATATTTACTTTTTTGGCGCCTTTCTGCTTTCTGTTTTTCATCATATTACATCCTGTGTATCTTCCAGCCCCCTGCGCCTGGGCGGTTTCGGTCCCATAAACTGATAGTAATAGGTTTTCATCATCCCATTATAAATTTTACGGTTCTTATCGGCTTTGCGCCCGATATCCTTCTCTGCCTGTTCATATGCCGTAATCAGATACAGGCTCCAGGAATCCAATTCCCGGAATCTCTCTCCAATCACGCGATACAATGCGGGCATCTGCTCCTTATCCTGCAAACGCTCGCCGTAAGGCGGATTGGTAATCAGAAAGCCATACTTTTTGGGATGACTGAGCTGCTCCACACCTCTTCTCTGAAAATGAATCAGCTTGTCAACGCCTGCCAGTTTCGCATTTTCCCGCGCAATCGTTACCATATCATTATCAATATCGTATCCCTGAATATCAGTCTCTATCTTCAAATCCACCAGTTCACGGGCTTCATCTATGGTATCATACCAGTTTCTTTTCGCAATAATATGCTGCCAGTTCTCCGCCGTGAAGCTTCGGTTCATTCCCGGCGCCATGTTTGCCGCCATCATTGCCGCTTCAATGGGTATCGTACCGCTGCCGCAAAAAGGGTCAACCAGTATTCTGTCTTTATTCCACGGAGTCAGCATAATTAATGCTGCTGCCAGATTCTCGGCAATGGGCGCTTTGGCGGTAAGCTTCCGGTATCCGCGCTTATGTAACGATTCTCCCGTACTGTCCAATCCCACCGTAACCTCGTCCTTCATCAGAAATACCCGGATAGGAAAGCTTGTTCCGTTCTCTTCAAACCAGTTGACATGATAAATTCCCTTCAATCGTTCCACCATCGCCTTTTTCATAATGGATTGAATATCTGACGGACTGAAAAGTCTGGATTTTACACTGGCAGCCTTCGCCACCCAGAACTTTCCGTCTGCAGGAATATACTCTTCCCACGGCAGATTGCGGGTTCCCTGAAACAGCTCCTCGAAGGTTTCCGCATGAAAGCTCCCTATTTTAATCAGAATACGCTCTGCCGTACGCAAAAAAACATTTGCTCTGCATAACGCCTCCTCATCCCCAAAAAAAGTAACTCTGCCGTCTGCTACCTCCGTAATATCATATCCCAAATCAATAATTTCTTTTTTTAAGACTGCCTCCATTCCAAAATGACACGGAGCAATCAGCTCGAATTTCCGCATATTTGTCTGCTGCTGCCTTTCCTGTTTTTCATCTCTCAAACTGCCCAAAAACCTCGCCCTTTGCAGCGGGGTCTTTGATTTAGTATACAATTTTTTTTAAATTATGTAAATAGGGACGCCTCACGGCGCCCCTATACGTCCCAAAACTCTCGGAATATTAGAAATTGTTGTTCTGGCTGTTCTTGTTATTCTGCTTATTCTGGCTATTCTGACTATTCTGACTGTTCTGGGTATTCTTGCAGTTCTGATTGTCGTTAGCGTTGTTGCTGTTTCCTACTTTGTTATTATCATAGTTCTGACTGTTGTTAGACATTTCAAATTCCTCCTATAAATTTTTAGTTACAGGAGTAGTATGTCAAAAACGCACAAAAAATATCCGCGCATAGTACAGTACTTTGGTACTATTTTAATATTGTTTTTTTATTACTTTAGTACTATAATGATGATAGTAAATAGAAATCCTTCATCAGTTCTATTTACAACCCTTATATATATTAATTATTTATACTCCCCTCATGATGAACCGTCAGTTCCCCCTGACGGTTCATATGTTATTATCTAATTGAGCCAATCCCTGAATAATTTTATCAAAAAAACCACCACAATAATCGGCAGTATCACAGGCGCCAGAAAAGACAATACAGAAAAAATCATGCTAAAAAATAACACAATAACCAAAATACAAATGATACCCCAAAGCCAGCCCGGAATATGAAAGGTTTTCTTCTGCTGACGATAGGATGTATCCTGATAACCCTCATTGTGATACCCTGCATTCCGGTAGTCCGCGCTCTCATAAACACCATTACCGCTGATTCCACTGGTTTCCACAATGGTCTTTGCTATCAGACGAGGGTCTCCGAGAGAATCAAGAACCTCCTCTTCACTTCGTCCCATACGAATCTGTGTATTGATGTAATCCTCGTAATAAAGTACATTTTCCTGCACCTGTTCCGGCGCAATCCTGCCATTTAACGCAGCTCTCAATCTATCAATAAATTCCTGCTTACTCATACTTTTCCTTCCTCACAGCCGCTCTTTTACCAAACAACGGATGCTGCGCTTCGGCGCCATCCGTATGTAAAAAAAGGCATGTTACCTTTGTACTATTGTAGCATGCCTTCTATTGCCCGTAAATATAAGGACTAAAAAGTATTTATAAACTTTTTATTAATAATTCTCTGCTTTTACCTCAAAATAGGACTGGGGATGACTGCAGACTGGGCATATCTCAGGCGCCTTCTGACCGATGCAGATATGTCCGCAATTCTTACATTTCCAAATCGTGTCTCCGTCTCTGGAGAAAACAATGCCGTCCTCAATGTTCTGAAGCAGCTTACGGTACCTCTCCTCATGCTCCTTCTCAATCGCAGCTACCCCTTCAAACAAAGCGGCAATCTGGTCAAAACCCTCTTCCTTTGCCTCCCTGGCAAATTTGTCATACATATCGGTCCACTCATAATTTTCGCCTTCTGCAGCCGCTTTCAGGTTCTCTGTAGTACTTCCGATACCGCCGTTTAACAGCTTGAACCATATTTTTGCATGTTCTTTTTCATTCGCCGCAGTCTCCTCAAACAACTCTGCAATCTGCACATAACCATCCTTTCTCGCCTTGGATGCAAAATAAGTGTATTTGTTGCGAGCCATGGATTCTCCTGCAAATGCTTCCAACAAGTTTTTCTCTGTCTTACTTCCCTTTAACTCTGCCATCATTACAATTCTCCTTTGTACTTATTTTGTACTTATATTATACTTCTTTTTACTTAAAATGCAAATTCATATGGAAATTTTCCAGCCCGGTTTATGCACAGATGTAAAAAACCCCGCAATTTAAATTACGAGGTTTTCATCAGCGTCCATGACGCATATCTTAGCGTGCGTTAGAGGATTCGAACCCCCGACCTTTTGGTCCGTAGCCAAACGCTCTATCCAGCTGAGCTAAACGCACATTTCTAAAATAGCAGGCGATTTCATCCTGCAACAGTAGATATGTTACCTTATTTATTCTGAAATGTCAACCCTGTTTTTTACTTTTTGTCAAATTTGATGTAACAGTTCAGCCATGCAGAAATGATTGTACGATATGTCCGTGGGAGTTTACTCACTAAGGGCATGTTGCACAATCATTTCTATAGAGCGGACGCCCGACATGAAATTTGATAAAAAGAAAAAAACAGGACATCCTATAAGAAGATTAAAACCAAGGAGGTAATCACTTATGTCCAGAAAGCTACAAACAATGGACGGCAATCAGGCGGCCGCTCACGTCGCATATGCGTATACTGAAGCCGCTGCCATTTATCCCATCACTCCCTCTTCTCCCATGGCGGAACTGGCTGACGAGTGGATGGGGAACGGCAGGGAAAATATTTTTGGTCATCCCATCGTCATTTCCCAAATGCAGTCAGAGGCAGGCGCTGCCGGTGCCGTTCACGGCGCCTTAATTGCAGGTGCGCTGGCATCCACCTTTACCTCCTCCCAGGGCTTACTTTTAATGATTCCCAATCTCTATCGTATTGCCGGAGAACTTTTACCCGGCGTGTTTCATGTGGCAGCCCGCACCATTGCCACCCATGCGCTTTCGATTTTTGGCGACCACTCCGACGTCTATGCCTGCCGCAGCACAGGCTGCGCAATCTGGGCGGAAAGCAGTGTGCAGGAGGTCATGGATTTGTCCCCCGTGGCACATTTGTCAGCAATTTCCGGACGTGTTCCTTTCCTGAACTTTTTTGACGGCTTCCGCACCTCCCACGAACTGCACAAAATTCAGGTGTGGGATTACGCCGACTTAGCGGATATGCTGGATTTTGATGCTGTAAAACGCTTCCGTGAAAACGCCCTGCATCCCCATCACGCAAAAACCATGGGGTCCGCTCAGAATCCCGATATCTTTTTTCAGGCAAGAGAGGCTTGTAATTCCTACTATGACGCTCTTCCGGAAATTGTAGAGCAGAATTTATCCAAAATCAACGACAAGCTTGGTACCTCCTACAAGCTCTTTGACTACTGCGGCGCTGCGGACGCCACCCACGTTATTGTTGCCATGGGAAGCGTCTGCGAGACGATTCGCGAGTACCTTGACCATGTTCCCGATGAGAAATACGGTCTGGTTACGGTTCATCTGTACCGCCCTTTCAGCATTCGGCATCTTGTATCGGTTTTGCCGGAAAGCGTCCGCCAAATCACGGTATTGGACCGCACCAAGGAACCCGGTTCCGTGGGGGAGCCGCTCTATCTTGATGTGGTCTCCGCCCTGCAGGAAACACCCTACCGGAATGTTCCTGTTTTTTCAGGGCGATACGGCTTAAGTTCCAAGGATACCACACCCGCTCAGATTACCGCAGTTTTCACCAATCAGGAAAAGCGGCATTTTACCATCGGTATCAGGGACGATGTAACAAATCTGTCGCTGACACCTGCCGATATCGCTGACACCACGCCTGTCGACGTGATTTCCTGCAAATTCTGGGGATTGGGAGGAGACGGTACTATCAGCGCCACCAAAAATGCCATCAAAATCATCGGTAACAACACGGATATGACGGTTCAGGGATATTTTGAATATGATTCCAAAAAGTCCCGCGGACTTACAATTTCCCATCTGCGTTTCGGAAAATCGCCCATACACAGCGCGTATCTGATTCACAGAGCGGATTTTGCCGCCTGCCACAATCCTGTCTATCTGCACAAATATGACATGGTACAGGAGGTCAAAGACGGCGGCACCTTTTTGCTGAACTGTTATTATAAAGAGAAGGAACTGGAAGAATATCTTCCCGACACGGTAAAGTCCTACATTGCCCTGCATAACATCCGTTTCTTTATTATCGACGCTATCCGCATCGGTAAGGAAGTAGGACTGAACAACAAAATCAGCACCATCCTGCAGGCTGCTTTTTTTGCCGCCTCCCGCATTCTTCCTCTGGAGGAAGCGGAAAAGCTGATGAAAAACGCCGCACGAAAAACCTATGGCAAGCAGGGAGACAACATCATTCAAATGAACGATGCTGCCATTGAGCGGGGTCTCAGAGAGGTTGTGGAAGTCAAAATTCCCGATACCTGGAAAACCTTGAGTGCATTGCAGCAAAGCTCTGCAGCCTGCAAAAATTTCACTCCTCAAAGCAATACAGAAAACAGTCTGGATAATCCGCCGCTGTCTGACCGCCCGGAATTGCTATCTTATGTAAAGCAGATACAACAGCCCATCACCGACCAGCGCGGTAATGAACTGCCTGTATCAGCCTTTCTTCCCTATGCAGACGGCTCCACACCGCCGGGAAGTGCCGCCCACGAAAGGCGCAATGTGGCAACGGAGGTTCCTGTATGGAAGCCCGAAAACTGTATCCAGTGCAATATGTGTTCCTACGTCTGCCCGCATGCGGTGATACGTCCTGCCGTTATGACGGAGGAAGAACTGGCAAAGGCTCCCGATGGAATGGCTTCCTTGCCTATGACCGGAGTAGTCAATCACAACTTTGCAATCACCGTTTCCTATGTGGACTGTACCGGCTGCGGTTCCTGTGCAGGGGTATGTCCCGGAAAGCAGGGACAAAAAGCGCTGGAAATGTGTCCCATTCATGAGCACGCGGAGAAGCAACAGTACTTTGACTACGGAAAGACCCTTCCGGTCAAAGAAGATATTGTTGCCAAATTTAAACAATCCACGGTAAAGGGCAGTCAGTTTTGCCAGCCTCTCATGGAATTTTCCGGCGCCTGCGCAGGCTGCGGGGAAACGCCCTATGTAAAGCTTCTGACACAACTGTTTGGACCGAAGATGTATATTGCAAACGCCACCGGCTGTTCCTCCATCTGGGCAAATTCCTCGCCCTCCACTGCCTATGCGGTAAACGCCCGGGGGCATGGACCGGCATGGTCAAACTCCCTGTTTGAGGACGCTGCCGAATTCGGCTTCGGTATGCTGATGGCAAACGAAGTCCACAAAAAATATCAGAACGACACCCTTTCTCCCGATACAATACAATGGGTCATCGGCGGAGACGGCTGGGCTTACGATATCGGTTTCGGGGGACTGGACCATGTGCTCGCCAGCGGACGCAATATCAATATTTTAGTGCTGGATACCGAGGTATACTCCAATACAGGCGGTCAGGCTTCCAAGGCAACCCCCACCGGCTCCACCGCTAAATTTATCACCGGAGGCAAGGCAACCCGCAAAAAAGATTTGGCTTCCATGGCTTTAACCTATGGAAATGTATATGTCGCCCAAATCGCCATGGGCGCTAATTATGCCCAGACCATCCAGGCGATGACCGAGGCTGCCGCCTATCCCGGTCCCTCCCTGATTATCGCCTATGCCACCTGTATCGCCCACGGCATCCGCGCAGGCTTAGGAAGCTCCCAGCACGAGGAGAAAAAAGCAGTGGAAACAGGCTATTTTCAGTTGTTCCGGTATAATCCCGCTTTGAAGGAGCAGCACAAAAATCCTTTGATTCTGGACAGCAAAGAACCCCGTCTGGACTATGACGAATTCCTTGCCGGAGAAATCCGCTACGACGTATTGAAGCGCATCCGCCCGGAACAGGCAGAGGAATTGTTTGCCAGGGCATCCGCTCAGGCGAGGGAGCGTTACCGCTATTTACAGAAGCTGGTGCAGCTATACGAGCCTGATACGGAATAATCTAAAAACGGCAGCGTCGCTATGGTTACTTACAACCCTGACTGCTGCCGTTTTCTATTCTCCGACCTTCCTATATTACTTTCTTACTCCGCCCATTTTTTCCTTATCAGACGGATTCCAAATATTGACAGCACTGCCACAACAGTAAGGAATACATATACCATCACATAGCTTACCTTCTGAGATACCGCCGAACCCAGATACTCTGTAGAAAGACTGCTCAAAATCACGGACAAAAAATCTACTGCTCCATGCAGTAACAGGCAGATAACAATTCCAAGCGCATCTTTTTTCTTCCAGACAAAATAGCACACCAGAAGACTTAATGCCGTATGGAAAATCATAGTGAGTATCCGCTCATAGCCTGCAAGGTAAAATATGGCAGCTCCGGTTCCAATCAACGACTCCCGCACTGCAGCCAGACTGGTCGTATCCACGCCTAACGCTGCGGTTTGCTCAATCAGGGCATCAAAGCCTCCTGAATTAATCATCAGGATATAAATAATATTATTGATATAGGTAAGCCCCACGATTAACATAGCCTCAATGCCGCCATGACCTAAACCTGCGGCAACGCCTCTGTAAAAGTTAAGCTTATTTTTCATAATTTTCGCAACTGCATATCTGCCTGCCACCTCAAATAAGCCTGCCGTCAATGCCAGTATCAGACAGTACAGCACGTAATGCTCCTGCGCAAAGCTCTGATAACCGGGAACCAACGACAAAATGCTCAAAACCGGCAATCTGATAATAACCTGCATCACAAAAAATCCTGCAGCGCCTAACAGCCATGCCGTCCAGACACCTTTTCCCTTGTGCGTTACTCCATACACAATATAGACAATAACAGGTAAAACAAGACTGACAAATAAAGTAACACACACTGCTAACATTGTTGATGTACTGACCATTTTTCATCCCCCCTAAGATTTATTTTGTTTCCTTTCGCAATGTTGCCGGCTGCGGTGCCTCTCTCTTCTGCCCATATCATCGCAAAGCAGATGGTAAAGTGCCGCAGCAATCGGAACACCAACCAGCATTCCCATAATACCCATAAGGCTTCCGCCAATTGTAACAGTCGCCAGCACCCAGATACCGGGCAGTCCGATGGATTTACCCACAACCTTCGGATATATCAAATTACCCTCTAACTGCTGAATCACTACAATGAACACTAAAAATCCAAGAGCTTTAATCGGGGAAACGGTCAAAATCATAATGACACCCACAATGGCGCCGATATATGCACCTGCAACAGGAATCAGTGCAGTAAACCCTACCAATGTTCCGATCATGGCAGCATAAGGAAGTCTGAAAAGAAACATACCTGCCATACAGAGAAGTCCTAAAATCACAGCCTCGGTGCACTGCCCTACAATATAACGACGAAAGCTGTCATCAAATACCCCTGTCAGATACATAATTTTCTCTACCCATTTGGGGCGCAGGTAATTGCGCATCAGACGTTTGCACTGACCTAGCAGCTTCTCCTTTCCCAACAGCAGATAAATTGAAAATACAAAACCGATAAACATAGTAACGATTGTAGAAATTACGGAAGAAACCGCTGTATAAATGGTGTTCATCGTACTTCCGATTCCGGAAGTAATAAACTGTACCGCTCTGGAAATAATTCCATTCCAGTCAATTTTCGCCAGCTCTGACAGAATCGTTGCCGGCAACACCTCCGCTACAAATTCGCTGGCAAGCAGCTTTTCTATTGCCGGGGGAATTTCCGCCAGCAAAAACGTCACACAGGAAATCAATTCCGGAATAACCAGCCGAATGATTAATGCAACAATTCCAAACAAAGTCAGAATCGCCAGTACCATGCAGACACTTCTCCTGCTCTTTTGCACTGCCTTCTTATGACTGAATTTTACGAAATAATGCTTTTCATAAAAGCTCATCAAAATATTCAATATATACGCCATGATAAACCCCACAAAAACCGGGGTAGCCGCACTCAGTATCCGCAATATCAAGGCGAGTACAGGGTCACAATAGTGGATACACAAAAAAAGCAGAAATATACTGACCCCGACACGAAAACAACTTTTCCATTCAACCTTCATACAGATTCTATTTCCTTTCCTTGATTCCCTCAAACTCCCTTAATAGTTATATTATAACAGACTTCAAAAAATAGCAACTGAGTACTTTTTAAAATATATCCGCAAAAAAGCCCAATATCAACCAGGCGCCCCAAGTTACTTATAACCTTGGGGCACCCATTGTATTACATCTTTTTAATATTACCACTTCAAATCAATAATTAACGCTGTAGGCTCCGTATAGTGAAGCAATGTACTGTAATCAAATACATCATCATAGCAGAAGCCGTATGCCAGACCGTCAACGGAATGATTATGGAAAAAGCCTGAATAGAAATTGGCAGGTGCAGTCTGATAAAAGGCGGAAGAATCAGCCCACTTATCGGGAGTCAGTGCAACGCCTCTGTTGATTGCCGCACACAACTGCGCCTGCACTACTTTTTCAATCGAAGTACCGGTTGCCAGAGTTCCTTTTCCTTCAAAAGCATCCTGTGTAGTCGGCTTATTTACCACAATGTTCGATTCTCCGCCATCCTGACTGAAAATTAAACTGTTGCCGTTTGCTCGACCTCTGAAGGTTCCTGCCTGACAGGTAAATACCAGGTCTTCATTTGAAAACTTCGCCCAAATCTGGTTGATGTAGTCATCAAAATAATTTGCGTACTGCGCACCCTCATTGAAGGTTGCCTTGCAAGGTGCCATAATTCTATAAGGCGCCTGAATCAATGTCTTGAACTCATCAGGAACCTCTGCCGCAAACGCTGCAAAAATCTCCTCACGCGTACCGATGTCTCCTACCGTCTTATCATATACATCAGCATCTCCGGGTGTAGAAACAAATCCTCCTTCTCCGATTAATCTGGACACGACAGGGAAGCTGAAGAAATCTACTCTTGTCGTATTACCCCAGTACTCGCCGTTCATAATCGTAAACTCAACAAATTCAAAGTACACATCCTGATTCGGGTCTGTCGAATTGTTCAAATCAGGACCCGCAAAACCTATGTTTCCGTTCACATCACTGTTAATGGTTACATAAACAGGAGAACCATAGCTAATGTACATTCTTCCGGATACAATATCCGGCATATATACATAATCTTTTTCCGCCAATGTATAGTAGATGTCCGCACACATTCTGTCCCCCTTGGAAATCGTATTCAACGCAGTGGTAGCGGGGATTAAATTGCCGTCTTTGTCAACATAGCACAGCTTTCCTGTTTCCGGATGGAAGCCTAAAATACACCAATAAATTTCATCGCTGCCAAACGCTCCATTTGTCTTATTGTTAAATTGGAAAAACATCTGGTCATCTCTTGCCGCGATATCTGTTCTCAAAACAGGCTTATCCGCATAATCGTTGCCGCTCTGAGTACCCTGATTTCCACTGCCGGTACTACCGCTTCCACTTTCCTCCGGAACGGTTGCCTCACTGTCTGTCAGCACAAATTGCCACAACTGGTTTGCCTGATTGTTGCCGAGCTGCCACTGGATAATATTTCCTCCGTCTGACATGGACCAACCGTCAACATCCATTGACAGACCGCTTAATTTATTTATTATCGTATAATAAGTACCGTCCACATTGTTAATCTGCCATTTCTGATTTTCTCCGCCGACATATTCCCAAATGTGAACATTGCCGCCATTTGCAGTAGAATAATCCTCTACATCAATTACCTTGTCATTCATTACGCTGGCAATCTTGTAGTATCCGTCCTCTACCTTATTGACCTTCCACTGCTGTGCTGTTGTTCCGTTTAAAGTATACTGATTTAAGTTCGCACCGTTATCCTGATTTGCCCCCGCAATATCCAGAACCAAGCCGCTGTGTTTGCTGTAAATATAATAGGTCGCCTCTTCCACTACAAACGAGGTAATCTGATCATTCCAGTCATTTCCCATATAAGATACGTCAGCGGAATAGACCTTATTGTCACCGCCAAAATCAATATCTTTAAATACCGTGAGCTTATAGCCTAAAGGTACTTTTATAGAAGAGATTGCGTCGTTGGAAATACCGGCGCTCTGCATTTCATTCATATTGTATTCGCCGATGCCAAAGGTTACTGCGCTACCGCCAAAATCACTATCGGTATACATAGTAACGCCGTCGCCGGAAGGTGTGGACACAATCGGCGAATCTGTACTGCCACTGTTATTTCCCGTCTCCGCCGTCAACACATAAGATGTCCATACAGTATCCAGCGCACCGTTTCCCGGATTGTAAGTGAAAAAATATTCAATGGTGTCACCAATTACTAATCCTTCCACCGTGTAGGTAAAGTTACCGCTGCCGTCATTCTGCATTCCCACATTCATCTGACCGCCATTATTCACTTTGTAATGCAGGTCCGCAAAGGTCGCTCCGTTCACATAAAATACCAATGTACCGTCGTTTCTGTTAAATCCGACTGTTCCATCGCCCACATGATCGACAACAGTACCCGTCTCCGCATGTACAACCTGTACATTGTCCTCCCCTATCGGCGTTGTTATCGCACCCCCGATAGTCATGGCAAGCGCTAAAAGAATTGCCATTCCTCTTCTGCATAATCTGTTTTTTAGAACCCCTTTCATTTTTACCTCCTATAAAATATTAATTATCCTGACCTTCTTTATGCAGGACAAACCTATTTTACACGACGGCAATCCCGGTAAAAAAGTACGGTTTTTCATAAACGGTATTCTTTTTTTATTTATCATCTTTATTTTTGTATGTTTTGCATACTTTGCGTTTATTTTTCTATTCTTTTTTGCCTTATTATCCAATTTTTATGTTTTCTTTTTATGCAAAATTGTCATTTATTTTAATTTTATTACTATGTTTCTAATTGTATTGGATATTTTCTACACATGGTAATAAAAACGTTTTTTTCGATAAAACAGTCCTCTGCCTACACAAAGGACCGCTGCTTTAATATTCACAAATATCCGCTTTCAAAAGCTGTCTGCATCTGGTTAATACCAGCGGTACCAGCACCACCGCATTGCAGAGCAGGATTCCAAACAATGATAGCGACTCAAAGTATCTCAGATACTTTCCTGCCGGATAAAGCACTAACTGATTGAAAAGGTACAATCCCAGAAAGAACACGATACCACACACAGCAAGGGCAATCTTTTCTATCAGCCGTCCTGCAAGACTGAATGCTCCCGAAATCGCTGCAAGAATCAGCATATTGCAGATGATTCGAGGAAGGACTTCCCGCCGTGCTGCCGCACTGTAAACGCAATAGACAATGGGTGGGAAAAGAATTTGCAGCCGGGGCGTTTACCAAGTCTGCATTCATAAAAAATTAAAAAAGAAAAAGCCTCCCCCGCCGCAGCGGCAAAAACAGCCGAAAGCATCACCTGTACAGCAAATATAAGCCTGTCCGTCTCCTCCGACAAGCTTCTCAACGTAAATACAACCATTAACACCCCTGCAACTAACATGCACAAATAGGGATACGGTGAGGTAAACAAGGATAGTAAGGTTAAAACCATCAACAGTGCCTCAGCCTGAATAAATTCTTCATTTTTATACATTGTCATCACCATTTTTATCATAGCCGCCTGCGGCTATGATTGACATTCTCCGTTTGCCATAGGAAAGCTTGCGCGCTCATGCACTCTTTCGCTCATTGTATCACAAAACTGCAGAAAGCCACAATATGACTCCGGTCATATTGCAGCCTTCTCTTTCACCAAGGCTATATTCTTTTTATATCCCTCTTAAGCAATATTTTTCGGAATTAACGATATTTCGTTTGTATTTATTATATAAAATTGTTGACTGTTTTCCCCACATCTGATACATTAATTCTATGAGGTACTGCCATAACGGCGGCGGTTCGCCTTTCGCCAAAATATTACATTTTGAGAACTTCCAAAATCCCGGAGGTGATTCTAATGGAAAATACAGTGAAAGGTACGAAAGATGTTTGAAGACATAGTAGGAATTATTGGTATCGTTGTAACAATTATCAGCATTATTGTTACGCTTATCAGTATTTTCAAATCTACTAAGAACTAATCATCAAAAAAGCAACCGCCATTTCCCGTGGATGATGTTGCTTTTTTGATGAGTAATATTAACCAAGGCGAACCGTTGCTCTACGGTAGTGCCTCTTATGGTTTTATTTTATCACACTTTGTTTTTTTGTCAATAGCAATACGGAAATTAGTTATATTTTCTTTTCACAAAAAATCTCGTTATTACAATATTGACAATCATACCGGCTAAACCAATGATAAATGTTACAAGTGTCATTTGAAGAAAGGCGCTTACAAATCCTTCATACGTATCCATTCTTTTCAACATAATATCATTTCCCAGCATCAGAAAAATACCTATGGTATCAACACAAAGGAAACCGCTGAAATTCCTATCAGACCTTATCATACTTATCAAATGATGTAATAAGAAAAGTATCTGTATCACAAAGACTACAATAATCTGTCTTTCCAAAAACGGTCCGCATTTCACCGCCTCCATCCCAAACGGCAGCTTTCCCACAAGCACTCTGTTGATGCAATAACAAACCATCAACGCTATATACACGTCTGCAGCCAATGGTAAAATTCCAACAATACATTCCTTCTTTCCCGGCAGCTTATTTCCTTGTGCCGTCACATTCACAAGCAACGCTCCAACCACACAAACCGCAAGCCAGCCATAATAGTGATTACCCGACATGACATTGATATTCAGTACAAATGTCCAAATACCAACCATTATTATAATAAACAGCATAAGACAGCTTACTATTCTTTGGACATTCATCAGCCGCCGAATCTTTTTCAGACCGTCCAATTCCCGCTTTTCAATATCCTTTCCGGAAAAATTATGATTCCTGCAAAGCTCCAGCATTTTCTGACACTCACTGCAGGTCTTCACATGCTCCTCAACGCATTGCCTTGTGGCTTCCGAGCAGATTTCATCAACATAAGAAGGAATCAAATCCTGTATGATATCACAATTCATTTTCTCCATATTGCACCTCTTTCATCAAAATCATTTTTGCCCTGTAAAAAGTTACTCTTGCCCAGTTTTCACTTCTGCCAAGCATATCGCCAATCTCCCTGTACGACAAATCGCTGAGCGCCCGCAATTCCACAACCTGCCTCATATCATCAGACAGACTTTGCAGCTTGTCCCACACACAGGACAATTCAAGCATTTCCATCGCCTGATGCTCCGTATTATCATCCGCCTTCAGCATCTCATCCAGCTCCACTAACTGCATATGATTGTTTTTCGCCCAATGCTGATAAAGCAAATGCTTCGCAATCTGACAAAGCCATGTTGATATCTTACAGCTTCCGTCATACCGCTCAATAGATTGAATCGCCTGCAAAAAGGTTTCCTGCATCAAATCCTCGGAAAGCGCCGCATCCTTGCATCTGGCATAAAGAAAATGATAAACAATCCGGGCATTCTGCTTGTAAAGTTCATCCATACGCAACCCCCTTTCTACTTCTTATATCCGATTTTTCGAGGTTTTGTTACAAACTATTTTGAAAAATAGTAAGCTGCCCTTCCCTGCTGGAAAGACAGCTTATATAATTCAACTTATTCTAAATCATCCAATGCAGCAAACACGCGCCTGAAACCGCATTCTCTACGCACCCGACAAATGTCCGATAAACTCCTGCACCCGCTCATTATCGGTTCCAAACAGTTCCTCAGGCGTACCCTGAGCTTTGATGATGCCCTCTTCCATAAAGATAATGCGGTCTGAAACCTCCTTGGCAAACTGCATCTCATGAGTAACGATAATCATGGTCATATGCTCTTTTGCCAGCTCCTTAATCACCTTCAAGACCTCCACCGTAAGCTCCGGGTCCAGCGCAGAAGTCGGCTCGTCAAAAAACAGGATTTTGGGCTGCTTTGCCAATGCTCTCGCTATGGAAACTCTCTGCTGCTGACCACCGGATAGCTGGTAGGGATAAGCATCCTTTTTGTCCGACAGACCTAACTGACCAAGCAGCTTTTCCGCACGCTCCACTGCCTCTTTTTTCGGAATTTTATCTACACTGACTAACGCATCCGTAATGTTTTTCAAAACACTGTAATGGGGAAACAGGTTAAAACTCTGGAATACCAGTCCAAAATAGCTGTGGATTCTCTTAAGGTCAGACTTGGAAGCGTAGACACATTTGCAGTCCGTCTCCCAGGCTGCCTTTTCTCCCATATAAGTCAGCTCACCGCCGTCCATGTTCTCCAGCATGGTAGCACAGCGAAGCAGCGTGGATTTGCCGGAACCGGAAGGACCAATAATAGAAATTACCTCTCCCTCCTCTACGGACAGCGAAATATCCTTCAACACGCCCAAACCGTCAAATTCTTTTTTTACATGGTTCATTTCCAGTAATTTCATGCGCTCATCCTCCCTCTTCTAGCGATAGTACGCAAACGCCTTTTCCACTTTTTCCATCACAACCGCTACAATCAGGTTAAAAATGTAATAGAACACTCCCGCCGTCATCAGAGGCATGATTGTAGTCTGCGCTGCCGCAATCTGCTTTGCAATCGTAAACATTTCCGGCTGGGCAATGGCAAATGCAAGAGAGGTATCTTTTACCAGGGTAATAATTTCATTGGTAACGGACGGCAAAATCCGTTTGATAACCTGCGGCAGTATGATTTTGAAAAAGGTCTGCACTTTATTGTATCCCAACACCTTTGCCGCCTCATACTGACCCACAGGCATGGATTCAATCCCGGAACGGTAAATTTCCGCAAAATAAGCCGCATAGTTAATCGCGAAAGCAATAATCACCGCAACAAAACGATAGCCGGGACTGATTCTGATTTTGAACACATAGTATGGTCCAAAATAAACCACTAAAAGCTGCAGCATCAGAGGCGTTCCCCTCATGATGGATATGTAAAGCTTAGCGATTGTCCGGATGATTCCATTTTTGGACATTCTGCCGAATGCAATGATAAGACCCAGCGGCAAAGAAAAAAGCAGGGTCAGCATGAATATTTCAACTGATACAAGCATTCCTTTTCCTAATTGTAATAATATCATTTGTATACTCATATTTCCTCGCATTCTGCCGCTTCGGCGACTTTACCTATTTTTTCCTTGCTTCTTTCCGCTTATCATACGTTTCTTACTTATACCTTACTTACCAAGACATACGCTGTCTTCCAATCCCCATTTTTCTGCAATTTCTGCAAAAGTTCCATCGCTTACCATTTCCATCAGCGTACTTTCCACCGTATCGCGCAGCTCCTCATTTCCAAGCAGAAAACCTACTCCATACTGCTCCGTTGCCAGAAGCTCCTCCAGCATAACATAACCCTCACCTCTGGACTCAATTTGATAGTTGGCAACACCAATATCCATAGCCACTGCATCCAAAGCGCCTGCCTCCAAATCCATAAAAGCAGTGTTGTAATCCGCATACTCTGTCAGACTGCCAAAGCTGTCACGAAGAGCAATATTGTCAGGTTCTTCCTCATTATTTAATGCACTCAGCGCAGAAGAATCTCTCTGTACGCCAACTGCCTTTCCTGCCAGATCAGCAAAAGTAGTAATTCCCGCATCTGCTGCCACCACAAATACCTGACTGTTATCTACATAAGGAGAAGTCCATGTATAGGCATCCTCACGTCCGTTCATGGTAAAGCCATTCCAGATACAGTCAATCGCGCCGCTGGACAATTCCATATCCTTGGAATCCCAGTCGATAGGCTGTTTTACCAGCTCCCAGTCATTTCTGTTACATACCTCCTGTGCCAGATCCAGGTCGAAGCCTACATACTCACCGTTATCATCCATATAACCGTAAGGTGGGAATTCTGCATCAAATCCAACCGTAAAGGTCTGCCCTTCTTTGCTTCCGCACGCTGTCATCATAACAACCATCATGGATGCAACCAATAATACGCTAATTTTCTTTTTCATAAAACTCTCCATTTCTGCGCTGCTTTTTGCGCATAAGCGACTTTGTGGCAAGCAACGCGCAGACACAAATCGCCGTGTGAAAAATCTATTTTTCACACTATAATCCTCCGGGTACTTCTTTCAATAATATGTACTAAAATATGTATTCATACTTCGTCATATTACCATGGTAAAGCACCCCTGTCAAATAAAAAAGCACATAAAGGCGTTGACCAAAAAACAATTTCCATTATGATTAAGACAATAAGAAGAAAAAGAACACTTTTTGTTAATTGTAAGAATGGAAAACATGGCTAACTAAATAGTGGCTGCGGCAGAGCTTTACCCGAAGGATTATGATTTTTCCATTATTTTCGATACATTGGAAAATCGGAAATTGCGTCACCAGATGGAACGAAAGTATGTGGAGAGCAACATGAACATTATAGAGGAGGATTAATCCTACAAACATCAGAAAAACAAGGAGTAGAGTTTATATTGCACAAACTCTACTCCTATTTACGCTCTGACATATTTTCATTATTACACGTTTACACAATTATCTCCGCGCCTTCTTTTTGCGTTGTCTGTTCTTCCTATTCCATGATAAATTTGTTAGCAATCTGCCTTAATTCTTCGGAACATTCATTGCACCTTGCAACCATTTTATGTGCATTGCTGGTTTTTTCCACCATGCTGCTGGTTTTTTCAGCAATGTCCGTTACTCCGCAGGAAGACTCTCCGATAGTATCATTGATTCCGACAAGCGCCGTTGCAATCATGTCGATAGCCTTAGTCAATCGCTCCATCGCCTTTTCAACACTCTGCATATTGGATTTGAATAAATCTGCATCTTCACTATACTGTTCACTGACTTTTTCAAACTCTTTATATTCATTCAATACCGTGCTCTCTAAGAAATCCGTGGTTTCCTCCAGACAGTCTGACATTTTTGATACCGCAAGATTTACCTCACCCACAATATTATTGATGTCCCCAATTGCCTGGGAAGTCTGGTTTGCCAGATTTCCAATTTCGGTAGCAACTACTGAGAAGCCTCTTCCAGCCTCACCGGCTCTTGCCGCTTCAATACTTGCATTTAATGCTAAAAGACTTGTCTGGGAAGAAATCGCCATAATGGTATCCGTAAGCTCATTGATTTTATGGACAGACTTAGAACCCTCTATTGCATCCTCTGCCTTTTCTTTTACCGTATCATAAATCTCTTTTGTCTTATTGCTTGCCGCAAGTGTCTTATCATGCAGATTCTGCGCTCTCTGTCTGACTTCTTCCGACGTTTTTGCGCCGTTTACGGTAAGTACCCCGATTTCTTCCGCACCACTCTTGATTTGACCCACATTGCCATTAATCGTTTCTGTCGTTGCTGCCGTCTCCTGCATTCCTGCCGCTAACTGCTGGCTTGTTGCCGAATTGTCCGTACACATCTGGTCAACCGTGCTTGTAATATCCTGTAAATCATATACGGTTTCCATGATTTTCCCGCTTATCGTATCAACGGAATTTGCCATCCCACGCATATTTTCACGCATTTTCCGGATGGCTCTCGCCATTGCGCCGGTTTCGTCTTTTCTCCGGCAAAGCTTCTCACTGTTTGCATTAGACCTGAAATCAAGTTCTGCCGTACGGTCAATAACCACAGTCAGTTTTTTAATAGGACCACAAATGAATCTACTGATAAAAAATGCAATTACCATACATATAATCATACATACAGCACAGGTTACGATAAGACCTCTTACCATTCTATTCATCGGTGCCATAATATCTGTCTCATCTGCTGTGACAACAACAATCTCCTGCTGGCTTGTCAGCGCATATGCCGCATATTTTATCGTACCGTTAAACAGATAGCTCACCACGCCGTCCTCCGGAATGATTCCCTGCTGAAGCTGTGAAACAAGCTCCGTAACAATGGCATTCTCTACCGGACTGCCTATTTTTTCCGCAGTAGGATGGTAGAGCATTGTTCCGCCCGAATTTACCAGATATGCATATGAAGATTCCACCCCTTCCATCTTCACATCCGCAAGGATTGCTGCATATTCCTCTGTTGTTCCCTCACCTTCGCCTATGGTTTTATCAATCAAATCTGCGGACATCTCAGCCATGCTGAAAATATATTCCTTATATGTATTCTGCAATGCAGACTTTGTCTGCGGAATTGCAACTATCAAAAAAACCGAAACTGCTAGCACGATGACAAACACCACCAATAGCATAATCTCTGCAGAAATGGAATGGATAACATTTACCTTCTGACTGTTTTCTTTTGTTTTCTCACTCATAGCAAAACTCCTTTAAATAAAAATTTTGATATATATTTCTATAGTATCATATATATCGGCTATTTTTTATTTTTTATTATACTATTTGGTATAATTTATCTACTCTTCAACACTCACTTCCTTACTGACCTCCGCACCGCCTTCCGCCATTTCTACAAATCCTGTGGAAGCAGCCTCCTCGTGCAGCCGCAGCAGTTTATCCCCACACAAATCGTCCAAACCAGCAAAGATTTCAGATTCATTTTCCATTCATGTATTTTCCCATTCTTAATGATACCCCTCACCCTCTTTGATTTATGATATAAAAGAGAGAGCTTCTCACTCTCTCCAGACTAAATCAATTCCATGCCAATTCTCTTATATACAACTTCTCCCAAAATTCCTTTCGTTTATCCAGGCAACCGAAGCATTCATTGCCGCCCGGCACGCTTTTGTCTGGTCTAAGGCATTCAGCATCACAAAATCATGTATGATTCCCTGAAATCTCATTGCCGTCACCGCTATTCCCGCATCCCGAAGCTTCCTTGCGTATGCTTCCCCTTCATCCCGAAGCACATCCGCTTCGCCGTTCAAAATCATAGCTTCCGGCAGATTTTGAAGCTGCTCTCTGCCTGCCCGAAGCGGTGATGCTGTAATCTCATTTCGCTCAACATCTGATGTGGTATACTGATTCCAAAACCACTTCATCCCTTCCCGATAAAGATAATATCCTTCCGCAAACTGCATATAAGACGCCGTACAAAAACAGGCATTTGTAACCGGATAATACAAAAGCTGTTTTTGTATATATGGTCCCTTCCGCTCCTTCGCCAGCAAGGTCATTGCAATCGCCATGTTTCCGCCTACACTGTCCCCCGCTACCGTCAAGGTACGGGGATTCATCTGAAAACCCAACGGTTCCAGAAACTCAGGCAATCTGCAAAGCACTGCATAACATTGTTCAATCGCCACAGGGTAATGTGCCTCCGGCGAGCGGGTATATTCCGTGAACACCAGCACGGACCCTGTCCGCGCCGCCAGTTCTCTCACCAGCTTTTCATGAGTATGAAAGCTTCCGAACACCCATCCTGCCCCATGAATATAAAAAATGACATTTGACGGATTTTCTATTCCTATGGGACTGACTACATAGACCGTCAGCCTCCCCCAATTTCCTGTATCCACTATTATTTTCTGTACTTTGGCAGGATACATAGGAATCGACATATTTTGAGCCTTTTCCAGCACTTCCCGCCCCTGTCTGGGCGGCAGTTGAAAGATAAGCGGTGGAACTGCACTTTCCCTACAAACTGCGAGGGCTTCCGGTTCCAGAGAAATTCTTTTTTTCATCGGGATTTCCCATTCCTCATTTCCTTGCTATCATTATATGCCGGGGAGGAAAAGATGGAAGGGGAAATTTTATAAATTTGTCGGAACATATTCTTCTCCTGTAGCACAATCTCTGCTATCATAGTTCAGAATTGGTTGTCTCCCTGATAAAATTTTTATATTATTATACGAAATAATACTTTTAACGTTTATCAGAGTTCAAATTTAAATGCAAGTCTTTGCAACCTTCACACAAAAAAAGAAATACAACAAACTGCTGTATTTCTCCTTCTTTAGTGCTGGTGGCCGGACTTGAATGTATCTCCGCCCGCAGAATACGCATAAATAGGAGGTTTCTGCGGTTCCTTCACGGCATTACAAACAAGTTACAAACAATCAGCTTTCCCTATATGCTCCGCAAATTTATCACACATTTCTTCCAATGCTTTGAAATCTAATGCCGACATAACATACTTTGCCGAGGTGTCATTCTCTATTTTTTGCTTATAAATCAACTGTGCATTTGCACTAATTTTATCTTGATTCTTACGAATAAAAATCATTTCATTTTGCACCAAATCCTTATATGCTTCATCCGGCTCATCATCAAGTGCATATAACTCTAATTCCGAAGCCGGAACCGGTATCATATGGCTCAGACGCAGTGTTGCTTTCAGCTCCCGTTCGCCCTTTGTATTCTTAACAACCACTCGCATAATTGGTACAATGCTTTTCTTAATTACCATGCTATCTCCGGCAATCTGATAATCAGTCTGTTTAGGCGATGACATGGGAATATAATAATGATACTCGCCAACCTGCAAAACTACGCCCAAATATTTTCTTGTATGTACCCTTGTATCCATTTTATTGGAGTAAACATTAGGAAACTTTTCCCGCAAGTATGATATGTACCTATCGGATACGCTGTATAACTTAAAATTTTCCATAATTCCCTTTCTTTCGCACTTTTAAAGAAAAAGCAAGGGAGCTTTACAGCTCCCTTAGAGTTTAAAATCTCCCACTGTCTGGCAGGGACTCTCCCGAGTTTAAAATCTTCCACTATATGGCAGGAACTCTCCCGAAGATAGTTTCCTATCTAAATATAGTATATGTCACCGCAAACAAAAAATCAATTACATTTCAGAAAATTCATGTGATTTTTATCGTGTCCTTTACCACAACTGCATTTGCCATGTATTAACAATACTATCCAACTGCGATTTGTCGTAAAATCTTCTTTCAACTGCAATTATCATTCCCAACGTGGAAATGTAAAGTACCCGAATAGGCTTAAGCCAATAGAGAACAAAACAGCCTACACTTCCCACAATCAAAAGTGCATACACTATTATCATTCCCTTTATTCCCAATTCTGAAAAAATACCTTTTACAGAGCCTGTAATATTGACATCAATATCTTCATCCGCCACAGAGTTATAAACATTCTCTATTTTCTGTACTTCCTTGTCTATCTGCCTTGTAACAGAAAGCGTTTTTCGTATCCCAGCACCACCAAATACAACAAACGTCATCAAGACCATAAAAAGAATAAATAACCTTTTAGAGCGCATTGTCAGATACTCCATACTCAAGATATCTTTTACTGAAATAGCCTGTGTCTGACTTGAACTATTTAAATAACCATTTCTTACTTGAAAATGCTTTCCCTTTACCACAAGGTATTCCTTGGTCATGGTCAAATTTGCTGAATTACTTGTTATGGCTTTTGCACTGATTTCTTGCACCATAATTAAATCCTTTTTCATTTTTTCAAATTCTTCCTGTGTGATTACTCCCTTTTGTAATAAATCTACTAACTTGGAAAGTTCATCCGCTTTACTATTAGGAGCAGAAACCGATTGTGTCATGCTACTTACAGCTTCCTGTAATTTATTTGCTACTGCATTGTCACTGGCTTCAATGGCTTTATCCTTTGCAAGACGAAGCTGTTTTTGAAATAAATCAATTTCCTGCTCTGTAAACCAATTTATATCAAAACCAATAACCCCACCTGCATACTGAATTGTAATCAAGGAAACTGCGGACATATGGTACTTAAAGAAGCAAAACACAGGTAAAAATATCACTGCAATTACTTTCATAAGTCCCCCCATTAGTTCCGCAAATTCTTCTGTGTTACTACTTGACTGCCCAGCTAAATTTCCAGGGGTAATAGTAACCGTCTTAGGTCCTGTCTCTTGCGTTAGTCCCATTACCAAAATTGCAATTATAATCATCAAAACAGCCGCAACACATCCTCTTATAAACCACGCTGTATTAACGTAACTATCTGTTCCTGTACCCGTAACATCTTTCAAATCAACCGTTCTTGACTGCTGATTTCTAATGACTTTCTTTTTTCCCTTGGCATCATAGCTTATATAGTAATTGTTTCCTTGAAAATAAACACGCTTATCGCTTACAACAGCAAAGCCTCTTTCAACAGAACCATTATGTAAAAAGTTCTCTATATAGGAATTGCCCAAAATAGTAACAAGTTTTTCCTTTGGCGACATAAAAAAGTTTTTAAACTTTCCCTCATATCTGCTTGCCGCTTTCGTTTCACTCTGTACGCATTTAGGGCATACACCGTCAATTAGTTCCGTTCCGCATTTCTCACATAAATTGTTCATAATACATTTCCCTTTCTCTTGTACTTTTAGTTACCTTATAAGGCATAACCTTGCCCACTTATGGCTAATATGATTATAGTCCATTTACGGGTAAGATTGCAAGTAGGAAAGGATGATAGTTATGATTTCTTACGAGCCACTTTGGAACACCTTAAAGAAAAAGGGTGTGTCACAATATGAATTGATTAACAAGTACAATTTTTCAGCCGGACAATTATCCCGACTTCGCTCCAATACCAATGTATCAACCCACACTCTGAACCGCTTATGTGAAATACTTGATTGCAGCTTAGAAGAAGTCGCAATCTACAAAAAGTAATGTATCTCTTTTTCTCATTTCTTAATTGTTTTGTTTTCACACACAATTCTATTCGTTTTGTTTTTACGTTTTTAAAATGACCGAAAAAACAAAACGGATACTTTTTTGCCCAAAGTACCCCCAAAATACCCCTTTTCAAAAAAATTATTTTAACGCTTATCCTTTCCTTTGTTTTATTGTTTGTTTTTACGTTTTAAAAAATCCGTTTATAAAACCACCGCTTTTTATTTTCGTTTATTGTTCCATTATTTTTCGTTATTTTTGTCTTGGACATATCTATAATCAAATAAAATTTAGAAATAGGAAACAACAGTTTTAGAAAAACAAATTTTCTTTTCTCCAAGATTACTGTAGATTTTCTAAAAACAGATTTAGAAATCTCAAACAATACCGCCAGACCTATCAATAACAAATTTAGAAAAATAAATGATACAACGCTTTCAAGAAAGGTAGTCTATCCCTTTCCTTTTCAAAAAACGTCACTTCCACCCATTTTTTTTTACAAAACCAATCTAACAAATATTTTCCCCAAAACACATATATAGGATATGCCACAGGCAAATTTTATGAGAAAGGAGCAAGCGCATATAGGGCGCAAAACCGAAAAACCTAATATACCGACCAAGCCTATTTTTCCGAGCAACCGAAAATACCAAGAAACTTAAACACCTAGCAAAAGTCCTTTTTGCGTTACCTGACGCAATGGATTTATCCAAGCTGTCATTTGAAGAAGTATTGCAAAATAATTCTTCCAGTAGTATTTTAAGTCTAGAAGGAATCGCAGAATTGTATGAGCATATGAAACTGGAAAAACTACTCTCACAAAACTGTGATTTAGAAAAAATTAAATATCGTGAAGAAATCAATCAGTATTATCTTGTAATCAAACGCAAGCAATTTACCGCTAACAGCCGAGAGGCTCTGCTTCTGAAGCTGTATGATTATTTCTTTGGTGCACAAAATCGTACACTGACGGAAAGCTATCGTGAGTGGATGCTCTGGAGAAAAGAAATACAGACCAACAGCAAAACGCTCCGTGAAAATGCAAATGAGTGGAAAAATTATATTGCCAATTCGGAACTGGCAGATATGCGAACCAGGGATATCACGATTGAGTATTTGGAAAAGTTCCTCTATTCCATTACCGCTGATTTTGCCATTACTTCCAAAAGGCTGACAAATATTATTGTGGTATTGAATGGAATTTTTAAACGCTCCGTGTCCTTAAAGCTAATTCCCCACAATCCCCTTGCAGATGTGGACTTAAAGCCTTTCCGCAAGCGTTGTATGCCTAAGAACAGCACCAAGGATAATTACACCCTGGAGGAACGCAGAAAGATACTTGATTACTTGGCAGAGCGTGAGGATATATACGCACTTGCCATTCAATTAGACTTTTATCTGTGTGTGAGGATTGGGGAACTGCTTGCAATCAAATACAGTGATATACAGAATGGTTTTCTGCACATTAACCGTAGTATGCGTGGCACTTATGAAATGGATGATGATATGAATTTCTCCGTTGGAAAGATAACCAACGAAGAGCGTATCTCAAGGGTAATCGGTCAACAGGCTTTCGGCAAATTCCTTTGACTGACAAGGCTCTTGCCATTGTAGAAAAGACCCACCGCTTATATCCCGATAATGAGTATCTTTTTATGAGGAATGGAAAGCAGCTCATTCCAAACACCTTTAACGAGGAATTACAGCGTGTTTGTAAGGCTCTAGGTATCAAATACCGCTCCAGTCATCAGATAAGGTTCACAGTGGCAACACTGCTCTATGATGAGGGCGTGAGCATTACAAAAATATCTTCTCTATTAGGACACGCAGACACAGCTACCACATGGCATTACATACGGAAAAACAACCCCGATGAAGCAACCATAAATGCCATGAAATCGCTGTTAGACTAACGGAAATTTTTTTACAAACATTTACAAACAGAACTTGGATGTAATGAAAATAGGAGAAATGCTGATAAACTCAACATTTCTCCCACTTTTAAACTACTGCTGGTGGCCGGACTTGAACCGGCACGGGGTTGCCCCCGAGGGATTTTAAGTCCCTTGCGTCTGCCTATTCCGCCACACCAGCCGACGCACTATGGTAAACGCACATGCAAACTCGGAAACTATGTTTCCTCGTTCACGGCAACATGCAAATGGGGCCTATAGGGCTCGAACCTATGACCCTCTGCTTGTAAGGCAGATGCTCTCCCAGCTGAGCTAAGACCCCATAACGACCCAGATCGGACTCGAACCGACGACCTTCGCCGTGACAGGGCGACGCTCTAACCAACTGAGCCACTGGGCCATATACATTATAAATACGGATGAGAATTCTCTCAAGTGGACCTTCGGGGACTCGAACCCAGGACCGACCGGTTATGAGCCGGTTGCTCTAACCAACTGAGCTAAAGGTCCGTAACCCTTTCGGGACATATAACTATAACTCGTGGTGAAAATCACGCACTATGACTCCAACGGGAATCGAACCCGTGTTACCGCCGTGAAAGGGCGATGTCTTAACCGCTTGACCATGGAGCCGTC
>CALWSL010000002.1 GCA_944384205.1 uncultured Acetatifactor sp. | reverse complement strand
GCAGGCGACTGGGGCGATTACACCAATGAAAACGGCGAGCGCTGCGGCAAGTGGGTACGTTACGATGAGAACGGACATATGATTAAGGGCTGGCAGACCACCGAGGCAGGAACGTATTTCTTTGATTACATTTACGGAACGATGGCAAAAGGAACGGCAGTAATCGAAGGAGTAGAATATTATTTCAATCCGGATACCGGTATCAGACAATAATTGATAGCAGGAAAAGAGCTGTAGCACTTCATATTGGAGTGCGCAGCTCTTTTTGTCATATAGAAAAAATAAAAAAATGATACCAAAATGACAAAAACAGGATAAACAAAATGTTTTGTTATTAGTAAGATGGTTGCGTAAGTAATTATTTTTTGTAAGCGGTAAAAATAACGGAGGAAAAATATTATGTGGTGCAAAAAAAGATTTCTTGCATGGGGAAAACGAGGGTTTTCCATCCTGCTTGCGGCAGTACTGTTGGCGAGTGCTCTGCCGGAGGCGGCAATGACCGTAAGGGCTCAGGAAGAGGAACCCTATGTGATTTCCCAAGGGCGCATGGTATATGCCAGTTCGTCACGCGCAGAGAGCGACGCCAATCTGGCGGTGGACGGCGATGAGGGCACCAGATGGGAAAGCGCCTGGGAAAACGGAGAGGAATGGCTGTATGTGGATCTGGGAAAAGTAACGGAGATTACCGATGTGCGGCTTTCCTGGGAAGGGGCTTACGCAACAAGCTATGAAATCCTTTTTTCCGATGACGAGGAGGAATGGAAACCCGTGTATTCCACAACGGACTGCACCGGCGGCAAGGAAAATCTAAACGTTTCGGGAAACGCAAGATACGTAAAATTGTACATGAAGGAAAAAGCGCTGCCGGCGTACGGCTACTCCCTGTATGAGTTCCAGGTATTCGGAAGGGACGGACTGACCGAAAGACCTGCGGACTACGGGGAAAACCTGGCGGAAGGGAAGAAAGTGACCGCCTCCTCCCTGCGGGATGCCTGGTGGATGTACGACGATAACGGCGTTATCGACCAGACCGGCGTACTGGCGGAAAACGCCGTTGACGGCAATGGATCCACATACTGAACCTCCGGGGAGCAGGACAACCAGTGGCTTTGTGTGGATCTGGGCGGGAGCTATACGATTGGACGGGTCATCATTGACTGGTCGTCCGACGCCGGAAAGATATATGATATTCAGGTGTCGGAGGACGGAGCAAGCTGGGATACGGTGTACCGCCAGCAGCAAGGATATGCTTACGAGGACGCCAACGTGGAGTTGTACGCGACGGGAAGATATGTGAGAGTATACGGTTATACCAGAGTAGAGAACGGGAGCGGATTTTCCGTTTATGAATTGGAAGTGTATCCTTATCGGGAAGGGGATGCCGTCGTGACGCATACCATTGAGAGCCTTCCCGAGATGCAGGTAGTTTCCGCAAAAAACGGAAAGGGCTCCTATGTGACAGAGGCGATGTATCTGGAAAAGGCAAAGCTGCCCACGTATCTGGCGGAGGGCTTAAGCGTTCCCGTGGAATCCAATGACTGGTGGCAGTCCTCGTTGATTAACCGGTTTGGGAACCTGATGAGTACCCTGCCCCTGAAGGCACAGTATTCTACAAAGGGACTTGCCCTGCTGACCGCGACGGAGGGGTGGCTTCCCGAGATGGGAGAGACGGATGTGAATGTATCGGTACAGTCCGAAACCGTTCCAGACTTGTATATCCTTCCTGAAAACCTGGATTTCCTGACCGCATACGACCAGGTTTCCGGTTACAGTGACTATGGGGTGGACATTGATTTGTGCGACAAAAATGGAGTGGCAATGACCGCCACCTTTGTCAAAGGCTCCCCTTATGTATTTCTGGAGTTGGGAGACAGGAGGTCGGTATTCCTTTCCGGTTCCTCCATCCAAAAGCTGTTTGACGATAACGGGAAGGAGCTGTTTACGGAGGATGCCGCATACACCGCAGACCACATCGGAATCCGGGTGGTGGATACCGACAACAGGGACAAGACGGAAACTTCCGAGAGCCATTATTGTGTGACCGTACCTGAAGGAACCGTATTTAAAAAGATGGGAAGCTATATCAAGGTGACCTTCCCTGCATCAGGAGGATACCTGTCCATCGGCTCTATGCCGGATGCGGAAAGCTTACATACCTTTTATCAGCACGGCTATGCCTTTGTAACGGACACAAGCGTTACCTATGCGTATGACGAAAATGTTTCGAGTATCGCTGTGGACTACCGCGTGGAGACGCAGGTAAAGAGAGAGGGGTTTTCTGCAGAGACCATCCAGTGTATGCTGCCCCACCAGTGGAAAAAATCATCGGATGACGACGGAAGCATCGGTATCTACACCTCCGTGAGAGGGGATTTAAAGGCAGTGACCGGTAATGCCTTTACCACAGTGGAAACCTTTGAAGGATTGCTGCCTGCTTTTTCCATGCCGGGCAATGGAGAGTTTGACAGCGCAAAGCTTTTGTCTTATCTGTATGAGCTGGAGGACGCCACCAGGAGCCTGACGCCGGCGGCGGACGCTTACTGGGAAGGAAAGAATCTTCATCCTCTGGGAATGGGCGCGCTGATGGCGGACCAGATGGGAGAGACCCAGCTGCGGGATATCTTCCTCGAAAGAATAAAAACGATTTTGGTTAATTGGTTCACTTACGACGGGGAAGACGACGTAAGTTATTTCATTTACGATGAGCATTGGGGTACGTTGTACTATTCTCAGAGCGAGTTTGGGGCAAACACGGCAATCTGCGACCACCACTTCACGTACGGATATTTTATGTTTGCCGCCACTGTTCTGGCGTCTTATGACGGGGAATTTTTGAATGATTATAAAGAAATGATTGAGCTGCTCATCAGGGATTATGCCAATCCCTCCGACAGTGACAGTGAATTTTGCCGTTTCAGAAGCTATGACCTGTATGAAGGGCATTCCTGGGCAGGAGGATATGCCGACAATGATTCCGGAAATAATCAGGAATCCGCCAGTGAATCCTTATTCAGCTGGGTATCCCTGTACTTATGGGGCGTGTTGACGGAAAACGATACCTATCGGGATGCGGGCATTTTCGGATTCACCAATGAGATGGATGCGGTGAAACAGTACTGGTTTGACTATGACGGGGACAACTGGATTGCGGATTGGCCCTATGAAGTAGTGGGACAGGTATACGGCGGCATCAACTTCTACGGTACCTTCTTTGGCGGACAGCCCCTTTATATTTACGGCATTCAGTGGCTTCCCGTTTCCGAATATCTGACCTATTACGGAGCGGACCAGACAAGATGTGCGGAAATTTACAGCGGACTGTTAAAAGACACGAAAGAGGCTATGGACAAATCCGCGACTGCGGCAAGAAAGGAAGGAAAGTCCGAGGAGGAGATTCAGACCATGCTGAATACCTATCCGCAGGCGGATACGGCATGGCAGCATATCTCATGGAGCTTCCTGTCCCAGACCGATCCGGAGCTGGCGTTGCAGAAATTTGAGGAAAACGCAGCAAGCGTACAGAAAACCGATACGGCAAACACTTACTGGTTCATCAACAGTATGATTGAGTTGGGATACCGGACGGACAGGATTTGGGCAGCGGGAGACGTCTGCGCATCCGTTTACTACAACGAAGAGAGCGGTAAATATACCGCCGTGGTATGGAACCCGACGAATGAGACAAAAACGGTGCGATTCCTGACAGAGGCGGGGGAAGTGGGAACTGCGGACATCAGTGCAAAGGCGCTGGTGGACTTTGAGGTGTTTGTAAACCAAAGCGTTACGGTGACTCAGGTTTCTGCGCCGGTGATTTCCGTTCCTTCAGGCGCCTATGACGATACCCAGTATGTGGAAATTACGGCGCCCACCGAAGGCTCCACCATATACTACACCACGGACGGAACCATGCCGAACCGGAAATCTCAAATATATGACGGCGTGTTTGCCGTGTCAAGCGATACCACGGTGAAAGCCATCGCGGTAAAGGAGGGAAGCATTGATTCCCCTCTTTCGTCCAGCAGTATTGAGATTGACGGGGCGGATATCTCAAATACTGACAATCTTGCACAGGGAAAGACAGTGGAGACCTCCTCCCATGAAAATGACAATGTGGATGGAAGTAAATTGACGGACGGGCAGACAGACACCAGATGGTCCTCCGGCTTTACTGACGACGAGTGGTTTGTAGTGGATTTGGGAGAAAATTATACTATCAATAAAGTAATCCTTGAATGGGAAGCGTCCTATGCCACCGCTTATAACATTCAGGTGTCGGAGGATAAGGAGAGCTGGATTACCGTATATGAGACACAGAGCGGCAAGGGTGGAGATGAGGAAATTATTCTGGATGCGGTATCCTGTCGTTATGTAAAAATGCAGGGCGTAAAGAGGGCGTTGAATTACGGCTACTCTCTGTGGGAAATCGGAATTTATGAGGCAGCCAGGGCGGAGATGCCGGTGATTAGCCCGGTGTCAGGCACTTATCAGGGAAAACAGCAGATAACCATGCGTAGCGGCACCAAGGGAGTGGAAATCCGCTATACGCTGGACGGAAGCACGCCCAATGAAAATTCATTGCTGTATGTGCCGGGCGTTACGCTTACGCAGTCGGCAACAATCCGGGCGGTGGCGTATAAGAAGGGCATGATTGCTTCGGATGTGGCGGTTGCCGCTTATGAGATAGAAATTCCGTATGCAAATTATACGGTAAAACATTATTTGCAGAATACTTCACTCGACGGTTACGACGTAAAGGACGCTGCTCAAATGCAGGCAGTTGTAGGAGAATCCGTCAGTGTTGCGGCAAATGTCTACACCGGCTTTACCTATGATGGGGGAAATTCCACTGCAAGCGGAAGTGTTTCTGCAGATGGAAGTCTGGAGCTTTCCCTTTATTACAACAGAGATCGTTATAGTGTTACCTACAGGGATGTGGTAGGCGCGACAAATTCCAACGCTACTTCCTATGTATATGGAGTAGGCTTAAAGCTGGCGGATGCAGTAAAAGACGGTTATACCTTTGACGGCTGGTTTACGGATAAGACATATAATGAGGAAATCACATCCATCTCCGATGCAAGCACAGGAAATATGACGTTGTATGCGAAGTGGACAAAGACGGAGGATACCGGAAGCGGTGACAGCGGAAACACCGGCAATACAGGTGAGACCGGAAATGGCGAGGGCGGCAGCACCGGAGATATCGGAAGTACACCGCCATTGAACGGCTGGTATGAGGAAAACGGCGCTAAGTACTGGTACGAGAACGGTGTCAGACAGGGATATGACCCGGGTAATGAGGCTTATCGCGGCAAGGAAATCTGGGACCCGGTTTCCGACGCATGGTACTGGCTGGATAATATCCAGGGGGGCGCAGTGGCGGTCAGCAAGGACGTCTATCAGGAATCCGAAGCGGGCGACTGGGGCGACAGGATTGGTGCGGACGGAAAACGTTACGGCAAATGGGTACGTTACGATGAGAACGGAGGCATGATAAAAGGCTGGGATACCACCGATGAGGGAACGTATTTCTTTGATTATACCTACGGAACGATGGCAAAAGGCTTTGCAACGATTGAAGGAAGGGAATATTACTTTAACCCTGAAACCGGCGTTCTGGAATACGAAATCGGGGAAGTGCCTGAGTTTGGCTGGAAGACCATCGACGGAAAAGATTACTGGTATGAGAATTATATCCGTCAGGGCTACAGCGTGGACGCTTCCTACCGGGGAAAGGAAATCCATGATCCCGGTACGGACGCATGGTACTGGCTGGACAACATCCAGGGCGGAGCCAAGGCAGTGAGCAAGGACGTCTATCAGGAATCCCTGGCAGGCGACTGGGGTGATTATACCAATGAAAACGGCGAGCGCTGCGGCAAGTGGGTACGTTACGATGAGAACGGACACATGATTAAAGGCTGGCAGACCACCGATGCGGGAACGTATTTCTTCGATTATATTTACGGAACGATGGCAAAGGGTTGGGCAAACATTGACGGAGTACAGTATTACTTCAACCCCGATACCGGTATCAGACAATAATCTTTTTTATGGAAAGAGCTGTAGTACTTCAGTAAGAAGTGCGCAGCTCTTTTTTCGTCAGTAATAATGTCAAAAAGGGATTGACACAAAGATTAATTAGTGTTATGGTTAATTACACAAGTAATTAACCAATAAACCATAGAAGGAGGACTGGAATGAATGAAATTCTGACTCAGGAAAAGTCAATTTATCTGCAAATCAGCGAAATGATAGAGAATGATATATTGAGAGATATTATTCAGGAGGAAGAGAGAGTGCCGAGTACAAATGAACTTGCAAAGCTTTATACGATTAATCCGGCGACAGCCGCAAAGGGAGTGAACATATTAGTGGATTCCGGTGTTCTGTACAAGAAGCGGGGAATCGGAATGTTTGTGGCAACAGGGGCGAAGGAACAGATAAGGATGCGCCGGAAGGAGCAGTTTTATGACAACTATATTAAGACATTAATAGCAGAGGCAAAAAGCCTTGGGATTACCAAAGAGGAATTGATTGCCATGATTTGGGAGATGTAGGGAGGGCTTGTAAAATGAAGAGCAATGTATTAGCATGTAATAATTTATCAAAATCCTATGAGAAAAAGACAGTACTGCAGGATTTGAATCTGGAGCTGGAAAAGGGAAAGATTTACGGATTAATCGGAAGAAACGGTGCCGGCAAGACAACGCTTTTGTCCATCATTTCAGGGCAGAATCCGGCAAGCGGGGGAACAGTTACCTATAACGGTATGCCTGTGTGGGAGAATGAGAAGGCTCTTAATCATATCTGTTTTTCCAGAGAACTGAATCCCGTAAGCGGAAACGGAATTGCCACTTTGAAGGTGAAGGAGTATTTGAAAGCGGCAGCTATTTATATGCAGGGCTGGGATAAGGACATGGCAGATCGTCTGGTAAAGGAATTTGAGCTGGATGTCAATCAGCGCATCAATAAGCTTTCCAAAGGTATGATGTCCATGGTTACAATTATTGTAGCGTTGGCAAGTAAGGCGGAGTATACTTTGCTGGATGAGCCGGTTGCAGGTCTTGATGTGGTGGCAAGAGAGAATTTTTACCGCATTCTGCTGGAGGAGTTTGCGGAAAGCGGCAGAACCTTTGTGATTTCAACCCACATTATAGAGGAGGCTTCCGACGTTTTTGAGGAAGTTATTATGCTTGACAAAGGGAGAATTATTCTGAAGGAAAACACCATGGACTTATTGGACCGTGTCCGTCATATCAGCGGGAGAGCTGAGGAAGTGGATAAGGCGGTAGAGGGACATGTCACCTGTCATACAGAAAAAATGGGGCGCAGTAAAGGGGTAACGGTATTGTTTGAGCAGGGAGAGAACCCGGATCAATGGAAACATTCTGCGGAGCTGGTAGTTCAGCCTGTAAGTCTGCAGCAGGTTTTTGTGGCGCTGTGCGGTAAGGAGGCGGAGAACGGATGAGGGATTTGAAGAAAAATTTGATTTACTGGGGATGGAATCTGGAAAAAATAACTCTGTTTATGTTTGCCTGGATTCTGTTTATGTGGGGACTGCTGACTTTTATGGAAGGAGGAAGCTTTGCGGAAAGTGCTGCACAGGAATTATGGATTTATCTGTGTATGGCTGTTTTTATTTCCTCCGTCAGCAATGCGTTTAACAGTGTAACCCATTCTTTTCCCTTTACGGTTTCCATGGGAAGCACCCGAAAGGCGAGCTTTATTGCCATGCAGCTTATACAGCATCTGATTCTTCTGGAATATGCAGTGCTTGCAGGCGTTATCTGTCGGTTTATCGGGGAGAATGCTTTTGAAATTTTTATGCAGTATCTTTTTGCAATCATTGGTGCGGTTTTACTTTTGCAGGCATTTGTAAATGTTACCTGTGCTGTTTGTGCAAGATTCGGAAATAAAGTTGCCGTAATGGTATATATTCTTTTTGCGGTTCTGGTGTTTGCAGGGGCTATGTATGTCTTGCTGTCAGGAAAAGTTGTAACCGAAGATTTGGGGAACAGGCTGATAACTTTTGTGAAAAAGCCATATTTACCGATAGCAGGAGCGGTGCTGGATGTGACTGCGGCAGAAGTGTATTATAATTTCCTGAAAAAGAAGGATCTGCGTATTTAGGGAAAGGAGAGGAGAGAAGATGAAAGAACTGATTGGTACGGTAAAACACTTATTTCTTGTAAACAGGAGCGAGATTCTGGTATATGGTTCGGTTACTGTGGGATTCGGCATTTTTGGCATGGTTGTGGTTCTGGTGATGTTGGCAAGCGGCAGCATGGAAGGGGAATATCTTAAACTGGGAACATTGGTAGCAATGCTATTCAGTATTATAGTGCTGCTGTTTTCGGCAATATTTTCGTTGAAAACGGATTTTGATCTTGCCATATCCATGGGAAGGACCAGAAAATGTTTTGTTCCGGCAAGGTATTTGCTGTGTGCTGCGGATTGTATGGTGTGTATGGTGGGCTTTATGCTGATAAGCAGAATGGAAGACGCCGTTTACCGGTTTTTATATCCGGAGGCGGTCAGTATATGGAATGTGGATGTATTGTTTGCAAAGCCGGTCTGTTGGGTAGGTTTTCTGTTGGCAACGCCTGCTTTAATAATGTTAATGGGAGGTTTGTTTATTAAATTTTCAACGAAGTTTTTCTGGTTTTTCTGGGTGGTATGGATGGTGTGCTGGCTGGGAGGACCCAGAATACTTTCGGCATCCGAGGAGAGTCCGGATTCTCTTTCCGGAAGAATGGGGACTGATGTATTAGCGTTTTTCCGGCAGATTACCGAGTCGCAGATCATGACAGCGCTGATTATTTTTCTGATTGTGAGTGCAGTCGCAGTCGCGCTGATATTTCGTAAACAGAGAGTTACGCTGTAAGGCGTATAATCGACGTAAGCGCCGTCCGTTTCGGGCGGTGTTTTTTACGTAAATCTTACATATAAATTACCAAAACATGATTTTTTCCGTGAGAAATTGATGATACTATTGATAGCGTAATCAAGAAAAGTAAATGAAAGTCATGGAGGAATTTATTATGAAAAACAGAAGCAGCAGAGTATTGGCTCTTGTCGGAGCATTTGTATTAATGGTTGGCAGCCTGACAGCCTGCGGCAACGAAGCGTCAGAGGGTGAAACCTCAAGCAGTACAACAAGTACAACTGCAACAGAAAGCAGTGAGGCTGAAAGCAGCGAAGAAGTTCAGGAGGAAACGGCGCTTTCCGGTTCCATTTTGATGGTGGGAAGCACTTCCATGGAGAAGTTTGCAAATGCGTTGAGTGAAGCGTTTATGGACAAATATCCCGATGTAACGGTAAATGCTGAGTTTGTTGGTTCCGGTGCGGGTATTGAGGCTGTTAACAATGGAACCGCTGATATCGGAAACTCTTCCAGAAATTTAAAGGATGAGGAAAAAGAAGCAGGCGCTGTAGAGAATATCGTGGCAATCGATGGCATTGCAGTGTGTGTCGATACTGCGAACACCGTAACTAATCTTACCAGAGAACAGTTAATCAGTATTTATGACGGTACGGTTACCAACTGGAGTGAGGTTGGCGGCGAGGATGCGCCTATCGTTGTAGTAGGACGTGAAGCCGGTTCCGGTACCAGAGGAGCTTTTGAGGAGCTTCTTGGTCTTGAGGATGCCTGCGTATACGCAAATGAACTGGACAGCACCGGCGCTGTAATGGCTAAGGTGGCATCTACTCCCGGTGCAATCGGTTATGTTTCTTTGGATGTACTTGATGACAGTGTCATTGCAGTTGCGCTTGACGGTGTAGAAGCGACTGCTGACAATATCAAGGCGGGCAACTACTTCTTAAGCAGACCTTTTGTAATGGCAACCAAGGGTGAGATTTCCGAGCAGAGCGAACTGGTACAGACATGGTTTGATTTCGTACTTGGCGCTGAAGGACAGGAAATTGCAGCAAACGTAGGACTTATCACTGTAGAATAAAGGGACGAAAGCGATGAAAGTTGAAACATACGCTTCTATATCAGGAAATAAGAAAAATAAAGCGGTGGTAGAAACTGTGGCACAAATAATCTTTACTATTTGTGCCTTCTTCGCTGTTCTTGCGGTGGTTTCTATTACCTTATATATGATTATCAGCGGCACCCCCGCCATCTTTAAGGTGGGGATTAAGGAACTTCTGTTCAGTACTGTCTGGCAGCCCACGGCGGCAGAACCGAGTTTCGGAATTCTTTATGTTATTCTTACTTCAATCGTCGGCACCGCGCTGGCGATTCTGATCGGTGTACCGATTGGCGTTTTGACCGCCGTATTTCTGGCGGAGGTGGCAAATAAAAAGCTTGCCATGGTTGTAAAGCCGGCAGTAGAGCTTCTGGCAGGTATTCCTTCCGTGGTATATGGACTGCTGGGTATTTACCTGCTGAATCCTTTCATGTACAAAATAGAATTATGGGTATTTAAAGACTCCAAAACGCATCAGTTTACCGGAGGAGCCAACCTTCTGTCCGCAGTCATTGTATTGGCAATTATGATACTGCCCACCGTAATCAATATCAGCGAGACCTCCATCCGCGCCGTACATCCAAGTATTAAAGCGGCGTCTCTGGCGCTCGGGGCATCTCATATGCAGACCATATTCCGTATGATACTTCCTGCGGCGAAATCGGGTATTGTTACGGCTATCGTGTTGGGAGTGGGAAGAGCAATCGGTGAAGCGATGGCGATTACGCTGGTATCGGGAAGCAGCGTTAATATGCCGCTGCCGTTTAATTCCGTGCGTTTCCTGACTACAGCGATTGTCAGTGAAATGGGATATTCCCAGGGTACTCACAGACAGGTGCTCTTCACAATCGGACTTGTGCTGTTTGTCTTTATTATGATAATTAATGTTGCACTGAACAGCATTTTGAAGAAAGGAGCAGTGGAACATGAATAGTGGCACATTGATGGTTAAAAAAAGGCGTCCCGTGGATATGCTGCAGAAAGCGGCAATTTATGTGTCGGCATTCATTGCGGTAGCTCTGCTTATCGGAATTATCGGGTATGTATTTTATAAAGGTTTTCGCACAGTTACATGGAGCTTCTTAACAACAGTTACCAGTGCGCAGAAACAGACAACGGGTATTTTGGGCAATCTGGTAAATACGTTATATATTATTGTAATTACGCTGTTGATAGCCACACCCATCGGTGTGGGTTCGGCTATCTATTTAAACGAGTATGCGAAACCGGGCAAAATTGTTTCCCTGATTGAGTTTACCACAGAGACGCTCTCCGGAATTCCTTCTGTTATATTTGGTCTGTTTGGTATGATTTTTTTCGGTGAAACATTAGGACTCAGCTATTCCATTCTGACAGGCTCCTTCACACTGACGCTGATGGTGCTTCCGCTGATTACCAGAAATACGCAGGAAGCCCTGCGCACGGTGCCGGACAGCTATCGCAGCGGAGCGCTGGGAATGGGTGCTACCAAGTGGTATATGATTCGTACGATTTTGCTGCCTTCTGCCATGCCCGGTATTGTCACCGGTATCATTCTGGCACTGGGGCGTATCGTAGGAGAGTCCGCGGCATTATTGTTCACTGCGGGAAGCGATTACAGACTGCCGCGATTTACCGACAGCATTGCGGATAATCTCGGTAAATTGGGTTCAAAGGTGTTTGAATCAGGCGGAACTCTGACGATTCAGCTTTATTTACAGATGCAGAATGGAAAGTATGACACGGCATTTGGTATCGGCTGTGTGCTGCTTATTATTGTCTTTATATTAAATCTGCTGACAAAGCTGACGGCTGGAAAATTGAAAAAAGGCTAAAGATGGAGGCAACTTATGGATAACAGTAAAATATCAGTAAAAAATCTGAATCTCCACTATGGGGACAATCACGCATTGAAAGATGTTAATATGGAAATCAGGGATCATGCGATTACTGCTTTTATCGGTCCCAGCGGCTGCGGTAAGTCTACTTTTTTAAAATGCCTGAATCGGATGAATGACTTGGTGGACTGTGCCAGAATTGAAGGACAGATTATACTGGATGGTGAAAATATTTATGATAAAAATGTAGATACCACACTTCTGCGCAAGAAGGTAGGCATGGTATTCCAGCAGCCCAATCCTTTTCCCATGTCCATCTATGACAATATTGCTTATGGTCCCAGACTGCACGGCATTAAAAATAAAGCCAGGTTAGATGAAATTGTGGAAAACGCGTTGCGTGGCGCCGCTATTTATGATGAGGTTAAGGATAGATTAAAGAAATCTGCTCTGGGACTTTCCGGCGGACAACAGCAGCGGCTTTGTATTGCAAGAGCGCTGGCAGTGGAACCGGAGGTTCTTTTGATGGATGAGCCCACTTCTGCGCTTGACCCTATCTCTACCTTAAAAATTGAAGAACTGATGGAAAGCCTTAAGAAAAAATATACGGTGGTAATTGTAACCCACAATATGCAGCAGGCAGCCCGCGTATCTGATGATACGGCATTTTTTCTGGTGGGTGAAGTGGTTGAAATGAACCGGACGCAGGAAATTTTTGCAAGACCACAGGATAAGAGAACGGAAGATTATATTACGGGACGATTTGGTTAAAAGACTGCGTAAAAAAGTAAGTGTAACATGGAAAGCGAGGAAAAAGAATGGCGCCCAGAGTTTTTTTTGATCAGGAACTGGAAATATTAAAGAATAAAGTGACGGAAATGAGTGAAAGAACGGAAATCAGCTATGACCGTCTGGTGTATGCCGTAAAGAAAAATGACCGTGAGACTTTGAAGCTGTTGCTGGACAATGACAGACAGATTGTAGATATGCAGAGGAGCATTGAAGCAAAATGTCTGACAATTCTGACTACCCAGCAGCCGGTGGCGAGAGACTTGCGTCTGGTTTCTGCGGTATTAAAGGTGGTAACGGATATTGAGCGGATAGGCGATCACGTTTCAGACATTTCAGAGCTCTATCTGCGTATGGACAGAATTGTGACCGACGGAGAATATGAAGTTTTGTTATCTGCAATGATGGAGGAGGCAAAGGATATGCTTCATGAAGCTGTGGAAGCTTTCGTGGAGGGTTCGGAGGAAGCTGCCAGAGCGGTGATTGAACGGGATGATGTCGTCGATGATTTATTTAATCAGGTGAAGGAAAAAATGATGAACGCTATTCAGGGTCAGACGCTGGATGCCGATAAGGTTGTGGACTATCTGATGGTTGCAAAATATCTGGAAAAGATAGGCGATCATGCCGTAAATATCGGTGAATGGGCAATTTTTAGAATGACAGGCGATATGCAGGGGGTAAAACTTTACTGATTTTACACAGATTTTACATTTCGTGGTTATAAATTTTACATAAGTAAGGTATTGTTTTGTCTGAAAACAATGAATTATGTAAAAGAGAGGAAACTACGATGAGCTTTTTTGATTTTCTTACTATGATTGGCGGATTGGCGCTCTTCCTTTATGGAATGAGTGTTTTGGGAGATGGTTTGTCCAAAGCTTCAGGCGGAAGAATGGAAAAAATTCTGGAGAGGCTGACCAGCAATCGGATTAAAGCAGTATTGGTGGGTTTAGGAGTTACCGCAGTCATTCAATCGTCGTCAGCGACAACGGTTATGGTGGTGGGCTTTGTTAACTCCGGCATTATGAAGCTGGAACAGGCGGTAGGCATCATTATGGGTGCCAATATCGGTACGACGGTTACTTCATGGATTTTAAGTCTTGCGGGAATTGACAGCTCTTCTTTTTGGATTCAGCTGCTGAAGCCCTCGTCCTTTTCTCCGGTTCTGGCTATTATAGGCGTGGGAATCATATTATTTTCCAAGAAAGAGCAATCCAAGAATATCGCAACCATTATGGTGGGATTTGCGGTATTAATGTTTGGTATGGATACCATGAGCGCCGCCGTGGAAGGTCTGAGTGGCGTACCGGAATTCACCAGCATTTTGCTTAAGTTTTCCAATCCGATTCTGGGTATGCTGGCAGGACTTATCCTGACTGCGGTAATACAGTCGTCTTCTGCTTCGGTGGGTATTCTGCAGGCGCTTTGTATGACGGGCGCCGTTCCCTACAGTGCGGCAATTCCCATTATCATGGGACAGAATATCGGTACCTGTGTAACGGCGATGCTTTCCGGTATCGGCGCTTCTAAGAATGCGAGACGTGCCGCGTTGATTCACCTATATTTCAATGTCATTGGAACAACGATATTCATGATAGTATTTTATTCTGTTAATGCAGTGGTGCATTTTGATTTTCTGCAGGATGCGGCGACTCCGGTTGGTATTGCAGTGGTACATAGCTGCTTTAACGTGCTGGCAACCGTCTGTCTGCTTCCGTTTTCCAATGTATTGGTGAAGCTGGCAACCCTTACTATCAGAGATAAAGATCAGGCTCTTGAAATCAGTGAAGGCGATAAGGCGCTGAATTTACTGGATGTAAGATTTCTGGACACCCCTTCTATTGCAGTGGAGCAGAGCCGCAATGTGGCAGTGACGATGGCGGGACTTGCAGAGGAATCCATCAATCTGGCTATGGAGCTTTTGGATACCTATGATGCGGAGAAAGCGAAAAGGGTCGCTGAGCTGGAAGATATGGTTGACCATTTTGAGGACGAGCTGGGCAGTTATCTTGTGAAGCTCAGTTCACGTACGTTGTCTGGGAAGGATAATTATACGTTAAATACGATTCTTCACAGTATCGGCGATTTTGAGCGGATTTCGGATCATGCCCTCAATATCAAAGAGGCGGCGGAAGAAATGAATGAAAAGAAATTACAGTTTTCGGATAAGGCGCAGGAAGAGCTCGCCGTATTGCAGAGAGCCATTCATGATATACTAAAGATTACGATGTTGAGCTTCAGCGAGGAGGATTTGCAGTTAGCAGCGCAGGTGGAGCCTTTGGAGGAGGTCATTGACGAACTGAATATTGATATTAAGCAGCGTCATATTAAGCGTCTGCGCAAAGGAAAATGTACGATAGAGCTGGGATTTATTCTTTCGGATCTGGTAACAAATTTTGAAAGAGTATCCGATCACTGTTCCAATATTGCGCTTTGTCTGCTGGAGGTCAGTGAGGACGAATTTGATACCCATGCCTATCTGGATGAACTGAGGCAGGAAGACAATATAGATTTCAAAGGAAAGGTAATGGCGTACAGAGAACGCTATATGCTGCCGTAAAGAGAAACTTGCGTTTCGGGCAGAGTTGATATAAAGTTATTTGTATGAAAGGGATGAAACGATGGCACTGATATATGTGGTGGAGGATGATAAGAATATTCAGGAAATAGAGGCCTTCGCATTACAGAATATAGGATATAAGGTAGCCAGCTTTTCAACAGCCGGGGAATTTTACGGTGCGCTGAAGCAGCAGCTCCCTGACCTGGTATTACTGGACGTCATGCTGCCGGATGAAGACGGACTGTCCATTGTAAAAAAGCTTCGTTCCCGTGAGGATACCGTACTCATTCCTGTCATTATGGTAACAGCCAAGACCTCGGAGATTGATAAGGTGAAGGGGCTTGACATTGGTGCGGATGACTATATGACAAAGCCTTTCGGCGTAATGGAGCTGATATCCAGAGTGAAGGCGATGCTGCGCAGAAGTGCGAAGCCGGAAGATAAAGAAAAAATATTACGTTTGGGAAATATTGTATTGGACAGAGAAAAACATGCCGTGTCCGTCAACGGCGAACCATGCGAACTTACTTACAAGGAATATGAGCTTTTAAAGCTTCTTATGACGAATGCAGGTATTGTAACGACCAGAGAAGTGATTCTTGACAGAATCTGGGGAATTGACTTTGAAGGAGAATCCAGAACGCTTGACATGCACATTAAGACCCTCAGACAGAAATTAAAAGAAGAGGGAAGCATGATAAAGACGGTAAGAAATGTAGGTTATATTATGAATACCTGAAAAAGGGACTGTTATGAAGAAAAAAATAAATCAAATGCTGATGCTGATTGCTGCAATAGCAATTTTCTGTACAACGCTGCTGATTACAGTCGTGTATTATGATTTGCTCCGCTGGCAGGTGATAGATGATCTGCAGGCTTATACGCTTCTGATAAAAAATGCTGTAGAAGAGGAAGAATTGGAGGAATTCAGCAGGAAGCTGTCAGAACAGGAAATCCGTATTACGCTTATCGGAACAGAAGGTCAGGTTATTTATGATAATGCGGCAGATTCCAGTCAGATGGAAAACCACAGTGAGCGCCCTGAGATTATAGAAGCGCTTCAGGAGGGGGAAGGCTATGCGGTAAGAAAATCGCAGACCTTATCTCAAAGTACGTTTTATTATGCAGCCCGTCTGGACAATGGAGGCGTGCTTCGCGTTGCGAAGGATGCGGGAAATATTTACAGTATATTCACAAGAGGTATGCTGAGTATGGTTGCAGTACTTTTGCTTCTGTTCTTTTTTTCCATGGTACTGGCGCATTTCCTGACGGCAAAATTAATTCGTCCGATTGAAAGATTGGCAGAGAATCTCGACGAGGGGCAGGACGTGACGGATTATGAGGAATTGACGCCTTTTGTCAATATGATACAGGAACAGCACCAGAATATTTTAAAGAGCGCTAAAATGAGGCAGGAATTTACCGCTAATGTGTCTCATGAGCTGAAAACGCCGCTGACTTCCATATCGGGGTATGCGGAGCTGATTGAGACGGGAATGGCGTCCGATGCGGATGTGATACGGTTTGCCAAAGGGATTCACAGTAGTTCCAAGCGACTGCTTACGTTGATAAATGATATTATCCGCCTGTCCGAGTTGGACGGAACAGAGGAGGAGGTAGCCTTTGAGCGGCTGAATCTGTACCAGTTGGCGGATACCTGTGTGGAAATGCTCAGAATGAATGCGGAGAAGCATGGCGTAACGATTTCCATCAGCGGCTGCGACTGCTATATCAACGGCAATAAACAGATGATAGAAGAGGTATTATACAATCTGTGTGATAATGCAATCCGATATAATAATGAGGGTGGCAAGGTGGAAGTGGAGGTATATCCCAGGCACCATGACACTGTTTTGGTGGTACGGGATACCGGCATAGGTATTCCCAAGGAACATCAGGAGCGCATCTTTGAAAGATTTTACAGAGTGGATAAAAGCCGCTCCAAATCCACCGGAGGAACGGGACTTGGACTTGCCATTGTCAAGCATATCATTGCAAAACACAATGCCAAAATGGAGCTTGTCAGCGAGGTGGGAAAGGGGACTGTTATAACGGTTATATTTTCGTAATAACCTCAGATACGCAAATGGCTTCGGTCTCATGAACCGAAGCCATTTTTGCGTCCGCCGCATCTTATTTTCCGTTGTGCGATAACGGATGCTCTTCTTTGTCAGATTCTTCAGAGGTATCCTCCGTTTCCGGCAGGGTCAGTAATACCTTCGTGATTCGATTCTGGTCAATTCCCTGTACCTTTAACCGGATACCGTTTTTCAGGGTTACTTCTTCACCATCCTCAGGAAGGCGGTCAAGCTGCTCAATAATAATTCCGCCGATGGAATCATAATCTTCACTGTCCAGATTTGTACTCAGCGCATCGTTAATATCATCAAGCTTCATGCTTCCTTCTACAAGGTAGGAGTAATCATCAATTTCCTGAATCAGTTCCTCCTCATCTTCATCATATTCATCACGGATTTCGCCCACAATTTCTTCCAGAAGATCTTCCAGCGTAATCATACCTACGGTAGCGCCGTACTCATTCAGGACGAAGGATACATTCATTGTTTTTTCGCGAAGCTCATACATTAAGTCTGCAATCTTTTTGTACTCGTATGTATAATGGGCGTCACGCAGTATATTTTTTACACTGAAATCGGATTTTTCCTGTGTCAGAATAAAATCCTTTATATTAATAAGACCGATAATATTGTCTTTGTCCTCCTGGTATACGGGAAGTCTGGTATACATGGATTCTCTGAAAACATCAAGCACCTTTTCATAGGAATCGTTGACATCCACGGTTACCATATTGATACGTGGAATCATAACGTCTTTTGCAAGCGCGTCAGAGAAGTCAAATACATTATAAATCATTTCTCTTTCTTCAGATTCAATAACACCGTCCTCATGGCTGACATCCACATAGGTTTTCAACTCACTCTCTGTCATGGGATTTGCTTTTTTGTTGGGATCCACATGCAGCAGACGTAAAAATCCGCTGGATATCTTGTCCACAATAAAAATAACCGGGGTTAAAAGCTGTATCAGCACATAAATAACGCTGCTGTATAGCAGGGACAGCTTTTCGGAATAGAGCACAGCCCATGTTTTAGGAAGAATTTCACCGCAAAGTAAAACAACGACAGTCAGAATACCGGTTGCAATACCAACAGGGACGCTGATTCGCAGGGCAAGTGTTGTTGCCAGAGAAGATGCGGAGAGATTTACGACATTATTTCCTATTAAAATGCTGCTTATCATTTTGTTGTATTGGTCAAGAATTTTGTTGACTTTGGCGGCTTTTTTGTTGCCTTCTTCTTCAAGAGCACGCATTCTGACACGATTTACCGTGGAGAGAGCTGTCTCTGCAGAAGAAAAAAAAGCAGATAGAATAATAAGAACTACAAGAATAATCAATTGTATGACACCGGGGGTATCCAAGAAAAAATCACTCCTTTTTTAAAAGTATAAAAAGTTAATTGTTAATAGTGATATCAAATATACAACATGTGGAAAGTAGTTGTCAAGTTTTTCGAGGTAATTGAATATAATTTTTACATAAGAAAAAGTGTGTAAAATAATCAAGGAGGAATTATGGACAAAGGGAATGCTGAGAGGAACGTGCCGGTTTTGTTCTTATTAAAAAGTCTGTTGTTTTCTTACATATTAACGGCAATATGCCTGCTGATAATGGCATTTTTGCTGTATAAATTCGGATTGACGGAAAAAGTTGTATCAATCGCGATTATTGTAATCTATGTGGCTGCCACATTTTTTGCAGGTTTTGTCACAGGAAGAAAAATGCAGAACAGAAAATTTTTATGGGGACTGCTTATGGGCGGCTTATACTTTCTGGTACTGCTGGCGGTATCCCTGATGGTGAATGGAAATGTAGGGGACCTGGGAAATTCCTTTTTGACGACTATGGTTTTGTGCGCCGGAGGAGGTATGCTGGGCGGAATGTTAAGCTGAAAATGGCATAAAAAAGACACAAAATCATAAAAAACCCTTTTACAATTACGAAATATGTGGTATACTACAGAAGATTTATCAGTCATATACTTTTTAAAGGGAAAGAAAGGTGTGTTATTCATATGAAACATATTAAGACTTTAACAACAAGAGATTTAAAGGAATCCATGAAGAAGGGTGGCTGCGGAGAGTGCCAGACTTCCTGTCAGTCTGCTTGCAAGACATCCTGTACAGTAGGTAATCAGAGTTGTGAAAAGATGAAATAATTGAAATATGCAGGTAAAAAGCGTCGCCAGACAGCGGCGTTTTTTTGTGCGTGCGTCCGGCGGGCGCACTTTTTTACAGGAAAGGAAAGAAAACAGTGATACACCAGTATAAGAATAATGGCTATAATATAGTGATGGATGTCAACAGCGGGTCCGTTCACGTGGTGGATGATATTGTGTATGATATGATTCCGTTGGTTGAGCCTCTTGTAAACGAAGGGATTAAGGACGCAGACACGATAAAGGCGGCGGTTTTAAATCTGGCGAACATCCCATATCCGGAGGAAGAGATTACGGAGGCAGTGGATGAGGTGCTTGCCCTTGAAAAAGCGGGACAGTTATTTGCACCGGATATTTATGAGAATTATGTTTTTGATTTCAAGAACAGACAGACAGTTGTAAAAGCATTGTGTCTCCATATTGCCCATGACTGTAATCTTGCCTGCCGGTATTGTTTCGCGGAGGAAGGCGAATACCATGGAAGAAGAGCGTTAATGAGCCTTGAGGTGGGTAAGAAGGCACTGGATTTTCTGGTAGCCAATTCCGGCAATCGTATTAATCTTGAGGTGGATTTCTTTGGCGGTGAGCCTCTTATGAACTGGCAGGTGGTAAAGGATCTGGTAGCCTATGGAAGAAGTCTGGAGGAGCCATACAATAAAAAGTTCCGTTTCACGCTGACAACGAACGGTGTTTTGCTCGATGATGAGGTATTGGAATTTATCAATAAAGAGATGGCGAATGTTGTTCTCAGTATTGACGGGCGTAAGGAAGTGCATGACAGGATGCGTCCGTTCCGCGGAGGACAGGGAAGCTATGACATGATTGTGCCCAAATTTCAGAAGGTTGCCGAGAGCCGCAATCAGACGGATTATTATGTGAGGGGAACCTTTACACACAACAATCTGGATTTTTCCAAGGATGTGCTGCATCTGGCGGATTTGGGCTTTCAGCAGATTTCCGTGGAACCGGTAGTGGCGTTTCCTACGGATTCCTATGCGATTACCGAGGCGGATCTTGCTGTGTTGAAGGAAGAGTATGATAAGCTTGCGGTAGAGATGTTAAAACGGCGCAAGGAAGGAAGAGGCTTTAATTTCTTTCATTTTATGATTGATCTGGAGGGCGGTCCCTGCGTTGCAAAACGGCTTTCCGGATGCGGTTCCGGTACGGAATATCTGGCTGTTACCCCCTGGGGAGATCTTTATCCCTGTCACCAGTTTGTAGGTAATGAAAAGTTCCTGATGGGAAATGTGGACACCGGTATCGTGAGGGAGGATATTCGCGACGAGTTCAAGTGCTGTAATGTCTATGCAAAGGATAAATGTAAGAAGTGCTTTGCAAAATTTTATTGCAGCGGCGGCTGTGCGGCGAATTCCTATAATTTCCACGGCAATATCAATGACGCTTACGATGTGGGATGCGAACTGCAGAGAAAGCGAATTGAGTGTGCGATTATGTTGAAAGCGGCTCAGAATGAAGAAGAGTAGAAGGATAAAAAGGAAAGGGTAAAAGAACAATGAAAAAAAGTAAGGCGATTGTGATACTGCTTTGTGTAATTCTGCTTTTAGCGGGTGTCACATATGTGGATTTGTACGGTATTGACGCTGAAGGCAGCTATAGTGCATCTGACATAAAGCTTGGTCTTGATCTGGCAGGGGGAGTCAGCATTACCTATCAGGTGGTGGGTGAGGAAAATCCTGATGCTACCGATATGCAGGATACGATAGCAAAGCTGCAGAAGAGAGTGGAAAATTACAGCAAGGAAGCTATTGTATATCAGGAGGGATCCGACAGAATTAATATTGAGATTCCCGGGGTCAGCGATGCAAATGAGATCCTGCAGGAGTTGGGAAAACCCGGCGCGCTGTATTTTATTTCAGAGACAGATGCAGATGGCAACGCAAATTACAGTCAGCAGGCGGTGCAGTTGGAAAACGGCAGCACGGGGTACGCCTATGTGCTGAACAAGACCTTGGAGGAACTGGAAGAGGACGGCTCCATTGTGTTGGAAGGTACGGATGTAAAAAGCGCAACGGCTGTTACTACATCAGATTCCCTGCAGAATATCGTATATGCGGTGGATTTGGTAATGACTGACGAGGGGCGCGAAAAGTTTGAGGCGGCTACCCGGAATGCTTATAATAAGGGTGAGACATTGGGTATTTACTATGACGGTTCTTTCGTGAGCGTACCAAAAGTAAACGGCGTATTTTCGGACGGAAACGCACAGATTTCGCCTATGGATTCCTATGAAGAGGCAGAGAGTCTTGCATCCACGATACGAATCGGCGGCTTGAAACTTGAGCTTGAGGAGCTGCATTCCAAGGTGGTAGGCGCGCAGCTTGGCGTGGAGGCAATCGAAACCAGTATCAAAGCGGGAGCTATCGGACTGATTCTTTTGATTGTATTTATGATTGCAGTATATTTGATTCCGGGACTGGCTGCCTCTTTGGCATTGCTGGTGTATGTGGCGTTGACGGTTCTTCTGATAAGAGGCTTCGACATGACGCTGACTTTATCCGGTATTGCGGGTATTATTCTTTCCATCGGTATGGCAGTGGACGCCAACGTCATTATTTTTGCCCGTATCCGGGAGGAACTGGCTACCGGCAAAACGGTAAAGAGTGCAATCAAGATTGGTTATGATAAGGCGTTATCCGCCATTCTTGACGGTAATATCACAACCTTGATTGCGGCTGCCGTTCTTTGGTTAATAGCGCCCGGCACCGTAAAGGGCTTTGCACAGACGCTGGCGCTCGGTATTGTTTTGTCTATGTTTACCGCGTTAGTTATAACAAAACAGTTAATGTATGCACTGTATGCAATCGGCTTGAAATCCGTAAAATGTTACGGCGTAGGCAGGGAAGTCAGGAAAATTAATTTCGTTGGCAAAAGATCAATCTTTTTCGGTGTCTCTATCGCATTGATTGCAGCAGGCTTCGTTGTGATGGGAGTAAATAAGGCGACTACCGGCGACAGCTTAAATTACAGTCTGGAATTTAAAGGCGGTACGGCGACTACAGTGACCTTCAATGAGGCGAAAAGCCTGGAAGACGTAAACAGTGAGGTTGTTCCGTTGATTGAGGAGGTTACGGGAAGTGCGGTACAGATTCAGACGGTACAGGACAGCAATGAGGTTATCTTTAAGACGGACGCTTTAGATATCGACACAAGAGAAAGGCTTAATCAGATGCTGACGGAAAACTTTGGCGTGGCAGAGGGACAGATTACCTCTGAGACAATCAGTTCTACCATCAGCGACGAAATGAAGTCGGATACGATTCTGGCGGTTGTCGTTGCAATGGTATGTATGTTGATTTATATTCGTATCCGGTTTACCGATATCCGTTTTGGTATCAGCAGTATTATACCGCTTCTGCACGATGTGCTGATTGTTCTGGTATTTTATGCAGCGGCAAGAATATCCGTGGGAAACACCTTTATTGCATGTATGCTTACCATTGTAGGTTATTCCATCAATGCAACGATTGTAATTTTTGACCGCGTGCGGGAAAATATGGCTGTGATGACTAAGAAGGATGATTTGATGGATGTGGTGAACTTAAGTATTTCCCAGACCTTATCAAGAAGTATCTTTACTTCGCTGACAACCTTCATTATGGTAGCTTGTCTCTACATTTTCGGCGTGACAAGTATCCGTGATTTTGCTTTACCTTTGATGGTAGGTATTATGTGCGGTGCCTATTCATCTGTATGTATTGCAGGCGGTTTGTGGTATGTTCTTCGCAGGAAGTTCCCGCCAAAGGAAAAGAACAATTAATGAATTCCGATATCCCTGACTGTGAATTAATGCAGTCGGGGATTTTTTTTTAGAAATAATTTATATTACTTTATATTGCGTTAATTGATTTATTGAATAAAAGCAAGTAGGATAATAGAAGAATGAAAATTGAGAAGGATGTGACAGGAAATGAGAGACAAAATCTATCGATTCATGCAGGGAAGGTATGGAAACGACCAGTTTAATCGTTTTTTGATGATTATTGTGCTGGCGCTGTTTGTATTATCCCTGTTCGGAGTGCCGTTCGCCTATCTGCTTGCAATTGCAGGTATGGTCTATGCCTATTTCCGGATGTTTTCCCGCAATATTTATAAGCGCAGGGCAGAAAACAACGTATATATGAAGTATGAGTATAAGGTAAGGCAAAAGCTTGCAACATGGAAAAGGGATATGAAGCAGAGAAAGACACATCATATCTACAAATGTCCATCCTGTAAACAAAAGATAAGAATTCCAAGAGGAAGAGGCAAAATAGAAATCAGATGCCCTAAATGTAATCACACTTTTATCAGGAGAAGTTGATGGTGGATACCGTTAGACAGGAGTAAGCATGTTCGGATATATTATAATCAATAAAGGAGATATGAAATTTAAGGAATTTGACGTTTATCATTCCTACTATTGCGGGCTATGTCAGGCGTTGAAGGAAAAATACGGAAAAGCGGGACAGATAAGCCTTACCTATGACATGACATTTCTCGTCATGCTGCTTGGCAGTCTGTATGAGCCGGAGACGGAAATGAAAGAGGTGAAATGTATTGCCCACCCATTTGAAAAGCATCCTGTCAGAATGAATCCTTTTTCTGTTTACGGGGCTGATATGAATGTATTATTTACTTACTACAAATGTCTGGATGACTGGGAGGATGAAAAAAAGGTTACCCGTTTGGCATATGGAAAGATACTGGAAAAGGCATACCGCAGTATCCGTTCCCAATATCCGGAAAAGGTCAATAAAATCGCTAAATTGATGCGCACTCTTTCCGAGGGAGAAAAGAAGCAGAATCAGGACATCGATTATATGGCAGGACTTTTTGGCAGTATTATGGGTGAGATCCTTGTAGTAAGAGAGGACGAGTGGCAGGATGAATTGAGAGCGATGGGAAATAATCTCGGCAAATTCATATACCTTTTGGACGCCTATGAGGATATTGAGGAGGATTTGAAGGAAGGGCGATATAACCCGTTGAAGAAGTGTTATCAGAATCCTGATTTTGAAGAGGAGATAAAAACCATTCTGACTATGGTTATGGCGGCATGCTGCAAGGAGTTTGAAAAGCTTCCGATTATTGAAAATGCAGAAATATTAAGAAATATCCTTTATTCCGGTATCTGGTACAGATATGAGGTTGTGAGACAGAAACGGCAGAACGGACAAGGAGAAAACGGACAAGGAGCAGAAAATGCGTGATCCATATGAGGTTCTGGGAGTTCCGAGGAACGCCACGGAAGAAGAAATAAAAAAAGCATATAAAGCATTGAGCAGAAAGTATCATCCGGATGCCAATATCAATAATCCCAATAAGGATGCGGCTGAAGAAAAATTTAAAGAAATCCAGCAGGCATACCAGCAGATTATGAAGGAGCGTACGGAAGGTTATGACTACCGTGGAGGCGGTCAGGGCAGCAGCGGCTATGGAGGTTTCGGGGGGTTCGGCGGCGGTTATGGCAGCGGCGGCTATGAAGAGGACGGACATTTGCGGGCTGCCGGGAACTATGTGCGCAGCGGCTATTATAAGGAAGCGAGAACTGTATTGGACGATATGCCGGAGAGTGCGAAAAATGCCAGATGGTATTATTATAGCGCTCTGGCACATGCCGGACTTGGCAATCAGGTTGCTGCTCTGGAACATGCCAGAAAGGCGGCTTCTATGGAGCCGAATAATCAGGACTATAGAAATCTGGTATATCAGTTTGAAAATGGCGGGACATGGTATCGTCAGAGGCAGTATAGCTATGGACAGCCTTACGAGGGCGGCAACGGGATCTGCCTCAAGCTGTGCATCGCCAATCTGATTTGTAATCTCTGCTGCGGCGGAGGCGGTATGTGCTGCGGTGGAGTACCCTATTATTATAGATAGTGTGGGAAGAGGTTTTATGCTTTCGGAAAAGGACTTTTATGTCACACACCGTGAAACGGTTCAAGGCTCCGACAGAATGCTGTGTTATTCTGTCAGAGCCTTGTTTAATAGAGGGTTTTTATCAAAAAGTATGAGTAAGCGAAATTTATTTTGCCGCATTTGCCGCTTCATAAGCGGCAGCAATTCTTGCACGAATAGCATCATCCACGATAACCTGAGGTGAATTATCGTCACAGGTATCATCAGCCTCTACAATCAGAACGGATGCGTCTTCTGAAAGCGTGTGGGTATGATATACGCCCTGTTTCACATTGAATACCTTGCCCGGCTGTAAAGCAACGCCGTGAACATTCTCTATGCTCTCATCCTCTGCCAGAAACAAAGTGCAGCTGCCCTTTAATAAAATAAAAGCTTCGTCCGTCAGACTATGCTGCTGAAAATTACTGATATTCGCAATCTCCAGTTCGGGGTGATAGTTTAACATTGCCACACGGAAATCCCTGCAATGAATCAGCGGCTGATAACCGATTCCCTCAAAAGAATGTATCTCTATAAGACTATCCAATGTGCTCATAATACCTCCTGTACCTATTCCATGAAAAAAGAACAGCAATCTTTATTTATATCCAGTATAACAGGAAAAGAACAGGAGAAAAGTGTTCCCTTTTTTAAAAGTGTGTCATATTTTTAGAAAATAAAAAATTACTTGTTCCTGCGGCATTAAGCAAGAGAAGATTTCTCCAGACTATCCAGATATTTTTGCAAATCGGCTCTGCTGTCAGCGTCAAACTCCTTATCCTTGTAATAGTATTTCTTATCCTCTTCCGTAATCTGACGGACGACACGGCAGGGGTTTCCGACTGCGATGCAGTTGTCGGGGATATCTTTGGTAACGACACTTCCGCCGCCGATGACAACGTTATTGCCGATGTGTACTCCGGGCATAATGGAGACACCGCCGCCAAGCCATACGTTATCGCCTATGGTGATATCAATGCCGTACTCGTAGCCGGAGTTGCGGCAGTCGGGGTGAATGGGATGCCCCGCGGTGTAAATTGACACATTGGGAGCAATCTGCGCATTGTCACCAATAATAACCTTACCTACGTCAAGGATGGTTAGATTATAGTTGGCAAAAAAGTTTTCACCTACCTCGATATTACATCCGTAATCGCAGTGAAAGGGTGCTTCAATGTGGACTTCTTTGCCTGTTTTCCCGAGAATATTTTTAAGTAACGTCGGAATTTCGTCCCATCTTTCGGGCGGAAGATGGTTGAATTCATAGATTTTTTTCTTGTTTTCCATGCGTTTCTCTGACAAGCCGTCCAGCCATGCCAGATAAGGCAGGTTTGCGTGCATACGTTCTTCCTGATTCATTGTTTTTTGTTCCTTTCTTTTACAGTTTTCGCAGATATACGTGTTCTGCATTTCTTCGGATGAAGTAATCAATTTAAACCTCATTTGATTTTTTCCTATACATCTACTAATGTATCATACATAGCTGATTTTGAGAATAAAAAAATCCCTTAATTCTCTGCTTTACGACCATTTCCTGAAATGCTACAATAGCGGAAGGTAAAATGAATTGTAAAATAAGTTCTAAGGCACTTACAGAAAGGAACACAGCAGATGGAAAAATGGTATGTAGCTGCCAAAAAGGCGGATTTTGATAAATGGGCGAAGGAGTTTCAAATCAGTCCGGTGCTTGCCCGCATTTTAAGAAACCGGGATTTGACAGAAAAAGCGCAGGTAGAAAAATTCCTGCATGGTAAGCTGGAGGACTGCTATTCTCCCTGGCTGTTAAAGGATATGGACAAGGCGGTGGAGCTGATTTTGGAGGCGCTTTCGGAGAAGCTTTTCATCCGTGTCATCGGAGATTATGACGTGGACGGAATTTGTTCCTCTTACATACTGACCAAAGGCTTGCAGCTTTTAGGGGCAAAGGTGGACACCGCGATTCCCCACCGGATTCATGACGGTTACGGGTTAAATGACCATCTGATTGAGCTGGCGGCGCAGGACGGCGTGGGAATGATTATCACCTGTGACAACGGAATTGCCGCCGCGCCCCAGATTGAGCTGGCGGCTTCCATGGGAATCAAGGTGATTGTGACCGACCACCATGAGGTGCCCTATACGGAAGCGGAGGGCGGGCGGAAGGAACTGCTGCCGCCTGCGCTGGCAGTGGTGAACCCAAAGCAGGAACAGTGCTCCTATCCTTATAAAAATATCTGCGGCGGTGTGGTGGCGTATAAGCTGATACAGGCATTGGCGGAGAGGCTGGAAAGCGCGGCGCTTCGGGATGCCATGGAGGAATTGCTGGAGTTTGCCGCCCTTGCTACAGTGTGCGATGTCATGGAGCTTAAGGATGAAAACCGCATTCTGGTAAAGGAAGGACTGAAACGCCTTAAAAATACGAGAAATCAAGGATTGAAAGCCTTGATGGAGGTCAATGAGCTAAAGCCTGAAAAGCTGGCGGTGTATCATCTGGGCTTTGTGCTGGGTCCATGTCTCAACGCCACGGGAAGACTTGACACGGCGAAGCGGGCGTTGGAGCTTTTACAGAGTACCACGAAGGTGGATGCCATGAGTGCGGCGAGGGAGCTAAAGGATTTGAATGACAGCCGCAAGAATCTGACCTTGCAGGGGGTAAAGGAAGCGGAAAACTATATAGAAGCAAACCATATGGCACAGGATAAGGTGATGGTGATTTATCTGCCGGAGGTACATGAAAGTCTGGCGGGCATTATCGCAGGGCGTGTGCGGGAAAAATACAACCGTCCCGTGTTTATTCTCACCAAAGGCGAAGAGGGCGTAAAAGGGTCGGGGCGTTCCATCGAGGCATATCATATGTATGAGTCAATGACGCAGGTGAAGCAGTATTTTACAAAGTATGGCGGACATAAACTGGCAGCAGGCCTGTCCATGCGGGAGGAGGACATCGAGCCTCTGCGCAGGGCATTGAATGAGAACTGTAATCTGACGGAGGAGGATTTTTTACCCAGGGTGCATATTGATGTGCCGATGCCTTTAGCCTATGCGGATGATAAGCTGGCAAAGGAATTGGAACTGCTGGAGCCTTTTGGTGTGGGGAATCCTAAGCCCCTGTTTGCGCAAAAGGAACTGGTTTTCAGGGCAGGATATAAGATGGGCGCCAATAAGACCTGTGCCAGATATCGGGTGCAGACGCCGGAGGGAAAGGAAGAGTGGCTTGTGTTTTTTGGCGATTTGGACAGCTTCGGCAGATTTTTAAATGAAAAGTACGGGCAGGGAAGCGAAGAGGCTTTGTATGATGGAAAAGGAAGCTTCCCGTTATCTGTGGTCTATCAGTTGGGAATCAACAGCTATAAGGGCAAAACAGAGCGTCAGTTTGTGATGCAGAATTATTGTTGATGGAATAAGGGTGATTTATATTTTTTCAAGTCTTTTTTTATATTTTAATCAGAAAATGTACACACTTTGGACACATTTTCCATGTAATATGTATTTCAGATAGTTGATGAACTCACTATCTCCCCCCCTCATAAGAAAATCGTAAAGGAGCTTCGGCGCAGGCCGGAGCTTCTTTACGTGTGCGCATTATAAGCTTCTCAAGCTGCGCAAGCTGGCGCTAAGAAAAAAAGGTGGTAGAAACGGCAAAAATGGAGTAAAATGTATTGTATATTTTGTGCGGAGCAGCGGCGGCAGAGATAAGAACGCCTCATCGCCGGGGAAAGGGATGGTACTTGTATGAAATTGACGGATTTACTGGAAAGAATAGATTATGAACGGATACAGGGAACGCTTGAGCGGGAAGTGGCGCAGGTGGTCTATGATTCCCGAAAGGTAAGCGAGGGCTGTCTGTTTCTTTGTATTAAAGGAGCAAATTTTGACGGACACAGATTTGCAGAAGAAGTGGTAGAAAAAGGCGCCAGCGTGCTGGTGGTGTCCGAAGCAGTGGAGGGCGTTGCAGATAAGGATGTAACGGTTATCAGGGTGGAGGATACCCGGTATGCCATGGCATTTATTTCGGCAGCCTATTTCGGCAATCCCGCGGGGAAGCTGAAAGTAATCGGAATTACCGGAACAAAGGGAAAGACCACCACCACATATCTGGTGAAATCCATTTTAGAGAATGCGGGATATAAGGTAGGACTGGTGGGAACCATTGAGGTCATTATCGGGGAAACCCATATTCATGCGGAAAACACCACGCCGGAATCCTATCTGTTGCAGGAGTATTTTGCCAGGATGGTGGAGGCAGGATTGGATACGGTAGTCATGGAGGTGTCCTCTCAGGCGTTGAAGCTTCACCGCACCCAGGGCTTTACCTTTGATTATGGCATTTTTACCAATCTGGAGCCTGACCACATCGGACCAAACGAGCATGAAAGCTTTGAGGAATATCTGGCATGTAAGGGATTGTTGTTTAAGCAGTGCAGGGTGGGGATTGTCAACGGCGACGACAGCCATTGGGAAAAGGTAGTGGAAGGTCATACCTGTGAATTGGAGCAATACGGAATGGGAGAAAACTGTATGCTTCGCGCAGAAGAACTGCAACTGGTACATAAGCCCGGTGAGCTTGGCGTGGCATTTCATGTGAAGGGACTGATGGATTTTGAGGTGGAGGTTCCCACACCGGGACGTTTCAGCGTATATAATGCGCTGACTGCCATTGCCATCTGCCGCCACTTTAACGTAAAGGTGGAGGATATCAAAAAAGCGCTTTTATCCGCCAAGGTAAAAGGGCGTATTGAGATGGTAAAGGTGTCCGATGAATTTACATTGTTGATTGATTACGCACACAATGCAATGGCGTTGGAAAGCCTGCTTGCCACCTTAAAGGAATATCACCCCAACCGTCTGGTGTGCCTGTTCGGATGCGGAGGAAACCGCTCCAGACAGAGACGTTTTGAGATGGGAGAGGTCAGCGGCAGACTGGCGGATTTGACGATTATTACATCGGATAATCCCAGATTCGAGGAACCGCAGGATATTATCAACGATATCAAGACCGGCATGGAAAAAACGGATGGAAAGTACGTGGAAATCTGTGACCGCAAGGAAGCCATTGCTTATGCTATCGCAAATGGTCAGCCCGGCGATATTATTGTGCTTGCGGGCAAAGGGCATGAGGATTATCAGGAGATAAAAGGGGTGAAATACCCTATGGATGAGAGAGTTCTGATACAGGACATTCTGGCAGGACGATAAGGAGTAAGCATTGAAGGAACAGTACGCAGACATTATTGTGGATATTTCCCACGAAAAACTGGATAGACCTTTTCAGTACCGCGTACCGGAACGTCTAAGGGATGTTCTGGAGGTGGGAATGTGTGTCACTGTTCCCTTTGGAAATGGCAACAAGCTCATTAAGGGTTATGTGACAGCGCTGGGTGAGCAGTGTAAATTTGACCCGGCAAAAACCAAGGATATCGCCGGAATTGTGCAAAAGGGTGTATCTGTGGAAGACAAAATGATTGCGCTGGCGGGATGGATTCGTAAAAGTTACGGTTCCACGATGATACAGGCGCTTAAAACCGTTCTTCCTGCCAAACAGTCTGTAAAGCAGTTGGAGCATAAGCGGCTTGAGCGGAGAATGAATCCGGAAGAAATCCGTTCCCTGTCAGGCGAATGTGAACGAAAGCACCAGACAGCCAAAGCAAGACTGCTGCGGGAATTTTTAGAGCAGGAAACCATTCCTAAGGAGTGGGTTACCGGAAAGCTTGGCATTTCAACCTCTACCATCAGAAGTCTGGAGCAGGCGGGCGCCATCCGCGAGGTGAGCGAGACAAGTTACCGTAATCCCGTGAAGCTTACAAATGTGGCAGAACATCGCAATACCTTAAGCGATGCACAAAGGCAGATTGTGGAAGCGGTTATCGGGGATTTTGACGAAGGAAAAAAAGGCACCTTTCTGATACACGGCATTACCGGAAGCGGGAAAACGGAAGTATATATGCAGCTCATCGAGGAAATCTTAAGTCGTGGAAAGCAGGCGATTGTGTTGATTCCCGAAATTGCCCTGACCTATCAGACCTTACTTCGCTTTTACAGAAGATTTGGAGACCGGGTCAGTGTCATGAACTCCACCCTTTCACCGGGCGAAAAATATGACCAGTGTGAGCGGGCAAAAAAAGGGGAAATTGATGTGATTATTGGTCCCCGTTCCGCTCTTTTCACACCATTTCCCAATATCGGACTGATTGTGATAGATGAGGAGCATGAAAGCAGTTATAAAAGCGAAGCAACGCCAAAATACCATGCCAGGGAGACGGCAATGGAGGTGGCAAGGCTCCACGGAGCCAGTGTGGTGTTAGGGTCTGCAACGCCCTCGCTGGAAGCGTATTATCGCGCCAGACAGGGGGAGTACCGTCTGTTTACCCTGAAAGAGAGATTAACGGGAGGAACGTTGCCTGCTGTATCAATTGTGGACTTGCGGCAGGAGTTAAAGGAAGGGAACCGTTCCATTTTCAGCAGAAAGCTGCAGGAGCTTCTGGCAGACAAGCTTTCTAAGGGCGAACAGAGTATGCTGTTTTTGAACAGAAGGGGCTATGCGGGATTTATTTCCTGCCGCTCCTGCGGCGAGGTCATGAAATGCCCCCACTGTGATGTGTCTCTGTCGGAGCATCATGGGGGACATCTGCTCTGTCATTACTGCGGTTACAGTGAACCAAAGCCTGCGCTTTGTCCCAAATGCGGTTCCAAATACATCAGCGGCTTTCGGGCGGGAACCCAGCAGATAGAGGAAAAGCTGCGGGAGCTTTTTCCGGGCGTGAGAACTCTGCGTATGGATGCGGACACCACAAGGACCAGGGACAGCTATGAGAAAATTTTATCGGCTTTTGCGAATGGGGAAGCGGATGTGCTGATTGGAACCCAGATGATTGTGAAAGGGCATGACTTTCCCAAGGTAACACTGGTGGGCGTTCTGGCGGCAGATCTTTCCCTAAGTGTAGGGGATTACCGGGCAGGAGAGAGAACCTTTCAGCTTTTGACCCAAGCTGTCGGACGGGCAGGCAGAGGGACGCTGCCCGGTGAGGCGGTCATTCAGACCTATCAGCCGGAGCATTATGCGGTGGTGCACGCGGCATCCCAGTCCTACGAGGAGTTTTATGAGGAGGAGATTATTTACCGGGAAATGATGGAATATCCTCCGGTATCTCATATGCTGGCGGTGCAGATTTTTGCAAAAGAGGAGCAAAATGGAAAACAGCTTGCAGAAAGACTGTCAGCCGTGGTAAAGTCTATGATGGGGCAGCATGAAGCTGCCGTGGAAAAATTACAGGTCATCGGACCGGCGCCGGCATCTATTGCAAAAATAAATGATATTTTCCGGTTTGTTTTCTATGTTAAGCATCCGAAATATGACAGACTGGTACAAATCAAGGATGTGCTGGAAGAAAAATGCGCCATGATGCAGACGGGAGCAGAGTCGGTACAATTTGATTTTGACCCGATGAATACGATGTGAGAAAGTACGATGGAATAGAAGAAAAAAAGAAAGGAACAGTAAAAATGGCGATTCGTAATATCAGAGAATACGGTGATGAGGTATTGACCAAAAAATGCAAGGAGGTAACGGAGCTGACTCCGAGACTGCGGGATTTGATTGAGGATATGCTGGAGACCATGTATGAAGCAAACGGTGTGGGACTTGCCGCACCCCAGGTGGGAATTTTGAAACGAATTGTAGTAATCGACGTGACGGGGGAGGATCCGTATATTCTGATTAATCCCAGAATCGTGGAAAGCAGCGGGGAGCAGACAGGCTCGGAAGGGTGCTTAAGCGTGCCGGGAAAATGCGGTATTGTCACCAGACCTAACTATGTAAAGGCGGTGGCGCTTGATGTGAATATGAAGCCCTTTGAACTGGAAGGCACAGAGCTTTTGGCGAGAGCTATCTGTCATGAGCTTGACCATCTTGACGGACATATGTATGTGGAAAAGGTAGAAGGCGGCTTGCAGGATGTGGTTTATGATGAGGAAGAAGAGTAAGAGGTAAGTATGAAGATTGTATTTATGGGGACGCCGGACTTTGCGGCGGGTGCGCTGGAAGCCTTAATTAAGGCAGGGCATGAAATCACGGCTGTAGTCACACAACCCGACAAGGCGAAAGGCAGAAGCAAGGCATTGCAGTTTTCGCCGGTGAAGGAATGCGCACTGCGTCATCAGATTCCGGTATTTCAGCCTGTGAAAATCAAAACACCGGAGAATGTAGCAGAATTAAAAAAATATGAAGCGGATATCTATATCGTGGCGGCATTCGGACAGATTTTATCCCAGGAGATATTGGATATACCGAAGTACGGATGTCTGAATATCCATGCTTCTCTGTTGCCGAAATACAGAGGCGCTTCCCCCATTCAGCATGTGATTATAGACGGGGAAAAAGAAACCGGAGTAACGATTATGCAGATGGATGCGGGACTGGATACGGGAGATATGTTGTATAAAAAGACAGTTGAAATTGCCGCTGATGATACCTTTGAGACGCTGCATGACAAGCTGATGGCACTGGGCGGAGAAGCCATTGTGGAAGCCCTTCCGCTGCTGGAAAAGGGCGCCCTTATACCGGAAAAGCAGAATTCCGGGGAAAGCTGCTATGCTTCCCTGATCAGCAAAAGTATGGGTGAGATTGATTTTAGCAAGGATGCGGTTACGATTGACCGCTTAATTCGCGGAATGAATCCATGGCCAAGTGCTTATACTTATTACAGGGGCAGGCAGTTGAAAATCTGGAAGGCAGTGCCGGTAAACGGACAGGAAGCGGAAGGCTCTGCCGGGGAAGCACAACCCGGAACGATTGTCAAGGTGGCAAAGGATGCGTTTTTCGTGGCATGTGGGGACGGATGCCTGCAAGTTCTGGAATTACAACTGGAAGGCAAAAAGCGGATGAGCACTCACGATTTTCTGCTGGGTGTGAAGCCAGGGGCAGGAGAGCGTCTCGGAAAGAGCGAAGGCTAGATGGAGGAATTTATGCTGTTATATGGATATTATTATGGATATGGACTATTTTGGGATCCGACTTATTATCTGGTAATTATCGGTATGCTGTTATGTATCGGCGCAAGCGCGCTGGTGAACAGCACGATGAAGAAATATAGTAAAGTGCGGAATGCAGGCGGGCTGACCGGCGCGGAGGCAGCCAGACGGATATTATATTATGAAGGACTTCATAATGTACAGATTGAATGCCTGCAAAGGGGCAGAGGGGATCATTATGATCCAAGAACCAATACGGTGCGCCTGTCCTATGAAAATTACAATTCCGCATCCGTTACGGCGGTGGGTGTGGCAGCGCATGAATGCGGACACGCCCTGCAGCATGCCAAAGGCTATGTACCGCTGTCGCTTCGTTCCGCTATTGTGCCGGTGGCAAATATCGGCAGCAGTCTTGGATTGCCCATTATTTTATTGGGGGTTTTGTTAAGCTGGAATCAGACCCTGATTCAGATTGGCATCTGGGCGTTTGCTTTATCTGTGATTTTCCAGCTTGTGACGCTGCCGGTGGAGTTCAATGCTTCCAGAAGGGCAGTTGCCAAGGTGGAGGAGTATGGACTTTTGACCTCTCAGGAAACATCCGGCTGTAGGAAGGTCTTAAGTGCGGCGGCATTGACTTATGTGGCGGCAGCAGCATCCTCTGTCTTACAGCTTTTCCGGCTGGTTCTGCTGTTCGGCGGAAACAATCGCGGGAGGCGTGATTAGGGATGGCGGAGAATACCAGAGAGATTATTTTAGATACCCTACTCGCCATTGAGCGGGAAGAAGAATTTTCTGACAGGCTGTTAAAGGCAGTGCTGGATAAATATAATTATCTTGACAGCAGGGATAAGTCCTTTATCAAGAGGGTGACGGAGGGCAGTCTGGAGAGACAGCTGGAGCTGGATTATTATCTGAACCATTTTTCCTCCGTTCCCGTGCGGAAGATGAAACCGCTGATTCGTTGTCTTCTTCGCATGAGCGCCTACCAGATTCTCTATATGGATGCGGTTCCTGACAGCGCGGCGTGCAATGAGGCGTGTAAGATAGCCGGAAAGCGCAAATTTCAGAACCTGAAAGGGTTTGTCAATGGTGTGCTTCGCAATCTTTCAAAAAACAAAGAAGCGTTACCGCTGCCGGATGGGAAACAGAATCCGACAGAATTTTTGAGCATTAAATATTCCATGCCGGAATGGCTGGTGAAGCTATGGCTGGATGAATACGGAGGCGAAGGGACGGAAAAGCTCTTAGAAGGATTGCTTCGGATTCACCCGGTTTCTTTGCGTTTCCGTACCACATTGTCCAAGGAGGAGCGGGATACTTATGTTGCAGGGATGCGGGAAGCAGGGGCGGATGTCAGACAAAGCAAATATCTCCCTTATGTGTATACCGCAGAAACAACAGACGGAATCCGCACCCTGCCGGGTTTTGACGAGGGGATTTTTGCGGTGCAGGATATCAGCTCCGTACTGGCCGTGGAAGCGGCGGGAATCAAAGCGGGCGATTTTGTCATGGATATCTGTGCCGCACCGGGCGGGAAAACCCTTCTCGCAGCGGAATGGGCAGACAGAGTGCTTGCCAGGGATGTATCGGATGCAAAGTTGTCGCTGATAGAAGAGAATCTTAAGCGCATGCAGGCGGAAAATGTAACCACGCAGGTTTTTGACGCCACGGCTTTTGATGAGACTTATCGGGAGCAGGCGGATGTGCTGTTTTTGGATGTGCCCTGCTCGGGCTTAGGTGTTATCGGCAAAAAGCGGGATATCAAATACCGTGTAAGTCCGGAGGGAATAGAGAGTATCGTTTCCCTGCAGCGCAGGATAGTGGAGAACAGTTGGCAGTATGTGAAGCCGGGCGGAGTGCTTTTATATAGTACCTGTACCATCAACCCAAAAGAAAATGAGGACATGGTGCACTGGATTACGGGAAACCTTCCTTTTGAGCCCCAGGCTTTGGATGAATGCCTGCCGGAAGAATTGCTTGCCGAGAGAAGGGAAATCAGAGAACATATGCGAGGGACCTTGGAGCTGAGTGAGGCGGAGGCAGCCGCCTGTATACAGCTTTTGCCGGGAACCATGGAGGCGGACGGCTTCTTTTTCGCAAAATTCAGAAGGAAATTACAATGACACAGAAGACAGATATCAAATCTCTGACCTTGCCGGAGTTAAAAAAGGAACTGGAGAGCAGGGGCGAAAAATCATTCCGCGCAAAGCAGATGTATGAGTGGATGCACGTGAAACTGGCGAGAGGTTTTGACGAAATGACAAACCTGTCCAGGGAGTTTCGGGAAAAGTGCGGGGAATGGTATACGTTTACCGCTCTGCAGGCGGTACAGGTGCAGGAGTCTGGGACAGACGGCACAAAGAAGTTTCTGTTTGCCCTTGGGGACGGCAATTTGGTTGAGAGTGTGTGGATGAAATATAAGCACGGCAACAGCGTGTGCATTTCCTCCCAGGTGGGATGCCGCATGGGATGCAGATTTTGTGCGTCCACACTGGATGGATTGGAACGGAATCTCCTGCCATCGGAAATGCTGGATCAGATTTATGCCATTACGTTACTTACGGGAGAACGGGTTTCCAATGTGGTGGTCATGGGAACCGGCGAGCCTATGGATAATTATGAGAATCTGCTGACCTTTTTAAAAATTCTTACGGATGAGAACGGTCTGAATATCAGTCAGCGGAATGTAACCGTATCTACCTGCGGCATTGTGCCTAAGATGCGGCAGCTTGCGGAGGAGCATTTGCAGATTACGCTGGCGCTGTCCCTGCATGCTGCAACGGATGAAAAGAGAAGGAAACTGATGCCCATTGCAAATAAATATTCCATAGAAGAGCTGATGGAGGCATGCCGGTATTATTTTGAACAGACCGGCAGACGCATTACCTTTGAATACAGTCTGGTAGGCGGCGTGAATGATACGGACGAGGATGCCAGGGAGCTGATTGCCCTTGCAAAGCCTCTCTGCTGTCATATTAATCTGATTCCTGTCAATCCTATTAAGGAGCGGGATTATGTGCAGTCGGATGCGGACCGTATTCAGCGCTTTAAAAATAAGCTTGAAAAAAACAAAATAAATGTTACTATTAGAAGGGAAATGGGCAGAGATATTGACGGGGCTTGTGGTCAATTACGCCGCAAATTTAAGGGGGATAATAAACGTGCTTAAGACGTTTTCCATAACCGATATCGGTAAAAAAAGAAAAGTAAATCAGGATTTTGTCTACACAAGAGAAAACCCTGTCGGCAATCTGCCGAATATATTTATCGTGGCAGACGGCATGGGCGGTCACAAGGCAGGGGACTATGCTTCCAAGGCGACGGTAGAGACGATGGTGGAAGAGATTGAACATTCTTCCGAGACCAATCCGGTGACTATCTTTGAGAAGGCGATTGTGACTGCCAATGAGCGTATCCGCAGGAAAGCGAGGGAAGAGGCGGATCTGGAAGGAATGGGAACCACTGTTGTGGCGGCGACCTGTAAGGGAAGAAAGCTGCAGGTAGCCAATGTGGGTGACAGCAGACTTTATATTGTAAATAAACAGATTAAACAGATTACGAGAGACCATTCACTTGTCGAGGAGATGGTAAGAATGGGTGGGATAGGCAGAGAAGAGGCAAGGAACCACCCGGATAAAAATATTATTACCAGGGCAGTAGGCGCCGGCGATATCGTGGAGCCGGACTTTTTTACGGTAGAGCTTGAGGAGGGAGATATCGTGCTGATGTGTTCCGACGGACTAACCAATATGCTTGAGGATGAGGAAATCCGCATGATTGTCAGCGGAGCAAGAGACATTGTGGAAAAAGCGTATATGTTGGTAGAAGCCGCCAATGAGCATGGTGGTAAAGATAATATCAGTGTGATATTGATTGAACCTTTGGCTTAGAGGAATGAGAATGGAGAGTAATATGGTAAAGATTGGAATGATGATGGGCGAACGTTACGAGATTTTGGAAAAAATCGGTACGGGCGGCATGTCAGATGTATATAAAGCAAAATGTCACAAGTTAAACCGTTATGTGGCTGTCAAGGTGCTAAAGCAGGAGTTCAGTGAGAACGCCAACTTTGTATCGAAATTCCGGATAGAGGCGCAGGCGGCTGCGGGACTGATGCACCCCAATATTGTAAATGTCTATGATGTAGGAGAGGAAAACGGCATTTACTATATTGTCATGGAGCTGGTGGAGGGCATTACCCTTAAGAAATATATTGAAAAAAAGGCAAGACTGTCCTATAAAGAGGCGGTGAGCATTGCCATTCAGGTGAGTATGGGTATTGAGGCAGCGCACAATAATCATATTATTCACCGGGATATTAAGCCCCAGAATATTATTATCTCCAAGGAAGGTAAGGTAAAGGTAACAGATTTTGGAATTGCAAAGGCGGCTACCAGCAACACCATTACCTCTAATGTTATGGGATCTGTACACTATACCTCTCCTGAGCAGGCGAGAGGCGGCTATAGTGATGAAAAGAGTGATATTTATTCTCTGGGTATTACCCTTTTTGAGATGCTTACGGGAAGGGTGCCTTTTAACGGGGAGACGACGGTAGCGATTGCAATCAAGCATATTCAGGAGGAAATGGTTTCCCCTAAGGAATTTGTACCGGAGATTCCCACCTCTGTGGAGAGCATTGTGCTAAAATGCTGTCAGAAATCACCTGACAGAAGATATCAGAGTGTGCAGGAGCTGATTGCGGATTTGAAGCAATCCCTGATAAATCCTGATGAAAATTTTGTGGTGCAGAACAATCCCGATGTTGAGGGCGGTACCCGCATGATAACGGAAAGCGATATGGCGCAGATTAAAATGCGTTCTACTTATCCGGAGGGGAAAGAATATCCGGATAGGGAAGAGAGCCTGCGCCTTCGCTCGGATACGGCTTCCGGATATGAAAATGAGGAAGAGGATGAGGACAATTATGATTACAATCCAAAGATGGAGCGTGTGACCACCATTCTTGCCATTGTTGCGGGAATTATTATCTGTATTATCATAATTGTACTGGCAGTAAAGATTTTTACAGGCTTCGGCGATTCCAATGATCAGGGAAGCCCGATTCAGACCTCAGAGGAATCTACAGATACCCAGGAGGTGGAATATGTGGATATGCCTGATATCACGGGTATCAATGTGGAGGATGCCAAAAACACGTTGACAGCGCTTGGATTGATTCCGGAGGTTGTTTATGAGGAATCGGAGACAATTGACGAGGACGTTGTTATCCGGGCAGGGGTAGCGGAAGGGACTTCCCTTGCGGTAGGCAGCAAGGTTGTCCTGACGGTAAGCGCGGGTTCGCAGAGCGTGGAAGTGCCTGATATTACGGGACTTTCTTATCAGGAGGCAAACAGTGAGCTGATTACCAGGGGATTTCTGGTAAATAAAACGGAAAGCTACTCTGATACGGTGGAAGAGGGGAAGGTAATTTCCCAGATGCCCACGGGAGGTACAAAGGCTCCCGCAGGGAATGTGATTACGGTAAATGTAAGTCTCGGAAAAGAGGAGACAAAGGTAAGAGTGCCGAATCTGATAGGACTTTCCGAGGAGGACGGCACCTTTGAGGCGATTGAGCTGGGATTAACCATTGGCAGTGTATCCTATGTGTATAATTCCGAAGTGGAAGCAGGAAAAATCTGCTATCAAAGCTACTCCCACGGCTCCTATGTGGAACCGGGTACGGCTCTCGATATCAAGGTAAGTCAAGGGGAAGAGAAAGTTACCTACAAGTGCAATGCAAGCATTTCGGCGCCCACAGCCGAGGAAGCGCCTGATTATGTTCCCGGCACGGAAGTAAGTCTGCTGCTGGTAACGGATGACGGAAAGATTTTATTGGATACCACGACAACCACCTTTCCGCAGGCGGCAAATTATTATGGACTGGAATCGTCAGGCGGTACGATTACGATGACGTATTCCGTGACAACAGGAGGCACTACGGAGACAGACCCTGTAACCGGAGAGACGGTAAATATCCCGGGTACGGTGGAAAATAGGTCCTTTACCAGAAGGATAGAGTTTGAGCCGGAGTAAGCTGGAATCAGGAAATGATAGGGATAAAAAATGCAGGGTAAGATAATCAGAGGAGTTGCAGGATTTTACTATGTTCATAGTAACATTGTTCATAGTGACATTGTTCATAGTGACATTGCGCCCGGAAGTACGGCAGAGGATAAAGGCGCGATTTACGAATGTAAGGCAAAGGGCGTGTTCCGAAAGGACCATAAAAAGCCGCTGGTGGGAGATGATGTCAGCTTTGATGTGTTGGATGAGGAAAAAAAACTGGGAAATATCAGTGAAATTTTATCCAGACACAGCGAGCTGATTCGCCCTGCCGTTGCCAATGTGGATCAGGCTCTGATTATTTTTTCTATTGTGAAGCCGCAGCCCAATTTTAATCTGCTGGACCGTTTTTTGATTATGATGCAGCAGCAGGATGTTCCCTGCGTGATTTGCTTTAACAAAACGGATATTGATGAGGATGGCATTGGTGCTTCCTATGAGGAGATTTACCGGAAATGCGGTTATCAGACTTTGTCTGTCAGTGCGAAAAAGCAGCAGGGAATTGATACCCTCAGGAATCTGCTGGAAGGAAAGACCACTGCGGTTGCAGGTCCCAGCGGTGTGGGAAAATCCTCTCTGGTCAACTGTCTGCAGTCAGGTACTGTGATGGAGACCGGCAATATCAGCGAGAAAATTGAACGGGGACGGCATACCACAAGGCATTCGGAGCTAATTGCCATAAAAGGGAACACGTATATTTTGGACACACCGGGTTTTAGTTCTCTGGGATTGTTTGATTTGGAGAAGGAAGACCTGGCGCAGTATTACCCTGAATTTGCAGAGTATGAGAAGTATTGCAGGTTTGGCAGCTGTTCCCATATCGCGGAGCCTGTGTGCGGCGTCCGGGATGCCGTGCAGGAGGGACGGATTGACAGGACGCGGTATGCGAATTACTGTCTGCTCTATGAAGAATTGAAAGGGAAGAAGAAGTACTGAAACGATAGAAGCACCAATGGAAGATTGTCAAAATATAGTTTTAAGTGGGGATTATTATTAAGAAAAACAGCGGTCTTGATTTATCAAAGCCGCTGTTTTCAAATGTAAATTTAATTTGTCTGCTGCGCGTTAATTTTTGCCTTTGTTATCATCCTGCAGTATAGGAGCTTATTCTGTCCGCAGCCGTTCCACAATGGTATGTTTAGCCGCTGCCCGACCTGTCAGGACAGGAATCCCTGCGCCCAGCAGGGCAAACAAAGGGATGACCAGCAGGAAAGGTGTCAGGGTCAGCCGGTAGGTAAAGAACCAGAACAGTCCTTCCACTGCCCGGAATGCCACAGGTCCCAGGGAAACAGCCAAGAGCAGTGCCAATCCAGCAGCGCCCAGGGTGTATAGCAAGCCTTCCCACACCAGCATAGAGCGCAGCTGCTTTCCGGTCATGCCGATGGATTGGAGGACGGCTAATTCCCGACGCCGGGCAATAATCCCTGTGAGTACGGCGTTGAAGAAGTTCAGTATCCCAACCAGTCCAACGATGAGGCTCAACGCCCCACCCAACAGCATAAACATGGAGCGCATACTCTCAAACTCTGATGTATAGGTGCCTTTACTCTCATAATCCAGCTCTGAGTTCACGTTCTCCGTGTAATCTGCCAGGAATGTCTCCATATCGGCATTGGCTTCGTCAGTAGTATCGAAGGCGTAGTACATGATGCTGTCCGTACCAGTATCCTGTACAAAAGTTTGGTCATTCAGAATAAATTCATCTGAGCCGTAGTAGCGGTAGGAGAGGGCGGAGGGCACCGTTACCAGGGCGGTCACAGTGTATTCCACATCTCGATACTCCACGGGTCGTTCCACCCAGTTGCCCCCATCCGGAATGTCCTCATAGGTCTCGTAGACTTCTCCAGTGTCCGGGTCGTAATACTCACTCTTCTCCACATATCGAAGGATGACATTGTCTCCCAGGCGAGCCCAGTGGGAACCCATGTCCGCATTGCCGTAGTCATCCTCGCTGTAAACGGCGGCGATGGAACGGCTGCCCGGCTCATAAAGGGCTGACAAGTCCCCTTCCAGTACCGTCAGATGATTGAGTGCGAAGGCGCTCATGCCGGAGATCTGTACACTGGCGGCCAATTCTCCCGCCTCATTTTTGTCTGTCAGGCGGATTAGATTATCCAACTGCTCCGGGGTGTAAAAATACTGATTCATCTGACGGAAGTAGTCCTCAGTCACATACTCGAGCATAGCGGAGGTTTGACCATATACCACCCCGCCATCGGTGATGCCTCCCTGGGCGTTGACGGCATCTATCACAGACTGGGGAAGGGTCTGCTTTTCACTGAATAGTTCCCCCGTCTGCAATTTTCCTGCATCCCCTATGATAAAATCACTGGCGGTGAATGAGGACACATACTTATCCATGTCGAAACCACCAGTAAAATTAACGGTTACAGTAAGCAGCACTACCGCCAGTGAAAGGGAGAGCACCGTTACCGATGTTTTCCCCTTGCTTCGCCCCAGATTCGCCCAAGCCATGGTAAAAGGGCTTACCTTTCGGGTCCTGCGACCTTTGGAGCCGGTCTTGGTTCCGGCATCCGTGTATCGAACCGCCTCTACCGGGGAAACTTTTGCCGCCATTCTTCCTGGTCTGCGGCAGGAAAGCAAGACAGTAAACAGGGCAAACGCCGCCGCAATAACAAAGATCAGGGGGTTCATGGAGGTAAGCGTTTCTACTCCGTTCAGTTCCGCAACAATTACTGGCGTCAGTTCCCCACCAACGAACCAGCCAAGCACCAATCCAATGGGGATACTGGCGGCACTCATGACCAAAGCCTGTAGGCGGATGATCCGTCGAAGCTGTCTGGGCGTGGTGCCAATGGTTTTCAACAAGCCATAGAACCGGATGTCTCCCGCCACAGAAATCTGAAATACGTTATAGATGATCAGATAGCCGGTAAAGATGATGAGCAGCAGCATGGCGACGATGGCAATGACAACTGTGGGATCTACAGTGTCAGACAGTCGGGCTCCCGTATAACCCCAGTTAACGCCGGTGTTGATATAGTTTTCCCCTCGTGTCTCACTCTGGTAACCGTGGTTAGCTAAAATTTGGTTCAAATCCTGCTCAATATGACGGGATCCGCTTTTCAGCATCACATCCAGATTCCAGGTTCCGGTCATACCGTCATCGGAGACATTTGGGTTTATTCCGGTTTCTGACAAAATCTCATTGACTCTGCTCTCCGGAATAAGGACGTGATTGGCCACAATGGCACTGTCATATTCCCACCAGCCGCAGAGTGTGAATGTTTGGGTAGTAGAATGTCCGTCCACATCAAAGGAGATGGTAAACTCCGCCCCGATCTCCGGCTCAATTCCCAGGAGGGAGAGAACATGGGTATCCGTGGCAGCCTCGTCTGTGCCCTCTTTGGGTAAACGACCCTCCTCCGGATCACAATACATCCAGTGGGCCTGATTGGTGTCAGAATAACCAATCTCAACATGGGACTTGTTGAAAGGTGCGTCTGTAGGCATACCGATGAAGCGCCGCAGACCCCAGGATTCGATTAGCGGATCATCTTTCAAATCCTCGAATTGCTGCTGTGTCATATATTTGAAACCGCCGTGGGAGAAGCCTCCCACTTGCCGGAAGTTACTTTGCTGGATGCCTTCATTGATGGACAGTGCAATGGTGAACAGGCTGGTAAACAGCACGGCTGTCAGCGCAATCGCCGCCACTGCGATCAGGTTCCGTGTACGGCTGGCCTGTAAACTTTTCCAGGCCAAGTGCCGAATACATTTACTGTTTTTGACGTTCATACTCCCACCTCCTCACTGCGTTACGATCCGGCCATCCTCAATGCGGATGATCCGGTCAGCGAGCTGGGCGATTTCCTCGTTGTGGGTGATCATCACCATTGTCTGTGCGAACTTGTGACCTGTAACCTTCATCAAGGACAACACATCCTGGCTGGTACGGCTGTCCAGATTACCGGTAGGCTCATCGGCAAGAAGGATGGCTGGCTTCGTGGCCAACGCCCTGGCGATTGCCACCCGTTGCTGCTGACCGCCGGAAAGCTGACTGGGCAGGTTGTTCAGTTTCTTTTCCAACCCCAAGGCGGTGATGACTTCCTTCACATAGGCATCATCTACTTTCCCTCCATCCAGCTGGATAGGGAGGACGATGTTCTCATATACCGTCAGCACCGGCACCAAGTTGTAGCTCTGAAACACGAAGCCGATCTTCCTACGGCGGAAAATAGTCAAAGCCTCGTCCTTCAGGGAAAAGATGTTCTTGCCATCCACGGTGACGGAGCCGCCGGTAGGTCGGTCCAGGCCTCCCAGCATGTGCAGAAGGGTAGACTTGCCGGAGCCGGAAGTACCCACAATGGCCACAAACTCTCCATCCGCCACGCTCAGTTCCACGCCGTCCAAGGCTTTCACCAGCGTATCCCCGCTGCCATAGTATTTTTTCAGTTCTTTGGTCTCTAAAATCTTCATAAAATTATCCCTCCAGGAAAAAGTCTGTACTGTCTTTCGACAATACAGACTTTACCACAACAATCTTTCCAGACGCTTTCTCAAATCTAACAGAATGGAAAGATTTTCGCTTTTATATTGGTTTTTCTGCGCTCTGGTTGTCTCTCGGCAGATACAGGGAAAAGATACATCCCTCCCCGGATCGGGAATTGACTTTGATGTACCCTCCCTGCATCGTTAAAATCTGCCGGGCAAGATAGAGACCAAGACCAAACCCCTGTGCGGTATGTGTACCCTGTCCACGGAAAAACCGGTTAAAGATTTCCGCCTGCTCGCCCTCCGGGATGCCGGGATCGGTATCCGTAACATCCACCCTGCAAAAGGAATCCAGCATCTGGGCGGAGATAGTCACAGCCCCGCCGGATGGGGTGTACTTTACCGCGTTATTTACTACATTACACAGAGCCTCGCCTGTCCAGCGGGGATCAAAGACCGCATCGCCCCGGAAGGGCAGCAACGTAAGGGTAATCTGCTTGGCTCTTGCAGCGTGTTCCTCCTGTTCCACTGCTCCCTCCAGCAGCGTATGGACCGAATTGCGGGATGGTATCGGAGCTACAATTCCCGCCTCCAACTGTGAAGCTTTTACCAGCACTTGAATCAGAAAAGACAGCTTCTCGCCCTGGGCGGTGAGAGCCTGAGTCAGCTCCTGTTGTTTCGGAGATAAATCACTCTCAGAAAGTAAGGAGGCATATAACAGCAGATTTGCTATGGGAGTGCGGGTCTGGTGCGAAATATCTGCGATGAGCGTCTTTACTGCCATTTGCTCTCTTTCCACAGTCTTTCGGGCAGCGGCAGAGCCGTGCAGAAAACGAGCCAGCTTACTTTCCAGCGCGGACAGTTCCGTTTCATCAAACTGCTCTTCGGAAAAACCGCCGGAAATGGCGTGCTCCAGCATTTGGTTCAACCGCTGAAGGGTGCGCCGCCGTGCCGCCCACTGCCAGACCCCGAAGACCATACCAGCGGCGGACACAGCCAGCAACGCACAAGCCGGGGCGGTCATTTGCCTGCCTCCCAGATATAACCGACCCCATACACGGTCTTGATGGGAGCGTCTCCCAGTTTGGTACGCAGCCGCCGCACTGCTACAGACAGAGCATTCTCGTCCACAAACTCCCCTCCGTCCCACACTCGTTCCAGCAATAGGTTACGGGGAAGGGTTCGACCCCGGTTTTCTACCAATAGCCGCAGCAATCGCTGCTCTGTCCTGGATAAATCAATGGGCGTTCCATTCTTGGAAAACGCCATATGGGAGAAATCAAAGACAAAGCCCTCCAACTCCACATGGTCAGATTGTGCTGGGTTGGATCGCCGCAGCTGGGCATTTACTCTGGCCCGGAGTACAGCCAGAGAAAAAGGCTTGGTGATGTAGTCATCCGCTCCTGCCTCCAGTCCGGTGACCTCATCCAGCTCCAGATCATTGGCGGTCAGCAGAATGGCTGGCGTACGGTTGCCCCTCTGACGAAGTTCTTTCAGCAGTTCCAACCCACTGCCATCAGGCAAGTTAATATCCAGAATCAGCAAGGAAAACGGCTCCTGCAGCACAGATTTCGCCTGCATTAGCGTTTGGGCAAGCGTAACATTGCATTCTTGCGTTTCTAAGGCCATGACGATTCCTCGGCTCAAAGCCTCGTCATCTTCTAACAGTAATATTTGATTCAACGATGTGCCCTCCCTTGTTTTGTTCTTCCATCCACAGGTTTCTTTCAGTGTCATGTAGTCCGTATCCATACACCCCCGACACGTCCATTATATTTCTTAATCTCGAAGAATACAAGATGGAAGATATGTCGGGATTGTAAACGGAATAACAGTGCTTTTACTTTTGATGTTTTAGCTCTCAATATAGATTTGCACTTCATAATTCCAGTGCAAAATGCCCGATACAATGATTAACTGTACTGTAAATGACGGCTCTACGCCGTATTTTGTTTTGGCTGTGTGTATTAACTCGCGCAGTATTTGTTCTCTATTTTTTTCGGTGCAGTTAGCACACAAGTATTTTCCTTTTGGCAATACCTTTAATCCCTCTATATCCACATAACGAATACAGACAGCAAAAAGCCTTGCTATTCCGTTTTCGGTGTATATACCCGCTAAATCTTCAAAGGAAAATTGCTCTTTCAAGGCAGGCGAAACTTTATCGTAAAAATGGCTGAGATAATTCCAAAGATTATCAAGTGTTGGAATTTCTAAAGTATCGGACAGCAAAATAATACGCTCAGGAACATCTTTGATAAAAGTACCGCCTGTTTTTTTACACTCCTGCAATTTTCTTTCATAGTCCGCTTTTGCCAACTGAATTTTTGACCTACTGTATTGCAGTGCGGCAATTTTTTCATCAGCCTTTTTCTCTGCCTGTTCTAAAAAATCCACGATTTTTTCAAGGTCGTCGTATTCCAAAACCTTTTTTATTTCCTGTAAAGGTAAGTCCATAAGCTGTAAAGCCCGTACCGTATTCAGCCGAACAATATCCTGTTCGGTATAATAGCGGTAATTTGTCCATTCGTCTTTTTTGCTTGGCTTCACTAATCCGATGCGGTCATAATGCCGCAATGTTTCACTTGTCGTATGAACAGCCTTTGCAGCTTCTCCAACTGATAAATATTTTTCCATTTGCAGTTTCTCCCCCCTTGACATTTGTGTAACACAAAAGTTTATAATCCATTTTAGCATAGGAAATTGCGAAAAACAATTAGTATGTCAAAGATAATAGGAGGAATCGCTGTATGATAGAACTCAAACAAGTAACAAAGCAGTACGGACAAGCAACCGTACTGAAAAACATTACGTTGTCAATCGACGAGCCGGGGATTTATTGTCTGCTTGGCAGAAATGGTGCGGGCAAAACAACGCTTCTTAAATCGGTTGCAGGGTATCAGAACATTACGAACGGAACTATTCAGGTTGACGGGAAGGGAATCACAACTTCCACTTTAGATACCGGCGTCAGCTATATTGAAAACTTTGCAAAACATTTTAATCTACCGGTACGAAAGCTATTACGGATTGCTTCCGAAGTAAACCCCAACTATGATTACGACTTTGCTTCAGAAATGATGGAGCGTTTTGAGTTGGACGGAAAAAAGAAATTTAATCATCTTTCTCTTGGCATGAAAACAATGGTTTCCACGATTATTTGTTTGGCAAGTAATAAAAGCGTCGTGCTTTTAGATGAACCTGTCCTCGGTTTCGACGCAATTATGCGTGTGGAGTTTTATGATATGCTGACAGAGAGTTTTCAGAAACACCCTCGTATTATTATCGTATCAACACACATCATTGAGGAAATTGCAAAGACAATTCAAAAGTTAATTATAATTGATAAAGGAAGCGTCTGTTTCTTTGATACCCTGCAATCCGTTGAAACAAGGGCGTTTCGTATCAGCGGACTTCAAAAAGATGTTGAGGTTGCAACCCAAAATCTGAATGTCATTGGACAAGATACCGTTGGCGGTCTTGTAACAAGATATATCTTTGACAACCCACCGGAACAAACTGCTTCTTTAGAAATTCGCCCGCTGCCTTTGCAGGATTTCTTTATCCAAATGGTGGGACACAAGGGAGGTGCAGTAAAATGACAGCCATTTTCGCCATTGTAAAACGCTTGCTTGCAAGCAATAAGATTAGCTTTATTATCACTGTTCTTGTAGTGCTTTGCGCCACATCTTCCGGTGATGGTGTTTTAAGTAACGGAAATTATATATGGCTGCTTGCGGTCATGACCCCGTTCTTTTTTGTTTATTATGACTACACAAAGTTAATTCATTTGGGAGCAAGCAAAAGAGACTACTTTTTCGGCTGCCTGATCAGCTATGGTTTTTTGGCATTTTGTATTTCTCTTTTCAATACAGCAATACATTTATTGATTGACCCCATATATTCGGCGCGAACAGTTATCAATCTGATGGACGTTTGCAAATGGACAGAAAACGGGATTATTGTTGCTGGATTGCAGCAGATGTTCTTTTTGTTGCTGGGTATGCTTTTTCTTCATGTGCTGTTATCTATGCAGCCACACTGGTATGGGTGGCTGACAGACGCAGTATTGGTTGTCATTATTTGCATTTTCACACGGATTGCACCATTGCGGGGTGTTTTGGCTGGTTTTTTCCAAATTATCATGCTGAACAGCAATGCCGTTTTGCACATGGGTATCTGTCTGTTACTAAGTGCCGCTTTATCTCTCGTAGGGCTTTTAGTCTTAAAAAAGAAAACTTTATAGAGGGACAACTATGATTAGGATAAAAGCAGTAAAGAAAGGGCTTGAGGATAAAGCCTTGTTAAAAATGGGGATGTTGAGGGAACGGTTATCGGAAGTTATGATGATTTTGCTATTCAGTCAGAAGTCAAAAAAGGCAAGAGTAATTTGCCGGACAATAAAGATGGCGGTGCAAAAACGCTAAATGTGTCCAGCAATAACGGCGATGTCAATATTGAGTTTGTAAACAAATAATTGCCATAAACTATTTTAATTTGGAACGTCAGGAGAAAATTATAACCGGAGAAGCATCGCAGGCACTTAATACAAAAAAGGATTAGAAACATTTGTGTTTAGAAAGGAACATAGCCAGATATGAAATGTATACAAAGCAGGATGGAAAGGTCTACTTTAATTGTATGTTGGGTTACATCCTTATTTTTGGGGATACAACCTATGTACCTCATAGCTGCTGAGAATAACAATCATGCAGCAGAGAATACTATTGGGGTGGATAGTCCTTCTATTATGGGTGAATCAGGTATTGTAATGGAAGTGTCTACAGGAACTATTCTTTACGAGAAAAATATTCATGATACACATTATCCGGCAAGTATCACAAAAATTATGACGGTACTATTGGCTATAGAAAACTGTGAAATGGACGAAATTGTAAAATTATGAGAAAGAAAAACAATTATTTTAAAGCGGCATATTGGATATTTATATGTGCATTTATTTTAACAGGCTGCTCTATCAATCATGGTGCAGAAGAAAGGATTTCCGTAGAAGATGGGAAAGAAGAACAGGTGGAAGAAAAAATAGAAGAAGCAGAAATTGAATCAAGCAATGATTTCATAGAGACAGATACAGAAGATTCAACTGAGAGCATAGTAATGGAACCGGAGATTGTTGATGCAGATTGGTCAGAATATTTTAATGGGTTGAATGGAACGGCAGTTATATATGATACTTCTAACAGGCGATATACAATCTATAATCGTAATCTTGCAGTTACCAGAAGTTCACCGTGTTCCACATTTAAAATTATTTCTTCCTTGATTGCACTGGAAAATGGAATTCTTGAACCGGAGGACTCCACAAGGGAGTGGAGCGGCGAAATATTCTGGAATGAAGATTGGAATAAAGATATTGATTTTAGTGAAGCATTTCGTACTTCCTGTGTATGGTATTACAGACAGGTCATAGATGATATTGGAAAAGATATGATGCAAAAGGAATTGGAAAAACTTCAATACGGTAACTGTGATATTTCTGATTGGGAAGGGCGGTTAAATACAAACAATAATAACCGGGCTTTAACAGGCTTTTGGATTGAATCGTCTTTAATGATCTCCCCTAAAGAACAGGTGGAGGTAATGGAACGTATCTTCGGTGATAATTCGGAATATTCAGAAGAAACACAGAATGAATTGAAACAGGTCATGCTGGTATCGGAACAGGAACAAACAGATATTCCGATATATGGGAAAACGGGGATGGGAAAAGCCGATGGCATTGTTGTTGATGCGTGGTTCACGGGATTTGCGGAAAGTACAACAGGAAATATATATTTTTGTGTGCGTCTTGGAAGAACAGACGGTATGAATGTATCTAGCACATTGGCAAAAGAAATAGCAATTATGCTTGTGTCGAATTATTGTGTTCAGTAATTTTTGCAATGAAGAATCCTATTTCTGAAAACCGTGTTTCACGGTTGGAGAATACAGATAAACGGAGGTGTATTTAAATTGCCCTTTTTAGGATACGGCGGAAGCTGTACGACGAGCGTGGGAACGTCTATTTTGGTGCAGGCATGACATTCGGGAACGTCTTTACCTCTCCTTTTTTCGTTCCGCTGCGAATGCGTCAGCACAGTCATTTTAAACTTTGACAAAGAAAGCGGCGGGATTTGAGGAATTTATCCGGCGTGAAATTATTATCTGATTTCCCATGCCGCTAATTGCGGAAGAATTATCGGTTTCGATTGAAAAAATAGAGTCTATGTGCTATACTCTATAGTTGCGTTGGATTCTTTTTTGAGTTAAGAAGGGAGTCCGTATAATGGGGAAAATTATAAAGCCCATGCACTGTAAAGCGGTTCTAAATCGAATGGAAACAACCTAAACGCTTTTGTATGCACGCACTGCGTCATACTTATGCTACCCGCGCGATTGAGCGAGGTATGCAGCCGAAAGTCTTGCAGCAGCTATTAGGTCATGCAAGTATTAAAACGACTATGGACAGATATGTTCATGTTACGGACAAGTCACTGGTAAAAGCTGTTCAGCTTTTTGAAGCAGCTACGCCCGCCAGTAATAAAAAAGGGCGTAGACAAAATAAAGAGAAAGGCAGAAAGCCCGTAAAATCAAGGCTTTCTGGATAGGTAAAGATAGATATGAAATTAGGAATCGTAGGTTTACCGAATGTAGGTAAAAGTACCTTATTTAATTCACTGACAAAGGCGGGAGCGGAGTCGGCAAACTACCCCTTCTGTACCATCGACCCCAATGTGGGTATCGTGGCAGTGCCGGATGAGAGATTAAAGCTTTTGGGTGATATGTATCATTCTAAGAAAGTTACCCCTGCAGTAATTGAATTTGTGGATATCGCGGGTCTGGTGAAGGGCGCCTCTAAGGGAGAGGGGCTCGGAAATCAGTTTTTAAGCAATATCCGTGAAGTGGATGCCATTGTACATGTAGTGCGTTGCTTTGAGGATACCAATGTAGTGCATGTGGATGGCAGCGTTGACCCTCTGCGTGATATTGAGACCATTAATCTGGAACTGATTTTTTCCGACCTTGAGATTTTGGAGAGAAGAATTTCAAAAGTAGTGAAGGCTGCCAGAATGGATAAGACCCTTGCGAAGGAAGAAGCGCTGCTTGGACGCATCAAGGAACATTTGGAGAGCGGCAAGATGGCGAGGAGCATGGAAGTGGAGGATGAGGAAGAACTGGCGCTTCTGAAATCCTACAATCTACTGACCTATAAGCCTGTGATTTATGCGGCTAATGTAGCAGAGGAAGATTTAGCGGATGACGGAGCAGGCAATGACAAGGTGGCAGCAGTCCGCAAGGTGGCAGCAGGCGAGGACAGCGAGGTGTTCGTTATCTGTGCCCAGATAGAGCAGGAAATTGCAGAGCTGGAGGATGATGAGAAGGCGATGTTCTTAGAGGATTTGGGGATTTCCCAGTCGGGTCTGGACAAGCTGATTGCAGCAAGCTATCGTTTGCTGGGATTGATGAGCTTTCTTACGGCAGGTGAGGATGAAACCCGCGCTTGGACGATTAAAATTGGCACGAAAGCGCCTCAGGCGGCAGGCAAGATTCATTCTGATTTTGAGCGGGGCTTTATTAAAGCAGAGGTAGTCAATTATAAGGATTTGCTGGAGCAGGGATCCCTTGCAGCTGCCAGAGAAAAAGGTCTGGTAGGTATGGAGGGGAAGGATTACGTGGTAAAAGACGGCGACGTCATTCTGTTTCGGTTTAATGTATAGCGAGGAGATTTTATGAATATAGGAGATATTGCATTTCCGCATTTGGGAATATATTTGGAAAATGTACCAAAGAGTTTCAGTATTTTCGGCTTTGAGATTGCTTTTTACGGATTGATTATCGGAATTGGTGTTCTCGCCGGTATTCTGATGGTGGTACATGATGCCAAGGTAACGGGACAGAACCCGGATACCTATTGGGACTTTGCGATTTATGCGATTATCTTTTCCATTATCGGTGCAAGAGTCTATTATGTAGTGTTTTCCTGGGACAACTATAAGGATAACCTGCTGAGTATTTTTAATACCAGAAACGGTGGTATGGCTATTTACGGAGCAGTAATCGGAGCCTTTATTACGCTGTTTGTGTATACAAAAATCAAGAAGCTGAATCCCTTTCAGTTGGGAGATACCGGTGTATTGGGACTGATTCTGGGACAGATTATCGGACGCTGGGGTAACTTTATGAACCGTGAGGCGTTTGGCGGATATACAGATAATCTGTTTGCTATGAGACTGCCGATTGAGGCGGTGAGAAGCCATGAAATCACGGAGGAGATGTGGGCGCATGTGACGGAAGGGGTAAACTATATTCAGGTACATCCCACATTTCTTTATGAAAGCGCGTGGAATCTGATGATATTGATTCTGATGCTTTGCTACCGCAAACATAAAAAATTCCACGGTGAGATTTGCCTGTTATATTTTGGCGGGTATGGACTGGGCAGATTTTTCATTGAAGGTTTGCGTACAGACCAGCTTTTGATACCGGGAACAGAGCTTCCCGTGTCGCAGGTGTTATCACTCTGTATGGTTATTTTTGCTGTTGTGACAGATGTTGTTGTCAGAAGTCGTATTAGAAAAGGTAAAATCGCGGCTTATCAGTTCGTGAAGGCAGTGCCCGAAGGGGCGGAAGCAAACGAGAGTGCGGAGGATAACAGCACAGAGCAATAAAATTTTTTGACATGTAAAAATTTGGTAAAAGGTACTAATAATACACATGTAGTATGGGATGGTTTCCCACCATACAAGATATAGTTGTGAATGAGTAAAAAGTGCTTCACAGGCGGCTGTGAGGTGCTTTTTTTGTGCTCTTCTGTCAAAAATTTCTGATTGATTTTGCTTGTAAAATGTTCTATTTTATATTAAAATCATAATAAAAGTGGGTGAAAGTGGTGCAAAGTGTCATGAAGTGGTAGATTTTGAGACATCTGCATGATTTTCGTGGCAGGCTCGCTTTTACAGAGAAAACGGTAAGTACGTTTCTCAAGTTTGGTGGTGATTGAAATGTTTATGAGCGAGTACAATCATACGATAGACGCCAAAGGCAGGTTAATCATTCCCTCAAAGTTCCGCGAAGTGCTTGGAGAAGAGTTCGTGGTCTCCAAGGGTATGGATGGCTGCCTGTTTGTGTATGCCAACGAAGATTGGAACGCTTTTGAACAAAAACTGACATCACTGCCGCTGATTAATAAAGAAGCAAGACAATTTGCCCGTTTTTTCCTGGCAGGCGCCGCACAGGTTGAACTGGACAAACAGGGAAGAATACTTTTGCCGGCATCCTTAAGGCAATTTGCCGGTCTGGATAAAGAGGTTGTACTGGTGGGTGTGGGAAGCCGTATTGAAATCTGGAGCAAGGATAAGTGGGAAGCTGTCAACGAAGATGAAAATATGGATGATATCACAGCCACTATGGAAAGTCTGGGATTAACTATCTAAAGGAGAATATCCGTGGAATTTAATCATTATTCCGTGATGCTTACGGAGACAATCGAAGAACTGCATATCAAGTCCGACGGCATCTATGTAGACGGAACCTTGGGCGGAGGCGGACATGCCTTTGAGGTGTGCAGACGTCTTACAGACGGTCATTTTTACGGAATTGATCAGGACGATGCGGCGGTTGCGGCAGCAGAAGAAAGATTAAAACCCTTTGGACATATGGTTACTGTCATCCGCGATAATTATCGCAACGCGAAAGCGGTCCTTTCTAAGCTTGGGGTGGACAAGGTGGATGGCGTGGTGCTGGATTTGGGAGTATCTTCTTATCAGTTAGATAAGGGGGACAGGGGGTTTTCCTATCGCTTTGATGCACCCTTGGATATGCGGATGGACCGCAGACAGACGCTGACGGCAAGGGATATTGTGAACAATTATTCTGAGATGGAATTGTTTCACATCATACGTGATTACGGCGAAGATAAATTTGCAAAAAATATTGCGAAACACATTGTGAGAGCTAGGGCGGATGCGCCTATCGAAACGACTTTTGAATTAAACGAGGTCATCAAGGCAGCGATTCCCGCAAAAATGCGGCAGAACGGACATCCCTCAAAACAGACCTTTCAGGCAATCCGCATTGAATGCAATCAGGAATTGGAAGTACTTCGCAATTCCCTGGACGACTTTATTGATATGCTAAATCCGGGAGGAAGGCTTTGCGTTATAACCTTTCATTCTCTGGAGGACAGAATTGTAAAGACGGCATTTAAGAGGAATGAGAATCCGTGTACCTGTCCCCCGGAATTTCCGGTTTGTGTATGCGGTAACCTATCCAAAGGGAAAGTGATTACCAGAAAACCGATTCTTCCAGGCAGGGAGGAATTGGAAGAAAACAGTCGTTCCAAGAGCGCAAAGCTCAGGGTGTTTGAAAAAAGAGACGAGTGATGTAACGATTTCCGCGAAATCTTGCAATCTTGAATAGTAAAAAATTTAAACAGAAAGCAGGCGATTCAATTGGCTCAGACAAGGGGAGTAAATTCAAACAGGGGAAATATCAGAACAAACGTAAATAGAACAAATGCAAGAAGAAACGACAGCGGTATCTATGTATATGGAAATACCGCGCGCAGACTGGATATACAGAGAGAGTTAGAGAGAGAACCAAGGCGACAGTTAAGTCATGAGACCAGAAAAAACAGGGACAAAGTCCGTCATATGAATCTGGGGTATGTCGTTTTTTTAGTGGCGGCATTTTGTACCTGTGCCTTTATTCTGATAAATTATATTCAATTACAGTCAGAACTGACGAACAGAACAAAGGGACTGGCTAGTCTGGAAAGTACGCTGAATACCATGAAACTTGCCAACGATGAAGAATACAGCCGCATCACCAGCAGCATTGATTTAGAGGAAATCAAGAGAATTGCCATCGGCGAGCTTGGTATGACCTATGCGAAGGAAGGACAGATTATTACATATGACAGCGTAGAAAATGATTATATGCGACAGGTAAGCGGAAACTCAAATTAGAGGTGCAGTGTGAAAGAACAGAAACAAAATGTAAAAAAATTTACGATAAAAATGCAAAAGAAGCTGGTAGTACTTTTTATTTTTGTACTGCTGGCTTTTGCCGGATTAAGCGCCCGTCTGGTATGGGTTACCAGAGAGAACGGTACGCAGTATCAGAAGCAGGTATTGTCCCAGCAAAGATATGATTCTACAACAATACCCTTCCGAAGGGGCGATATTGTGGATGCAAAGGGAACCAGGCTGGCGGTCAGCGAGAAGGTTTACAATCTGGTGATTGACGCGAATGTCATGCTTTCAAACGAGGCGTATCTGGAGCCCACGCTTGCGGCGCTGGAAAGTAATTTTGAATCGCTGGATATGCCGGCTGTCAGAGAATATGTAACAACCAATCCAAATTCTTCCTGGTATGTACCTCTTCGCAGGCTGTCTTATGAAGAGATAGCGGATTTTCAGGAGGCGCAGCTGACGGATAAGAATATCAAGGGCGTCTGGTTTGAGGAGGAATATAAAAGAGTATATCCGAACGGCAGTCTGGCGGCGGACGTCATCGGTTTTACAAGGTCGGACAATCAGGGTCTGTACGGACTGGAAGAGTATTATAATGATACGCTGAACGGAACGGCAGGCAGGGAATATGGTTATCTGAATGAGGATTCCACTCTTGAGAGAACCATTAAGCCTGCGGTGGACGGTAATACTATACATAGTACTATTGATGCCAATATTCAAAGTATTGTGGAAAAATATCTGAAACAATTTAATGAAGAGTATAAGGATTCTTACCGTGAAGGCAACGGTGCGGAGAATCTGGGCTGCATTATTATGGAGGTCGATACGGGAAACATTCTGGCAATGGCGAGCTATCCGACCTATGACCTGAATGATACCCGAAATACAGATGCCCTGATTGGCTCAGTGATGGTAGAGCAGAATGATTTGGGGAACGGTTACTATACGATTGACAAAACGGACACTGTCATTAATGAAGAGGTTCTGGCAACCATGACGGATGAACAGATTCTGTTAAACTTAAATCAGCTTTGGAAAAATTTCTGTATTACGGATACGTATGAACCCGGTTCCACTGCGAAACCGTTTACCGTGGCGGCTGCGTTGGAGAGCGGTGCTATCAGCGCCGATGCACATTATACCTGCGAAGGGGCATTGGAAGTGGGGGACTACAACATTAAGTGCCATAGCTATGCAAAAGGCGGTGACGGTGACGTAAGTTTACAGGATGCCATCGCATGGTCCTGTAATGTGGCGATGATGAAAATCGGGCAGACAATGGGCAAGGAGGAGTTTTGCAGATTTCAGGAAATCTTTAATTTTGGATTAAAGACCAATATTGATTTGACGGGAGAGGCAAGAACGGCAAGCCTTATGTATTCTGTGGAGAATATGGGACCCACCGATCTGGCGACCAACACTTTTGGTCAGAACTTCAATGTAACAATGATTCAGATGATTACGGGTTTCTGCTCGTTAATTAACGGCGGTTATTATTATGAGCCTCATATGGTGGATAAAATTACCAATGCCAGTGGAGCAACCGTGGAGAATGTCGAGCCAAGAGTTTTGAAACAGACCATTTCGGAGTCCACTTCGGAGCTGATACGCCGGTACTGCCGTGCTGTTGTTATGGAGGAGGGCGGAAGCTCCAGAACGGGTAAAACAGCGCGTCCCGCAGGATATGCTATCGGCGGCAAAACGGGTACGGCGGAGACCATAGACCCTGTTACGCATACGCGTTCCGATACGGACTATGTGGTATCCTTTATGGGGTATGCACCGGCGGATGATCCGCAGATTGCCATTTATGTGGTGGTGGACCGTGCGAATGCACAGTATCAGGACGATGCAAAGTTTGCCACCGGTATTGTGCGTAATATTTTGACGGAAGTGCTCCCGTACTTACAGATTTTCATGACGGAGGAACTGAGCGAGGCGGAAATTGCAGAGCTGGAAGAAAAACAACTGGAAATCACCACAATGTATAAATCCAATCAGGAAGAGGATATACCGGAGGGTGAGGATTCTGAGGAGGAAGAAACGCAGAGTTCGGAAGAAGAGAATGACGGTAACGATGCCTGGAAGAGTTTTCCTACAGACCCTGAGACCGGAAATCTTGTAAATCCGGAGACGGGAGAACAATTGGACCCTGAGACAGGATATCCGGCGGAGGGTAATTTCAGCGCAATGGAAGACGACGTTCCGATAAATCCGAATCTTGAAAATTCCCGGACAGAATAACGTTGGTTTGTACACAGCAGGAATAACCTCATAAAAGCGGGAATACAGATAAGTAATACCCTTTTTATGAGGTTTCCTATGCTCACGAATAATAATAAGATTTATCATAGGAAAAAAATAATGGTTCTTACCATAGCCTGTGTGGTGATGTTTCTCCTTTTGTTTGGAAGACTGATTTATCTGATGGTATGGCGGGCGGATTATTATTCCCAGCTTGCCACCGACCTTCATGAGAGAGAACGGAGTATCAAGGCGGCGAGGGGACGCATTCTGGACCGCAACGGAACGGTGCTTGCAGACAACAAAACGGTGTGTACCATATCTGTCATTCACAATCAGATAGAGAATGAGGAGGAAGTGATTCGGGTGCTTTGCAAAGAACTGGATTTGTCTGAGGAATATGTGCGAAAGCGGGTGGAAAAATATTCCTCCATGGAACGCATTAAAAGTAATGTGGATAAAGCAGTCGGTGATAAAATACGGGAATATGATTTGGCGGGCGTAAAGGTTGACGAGGATTATAAACGGTATTATCCTTACGGAGAACTGGCAAGCAAGGTATTGGGATTTACCGGCGGAGACAATCAGGGCATTATCGGTCTGGAGGTGGTCTATGAGGATTATCTGGCGGGAGAGGCAGGAAAAATTCTTACGGTAACGGATGCCAGAGGAGTTGAGGTGGAAGAGGCGGGTGAGAGACGCAGGGAACCGGTGGCAGGCAATGATTTGTATATCAGTCTGGACAGGAATATACAGACTTATGCCACACAACTGGCGGAACAGGCGATGGCTACGAAGGAGGCTGACAGCGTGTCCATCATTGTGATGAATCCGAACAACGGTGAAATATACGCATGTGTCAATGTGCCGGAATTTGATTTAGACAACCCCTATGAACTTCCGGAAGGAACTTCTGATACGCTTACGGCGGAGGAGAAGCAGGACGCCTTGAACCGGATGTGGAGAAACGCCTGTATCAATGATACCTATGAGCCTGGTTCTGTTTTTAAAATTATCACTGCGGCAGCGGGTTTGGAGGAAGGAGTGGTGACGCCCTCAAGCACCTTTAGCTGTCCCGGTTTTATTGTTGTGGATGACCGGAAAATCCGCTGTCACAAGGTGGCGGGACATGGAAGCGAGGATTTTGTGCAGGCGACCATGAATTCCTGTAATCCGGTATTTATCACCGTAGGGCTCAGACTTGGCGTGGATAATTATTATAAGTATTTTGAGCAGTTTGGGTTAAAGACCAAAACAGGCATTGACCTTCCTGGTGAAGCGGGTACCATTATGCACAAAAAAGAGGATATGGGTAATGTGGAGCTCGCCACAGTGTCATTCGGACAGTCCTTTCAGATTACGGCGATGCAGATGATAACAACGGCGGCCTCCATTATCAACGGAGGAAACCGCGTTACGCCCCACTTTGGTTTGAAGGCGGTGGATGAGTCGGGAGAGGTGGTAGAAAGCTTTACCTATCCTGTGCAGGAAGGAATTGTGTCGGAGGAAACCAGTGCAACCATGCGAAGCATTCTGGAAATGGTGGTGTCGGAGGGCTCCGGCAAAAACGGCAAGGTGGAGGGCTACCGTGTGGGCGGCAAGACAGCTACCAGTCAGACACTTCCAAGAGGAAGCGGACGTTATATTGCTTCTTTTATCGGGTTTGCACCGGCGGATGATCCCCAGGTGATTGCCATTGCCATTATCAATAATCCTCAGGGAGTTTATTATGGAGGTCAGGTCGCAGCGCCTGTTATCCGGCAGCTTTTTGAAAATATTCTTCCGTATTTAGGAATAAAGGAGTATAATCAATGAGTAACTCGAATCTTGTGGCGATTGTTCTGGCATTTACAATCTGTGCGGTGCTGGGACCGATTGTCATTCCCATGTTACGGAAGCTGAAATGCGGTCAGACTGTCAGAGAGGACGGACCTGAAGCACACCTGAAAAAAACAGGAACTCCCACGATGGGAGGAATTTTGATTCTGTTCAGTGTGATAGTGGCGTCACTGCCATATATCGGTACATATCAGGAGGCGGCGCCGGTTCTGTTTTTGACGATAGGTTTTGGAATGGTGGGTTTTCTGGACGATTATATCAAGATTGTATGCAGACGCTCCATGGGGCTTTCAGCGTGGCAGAAGCTGGCTGGGCAGATTCTTGTTACCGGCGTTTTTGTCTATTATCTCCTGCATTATACGGATATCAGTCTTGCGATGCGGATACCCTTTGCCGGAGGACAATATATTGATTTGGGAAGTTTCAATATTCCGATGCTGTTCTTTGTGGTGCTTGGCACAGTCAACGGAACGAACTTTACGGACGGACTGGACGGTCTGGCGGGAAGCGTTACGGTCATGGTGGCAGTTTTCTTTTCTGTTGCCGCCGTCGGTATGGGCAGCGGAATTGCGCCTGTTACCTGTGCGGTGGTGGGAGCCCTGATGGGTTTTTTATTGTTTAATGTATATCCCGCAGAGGTATTTATGGGAGATACCGGCTCCCTTGCCTTGGGAGGCTTTGTGGCAGCCTGCGGTTATATGCTGCAGATGCCGCTTTATATTGCCATCGTAGGTATTGTCTATCTGATAGAGGTGGAAAGCGTAATGCTGCAGGTATGTTATTTTAAGCTCAGCGGTGGAAAAAGACTTTTAAAGATGGCGCCGTTACATCATCATTTTGAGCTTTGCGGCTGGTCAGAGACGAAAATTGTCGCATTATTTACGATTGTGACTGCACTGATGTGTCTTGCGGCGCTGTTCGGGATAGTGTGAGAAGTATGGAGGTTAGTTATGTTAAAAGGACAAACGTGTCTGGTAATCGGTTCCGGTATCAGCGGAATCGGGGCGTTAAGCCTGCTGGAACACATGAAAGCGGAAGTGATATTGTATGACAGTAATGAAAAGATAACTGTGGAGGAGCTTAAAAAAAAGCTTCCTGAAGGAAGTAACGCGACCTGTATCGCAGGGGAGCTTCCTACGGAGGTGGAGCAGCGTGTTGAGGTTGCAGTATTAAGTCCCGGCGTTCCCACGGATATTCCGCTGGTAAACAGAATGCGTGACAGAGGCGTGAAGATTATCGGTGAAATTGAATTGGGATTTCTGGCGGAGCAGGGAAAGGTAATAGCCATTACCGGAACCAACGGAAAGACCACTACAACCACGCTCGTGGGCGAGATTATGAAGGCATATTACGGAGCGGAGAAGACCTTTGTGGTGGGAAATATCGGTAATCCTTATACGATGGAGGTCCTGAAAACAGCGGCGGATACGGTTACGGTAGGAGAAATCAGTTCCTTTCAGTTGGAAACGATACAGACCTTTCATCCCGTGGCATCCGCCATATTAAATGTGACGCCGGATCATTTAAACCGTCATCATACCATGGCGGCTTATGTAAAGGCAAAGGAGGCGGTTGCCTCCAATCAGACCGGGGAAGATATCTGTGTCCTCAACTATGAAAACGAATACACCCGCGATTTTGCGGGGAGATGCCCGGCAAGGGTTGTGCTGTTTTCCTCAAAAAGAGAGCTTACAGACGGTTATTTCTTAAAGGATGACAAGATTGTAAAAAGTGTTTCCGGACAAGTGACGGAGCTTCTGGATATTCATACGGACATGAAGCTGGTAGGAATCTGTAATGTGGAAAATGTCATGGCGGCAATCGCCATTGCAGAGGGGATGAAGGTGCCAATGGAGACCATTCTTTCCGTTATCAGAGAGTTTCATGCCGTGGAGCATCGAATTGAGTTTGTGGCTACCAAAGGCGGCGTGGATTATTACAACGATTCCAAGGGAACCAATCCCGATGCGGCAATTCAGGGAATCAAAGCCATGAGAGGACCCACCGTTTTAATTGGCGGCGGTTACGATAAGCAGAGCGAGTACGACGAATGGATTGAGAGCTTTGACGGAAAGGTAAAATGGCTGGTGCTGATTGGAGAGACGAAAGAGAAAATTGCCGCGTGTGCGAAGGCGCATGGCTTTACCAATATTAAGTTTGCAGAAACCTTTGAGCAGTGCCTGCGGCTTTGCACAGAGCTTGCAGAGAGCGGGGATGCGGTTTTATTGTCTCCTGCCTGTGCAAGCTGGGGCATGTTCCCGAACTATGAGGTGCGCGGACAGATATTCAAGGAATATGTTCACAGTCTTGCAGAATAAAGACGAAAGGGAGTTTCTATGACAACAAGGACAATCCGGAAAAGTGGAATCAGAAAAAAGAAAAAAGAGCAATCAGAGTACTTTTTTGACTATAGTCTGCTGTTCATTGTTTTATTTTTATTGGGATTTGGTCTCATCATGATCTATTCCGCCAGTTCTTATGAGGCATATACGGAATTTGGCGATGCGGCTTATTATCTGAAAAAGCAGGCAGTGGCGATTGTAGTCGGAATGGCGGCTATGATTGTGGTTGCCAATATCCCCTATCATTTCTGGGAACGCTTTGCCGTGCTTGGGTATGTGGTGTCTGTGATATTAATTCTGTTGGTGAAAACCCCTCTTGGTATTGAGGCGAACGGTGCGAGACGATGGATACGTATTCCCGGTATCGGATTTCAGGTGCAGCCCGCCGAGGTGGCAAAGCTTTGTATGATATTATTTCTGGCAGTTATGGTGTGCAAAATGGGAAAAAGTGTCCGCACAATGAAGGGATTTTTCCTTATGATGGCAATTCCGCTTCCCATAGTGCTGTTAATCTGGCAGGTCACAAATAATATGAGCTCGGCAATTATTGTAATGGCAATCGCGATTTTAATGGTGTTCGTGGCGAGCCCTGATTATAAGAAGTTTGTCATTGCAGGTGTAGGAGTTGTCGCAGCGGCGGCGCTGCTGGTATTTTATGTGATAAATTCTGATGGAAGCGGAAATTTCCGTTTTGCCCGTATCCGGGTATGGCTTGACCCGGAAAGCGATGCACAGGGCGTCGGATTTCAGACCCTTCAGGGACTTTATGCAATCGGAAGCGGCGGCATTTGGGGAAAAGGGCTTGGGCAGAGTATGCAAAAGCTGAATTTCCTGCCGGAAGCACAGAATGATATGATATTTTCCATTATCTGTGAGGAGCTTGGATTGTTTGGAGCCATTGCCATTATTGTGATGTTTATTATGCTGATTTGGAGAATGATGATTATAGCGAACAATGCTCCGGATTTATTCGGAGCCATGCTGGTAGTGGGAGTTATCGGTCACATTGCGGTACAGGCAATCCTGAATATTGCCGTTGTTACCGGCTCCATTCCCAATACCGGTATTTCCCTGCCGTTTATCAGTTACGGAGGCTCCTCTGTGATGTTTCTTTTAATTGAAATCGGACTGGTGCTGAGCGTGGCAAGACGAATCCAGTTGAAGGAACTGTAAAACATACGGCAGTACAAGGTACCATCATAAGACCATGTGCATAGAATACAATAGTTAGAGTAAATCAAAAATAGGTCGGATGGTGTCACATGGATTCAATTCACGTTCAAGGTGGTGTTGCCCTGCAGGGAAAGGTTCGCATTCAGGGCTCTAAGAATGCGGCATTGCCGGTACTGGCGGCAACTCTGCTTACAAAAGAGACCTCCTGTATATACAACTGCCCGAGAATAGCGGATGTACATCGCATGGTAAGCCTGCTTAGAAGTCTGGGGCTAAAGGTACGCTGGGAGGAGAACGGTATCCGTGTGAATGCGTGGAATGTCTGCAGGGGTGAGATGCCTGCGGATGCAATTAAGGGTATGCGTTCTTCCCTGTGCCTGCTGGGCGCCCTGATTGGCAGATGCGGCGAGGTGGCGATGGAATATCCGGGCGGCTGTATGATTGGAAAACGTCCGATAGATATTCACATTTATGCCCTGCAGAAAATGGGAGTGGATTTTCGGGAAGAGCAGGGAATGCTTTTTGCCAGGACGGAAGGACTGCATGGAGCGGAAGTTACTTTGCCCTTTGCCAGCGTAGGAGCCACGGAAAATATTATTCTGGCGGCGGTGATGGCAGAGGGAGATACGATTATCAGGGGAGCGGCAAAGGAACCGGAGATTGATGCGCTGTGTCACTATCTGGAAAAATGCGGCGCCGTGATAGATGGTATCGGTACGGGAACGCTGACCATTCAGGGAGGAAGACCTCTTTACGGAACCAGTTACCGGATTCCGGAGGACAGAATTGTGGCAGGAACCTATCTGTTTGGAGCGATTGCAACCGGAGGCTGCGTGCTTTTGGAAAATGCACCCTACAGGCAGATGGAAGCCGTGCTCAAGGTTGCAGAAAGAATGGGCGCCCAGTGTGATTTGACGGAGGAAGGCATTTATGTGCAGGCGGCAGAGAGAGCGAAAGCGGTCAAAGCCATCAGGACAGCGCCTTATCCCGGATTTCCCACGGATTTGCAGTCTATGGCGCTTGCAACCCTTGCAGGTGCAGAAGGGGAATGCAGGATAGAGGAAACCATCTTTGAGAACCGTTTTCAGGTGGTGGAACCTCTTAAGAAAATGGGAGCTGATATTACCGGAATTAACTCCGGCTGTGTACTGGTAAGGGGAGTGGAAAAACTTCGTGGTGCGCAGATGGAGGCAAAGGAGCTTCGGGGCGGAGCAGCGCTTATTCTGGCGGCATTGTCTGCAGAGGGCGAAAGTACCGTTACAGGATGTTCGTATATCTATCGGGGTTATGAGAATATCTGTAAAGACTTAAGAGAGTTAGGAGCGCGTGTGGCAGGTGTATAGAAGCAGGAAAAGAACAGGAATTAAAATACTGGTGGTCTTAGTGATTGTTGCAGGCTTTTTGGGCGGCATCTATTACGTGCTGAACACCTATACAGTGAAAACTGTGTATGTGGAGGGAAACGTCCATTATACCGAGGACGAGATAAAAGCTATCGTCATGGATGGACCTCTTGGGGATAATTCACTTTATCTTTCAATGAAATACGAGAATAAGGGAGTTGAGAACATCCCTTTTGTGGATGTGATGGATGTCAGTATCCTGTCTCCTGATACCGTAAAAATAACCGTATATGAGAAGGCGCTGGCAGGCTATGTAAAGTATCTGGATACGTATATGTATTTTGATAAGGATGGCTGTGTAGTGGAGAGTTCAAGCGTAAAAACGGTGGGGGTTCCGCAAATCACAGGGCTTTCCTTTGACCATATTGTTTTGGGAGAGCCTCTGCCGGTAGAGAATACGGAAGTGTTTAACACCATATTGAATCTGACCAAGCTCTTAAATAAGTATGAGCTGACTGCGGACAAGATTTATTTCCATTCCTCCGGTGAAATTACGATTTATTTCGGCGACATAAAGGTGGCTTTAGGGAAAGAAGATGCTGCCATGGAGGACAAGATTATGCTTTTGCCCGATTTTCTTTCGGAGCTTACAGGAAAAAGCGGCATCCTTCAGATGGAAAATTATGAGGAAGGAAACGGAAGATTTACGTTTAAACCTGATAATAGCTAAAAACGGAATGTGCAAAAATCTAAAAAAATGGGTTGATTAATTTGTGAAATAATTATATGATAGTTTATATGGAATTTAAACTGGAGTGAATATGTGAAGGAGGACATACCCTTGCTTGAGATTAAGACAAATGACGCTGAATCTGCTGCCAAAATCATCGTTGTCGGTGTTGGCGGAGCAGGTAATAATGCTGTAAATAGAATGATTGATGAAAAAATTGACGGAGTAGACTTTATCGGAGTAAATACCGATAAACAGGCGTTACAGTTGTGTAAAGCGCCGAAGCTGTTACAAATCGGTGAAAAACTGACAAAGGGTCTTGGCGCCGGTGCAAAGCCGGAGGTAGGCGAGAAAGCGGCAGAGGAGAGTTCCGAGGAGATTTCCGCAGCATTAAAGGGAGCGGATATGGTATTCGTTACCTGTGGTATGGGCGGCGGTACAGGTACCGGGGCGGCGCCTGTTGTCGCAAAACTGGCAAAGGATATGGGAATACTGACCGTCGGCGTTGTCACAAAACCTTTCCGTTTTGAGGCAAAGGCGCGTATGGTGAATGCTTTGAACGGTATTGAGCGTATTAAAGAAAATGTTGATACCCTGATTGTTATTCCGAACGATAAGCTGTTAGAGATTGTGGACAGGCGTACTACCATGCCTGAGGCGCTTAAGAAGGCTGATGAAGTATTGCAGCAGGCGGTACAGGGTATTACGGATCTGATTAATGTTCCTTCCGTTATCAATCTGGATTTTGCTGACGTTCAGACGGTTATGAAGGACAAGGGTATTGCACATATCGGCATTGGTGAAGGCAAAGGCGATGACAAGGCGCTTGACGCTGTTAAGATGGCAGTGGAAAGCCCTTTGCTGGAGACCACGATTTCGGGTGCAACCCATGTGATTATCAATGTGTCCGGCGATATAACACTGGCGGACGCTTCCGACGCTGCAAGCTATGTTCAGGAGTTGGCGGGAGATGATGTTAACATTATCTTTGGCGCGATGTATGACGCATCCAAAACCGATAACTGTACGATTACCGTAATCGCTACCGGTCTGGAGGACGTACCGGCCAACTCTGTGCAGAACAGATTGGGCGCAGGCTCCGCTTACAGACAGCCCACTGCACATATCACACCGAATACATTAAAGGGATTAAATATCCAGCCGGCGCAAACTTCCAATCCCGCTGCTACGGCACAGCCCTTTACAGGCATTCGCAAGCCTGCGGATATCAGAAGCTCTGTTGAGGAGAAAACATTAAAAATTCCTGATTTCCTGCAGAAAAAGTAATTTTGAGAACATATTTTAAGTGAATGAAGTATAAAGTAAAGACAAGCATGTTCCAATGGCGTTTGGGACATGCTTTTGTCGAATCTTCTAGAGCGAAAAGCTCGTCCTTAATCTCTTTTTTGACAAATTCCTTACCTTCCTCCCTTTATAATAAATCTGAAAAGAAAGGGTGATGTAATGTATTATGAGCTGTATGCGGACAGTCTGTTTCTGGTGAATTTTGTGATGAACCTGTATCTGCTCCTCCTGGTAAACAAAAGTTTATTTCGCACTGCCACGCGAAAGCGACTGGTTCTGGGAGCAGCAGTTGGAGCCGTACTGTATTTTTCCCCTTTTTTGGGTATCGGACCATGGTGGTTTCGATTTGCAATAGGGGCTTTGCTGGGAAATACCGTCATGATTGCCGTTGCATTCCGCATTCATAATCTTCATACCTTTTTCAGGGTATGGGAAAGTATTCTTATGTATTCCATACTGATGGGAGGTGCAATGCTGCTTTTAAAAAGGATTCCATGGATGGAACGGCGGATGATGGGAATCTGGGGAATTCTCGGATGTGGGGCAATACTCTGCCTGCTGATGGGGTATTTTATGGAGCGCAGAAACGGACAGCAATCTCTGTGTAAGGTCACCCTGATTTGCAAAGGCAGCAGAATAACGGTGACAGCGCTCTTAGACACGGGAAACAGTCTGGTGGAGCCAATCAGCGGCAAACCGGTATCCATTCTGGAACGGGATGTGGTTTTGAGTCTTTGGAAGGAGGAACCGCCTTTTTATCGGGCAATTCCCTATCATAGCATTGGAAAAAAAAGAGGTATCCTGAAAGGATATCTTTTGCCGGAAATGCAGATTGAGATGGATGGAGTGACCAAAATCTGCAAAGAAACTTACGTTGCGGTCTGTGATGAGTACATTGCATCAGGAGAAAACGGCGGTAGAGGTCATGTAAAAATGATCTTAAACCCCGGACTTTTAGAGGAAAAACAAGAAATTAAGAAAGAAAGGTTTGGTTAATTATGATATTGAAGGTGGCAGTTCCGGGTAAATTACAGTTTAAGTTTATTCGCAGAGAGAAGGTTCTTTTGCATAGAAAGGGCGATATTCACTATATAGGGGGTGCGGAGGTATTACCGCCGCCATTGGAGCTGGAACAGGAAAATCAGGTAATCAGCGACCTTGGAACGGAATATGAGGATGAGGCGAAAGCCATATTGATAGAGCATAATCTGAGACTGGTGGTGTACATAGCTAAGAAATTTGATAATACGGGTGTCGGTGTGGAGGATTTGATTTCTATCGGGACAATTGGATTGATAAAATCCATTAACACTTTTAATCCTGCAAAAAATATCAAGCTCGCCACTTATGCTTCACGATGTATTGAAAATGAAATTCTGATGTACCTGCGCAGAAATAATAAGACAAGGCTGGAGGTCTCCATTGATGAGCCGCTGAATGTGGATTGGGACGGAAATGAACTGCTTCTGTCTGATATTCTGGGAACAGATGAGGACGTCATTTATCGCGGTATGGAAAGCGAAGTGGAAAGAAATCTTTTGATGGGCGCCATAGATAAGCTTTCGGACAGGGAAAAAACCATTATTAAGCTGCGTTTTGGTCTGGGCAGCAGGGACGGCAATGAAATGACGCAGAAGGAAGTAGCGAGCTTTCTGGGAATCTCACAGTCTTATATTTCACGTCTTGAGAAAAAAATCATGCGTCAGCTGAAAAAAGAAATGAGTAATCATATTTAAACTTTGCAAAGCAGCGCAAGATGGTATATACTATATATTATTGAGGCGTCAGAAGCGTTTCGATAGTATGTATATAGTATGTATGGAGTAAGATAATGATTCAACGTTCAGATATATTGTCAATGGAATACTTGAAGAAAACGGAGTTTACAGGCTGCCATCAGGGTATGCGTTACCGTCTGGAGGGAATGGAAGCTGAAGACGGAAAGCAGTTAAAGGTGACTGTGTGGCCGGAACCGTTTAATTTTATTAAGACACCGCAGGAACAGAAAACAAGCGCCTGTTTTACCTTTGATGAGGACGGTGTACGGGATGCTGTCGCATGGATGAATGACAGACTTTTTGAAGATAAGGACAGATGGGCGGCTGCCCCGGATAACTGGAGCAGTTACCGGATGGAGTGACGCAGCATGGGCAGACTGCCCCTGATAAATACAATAGTGATGTCTATACTTATGGAGAAAGAATATGGCGAAATATATCGTCAGGGATATAACATCTGTATTTTGTTATCTTCCCTATGGTTTGATAGTCGGATTAATTGTAGCCATTATTCTCAGTGCAATAAATGACAGAAGAGCGAGAAGAAAGAAAGCCCCTTTTGCTGTCTGGGCAATCACGGCTTTTATTATGTATATGGTTGTCATGCTGTTTATTACCTTTTTGTCGAGAGAGGACGGAAGCAGGAAAGGCGTTGATTTGGAGTTATTTTCCACATGGGGAATTAATGCAAGGAATAACGCATACGTGATAGAGAATATATTGTTATTTGTTCCGTATGGCTTTTTTAGTGCATGGGTAATTCCAAGGGCGAGGAAGCTGTTAAGCTGTACTCTGCTTGGGGTAATAACCAGTCTGGGAATAGAATGTCTGCAATTAATTACGGAGAGAGGTTTTTTTCAGATAGACGATGTGCTGACAAACACATTGGGTGCGTGTATCGGATATCTTTTGTTCCGGATATTTAAAAGAGAGAATAAGTGAGGCTTAAAACCAAACAGAAGCAGAGGAAAACAGCAAAATTGCCTGCGTTTGGTTCTAAGCTGTATGATTCTATGCCATCAGGTAGGAACGCATGGTGCGCAGGGCATTTTTTTCCAGGCGGGAGACCTGCGCCTGAGAAATACCGATGGCATCCGCTACCTCCATCTGGGTTTTTCCCTCAAAGAAACGCAATGTTATAATTTCATATTCACGGGAGCCAAGCTTTTTCATGGCTTCGCTGAGGGAGAGATGTTCCACCCAGGTCTCTTCCTTATTTTTTTTGTCGCTGATTTGGTCCATGACATACAGAGTGTCTCCGCCATCCGTAAAAATCGGCTCATAGAGACTCATGGGGCTCTGTATGGCGTCCATGGCATAGATAATATCCTCCTTGGCTATGCCTACTTCACTGGCAATTTCTTCAATGGTGGGTTCCTTCAGATTTCTTCTGGTAAGAGCATCCTTGGCATAGATGGCTTTGTATGCGGTATCCTTTAAGGAACGGGAGACCCGGATACTGTTGTTGTCTCTAAGAAACCGGCGGATTTCTCCGATAATCATCGGAACCGCATAAGTGGAGAATTTCACATTCAAAGAGGAATCAAAGTTGTCAATGGCTTTTATCAGACCGATACATCCAATCTGGAACAGGTCGTCAACATTTTCATTGCTGGAAGAAAAGCGTTTGATAACGCTTAAAACAAGCCGCAGATTTCCCTCAATATATTCTTCCCTTGCCTTCAAATCCCCCGATTCGATTCGCTCAAATAATGCCTCTTTTTCCGCCGCTTTCAGAAGCGGAAGCTTGGATGTGTTTACTCCGCAGATTTCTACTTTTCCCTGTGCCATATGCTGATCCTCCTGTCAAATTCTTTTGTTGTAGTAGTATGTACATTGACGCGGTTGGATATACTCTGAAAATACAAGAAGCCATGAGAAATCTGATATTAAAATTTCAGACCGGGGTTCTAAGAATGAACGGACGGCATATGATATATAGGGAAAGAAGAAAGCGGAGGCAGAATATGCTGTTTTCGGAACTGAAATGCAAGGATGTCATTAATATAAGGGACTGTAAAAAAATTGGAAGAGTGTGTGATTTGGAGTTTGACGAATGCAATGGCTGCATTTGTAAGATTATTGTTCCCGGAGGGAATAAGGCGTTAAGCTTCCTGCGCTGTGAACCGGACATTATTATACCGTTTAAGAATATCAGACAGATTGGACCGGATATAATTCTGGTTGACATAAACTGTTGATTTCAATATAATGTAATATATCGAACGGAAAATAGCGGACGCGGGAGGTAGGCATATGAAATGTCCTTTTTGCAGCCATGAGAACACAAGAGTGATTGATTCAAGACCGGCAGAGGATAATAATTCCATCAGGCGTCGCCGGGTATGCGACGAATGTGGAAAGCGCTTTACAACGTATGAGAAGATTGAGACCATTCCTCTGATTATTATTAAAAAAGATAATAACCGGGAGGCGTATGACCGCTCCAAGATAGAAGCAGGCGTTTTGCGTGCCTGCCATAAGCGTCCTGTCAGTGCCAAACAGCTTACCAATCTGGTGGATGAGGTTGAAAATGAAATTGCCAATCTGGAGGAGAAGGAGATTCCCAGTCAGGTTATCGGCGAGCTTGTGATGAATAAACTAAAGAATCTGGATGCCGTAGCGTATGTGCGATTTGCATCCGTGTACCGGGAGTTCAAAGACATTAATACCTTTATGGATGAATTGAAGAGTGTGTTGAAATAGCGGGTGTTCCAAAACTATGAGCCGTGAACTCATAGTTTTGGGATACTCTTTTTTGTTTTTCGGAAAAAACGATATAGGCAGGTTAAGTAAAGAGTGCTTTGCAAAAGCTGGCTTGCCAGCATTCCCCAAAGAAAACCGGTAATGCCCACACGCGGAACTGCAAGGAAGATAAAGGCAAGGCGGACTAAAAGGCTGATTACATTCATGGCAAAGATGCTGCCTGCTTTCCCCAGACCCTGCAGAATGCTGGAAAGAGTGGTATCCAGATAGATAAAGGGGCAGATGAATCCCAGTGTCCGGATGAAATGTCCGGCGAGCTTGCTGTCAAAAAGTGTGGTTCCTATCAAATCCCCAAACAAACAAAACACGCACATACATACAAAGCCTAACGCTCCGCAGTATTTCATGGTGCGGAAAATTGCTTTTTTCACGGCATCCATATTTCCCAGAGCGTTATTCTCCGAGATAATCGGAAGGAGCAGAACGGCGACGGAGCCCGTCAGTGCATTCGGAAAAAAAATCAGGGGCATTGCCATACCCGTAAGGACACCGTACACGCTCAAGGCGCCGGAGGTATCATAGCCGTATACCTTCAGCTTGGCAGGAATCGAGACAGATTCTATGCTTTGCAAAAGATTCAGTACAATGCGGTTGGCAGTCAGGGGGAGCGCCATGCTGAGAATACTGATATATGTAGGCAGCAGATGACGGGGAGATCTTGAACGAACAGGCGGCAGACTGTCTGAGGCGTGATGTTCCTTTGCATAGCAGACATAAATGGCGCCTACGGATATCAGCATGGAGATAAGCTCGCCGAAGGTAAGACCGAGAACCGCTACATTAATGGTGGGAACCTCTCCGCGGCTCAATGCGTAAGCCGACACAGCAAAAACGCACCCCACTCTGGAAATCTGTTCCAAAAGCTGCGAGGCGGCAGGTACGGAGGTCTTTTTTTTGCCGTAAAAATATCCGTTAATACAGGAGTGAACGGCGCCAAGCGGAATCGAGAAGGAAAGAATCCGAAGCATGGATACGGTTCGCGGCTCAAGCAGCAGGCAGGTGCCGATGATATCTGCCAGATAAAAGATAACTGCGTTGCAGAGAAGGGACAACGGCAGGGAAATACTTAAGCCTGCCAGCATTGGCTGAAACAGGGAGCCGGAACGCCCTGCGCTGCGCTCCGCCACCAGCTTGGAGATAGCTGTTTGATAACCGGCGGCAGTCAGCGAAAAGGAGAGCGCCAGAACCGGATTTAAAAGCTGATAGATGCCCATGCCTTCTTCCCCAAAAAGGCGGGTCAGATAAATACGGTAGTAAAAACCGATGATACGCGTGATGAATCCTGTTATCGTAAGAATCAGGGTGCCCATGATAAGGGGGTGTTGTTTTGCTTGTTTCATGAAATACCTGGAATTGGCTTTTATCCATTATATTCCTAACCCACAGTTGACAGAACAGAGGCAGGGTGATATATTAATGATTGTAATTCCTAGCACGATAGTATAAATTAAAGGAAAATTACAGATAAATAGAATAAAAAACCGCGTAATTATGGAATTCCTATATGTTCGGTTGAGAAATAGGATTTACAGACAGGGCGGAGAAAAGAGGTTGTTATCATGATATATTTAGATAATGCGGCGACTACTAAGACGGCGCCGGAAGTCGTGGACGCCATGCTCCCATACTTTTCGGAGTATTACGGCAATCCGAGTACCATTTACGGATTGGGCGCTTCCTGCAAAAAAGCAGTGAACGACACAAGGCAGATAATTGCGGATGCCCTTTCCTGCAAGCCGGAGGAGATTTATTTTACCGCAGGCGGTTCTGAGTCTGACAATTGGGCGTTAAAGGCAACCGCGGAAGCGTATGCAAACAAAGGAAAACACATTATTACCTCCAAGATTGAGCACCATGCGGTTCTTCACACCTGTGAGTATTTGGAGAAAAAAGGATATGAAATTACGTATCTGGATGTAGATGAAAACGGAATGGTCCGTCTGGAGGATTTGAAAGCAGCAATCCGTCCGGATACCATTTTAATCACCATTATGTTTGCCAATAATGAAATCGGTACTATAGAGCCTATCGCTGAGATTGGGAAGCTTGCGAAAGAGCATGGCGTTTTATTCCATACGGATGCGGTACAGGCATTCGGGCAGGTTCCCATCAATGTGGATGAGATGAATATTGATATGCTCAGCGCCAGCGGACATAAGTTAAACGGTCCGAAAGGAATCGGTTTTTTGTATATCAGAACGGGTGTAAAAATCCGGTCCTTCATTCACGGCGGAGCACAGGAGAGAAGCAGAAGAGCAGGTACGGAAAACGTTCCCGGTATTGTGGGTCTGGGCGCTGCTGTGGAGCGGGCGCTTAGCATTATGGAGGAAAAGACGAAAAAGGAAATTGCGCTCAGGGATTATCTGATTGAGCGGATTGAGAAGGAAATTCCCTACTGCCGCCTGAACGGACACAGAACCAGACGTCTGCCGAATAACGTGAATTTCTCCTTCCTTTATATTGAGGGAGAGTCCATGTTGATTATGCTTGATGGGAAGGGCATTTGCGCTTCCAGCGGTTCGGCATGTACCTCCGGTTCCCTTGACCCTTCCCATGTACTTCTGGCTATCGGTCTAAAGCATGAGGAGGCACACGGTTCCTTAAGAATTACGCTGTCGGAGGAAAACACCAAAGAAGAGATGGACTTTGTTGTGGAGGAACTGAAAAAGATTATTCAGAGACTGCGCGATATGTCTCCTTTGTATGAAGATTTTATAAAGTCTCAGAAATAAGAGACGGAAAAGAGGAAGAATATGTATAGTGAAAAAGTAATGGACCATTTTCAGAATCCCAGAAATGTGGGAGAAATAGAAGATGCCAGCGGCGTAGGAACCGTTGGAAACGCAAAGTGCGGCGATATTATGAGAATGTTTCTTGATATTGATGAAAACGGCATTATCCGGGAGGCAAAATTTAAGACCTTTGGCTGCGGTGCGGCTATCGCTACCAGCTCTATGGCAACTGAGCTGGTAAAGGGAAAAACCATTCAGGAGGCATTGCAGGTAACCAATAAAGCCGTTATGGAGGCGCTGGATGGTCTTCCGCCCGTGAAGGTGCATTGTTCCCTTCTGGCAGAGGAGGCGATTCATGCGGCGCTTTGGGATTATGCCGAGAAAAACAATATCAAGATTGAAGGCTTGGAGAAACCCAAGACAGATATCAGCGAGCATGAAGAAGAGGAAGAATATTAAGATCAGGATATGAAGCAGAAAGTAGTGGTAGGCATGTCAGGAGGAGTCGACTCCTCCGTGGCAGCCTTTTTATTAAAAGAACAGGGTTACGATGTCATCGGCGTTACCATGCAGATTTGGCAGGAGGAAGAGGAAGAACAAAAGGAAGCAAACGGCGGATGCTGCGGGCTTTCTGCGGTGGATGATGCCAGAAGAGTGGCTGAAAAACTGGATATTCCTTATTATGTGATGAACTTCAAAAAGGAGTTTAAATGTCATGTAATCGATTATTTTGTGGAGGAGTATTTGCAGGGGCGAACGCCTAATCCCTGCATCGCCTGTAACCGTTATGTGAAGTGGGAATCCCTGTTGAAGCGCAGTCTTACTATTGGAGCCGATTATATTGCTACCGGTCACTACGCCCGAATCGATCAGCTTCCAAATGGGCGGTTTGCAATCCGAAATTCCGTGACGGCGGCGAAGGATCAGACTTACGCCCTGTACAATCTGACACAGGAACAGTTGTCCCATACCCTGATGCCTGTGGGGGATTACACCAAGGAGGAGATTCGCAAAATCGCTGAAGATGCAGGGCTTCCCGTGGCGCATAAACCGGACAGTCAGGAAATCTGTTTTGTTCCCGACAATGATTATGCAGCCTTTATCGACAGAGAGGCTGGAGCGAGAGTGCCCGGTCCGGGGAATTTTGTGAGTACGGACGGTACCATATTGGGAACCCATAAGGGCATTACCCATTATACCGTGGGGCAGCGCAAGGGATTGGATTTGCCTATGGGAAGAAGAGTGTTTGTGACGGAGATAAGACCGGAGACCAACGAGGTAGTCATCGGGGAAAATGAAGATGTTTTCACCTCCACGGTACTCTGTGACAGGGTAAATTATATGGCGATTCCTGATTTGACCGAAGCCCGGAGAGTAAAGGCGAAGATTCGGTATAACCATTCGGGCGAGTATTGTATGATAGAGAAACAGGCTGACGGCAAGGTGCTCTGCACCTTTGAAAAGCCTGTAAGGGCTTCCACGCCGGGACAGGCAGTGGTATTTTATGACGGAGAACATGTGCTGGGCGGCGGTACCATAGCGCTATCATAGTTGGAGGCTTTTGCCCCCAACATCATACTATGGCACTATAGTGAAATAAGAGCAGGCGGAAAGCGGTTTCGGGGACATTCACGAAGAGGGTTCATTGCACATAGGATAAAAGAGAGAATGCTATCAGCAGGTATACAAAGAGGAGCAGCAATGGATTATAATTTTAACGGAATGAATCCTTACCGAAGAAGCAGCTTTGGCTCGGTGACCGGAACAATCGTCGATATGGTACCTACCAGAATGGGCAACAGACGGGCTGACGGTTGTATGATTTTTGCCACGATGGAAGATATGGATGGAAATACAATCAATTTCATTATAACCCCGTCCACGTTTGTCGTTGATTGGGAGACTCTCTCCGTGGGAATGAAATGTACGTTCTGGTATAGGGCGGATGCGCCCATGCCTTTAATTTACCCGCCCCAGTACAATGCAGTGGTGGCGGCTCAGGAGAAAAACGGACGCATGATAGATGTGGGCTATTATAACGCTTCCATGGTAAATGACGCGCAGACCCTGCAGTTAAATATTGACGGTAATGTTGATATTCGTACCACCAACAATCAATATTTTCAGGGAAGTCCTGCAAATCATAATCTGGTGGTTGTCTATAATACTTCCACAAGAAGCATTCCTGCGCAGACAACGCCCGGTGAAATTGTGGTACTGTGCGATATGTAAATACAGCAAATTAAGAAAAATGGTGTTCGGTTTTGCCGGATGCCATTTTTGCTGCCAATTTTGAAGTTTATAGTGCAAAATGAAAATCACAACAATAAATATGAGAAAAAAACTCAAATATATATTGAAAAAAGTAAAAACAGAGTATAATATAGATATCAGACGGAGGTAGATGATATGTTAAGTCAATTTACTGTGAAGAACTACAAGAGCATACGAGATGAGATAACATTTGACATGCAGGCAACTGCTATATCGGAGCACGAGGATAGAATTATTAAGGCGGAGAATGGCGAATTGTTTTTGCCGGTATCTGTAATTTATGGCCCAAATGGAGGTGGCAAATCTAATGTACTGGAAGCATTGCATACATTAGATTCCAAGTTGTTAAGACCATTATGTGCCACATGTGATAAAACAGACTGTGATTATAAGGTTCGCAAAATCCCGGTAGAACCATTTGCGTTTTCAGAAAAAATGAAAAATGAACCTACCGAATTTGAAGTCTTCTTTCGGACAGAAATCGCTGAGTATAGGTATATCTTGCACATGAAGCAGGATATTGTTATTTATGAGAGTCTTGATCGGGTAAGACTGGATACAGGAAGACGTTCGGCACTTTTCGTAAGAGATAAGAATGCTATTGAACTAAAGGGAGTATTTGGTAAATTAAAAAGTAGCGAGGATATTTCAGTTACTTTGCCACTATTATCATATCTTGGAATTACTTATAGGCAAAATGAGATAATCAGTGATGTTTTGAATTGGTTTGAAGATTCCATTGATTTTTTAAATTATGGGAATCCACTTCAAGAAATGCGAACAGCCATTGCAAACTCAGAAGATGTGAAATCCTTAGTTCTGGATATGATAAAGGAAATGGATTTGGATATTGAAGATTTTCGTATAGAAGAAAAGGATGAAGAACACATAGAGATATATACTAAGCATGTAGTGGACGGATATAGCACGGAATTGAATCTGTCGGAAGAATCTAGCGGAACTAAAAAATTGTTTGGTTTATTACCATTTATTGCCAAGAGCCTTATCTGTGGAACAACTTTGGTTATTGATGAATTGGATGCAAAGATTCATCCGGTGCTGCTGCGGCATGTAATTATGATGTTCAACGATATGAATATTAATAAAAGGGGTGCACAGCTTATCTTTACGTCGCATGATTTGTCTACCATGAATAATGAGGTATTTCGCAGAGACGAGATCTGGTTTGTGGCAAAAGGAAAAAACCAAAATTCTAAGTTATATTCGCTGGTAGAATTTAAGAATAAGAAAGGAGAATCCGTGCGCAAGGATGCCAAATATGATAAGCAGTATTTAGAAGGTAAATATGGTGCAGATCCATATCTTAGAAAAATTATAGATTGGAGTGAAGTGAATGCCTAAAAAAGCTGGAAAAGAAAGCCAATCAAGCAAGCTTGATTGGAAAAAGAAACGGCGTAAGGAGTATTTGGAAACCAGAGAATTTCGGTATTATATCTTTTGTGAAGGGGAGCAAACAGAACCACAATATTTTGAAGGATTTAAGCGTCTGATAGAGGATAATCCCATTTACCGGGATATGGTATTGATTGAAATTGAACCATGTGCTGCTGAGACAATGCGTGTTATTGGTATGGCAGAGAGATATGTTGCTAAAAACAAGATTACGAAAGGACAGATATGGTGTGTTTATGACAAAGATAGTTTTCCTGCCAGTGATTTTAATGGAGTGGTACAGAGAGCAGAGAACTTAAATAAAGAAAATGCAGAACTTCAATACCATGCTGCATGGAGCAATGAGTGTATTGAATTCTGGTTTCTGCTTCATTTTGCTTACTATACATCAAATAATCACCGCACAGAATATGTTTCGTTTTTGAATGACAGGTTCAAAGAATTGGGACTTGGCAAGTATCAGAAGAATATGACAAACATCTTCGATATTTTGGCGGAGAAGGGAAATCCAAAGCTGGCAATCAGATATGCTAAGCGTATTATAAAGGATGGAAAAGGCAAAACACCGACAGAGCTTGCGCCAGGGACGAAAGTATATGAATTGGTAGAGGAACTGGCGAAGTATTTGCCGGAGAAATGTAATAAATTATTTACAGATTAGGATGGAGGTGTGAATTTTGGATACGCTGGAAAAAAGTAAAAAGCTGCAAACGTTACCATGGCAAGCCTTACACGATGTTGCTGTTAAAAAAGGAATAGATGAGAAAGAAATAAATGAAAGAGATAAAACAATAATTATTAACACGATTTTATCATATGGGATATTAACAGACCAAGAAATAGAACAGCTTGTAAACGATTATGTTTATGGCGACAGAGTTGCGTTTACGCTATGGACATTTCAAACAGGGCTTACAGAAACAGATTTTGCTACAATATATTCTTTAGAAAATGCCGAAGAAGATATGTTACCAATCTCCGGATATAGAAATTTAAAAATTCTTTCTGTAAAAGATTTTGGTAATCGTGTTGAAGTATTGTATGTATATAGTAAAGAATACACATACATTGATGAAGAGGGACGGAATGCTGGAATATGGGAACAACATAGAGGATGTTTATGGATTGGGAAAGATTCTACATATCTTGCTTGTATTAGTAAACATGAGAAGATGACTGGCTTTATCACAAAATATATTGCAGGAAAAGTGTCAAATATAGCAATTCAAACAAAACCGCCAAAATCTGCAATTGATAAGTGTGCCAATTCGAAAGCAATTAGTAGAATTGTATTGCAAGGCAAAGCTGGCGAGAAAACAGTAGTATCACGTGCGGGTGGAATTACGTTTGAACAAGAAGAGGAAATTGAAAGAATACGTGCTGAACGAATTGATACTTCGGGAAGTTTTATTGCAGGGATAACAGATGAGATAGATGCAACTGTAAAGTATAATGTGAGAAATGGAAGCATTGGAATTTATAAACATTTACCGGCGCATGTGTTATTTCAATGGTCAGAAAATGCTATAAAGATTATTCTGCAAGAAATTGAGAATTTGAGAGGAAAACCAGCGGAAGAAATTTTTAGAGAAGTTGGACAAGAGATAAAGTGGAACGGAACTAGTTCAATAGAAGGAAGCCAGTTGAATTGGTACTTAACACAGATAATTACATCTCTAGGAAAAGATGATTTTAATATCCAAATTCCGGAGGATAAATTATCAGTACTAGACAATAGTAAATTTTTTTTAAAGCTACCGAGATTATATTGCAAGAATTGCAATTCTTATGAAGTTCCATACTGCGCAAATTGTGGTAGAGAATTAAAGTTTGATGATGGCAGAGTAGAAAAATGTGATTGCGGTATGCCTGTGAAAATAAAGTGTTCAGAGGGACATGAAAATTGTGAAATTATAAATTGGTATTTGCCGAAAGATACACTAATAGGCATGATTAGTAAAAACGTAAGAAAAGTATATAAAGATTATAGTTTGTCATATAATGTATGTATTGTTGGTGATATGTTAAATATTAGTGGGGCAGAAGAAGTACAGACTGGTACGGAAGTTCCTTTTGATATGATAGAGTGTTTTAAGCACGAACCGTGTGAGATTCCACAACGAATACGGGCATATGCGGTAAATCTAAATGAGAAGTGTGGAAATGGTACATGTTCATATAAAAAGATTGGAGAGTGTTTGCAGACAGATTGTATGGCTTGTTTGCCTAAAATTTTTTATTCAATTTTGCCGAACTATCGTCCACAACCGCATAAAGGAATGGAGTATGGAGATGTTTCTGCAGAAGTAAAAGTTGGCGATAAGGCATATGAATTAAAAGGAATTATAAAAAAGAATACAAGAAATTTGCCAAAAAAACATATAGATGATACAGAAAAAATACAAGCGCCTCTGTTGTCAACATCAACTGAGGGTCAAGAAATTGTCCGACAATTTGTAGAACAAGGGATGTCAGATGTTCGTTGTCAAATTATTGCAATAGTAGTACCGCAATATATTGATGCAAATTTTAAAGGAACCTTAAAATATTTGGCGAGATTGTCGGGTAAAAAGGTAACATTTATTGAATTAGATCAAGTATGTGATTTGATTTGCATGAATGAAACAATAAGAATACCGTAATTGTGAAATAAGAACCTTTGGAGGAATCCAGAGGTTTTTATTACGGGCATTCAAAGTTGTATGGCAATCTTTTAATAAAATAGCAGCTATGAAGGTGAGTTCACAGCTGTTTTAATTTTATATTAAAAAACCTCCAGTGTTATACTTAGTATAGGTTCGCCAACCGTACTAAAACAAAGGAGATATTCTAAAGGGGTGCTAATAGTTTATCATATAGTGTGTCTGGAATGCCAGAGATTTTTCTGAATCATAGAGAACGTTTGAACAGATAAGTGCGATTTTATCTGAAACAGGTGAATAATATCTTAATATTTTCTTTTTTGAACCTTTCACAAACTTATTACAATATATAGGTGAAGGACAAAACTCCTTCACAAAAGACGTCTTTGGATAGGAGCAGTAATGACAAAACAAGAGCTGACGGAATGTATTGATACACATGGCAGGGATATTATAGAACAGATTGCAGAGGTTGTTAATATTTAACTGTCAGAATCCTGCGTATTGCCATCAATATTTGTGAATTTTATACAAAATAACATATCAAAATAACAAATTAAAGATATTTATTGACAAAATATAAATGCAAAATTATTATAATAAATAAGCATATTTGACAATAAACATGGTGCCGGAAGGAGGAGAATATTAATGCACAAATTGCCGATTTTTATTTATAGAAGCAAATAACGGAAAAAATTAGTAGAGCAAGGATGAACTCAGGAAGGAGATACACTATGAAAAAAAGAATTTATGCTGTTATAGCAACCTGTGCATTATGTATATTAATCAGTTCCAGTGTATTCGCAGGTTCTGCATCAAACAAGGGCTCAACATCGGGAGGAGACAGCGGAACAGTTTCAACGTCCGCATCATTATCGGCAAATCGTGATCGCGGTACTGCCAGCACTTCTGCCGGAGCCAGTGAGGGAATTACGTTGTCAACGTCTATTATATATTATTATATAAACAGTAATAATCAGACGTCAGCCAGTAGCGCATCAGGTGCCGGCAGCGCATCAGCAGGAAATAGTTATTCCAACGGAACGAATGCTACCTCTCAGCATAGTGTAAACGGCGGTTCGCGTTGGGGAAATTGGAGTTGCAGTTTGTCGGCAAGTGTGTTCTAAAATAATAAGGCTTGCATATAAGCAAGCCTTTTGGTCTATATAGTTGTTTTAACAATGAAATGTGAGGTTTATAATGAAAAAGAAGAAGGCATTTCTTTTATTGATTAGCTTTGGACTTTCTGTTTTTCTCATCTCCTGCTCAAAAGCGCAGGATCCGGAAAACCTATTTGAAATTCCTGTATCAGAAGCGCAGGATATACAGGACAGCTCTGTTTCTGAGACAGACAAAAATGCAACCCCGGTACTTACAACGAAATACCAATATGGAAATATGCAAAAAAACGTGCCGCCGGGAAATTTTATGGATTTTGGGAAGCAGATACTTTTCATAGCATCTCCAAGTGGGCAGCAGATACTGTATACATTTGATAAGGAAACGGAAGAAATCAGCCTGTTTTGCAGGGACGCTACCTGTCTTCATGATTCGTTAAGCTGTGTTTCTGCGGGCGTTGTCTCTAACTTAGAACAATACAATGGGAAAATTTATGCACTAAACCCGAATAACGAAATTATGGAGCTAAAGAATGGAAGATTTGAAAAAATTGTTGACGGAACCGTATACAATTTTTGGCATGCCGATAATAATCTATACGCTGTGAGCAGGGACGGTTCGCTTGTTGTATTTGAGGAGGGTTCTAAGAATCCGCATATTCTGATTGATGAATATACGGATTATTGGAATGTTATCTTCGACCAATTCTTATATGGGTGCAGTTCAAAAGGAATTCGACGTGTCAATCTTCAAAGTTCGGAACCGGAAGCTGAATTAATTGTTCAAGGCGCCAATTCAATGATTGACGGCGAGTATATTTATTATATGGAGGATAAAACGTTCCATTTATATCGTTGTAACATGGACGGCAGTGCCCCTGTACAGCTAACTGCGTATCCTGTTTTGCCGGCAAGTATTAATTTTGATGAAACATATCTATATTTTCGCCTGTATACAGGTTATGACTTAATGGGGGAAGATAGCCATGACGTGTACAGACTGTCGAAAGAGAATCCGGAGTCAATTGAGAAAATTTGTGAACTGGAAAATTATGTTAATACAATTTATACCGTGCCGGATTATGAAAGAATCTTTGTGGAAACCAGCGATACCTACGGAGCGGAAGCAAAAAAAGAGTATTATCTTGTGACAAAAGATGGAAGTGATATCAGGCTGCTTGAATTTCCTGATTTTCAGTAGGTGATTTTGATGAAAGAAAAAATCAAAGGATTGATGTGGTGTTTATCACTAATTGTGGCAGGTTTTATATTTTTTCGTTTTGTATTTCCGCCATCAGCAGAGGAGGGAAGAAGTGAAATGCCTGATCAGATGAAAGAATTGGCGGAAAATGAAGCTGTAGAATGGATGGCAGGGATGTGGGTTGAACTTGAAAATGGTGTCAGGGCTCAACAAGATATTGCTGCCGGCATAGATTCTTATCTTAATATGAATGATGTTATTCAGGCAAATATTGTAATTAAAAATGGTTTGGATGTGAAACAGCCGTATTTTTTGATGGTATTAGCAGATGGAATACCTTTGGATTTTGAAGTAGAGGATAAAAGTTATTTGAGTTATCCATTGGAATTGTCAAAAGAAAAACAGCTACATATTGATTTTGAACCGCAATTTTCATTAAATACAGGGCGAATAGATTTTCTTTTGTTTTTCAACGGAAATCCTCAATCTGATTATCATATGTTATCGTATACGATATGGATGGAACAACCACAAAAAGCGGAAAAACCTGCTGTATTACAAGATACAATACCTCAAAGGGATGGACTTAAGGAAAGTTTTAAAGACGATACTTATGGTGCATGGCTTTGGAATATGGAAAGCCAGCCGCCGTCATTTTATAATATCGGTGACAAGGAGGTTTCTGTTCAGAAGGAAGGGAATATGTTGCAGATACCGATTCAGTTACCGGAAAGTGATGAGAAGGTTTTAAGTTTCTTTACAGTAGCCACTCCATTAGGAGAGGAATTTATATCCAGACCTAATATGGCATCTGTTAAGATACAGATAATACAAAACAAGGATGGAAAGGAGTAAGCATGGAACTGTCTGTAGAGAATTTAGTGAAGCAATATTCCGGACATCGTGCGTTAGATGGGGTCTCTTTTACATTAAATGAAGGAGTTTACGGGCTGCTTGGACCAAACGGTGCAGGGAAGACAACCTTAATCAATATTATTGCGGGAATATTATTGCCTACGTCCGGAGCAGTAAATTGGGAGAAGGCTGATATAGGTAATCTTGACTGGCGCTATCGGGAAATTCTGGGATTTCAACCGCAAACGCCAACATTATATAAAACGTTCCGGGCAGACGAATTTTTGTATTATATGGCGGCGGTAAAAGGGATGAATCTGAGTAAGAAAGAACTTCGTATGACGGTGGACAAGGTTTTGGATATAGTGAATCTCCGGCAGGATGCACATCGTAAAATCAGAGAATTTTCCGGAGGAATGCGGCAGCGTCTGGGTATCGCGCAGGCGTTATTAAATGAACCTAAGCTTTTGCTTTTGGATGAGCCTACAGCGGGATTAGACCCGCAGGAGCGCATCCGCTTACGCAATGTTATTGCCACAGTAGCGTTGAACAAAATTGTAATCTGGACTACTCATATTGTTTCGGATATTGAATATATGGCAAAGGAGATTTTGATGCTGAAAAATGGACGGCTGATTGCCAGAGATACGCCGGCTGCCCTTGTGGATAAGATGCAGGGAAAGGTTTTTTCATTATCTGTTTCACCGCAGGAAGCGGCTGTATGGCAGACAAGAACTCTTGTGGGAAATATAAGAAAGCGCGATGCGGATGTGTTGTTGCGTATTGTAGGTGATAATGGTTTCGGAGGAATAACGGTTCCCCCCAATCTGGAGGATGTTTACCTATATTATTTCCAGGAAATTGCAGAGGAGGAGTAGGGATGCAATTATGGAAATTAATAAAGTATGAATTGAAAAAAACGGTATGTAACAAATTTTTTACCATTACTTTTTTTCTGTTGTTCGTTGTTAATATCATGCTTTGGTGTGAACACTGGGAGGCTTTTGGGGATGGAAGAAAAGTGACGAAATATACAAAAGCCGAGTGCGCTTTGCTGGAGTCTTTGTCATCAGAAAGTCTGACTGCATTTAAAGAGAAGATGATAGAACAATATGGCGCAGACGTATTTTCCCCATCGTATATACCGACAATGGAAATGATGTCTCCTCCGGGATATTTTGGAGAACAATTCAGTGATTTCGGAATCATCAACACATATGTCGCGTTGCAACAGATGAATGAAGAAAATGAGGCGCTGTATCAAAATGTCTTAAAGGCAGCAAAGCAGTTTGGAAGAGAAGCATTAGAAGAGGGAAATGATTATGAGGTGCGGCGGAATCAAAGCATTATTCGTTTATATTCTGTTCCACGCCCCGAAATAAACTGCCTTGTATGTTCATGGAATGATTTCCTTTTTGGCAGACATACAATGTTGTTGGCGCTTTTGTTGATTTTTCAGAGCGGCGCGGGGATGTTTACGAAAGAAATATCTTCCCAAACATGGTTGCTGTTACATACCTCGAAGAACGGAAAGGGGAAAACACTTGCCTCTAAATTTTTTGCTGCAGGCATTATTGCTGTTGCCACAGTTATTGTATTCCAAGGGAGCAGTATGCTCATGATACACCTAAATTACGGACTGCTTGGCGCTGCGGAGCCGGTTTCTGCAATTCAGGGTTTAGAGCTTTTTCCTTTTTCGTTTACGGTAGGACAATATGTTCTTTTGACAATGCTTTGTCAGATGTGGGCTGCAATAGTGATATCTGTTCTGTTTTGCACCGTTTCAGCGATTAGCGGTTCCGGTTTGGTTTCCTATATTGTTAATGGTTTTATATTGGGAGGAAGTTTTTTGCTGGTGAACTTTTCTCCCGACTCAGAGTGGCTTACGGGTCCGCTGGCGCTCATTAGACCTGAAAAATATTTTGAATCGTACTATACAGTAAATATTTTGGGATATCCTGTTATGGGCGTGCTTATCCATCTGATAATCGATTGTGTTGTGGGAATTGGCTGCATCATTCTGAGTGCAAAGGTATATCACCGAAAACGGAGAAAAATATGATTTTGTGGAAATATGAATTAAAAAAAATACTTTTTACACAGGGCGGAATATGGATATTATGCGGCTGCTTGCTGTGCAAGCTGGTATTTCTTTCGGTTTTTCCGGAATTAAAGGATGAAAGGATTCGTTTGACACAAAAGCAATACGATAAATATTTAGAGCAGCTATATGGCGAAAATACACCTGAAAAATCTGCATTGATCAAGGAGGAATATGAAACTTGCATCGCAATTATTAATGCAAGTGAAGAGATGAAAAAAGAATATCAGCAAGGTGATTTATCGGAAGAGGAATGGCAACAATTTGCGGAAAAGCTGGACTGGGCATATCTGCATCAGAATGCAGTGCAAATTTTTCAGGAAAAGGAGATACAGTTTGAAGCGCAAAGAGCAGATGTTTCTCCCGCACATTATATCTATGAATATGGGTGGCAGACAATTTTTACGCTGCAAATGTTTCCGGATATTTTCCTGCTGTTTGGAATTCTCGTGCTGGCAGTCCAGAGCTTTTGCACCGAGATGACAAATGGAACGCTTCCTATACTACTGGCGGCGAGGAATGGAAGGCGCAGATTGTTTGGAACGAAATTATCGGCATTGCTGACAATATGTTTTGCAGTTTTGTTGGTGGGCGGAGTAAGTGAAGCAGCAGTGTTTCTATTGCGAGGATGGTGTAATGATGCTAAAGCCCCTCTCTATTCTATCAGCTTATTTGCAGAATGCGATATGCTGGAATTGTCATTGCAACAAGGCTATCTGCTCAGTTTAAGTGTGAGATTGTGTGCAACATTGCTTTTTGTAATAATGCTTTTTGGATTATCTGTGTGGATTAGAAACAGAGTAAATCTTCTTTTTCTTGGAATTTGTATAGTAACGATACCATTGCTGTTTACAAGGCAGGCAGGCGCTAGTCTGTTATTTACCCATATTGGACTTTTGTGTGGGGGACGTATGCTTATATTGTTGGGAAAGGTTGAATTTTCATTCATATTTCCGTTGATCTGTGTCGGGATTTATAGCGGGACAGTGTTGGTAATGGCAATGAGAAGGTATCAGAAAGGGTTATAACAAAAAACAGAGAAAACCGCAGTCCGCCTGTAAAATCGGACTGCGGTCTTGGATAGCTGGCATTCTACAATCTCCTAAACTCCGCAACTCTCTTTTCAAACACCGTATAATACCGAAATCCGCATTCTTTCAACACGTTCCCAGCCCGGTCAAAATATTCGGCGATATGGTCTGCATCGTGGGAATCCGAGCCGATGGTGATGATTTCGCCGCCAAGCTCTCTATAGCGTTTCAACACCTCCATGCAGGGGTGCAAATCCCGCAAGCCTTTTTTAAGCCCACCGGTATTGACTTCCAGTCCCTTGCCATTGTCAAGCAGAAGCTTAAGAATCTTGTCCAGAATATCGCGGTATTTGGCATAGGTGTAGTCACGGTCCATATTTGCACCGTATCTGACCACATAGTCCAAGTGACCGCAGACGTCAAAATTGGAGAATTTTTTGATATTTTCATAAACGGCTTCAAAATATTCCCGATAGCCCTCCTCATCGGTAATCCCCTCAAAAAAAGAAGGATAGTAGGGGTCCTTTCCATGGCAGATATGGGTGGAACCTATAATAAAATCAAAATCAAAGGATTTGGCATAAACGGCATTCTGACGCATAACCTCCGGCCGCAGACCCAGCTCCACACCGAAAAGAAGTTTGATTTTGCCTGCATATTTTTCTTTATATTGGATAATATCGTAAAGATAGGAGTCCGTGTTTAACACAAAAGCAGTTCCCGGCAGGTCGGGAGAGTCGGGATATGCAAAATCATTGTGCTCGGTAAAACACATGGTGTCCAGCCCCTGCGCAATGCCCTGCAGTATCATTTGCTCCATGGGAGTGTCGGAATCCGCTGAGTGAGACGTATGTAAATGACAGTCTGCTGTAATAGGCATAAATTTTTCCTTTCCTGTTGCATTTTTTCTAACAAAAGTATACCAGAAAAAACGGTAAAAGCCATATAAAAAATTAACAAAAAGTAAAATTTGTATAGAAATGGCAATTATTTTTGATTTACATCTTGAATTATCAAATAGAATTAGGTAAAATAACAGTGCTGATAAAATTTTGACAATCGGACATGCGTTTTTCAAATGGTAGCTCCGTGTAAAGTCAAAAGATATAAAATTATATTATTTTAGGAGGAAACTAAAATGGCAGTAAGAGTAGCAATTAATGGTTTTGGCCGTATTGGTCGTCTGGCATTCAGACAGATGTTTGATGCAGAAGGATATGAAGTTGTAGCAATCAACGATTTAACAAGCCCTAAGATGCTGGCACACTTGTTAAAATATGATTCTTCTCAGGGCGTATACAAATACGCAAGCACTGTAGAGGCTGGTGAGGACAGCATTACCGTTAACGGCAAGACCATCACTATCTACAAAGAGGCTGATGCAAGCAAACTTCCCTGGGGTGAATTAAAGGTTGACGTAGTTTTAGAGTGTACCGGTTTCTACACCTCCAAAGAGAAGGCATCTGCACATATCACTGCTGGTGCTCGTAAAGTTGTTATTTCTGCTCCTGCAGGTAATGACCTTCCTACCATTGTATACAATGTTAACCATACAACCTTAAAGCCTGAAGATACCGTTATCTCCGCAGCTTCCTGTACAACCAACTGCCTGGCTCCTATGGCTAAGGCATTAAATGACTGCAGACCTATCATGAGCGGTATCATGACCACTGTTCATGCTTACACCGGAGATCAGATGATTCTTGACGGACCTCAGAGAAAAGGCGATTTGAGAAGAAGCCGTGCAGGCGCTTGCAATATCGTTCCTAACTCTACCGGCGCTGCAAAAGCAATCGGTCTTGTTATCCCTGAACTGAACGGCAAATTAATCGGTTCTGCTCAGCGTGTACCTACCCCTACAGGCTCTACCACTATTCTGGTAGCAGTTGTTAAGGGCGCAGTTACCAAGGATGAAATCAATGCAGCTATGAAGGCAGCAGCTACCGAGTCCTTCGGTTACAACGAGGACGAGATCGTTTCTTCCGATATCATCGGAAGCACCTTCGGATCTATCTTCGATGCAACTCAGACCATGGTTGCTCCTATGGAAGATGGAAATACCCAGGTACAGGTTGTATCCTGGTATGATAATGAGAACAGCTATACTTCTCAGATGGTTCGTACCATCAAATACTTCAGCGAGTTAGCTTAAGGATTTTTGAGCCGACTGCTGTAAAAAGACCTATAAAGGTCCGGTCTTTAGGACCGGACCTTTTCGTTTACAGACGAAACAACAAAATATAAAATAAAGGAGATTAGAAAGATGGGCTTAAATAAGAAATCTGTTGATGATATCAACGCAAAAGGCAAGAGAGTCTTGGTAAGATGTGATTTTAATGTACCTTTGAAAAATGGTGAAATTACGGACGATACCCGTATTGTAGCAGCTCTGCCTACCATTCAGAAATTGTTAAACGACGGTGGCAAGGTTATTCTTTGCTCCCATTTAGGAAAGGTTAAGAATGGTCCCAACGAGGGAGAATCCCTTGCACCTGTTGCAAAGAGACTTTCCGAGAAGCTTGGCAAAGAGGTTACCTTTGTTGCAGATTACAACGTAACCGGTGAAGCGGCTACCAAGGCTGTAGAAGCTATGAAGGAAGGCGATGTTGTTCTGCTTCAGAATACCCGTTTCCGCGGTGCGGAAGAGACCAAGAACGGCGAAGCGTTCAGCAAAGAGTTAGCTGATCTGGCTGATATCTATGTATGCGATGCTTTTGGTTCTTCCCACAGAGCTCATGCCTCTGTTGCGGGCGTTACCAAATTCATCTCCGCAAAGGGCGGCGAGAACGTAGTGGGCTACTTAATGCAGAAGGAAATTAATTTCCTTGGCAATGCAGTGGAGAATCCTGTAAGACCTTTTGTTGCAATTCTCGGCGGTGCGAAGGTTGCCGATAAATTGAATGTTATTTCCAATCTGCTTGAGAAGTGCGATACCCTGATTATCGGCGGCGGTATGGCTTACACTTTCTTAAAGGCTCAGGGCTATGAAATCGGTAAATCTCTGGTTGATAACGAGAAGATTGATTATTGTAAGGAAATGATGGCGAAAGCTGAGAAGCTTGGCAAGAAGTTATTGCTTCCTGTTGACTCTGTAACCATTGCTGATTTCCCGAACCCTATTGATGCGCCTGTTGAGGTAGAGGTTTATGATGTAACTGACATGCCTGCTGACAGAGAGGGCTGTGATATCGGACCTAAGACAGCGGCTATGTATGCAGAAGCGGTTAAAAGCGCAAAGACCGTTGTGTGGAACGGTCCCATGGGTGTATTCGAGAACCCTACTCTGGCTGCAGGTACCATTGCTGTGGCAAAAGCACTGGCTGAGACAGATGCTACTACCATTATCGGCGGCGGTGACTCCGCAGCAGCAGTGAACCAGTTAGGCTTTGGCGATAAGATGAGCCACATTTCTACCGGCGGTGGCGCTTCCCTTGAATTCCTTGAGGGCAAGGAGCTTCCCGGTGTTGCAGCAGCAGACGACAAATGATGCGATAAGCAGACTGAGTGAAATTCCAGACTCTGACATGCCATGCTTGCATGAGCATGTCAGAGGATGGAATTTTATGAAGGTGCAACGCACCGCAGTAAAAGCGAAGCTTTTACTGGGTGTCTGCTTATGGATGTGTTTGCGTATGAAACATAATAAATAAAAAGTAAGAAAAGAGGAAACTAAAATGGCAAGAAAAAAAATTATTGCCGGCAACTGGAAAATGAATATGACCCCCAGTCAGGCAGTAGAGCTTGTGAATACCTTAAAGCCCCTTGTAGGGAATGAAGATGTGGATGTAGTATTCTGCGTGCCTGCAATTGATATTATTCCTGCTATGGAGGCTGCAAAGGGAACCAATATTAACATCGGTGCAGAAAATATGTATTTTGAGGAGAAGGGAGCTTACACCGGTGAAATTTCTCCTGAAATGCTTACGGACGCGGGCGTGAAATATGTGATTATCGGTCATTCCGAGAGAAGAGAATACTTCGCGGAGACGGACGAAACCGTTAATAAGAAAGTATTAAAGGCATTTGAGCACGGCATTACTCCGATTATCTGCTGCGGTGAATCCCTTACCCAGAGAGAGCAGGGCGTAACCATTGACTTTATCCGTCAGCAGATTAAGATTGCGTTCCTGAATGTAACGGCACAGCAGGCAGCAGAAGCTGTTATTGCTTACGAGCCTATCTGGGCTATCGGAACCGGTAAAGTGGCAACTACTGAGCAGGCTCAGGAAGTTTGTAAAGCAATCCGTGAGTGTATTGCTGAGATTTATGATGATGCTACTGCAGCGGCTATCCGTATCCAGTACGGCGGCTCTGTATCTGCGTCCAGCGCACCGGAACTGTTTGCACAGGCAGACATTGACGGCGGTCTGGTAGGCGGCGCCTCCCTGAAGGCAGACTTCGGTCAGATTGTTTGCTACAACAAATAATAGTTTCGCATAAGGCATAAGATAAAACCAAGCCTGGGAATTTCGTGTTCCCGGGCTTTTTGCTTGCCCACAAATTTCTGGTATCTGTAGATATAAATTGTGGAAAAACCACAAAAATGAAAACTCAAAATTTCAAAAATTGTACAAAAATATATTTTGGGGTTGCAAAGTACAAAAAAATGGTGTATATATTGATTATAAAGTAATTGGAAACGTTTCCAAAACAAAAGTAAACGGAGGTAACTACTATGAAAAAGAAATTGTTAGCATTCGGACTTGTCGGCGTTTGTTTGATGTCTCTGTTGACAGGCTGCGGCAGCGAGAACGAAAACGGTAAAGTTTATTATTTAAACTTTAAGCCTGAGCAGGATGCACAGTGGCAGGAGCTGGCTGAAATTTATACGGAGGAAACAGGGATTCCTGTAACGGTTATGACGGCTGCTTCCGGTCAGTATGAGACCACCCTGAAATCTGAGATGGCTAAGACGGACGCACCCACTTTATTTCAGGTGAACGGACCGGTAGGTCTGGAGGGTTGGAAGGATTACTGCTATGACTTATCCGGTTCAGATATAGCAGGACAGTTATCCAGCACTGAATTCGCTCTGATGGATGGAGAAAAAATGGCAGGTATCTCTTATGTGATTGAGACTTATGGTCTTATTTACAATAAGTCATTGCTTGCACAGGCAGGGTACAGCGCAGAAGATATTAACTCATTCGCAGACCTGAAAGCAGTAGCGGAAGATATTACCGCCCGTTCTGATGAATTGGGATTCTCCGCATTTACTTCCGCAGGTATGGATGGTTCTTCTGACTGGAGATTCAAAACTCATCTGGCAAATCTTCCTATCTACTATGAATACAAAGCGGACGGAATCGGAACGACAGATGCAATCAAAGGTACTTACTTAGATAATTATCGTGCAATCTGGGATTTGTACATCAACAATGCAACCTGCGAACCTACAATGCTTTCCACCAAGACCGGTGACGATGCGGTAGCAGAATTTGTAACAGGTAAAGCAGTGTTCTACCAGAATGGTACATGGGCATATGCAGATATTTCTTCCTTGGGTGATGAGAATATCGGAATGCTTCCTATTTATATCGGAGTAGAGGGTGAAGAAAATCAGGGGCTTTGTACCGGTACTGAGAACTACTGGTGCGTAAACGGCAAAGCATCTGAGAAGGATATCCAGGCAACACTTGATTTTATGAACTGGTGTGTAACCTCTGAGGTTGGTGTAAACGCTATGTGCGGTACAACAGGTGCAATGCCCTCCGGTGCAGACGGAATGGGATTTGTAATTCCTTTCAAATCCAATCTGGAGTCTTCTAACGTACTTGTAAATCAGGCAAACGAATATGTAGCGAACGGATACACATCCGTATCCTGGAACTTCCCTACCATGCCTTCTGAGGAATGGAAGAATGGAGTGGGTTCCGCACTGACAACTTATGCAGCAGATCAGACAGATGAGAACTGGAACGCAGTTGTTACCGCATTCGTAGATGGATGGGCATCTGAGGCAGCTAAATAAGATAGCTCAGAGACAGCTTATGATAAGACGGTGGGTGAGCACTGCTCGCCCGCCGTCTTTGCAAATTAAAAGTCATATGAGAAAAAGGAGGAGAAATATTTATGGAAAAAGCCATAAAGAAATATATGCCGATTTTTGTATTCCCTACATTGGCAGCTTTTATTATCGGCTTTATACTGCCGTTTATTCTGGGAATTTGGCTCTCATTCTGTGAATTTACAACGGTAACGGATGCTAAATTCGTAGGATTTTCCAATTACATTAAGGCATTTCAGGACCCGGACTTTTTGCACTCATTCTGGTTCACGGCATTGTTTGCAATAGTTTCGCTGGTAGTGATTAATGTTTTTGCATTCCTCTTGGCGCTGGCACTGACACAGAAGATGCGGGGAACCAATATTTTCCGTACCATTTTCTTTATGCCAAACTTAATCGGCGGTATTGTACTTGGTTATATCTGGCAGTTGATTATCAACGGTGTGCTTGCAAAGTATAATACAGCGCTGGCATTGAATGAATGGTATGGTTTCTGGGGCTTGATTATTCTGGTAAGCTGGCAGCAGATTGGTTATATGATGATTATTTATATCGCCGGTTTGCAGGCGATTCCAGGCGATATTATAGAGGCGGCGCAGATTGATGGAGCAAACCCCATACAGCGTTTGTTTAAAGTTACACTTCCTATGATGATGCCATCTATTACAATCTGTGTGTTCCTGTCTATTACAAATGGCTTCAAACTGTTTGACCAGAACCTGTCGCTGACGGCAGGCGAGCCTTCCAAATTGTCAGAGTTAATGGCGCTGAATATTTATAACACGTTCTATGGTCGTGTAGGATGGGAAGGTGTAGGACAGGCGAAAGCAGTTATTTTCTTTATTATTGTAGTCGGAATTGGTATGTGGCAGCTTAAGGCGACACGGGCAAAGGAGGTGCAGCAGTAAATGAAAATGAAAAGAACGCTCAGTTGGGTAGGAACCATAGTATTCACCATTCTTGGACTTATTTATATTGCACCGATTATCATCGTTTTGATTAACTCGTTTAAGAATAAAGTATATATCAATCTGGAGCCGTTTAAGCTTCCCAGCGCGGAAACATGGACAGGACTTTCCAACTATGCCTCAGCGATTAACCAATATGGTTTCCTGGATGCGGTTGGCTGGACGGTATTTATTACAGTCGGCTCTGTATTGGTAATTCTTCTCTGCACCTCCATGTGCGCATGGTATATTACCCGTGTGAAAAGCACTTTTTCCAGCGCAATGTATGCGCTTTGCGCAGTTTCCATGGTAGTGCCCTTCCAGATGGTTATGTTTACCCTCTCGTTAGTGGCTGACCGTTTGAGACTGAACACACCTTGGGGAATTATCATTATTTATCTGGGTTTTGGTGCAGGACTTGCGGTATTTATGTTCTGCGGTTTTGTAAAATCCATTCCGTTGGAGATTGAGGAAGCGGCAATGATTGACGGATGTACACCGCTTAGAACCTTTTTTACCATTGTGGGACCGATTATGAAGCCTACCTATATTTCCGTAGGTATTTTGGAAACCATGTGGATATGGAACGACTTCCTGCTTCCGTATCTGGTGCTGGATATTAATAAGTACAAAACAATCTCAATTGTGGTACAATACATGAAGGGAAGTTACGGAAGAGTTGACATGGGCGCGATTATGGCAGCGTTAATCATGGCGGTTATTCCGGTTATCATCTTCTACTTATCCTGTCAGAAGCACATTATCAAAGGTGTGGCGGCAGGTGCGGTAAAAGGATAAAATACAAAGGAGAATTGGAGCGGTACTTAAATGACAGTCAAGGACATTGCGAGAGAATCCGGATATGCCGTGGGAACAGTATCCCGTGTACTCAATAATCAACCCGGAGTTTCAGAGGAAGCACGCCGTAAGGTGATGGAGGTGGTTGAAAAATACCACTTCCGTCTGAATAATAACGCAAAGCATTTAAAGCAGCAGTCTAACAGCGGTGTTGCAATTATCGTAAAAGGTACGAAGAATATGCTGTTTGCTGCATTGGTAGAGACGCTGCAGCAGTTAATTAAAGCAAAGGGATATGCTTCCCTGATTTACTATATCGGTGAAGAAGAGCACGAGGTAGAACAGGCGCTGCAGGTATGCCGTGACCGTCAGCCTTTGGGAATATTGTTTCTGGGAAGCAATCTGGAGAATTTCAGGGAATGTTTTGACCTGGTTGACGTTCCCTGCGTCATGGTAACTAATTCGGCAGAGGGACTTGCGTTTGAGAATCTTTCCAGTGTAAGTATTGATGATACTGCCGCCGCAAAGACAGCGGTGGAGCATTTGATTTCGCTTGGACATCGGAAAATAGGAATCCTTGGAGGCGAGATGAGGCATTCCAACCCGGCAAGAGCCAGATATGCAGGATGCCTATGTGCATTTCGTGACCACAACATTGATTTTGAAGCGGATGTGCAGTTTGCCGGTACCTATTTTACAATGGAGGGCGGTTATCAGGCGATGCGTGTACTGCTTCAAAAAATGCCGGATATTACGGCAGTATTTGCAATGTCGGATGTAACGGCATTGGGGGCAATCCGTGCCATAAAGGACAGCGGTCTGTGCATTCCCGATGATGTGTCAGTCATCGGCTTCGATGGAATTGAATTAGGACAGTATATGGTGCCCAGACTGACAACGATACAACAGCCGGGAGCAAGCATCGCAGAACGATCTGTAGAAATTCTGTTACAATGTATTTTGGAAAAAGAAACATCCGTGAAGGAACAGATTCCTTTTTCTCTGATTATAGGTGAAAGCACACAGATGCTGCGGCAGAACAGATAAGTTTAAAGACAGGAGCGTGGGCGTTTTGAAAAAAAGCGGTATATTAATGCACATTTCTTCCCTTTCTTCTCCTTATGGAATTGGAACAATGGGAAAAGCTGCTTATGAATTTGTGGATTTTTTGCAGGCGGGCGGGCAGACATGCTGGCAGCTTTTGCCGGTTTGTCCGACCAGTTACGGCGACTCTCCCTATCAGTCATATTCTACGTTTGCCGGAAATCCGTATTTTATAGATTTGGATGAACTTTCGGAAAGCGGTCTTTTGGATAAAGAAGATTATGATACAATAGATTGGGAATCTGAGCCGGATGCCGTCAATTATGGTGCAATGTACCGGAAAAGATATCCGGTGCTCAGAAAGGCGGCAGAGAAGTTTCTGACTGCGCCGCCCGATGATTTTGCGACTTTCTGTGAGGAAAACAAAGGATGGCTTCCTGATTTTGCCCTGTTTATGGCATTGAAGGATCTGCATGACGGCGCGCCATGGAGCGAATGGAAAGCACCTCTTCGCAACCGTGAGGAACAGGCGTTGAAGGAAGTCGTAAAATCGCAGGAAGAAAATATTAATTTCTGGAAGGCGGTTCAGTATCTATTCTTTAAACAGTGGGAAAAGTTAAAGGCTTATGCCAACGAAAAGGGCATCTTGCTCATTGGTGATTTGCCTATTTACGTGTCCCTTGACAGTGTGGATGTATGGGCGCACAGCGATCTGTTTCAGTTGGATGAGAAAAAGCAGCCAAAGGAAGTAGCGGGATGTCCGCCTGACGGTTTTTCTGCGGACGGTCAATTGTGGGGAAATCCTCTGTTTGACTGGGACTATATGGAAAAAAATGATTTTGCGTGGTGGGTGGAACGCATCCGTTACCAGTGTAAAATATATGACATGCTTCGTATCGACCATTTCAGAGGTTTTGATACCTACTATGCCATTCCGTTTGGTGAAAAGACGGCGCAGAATGGCAGATGGAAGCAGGGACCGGGAATGAAGCTGTTTAACGCGGTGGAACGCGCTGTCGGAAGACAATCCATTATTGCGGAGGACTTGGGATATCTGACCGATTCCGTGAGAAAACTGTTAAAGGACAGCGGTTTTCCGGGAATGAAGGTATTGGAATTTGCATTTGACAGCCGGGATGCCAGCGGCAGTGAATATCTGCCCCATAATTATATCCCCAATTGTGTGGCATATGCTGGAACGCATGACAATGATACGATTATGGGATGGTTTGAAAATGCAGATCCGGAGGATACCGCTTATGCAAGAGAATATCTTCGCATTTCAGAGGGGGATGAGCCTAATTGGGGAATGATGTGCGCGCTGTGGGGAAGCGTGGCGGATTTGACAGTTGTGCAGGCGCAGGATATTTTGGGTCTGGGAAGTGAAGCCCGCACCAATATCCCATCCACGGTAGGAACGAACTGGCGTTGGAGAGCGCTTCCGGGAGTGTTTACAAAGGAGCTTGCCGCGAAGCTTAGGAGAAAGGCGCTAATTTATGGACGACTGAATCAGAATTCCTAATCGAAATAAGTGGTTTGAACACTAAAAACCGCGTTGCCGAGACTATTTATCGGCAGCGCGGCTTTTTCATGCTCTTAGTCGGAATATCGTTATCCGACAAATAGCTGTGACCAGTAGTTTACGCCATTGGCGCTCCGGTAATATCCGACGCCGATTTTGGTGAAATTGCTGTTCATGATGTTTGCGCGGTGTCCCTCACTGTTCATCCAGGCGGTTACCACTTCTTCAGGAGAGCGCTGCCCCCATGCGATATTCTCACCGGCACGTCTGTAGGAGACATTCTGTTCTGCTAAAGCGGTGGAAAAACTGCTTCCGTTGGGACGTGTATGGGAGAAGGAGGTTACGATTTCCTCGGCACGAACCTGAGCTGCAGCCTGCACATTTACGTCAATGGTCAGTGGTGCAAGACCTTCCTTGGCACGTTCAATATTGACAAGATTTACAACTTGATCAATATAGGAAGTGTTTTCGTTGTCACCAGGAGTTTCCGTGTCGGGAGTTTCGGTTTCCGGTGTGCTTGGAATATTGTTGTCAGGAAGTTCAGCATCGGGTGTATTTCCTTCAGGCGCTTCTGTGTCAGGGGTATTCTCGCCGGGAATCTCCGCATCAGGGATTTCTACATCAGGGATTTCCACATCAGGGATTTCCACATCAGGAATTTCCACGTCCGGTGTCTGCACGGGAGGGCAGGGAAAACTCTGTAAAAACTGATTCAGTACAGAATCAATATCAGTATCGCAGGCACTTCCGCCAACGATAATGACTTTATTTCCATATCTGTAAAGATTCTTTTCGCTTAAGGAAGCGGCGTCAACAGATAGCGTGGAGCCTCCGATACAGGTAAGAGATAAAAGAGCTGCAGTAGTTAATAATGTAATTTTTCTCATAAGTACTCCTTTCTTTGTGTTTCAAATATTACAGAAATATTACATAACTATTACAGACATATAATAAAATAAAATAAGCAGGATGAAACATGCAAATTATGGAAAGGGGGGCGCTGTTTGAATTTTTGAGCATAAAAAAGGCACCCGCATGACGGTACAGGTGCTGTTAAGTACTGATTATTAAAAAATTAAGCCATTCCGTTTACTGCTTTGCTGATACGGGAAACTTTTCTCGCTGCATTGTTCTTGTGGTAAACACCTTTGGTTGCAGCCATCTCAATCGTCTTAGTAGCAGCGCTAAGCTCTGCTTTAGCAGCATCCTTGTTTCCGGATTCGATTGCAGCATATACTTTTTTGATAGCTGTCTTAACGCCGGATTTGATAGCTTTATTTCTCTCAGTTTTAGTGCGGGTTACTAAAATTCTCTTTTTTGCAGATTTAATGTTAGCCAAGTCGTACACCTCCATTTGTATACAAAAATTATTTGCTCAAAAATATTTCACTTTAGCCAGACACGGAAGACTAACGTAAACATACGATTGTAGTTTAGTCAATATTTGGTTGTTTGTCAATACATATTTTCCTGTTTTTTGCAAAAAAATATGTAATAGTTCAGCCATGGGGAAGAATTTCTAATATAAGTCAGCAGGAGGAAAATGTTATGACAAACTATCAGGTCAGAACAGATTTAGCATTGGAAGCGCGGGAGAGTATTACGGAGGCGGACAGTGAACTGCGCGGAGTGAGAGTGGAGGAATATAACAGAGAAGAGGATGACATTCGGGTCACAAAAGTATTTATTGATACGAAAAATGCGGCGAAAATCATGGGAAAACCTGTCGGTACTTATGTGACAATGGAAGCGCCTGCCATGTTGGAGCCTGACGAAGGTTATCATCGCGAAATATCGGACTGTCTGGCGGAGGAGCTTCTGACCATGATTCCAAATGCTGACAGCGAACAGTCTGTTCTGGTGGTGGGATTGGGCAACCGCGAGGTGACGGCGGATGCGCTGGGACCGCAGGTGGTGGACAATCTTTTTATTACAAGGCATGTGGTGCGGGAATACGGAAAGGCTGCATATAATTGCAGCAAAGTGAATCTGATCAGCAGTATCGAACCGGGAGTTATGGCAAAGACAGGCATGGAAACTGCTGAAATTATAAAGGGCGTGATACACGAGACAACACCTGACGTATTAATTGTAGTGGATGCTCTGGCAGCAAGAAGTACCAGAAGGCTGAATCGCACGATACAGATTACCAATACCGGCATCCAGCCCGGTTCCGGCGTGGGAAACCATAGAAACGCCCTGACCAGGGAGAGTCTCGGCATTCCCGTTATTGCAATCGGGGTGCCGACTGTGGTGGATGCGGCGACCATTGTAGGAGATGCGCTTGAAAAGCTTCTTCAGGATGATGAGGAATTTGACACCATGAAATATATGGGGCAGCACAGGCATGCTTTTGCGGAGCTGAACAATATGTATATGACGGGAAAGGATATTGATGCGGTAATCAAGCGTGTCAGTTTTACCGTTTCCGAGGGAATCAACATGGCTTTGGAGAAAGGAATGGAATAGCCTTTAGCCGTCCGGCATATATTTAAACGACCCGCGACATTGAAAAAGATGTGCCACATCGAAGGAAGGGGAGTGCTTAAACGTAAAAGGAAAGAAAAGCGCAGTCAGCCCTGCTGTGTATCTGGCAGGACTTACTGTTTTATTTCTGTTATTTTTATCTGTCAGAAAAGATTTACAGACGGCAGAAACCTCCTTTGCTGATGTAATGAAGCAGAGTGCGGCACAGGAGCTTGGAAATTCCGTTATTCGGAAGTTTGTGCCTGTGTTTTCTTTTGTGCAACAGGGACAACAGGAAAAAAATCAAATATTAGAGCAGCAGATGGCGGAAATACTTCCTCTGTATGGCTATAGCCGGAAGAATGCAGAAAAGGAAAACGGTGAGAGTAAAAGAGAAAACTACCTGTCTCTGGATGAAATTTTGCTGGCTGAGGCACAGGAGACGGAGGGGAATATAGAAGAAAGCACGGAGGGAACGGAAACGATGGCGGAAGATTTGCAGGAGCTTTTAAAAGCGGAAAATGAAGCTGCATTACAGATGGACGAGGTGGCAGTAATAGAGCAGGATAGTCCTTTCGTCAGACATGAGCTGCAGAATCCAGTGGATTTGCAGGCATTGTCAACTTATGAGACGCTGGTAAATACCTTCTATACAATAGACAGCAATACCATGGCGGGCAGCGACCAACTGGACGTCTCAAAGCTTCTGGGCAAGGATTTGACGATTTCCAAGGAAAGTGAGGGACCGCAGATCCTGATTTATCATACGCACTCTCAGGAAGGGTTTGCGGATTCCGTACCGGGGGATGAATCCACCACGATTGTAGGGGTGGGAGAGCGTTTGAGTGAAATTCTTCGCAGTGAATACGGATATCATGTACTGCACCATACGGGACAATATGATGTGGAAACAAGGGATGACGCCTATGCCAATTCGTTGCCCGACATTGAGCGTGTACTTGCAGAAAATCCCACCATAGAGGTAATCATAGATTTACATAGAGATTCCATGCCGGAAGAGACAAAGCTGGTTATGGATCTGGACGGAAGACCCACGGCGCGTTTTATGTTTTTTAACGGACTGAGCAGGACGCGGAAAACGGGAAATATTGCTTATCTTTATAATGAATATCAGGAGGAAAATCTGGCTTTTTCCTTTCAGATGCAGCTAAAGGCGGCGGAATATTATCCAGGACTGACCAGAAAAATTTATCTGAAAGGATATCGCTACAATATGCACCTGCGTGCGAGGACTACCCTGATTGAGCTGGGAGCGCAGAATAACACCGTGGAGGAGGCGATGAATGCCTGCGATCCGCTGGCGCATATTATTGATATGGTATTGTCAGGGGAAGGGTAAAAAGAAGCGCAGTTTCCGGCTACATAGAGAGAAAACATGGACAATACAAGAAAATTCTGCTACAATCATACTGTTTTAGTACGCATTATAAGCAGATAGAGAGGAAAACGTATGTCGTCCGTTGAACAAAGTAAAATCCGGAATTTTTGTATTGTTGCCCATATAGACCATGGAAAATCAACCCTTGCAGACAGAATTATCGAAAAGACGGGACTGCTGACAAGCAGAGAGATGCAGGCGCAGGTTCTGGACAATATGGATTTGGAGAGAGAAAGGGGCATCACCATCAAGGCGCAGGCGGTGCGGACAGTATACCATGCAAAGGATGGGGAAGAGTACATCTTTAATCTGATTGATACGCCGGGACATGTGGATTTTAATTATGAGGTGAGTCGTTCCCTTGCTGCCTGTGACGGCGCGATTCTTGTTGTCGATGCGGCGCAGGGAATCGAAGCGCAGACCCTTGCCAATGTTTATCTGGCGCTTGACCATGATTTGGATGTGTTTCCCGTTATCAACAAGATAGATTTACCCAGCGCGGATCCGCAGAGAGTTATTGAGGAGATTGAGGATGTCATCGGTATTGAGGCGCAGGATGCGCCGTTGATTTCAGCCAAGAACGGTATCGGAATCGATGAGGTATTAGAGCAGATTGTAAAAAAGATTCCTGCCCCCAAGGGCAATCCCGACAATCCCCTGCAGGCATTGATTTTTGATTCCCTGTACGATTCTTATAAGGGGGTTATTATTTTCTGCCGTATTATGGAAGGAACCGTAAAAAAAGGCACCACGATTCGCATGATGGCAACCGGAGCGAAGGCGGATGTAGTAGAGGTGGGGTATTTCGGCGCCGGTCAGTTCATTCCCTGTGAGGAGCTGAGCGCCGGAATGGTAGGCTATATTACCGCTTCCATTAAAAATGTGAAGGATACCGCAGTGGGAGACACGGTGACGGATGATAACAATCCCTGTGCGGAAGCCCTCCCCGGGTACAAGAAGGTACAATCCATGGTTTACTGCGGGCTGTATCCCGCGGATGGTGCAAAATACCCCGACCTTCGCGATGCGCTGGAGAAATTGCAGTTAAACGACGCCTCCCTGCATTATGAGCCGGAAACTTCCATTGCATTAGGATTCGGTTTCCGCTGCGGCTTTTTGGGGCTGCTGCATCTGGAAATTATTCAGGAGCGGCTTGAGCGGGAATACAATCTGGATTTGGTAACCACGGCGCCGGGCGTTGTCTATAAGGTGCACAAGACCAACGGTGAAGTGATTGAGCTGACCAATCCCTCCAATCTGCCCGACCCTTCCGAGATTGAATATATGGAGGAGCCTATCGTCAGCGCTGAAATTATGGTGACATCGGAATATATCGGTCCCATTATGGAGCTTTGTCAGGAAAGACGCGGACGTTACTTAGGGATGGAATATATCGAAGGAACCCGCGCGCTGTTAAAATATGAGCTGCCCTTAAACGAAATTATTTATGATTTTTTTGACGCGCTGAAATCCCGTTCCAGAGGCTACGCATCCTTTGACTATGATATCAAGGGTTATGAGCAGGCGAGCCTTGTGAAGCTGGATATTCTGATTAACCGGGAGGAAGTGGACGCCCTGTCCTTTATCGTACATGCAGATTCCGCATATGAGAGAGGACGTAAGATGTGCGAAAAATTAAAGGAGGAGATTCCGAGACACTTATTCGAGATTCCCATTCAGGCGGCTGTGGGCGGCAAGATTATTGCCCGTGAGACCGTAAAGGCGATGCGCAAGGATGTGCTTGCCAAGTGTTACGGCGGCGATATTACCCGTAAGAAGAAGCTGTTGGAGAAGCAGAAGGAGGGAAAGAAGCGTATGCGTCAGATAGGCAGCGTGGAAATCCCCCAGAAGGCGTTTATGAGCGTCTTGAAGCTGGATGATAAAAAATAAATGAGATAAGAGATGAAAAAGCTGGAATTATATTTTCATATACCGTTCTGCGTAAGGAAATGCCTTTACTGCGATTTTTTGTCCGCACCTGCGGCTGAGGAAACCAAGGATGCTTATATGGAGGCATTATTACAGGAAATACGCGGAAGGGCGGAAACGTATCGGGAATATCTTGTGGACACGGTTTTTATCGGAGGGGGAACCCCCTCTGTGGTGAATGCCCTGTGGATAGAACGGCTGCTTGAAACGGTGTATCAATGCTTTTCGGTGTCGGAGAAAGCAGAGATTTCCATAGAGGTAAATCCCGGAACCGTGGACGGAGAAAAACTGTACCGGTATTTTGCTGCGGGCGTAAACAGATTAAGTATCGGTCTGCAGTCCGCAAATGATGAAGAACTGAAAGGTCTGGGCAGAATCCATAGCTGGCAGGAGTTTCTGGAAACCTACCGCCTTGCGGTGGAAGCGGGGTTTTGCAATATCAATGTGGATATTATGAGCGCCCTTCCGGGACAGAGTACGGATTCTTACTGTCTGACACTGGAAAAGGTGCTTAAGCTGACCCCACAGCCCGCGCATATCTCCGCCTACAGTCTGATTGTGGAGGAGGGAACGCCTTTTGCGGAAATGGATAAAAAAGGCGCTTTGCAACTGCCGGATGAGGAATGTGAGCGGCAGATGTACAAGCGGACGGAAGAGATGTTGAAGCGTCACGGGTATGAGAGGTATGAGATATCCAACTATGCAAAGGAGGGGTATGCCTGTCGGCATAATTGCGGATACTGGCGCAGGGTGGAGTATGCAGGCTTTGGAATCGGTGCGGCGTCCCTTGTGGATAATAAACGGTTTCAAAACGGGCGAAGCCTTGCGGATTATCTGGCGAACCCTCTCGGCTGCCGCGGACATATACAGGAGCTTAGCGAGAAAGAGCAGATGGAGGAATTTCTGTTTTTGGGGCTTCGTATGACGGAAGGAGTGGAAGAGAATGGGTTTTGGGATGCCTTTGGAAAGACGCTTACCGAGGTCTACGGCGCCGTGATAGAAAAAAATATTGCAGACGGCTTGCTGGAATACAGAAACCCGGAAGCAGACCGGGGAAGGCGGCTTGTTCTTACGGAAAGGGGACTGGATATCAGTAACTATGTGATGGCACAGTTTTTGTTTGATTAGCATGATACAGGCACTTGTGGACGAAATTTCACATAAAATAAGGTTAAGAGAAATCCACGGAGATTGTTTTGAAAACTTTCCAAAAACCCTTAACCGCGGTAGAAGAAGCAAAATATATCCGTCTGTTGAAGGAGGGCACCGTCTCGGAGGCCAGACAGGCGAAGGAGATTCTGGTGGAAAGAAACCTGCGTCTCGTGGCACATATAGCCAAGAAATACCAGAACGTGGATGAAGACATGGAAGATTTGATATCTATCGGCTGCATCGGTCTGATTAAAGCCGTGGATACCTTTGATGTTGGTAAGGGGCGCCTTGCCACATATGCCTGCCGATGTATAGATAATGAACTTCTGATGCTGCTTAGAAGCAAAAAGAAGATTTCCAGAGAGGTATCTCTTTTTGAGCCTATCGGACAGGACAAAGAGGGAAATGAAATTCACCTGATGGATGTGATAGAACAGCAGCAGCCTGATATTATCGAAAAGATGGAATTTAACAGCAGGAGGGAAAAACTGGTCCGGTTGATGGAGCGCTGCCTGACAGAGAGAGAAAAAGAAATAGTCATCATGCGCTACGGACTGAACGGGACAGAGGAAATTACACAGAATGAAATCGGAAACAGTCTCGGTATTTCCCGGAGTTATGTTTCCAGAATCGAGAAGAAAGCGCTGCAGAAGCTGAGAGAAGGCTTTGCAGCGGAAAATTGAGAGAAAGATAAAAAGCATGGGCAAATAGCACAAAGAATTCTTGTCATTTTCCTACAAATAGGTTATACTTGACAACAAGGGCAGAGGAAGCGCTCTGCCTTTTTGTTACAGTTTTTTATCATAAAAAAAGGGAGATACATAGTATGCAGTTTGTCAAAACAGAGGACTTAAAAACAGGCATGCGCCTTGCGCGTCCTATCTACAGCAAAAAGGGAGTCCTTTTATTTGAACGAAATTCTAAACTTTCCGCGCTTGCAATAGACAGTGTCCGCAATTTTGGTCTGCTGGGCATTTATATTTTGGAGCCGGCAGAACCGCTTCCGCCTATGACGGTAGAGGATTTGGAATTTGAGCGTTTTCAGACCAGAACGATTTTTTCCATTCAGGATGAGATTGACAATATTCTCTATGGGAAAAAACATACAAAGCTTCAGATGATTGCCAATATGATTATCAAAAACTTTGGACATCTGGACAATAAGATTAATTTTTATCAGAATCTGCGCAGCAGGGATGATTATGTTTACAGACATTCCCTTAATGTGGCTATTTTGTGTACGATGATGTCGCATATGCTGAATCTGAAGCGTGAAGAACAGTTCCAGACGGTTCTTGCTGCGCTTGTACATGATATCGGCAAGGTACATCTTGGGGGCGGACTGGCATATCGTGATGATTTGAGTGAAGAGGAACAAATGCAGATTTATACGGAAGCAATGAAATCTGCAGAAATGATGGAAAATGTTTTTGGTGTAGACGGTGCGGGCGTCAGACGTATTTGTACGCAGGCGGTTAAAAAGGAGAAGGAGCCTGAGCAGCTTCCCAATCATAAAATGCTGATGGGAGAAAAGATTCTGGCGGTTGCAAACAGATATGATGAACTGACTGCGATGAGTCTCGGCGGAGAACGCAAATCCGAAGTGATAGCAATACAGAAGATTATAGACAATCCTGAAATGTATGATATTCAGGTGGTGCACGCACTGATTCAGTCCATAAAAATTCTGTTTCCCGGCGTCAGTGTGGAGCTGAACACAGGGGATAAGGCGTTGATATTAGTAGAAAATACAGATAATATTCTTCGTCCTGTGGTATTGTGTTTCCACGACAATCATATTTTGGATCTTTCCCTGCCCTACAATGACGATATCCGGATTGTGGATATTATGAAGACGCTGGACAACAGATATATTATGGATATTGAGTCCTTGAAAAAGGCGGGATTTAATACATAGGAGGAAATAGAATGTCTACGATTGAAGAGATTTTGACGGCTGCTAAGAAAGCGGGCGCCAGCGATGTACACCTGACCGTTGGTATTCCGCCGAAAATGCGGGTGAACGGTAATCTGATTACAATGGATTATCCGAAGCTGCTTCCGGCAGATACGCTTGACATGCTGATTTCTATTATGACGGAGGCACAGATAGAGCGTTTTGAAGAACGCGGGGAGTATGATATGTCTTTTTCCAGCTCCGGCTGCGGAAGATTTCGGTTGAATGCCTATAAGCAGCGGGGATCCGTGGCGATGGCGTTTCGTCTGGTTGACACCAAGGTGCCGGAGCCTGAGGAACTGGGGATGCCCGATTCCGTGATAGAGCTGTATCGCAGGAAAAAGGGACTGATACTTGTTGGCGGACCTGCGGGAAGTGGGAAATCTACTACCCTTGCCGCGATTATTGATAAGATTAATACGAACAGAGACGCCCATATTATTACTCTGGAGGATCCGATTGAATATCTGCACCAGCACAAGATGTCCATGGTGAACCAGAGAGAAATCGGTATTGATACCGAGAACTATGCCAGTGCTCTTCGCGCTGCACTGAGGGAGGATCCCGACGTGATTCTGGTGGGAGAAATGCGGGATTTTGAGACCATCAGTGTGGCGATTACCGCAGCAGAAACGGGACATCTGGTTTTATCCGCACTGCATACCGTTGGAGCGGTAAACACCGTGAAACGCATGATAGACGTTTTTCCGCCTCATAAACAACAGCAGATTCGTGTACAGCTTGCCGATGTACTGGAAACAGTCATTTCGCAGCAGCTGATTCCTACAGCAGACGGAAAAAGCCGTGTGACTGCGTTTGAGGTATTACATGCCAATTCTGTTGTACGAAACCTGATTCGGGAGGGAGATATCCATCGGCTTGACGATGTGATGCAGGAAAACCGTGAGATGGGGATGATTACCATGGATGAAGCGATTACACAGCTTTATCAGGAGGGCAGAATTGACCGTGCCATGGCTGTTCAATTTGCCCGGAATGCCGACGCCATGGACAACAGATTAGATTCCATTATAATATAAGAAGCGGCAGTAATTCACCCGGAGGAATTTCCTCCGCGGTGAGCTGCAGGACTCTTTTTCATTTTTCTTCTCTATATAATTTATTATCAAAAAGTCAAAAAATTTTCCATTATGAATTCCAATTAAAACAAGGAGGTATCTGTTTATGTACAGTACAATTACATCGGGAACGCTGCTGGGCGTGCACGCCTGTTTAGTCGGTGTGGAGGTAGATATCGCGCCGGGACTGCCGGGCTTTAGCATGGTGGGATTTTTAAGCGGCGAGGTGCGGGAATCCAAAGAGCGGGTGCAGGTGGCGTTGAAAAATGCGGGATTTGACATTCCGCCCACTCATATCACAGTGAATCTGTCCCCGGCTGACTGCAAAAAGGAGGGAACGGCGTTTGATTTACCTATAGCGGTTGGAGTATTACAGGCGTTTGGGTTCTTTTCGGAGGAAGCCACATCAGAAACCCTGTTTCTGGGAGAGCTGGGTCTAAACGGCGAAGTCAGGAAAGCGAAAGGCGTACTGCCTATTGTGCAGGAGGCGGCAAAGCAAGGCGTCAGACAGTGCATTGTTCCCAGAGAGAATGCGCCGGAGGGTGCGGTGATACCCGGAATTATCGTAAGAGGGGTGGGAGATATCAGGGAGCTGCTTTGTTTTTTGCAGGAAAAGAGTAATAAGCAGGACGACATTCTGCCCCGTATCAGTGTGGATACCGCAAAATTGTTTGCGGACGCAAGAGCGGACTATCTTTTTGACTTTGCGGAGGTTGGCGGACAGGAGACGGCGAGACGGGCGGCAGAGATTGCCGCTGCGGGATTTCACAATCTGCTGCTGGTGGGACCGCCGGGGGCAGGAAAATCCATGATTGCAAAACGCATTCCGGGGATTCTGCCGCCGCTGACACTGGAGGAGAGCCTGGAGGTGACTTCGGTTTTCAGTGTGGCGGGAATGCTGGGGGAAAAGGAACCTCTGGTCACCTCGCGCCCCTTTCAGAGCCCTCATCATACAGTTTCCATGGCGGCGCTGACAGGCGGCACATCAAACCCCAAACCGGGTATCCTTTCCCTTTCTCACAGAGGCGTCCTGTTTCTGGACGAGTTACCTGAATTTTCAAGGAATATATTGGACAGTATGCGTCAGCCCCTGGAGGAGCGGCGGGTACAGATAGCCAAGGCAAACGGAAACGTGACATACCCGGCGGATGTTATGCTGGTGTGTGCCATGAATCCCTGTCCCTGTGGGTATTATCCCAATCTCAACAAATGCAGATGTACGCAGGCGCAGGTGAAGAAGTATATGGGAAGGGTATCGGGTCCCATTCTTGACCGCATTGATTTGTGCGTGGAATTGCGCGAAGTGGATATTACGGCGCTGCATGCAGAAAAGAAAAGCGAAAGCAGCGCCGCAATACGGGAACGGGTTATGAAAGCAAGAGCCATACAGCAGAAGCGTTTCCGGAGAAGAGAAGGGCAGGTTTCAGGAAGCAGCAGACAGTTTAACGGGGAGATGGATGCAGCGGATATTGAGAAATACTGTTCTTTGGGAGTGGAAGAGACACGGTGTATGGAGCAGATTTATAAATCTCTAAATTTAAGTGCAAGAGGATATCACCGCATTTTAAAGGTGGCGCGGACGATTGCGGATTTGGCAGGGGCGGAACGGATTGCAGCAGAGCATCTGCTGGAGGCGGCGTGCTATCGTCCCACGCTGGAATATTGGGGAGGAAGGGAATGAAAGAGGAAATAAAGAAATATGCCTATTGGCTGTGTAATCTGCCGGGAATCGGGGATAGAAGCATAGAAAGGCTGTTAAAGCACTGCGGAGGCGATGCAAGAGGCGTTTATCAGGCAGGGGAGGAGAACTGGCAGCAGGTGTTAAATGCAAAGCAGCTTGCGGGTATAAAGCAGACTACAGCGCAGTGGAATATAGAAGAGGAATATGAAAGGATGCGTGCACAGGAGATTTTTTTTCTGACAAAGGAAGAGAAAGACTATCCCCAACGCCTCCGGGAGGTTCCCGATGCGCCATATGGAGTATTTTATAAAGGAAAGCTGCCTGAACAGGATAAAATGTCGGTGGCAATTGTCGGTGCCAGGGATTGTTCCCCATACGGCAGCTATGTGGCGGCGGAATTGGGAAAGTATCTGGGCGGCAGGGGCGTACAGATTATAAGCGGTATGGCAAGAGGTATCGACGGCATCAGTCAGGAGGCGGCACTTGCGGCGGGAGGAACCTCCTTCGGGGTGCTGGGCTGCGGAGTGGATATCTGTTACCCGGCGCAGAATAAAAAGCTGTATGAGAAGCTGGCTGCGCAGGGAGGAATCCTGTCCATCTTTTCTCCGGGAGTGCTGCCAAAGGCACATCATTTTCCGCTGCGGAACCGGATTGTCAGCGGACTTGCGGATGCGGTGGTGGTCATTGAGGCAAGGCGGAAAAGCGGCACGCTGATTACCGTGGATATGGCGCTTGAGCAGGGCAGGGAGGTTTATGTAGTGCCCGGCAGAATTACCGACAGGTTAAGCGACGGCTGCAACAGTCTGATAAGGCAGGGAGCAGGGGTACTTTTATCTCCGCAGGAATTTTTGGAGGACATCACTGCCTTGTGGGAAAAAAAGAGGGGTATTTGGAGAAAGGAAAATCCGATGGGGGAGGAGAAACAGAGAGAGGATAAACAGAGAGAAGCAATTCCCTATATTCCACCCGATTTATTGCAAATTTACGAGGCGCTTGACTTCTATCCGCAGGCGTTAGAGCAGATTGTCGGAAAACTGCCAGATAATGATAACTCGGTTCAGGTCAATACCATGCTCTTACGGTTATGTATGCAGGGATGGGCAGAGCAGTTAAGCCCCGGTTATTTTTGCCGGAAGAGTCAGGCTGCCACATAAACCGTTATATTGTTCGAAGGGGTATACTTTTTCAATAAAATCCGCTATAATATTATGACGGCAGTATATCGAACCGGATAAGGAGCGAGGAAATGAGCGAGGATAACAGCACCTTCAGAAATCATACAAAGGTAATTCAGATTGGAGACAGAGTCATCGGCGGGGGCAATCCCATTTTGATTCAGTCCATGACAAATACAAAGACGGAAAACGTAAAAGAAACAGTGGCACAGATTTTGCGGCTTGAGAAAGCAGGTTGTGAGATTATCCGCTGTACGGTTCCCACACCGGAAGCGGCGAAGGCGATTGCCGAAATTAAGAAGCAGATTCACATTCCGCTGGTGGCGGACATCCATTTTGACTACAAAATGGCAATCGCGGCTATGGAGAACGGCGCGGATAAAATCCGCATTAATCCCGGCAATATCGGCAGCGTGGATAAGGTGAAAGCGGTAGTGGATGTGGCAAAGGAGCGGGGTATCCCTATCCGTGTGGGAGTAAACAGCGGTTCTTTGGAAAAGCAGCTTGTGGAAAAATATAACGGCGTCACCGCAGAGGGCATTGTGGAAAGCGCTTTGGATAAAGTGCATATCATTGAAGATTTGGGCTATGACAATCTGGTAATCAGTATCAAATCCTCGGATGTGCTGATGTGTGTGAAGGCACATGAGCTGTTGGCAGGAAAGACTATATATCCGCTGCATGTAGGTATCACCGAATCGGGAACGGTGCAGAGCGGCAATATCAAGTCGGCAATCGGTCTGGGACTGATTCTGCATCAGGGAATCGGCGATACCATCCGCGTATCTCTCACAGGAGATCCGGTGGAGGAAATCAAGTCTGCGAGACTGATTCTTCGTACGCTTGGGCTGCGAAAGGGCGGTATCGAGGTGGTGTCCTGTCCCACCTGCGGCAGAACCCAGATTGATTTGATTGGTCTTGCCACCAGGGTAGAGAAGCTGGTGGAGGATTACCCGCTGGATATCAAGGTGGCAGTCATGGGTTGCGTGGTAAACGGACCGGGAGAGGCAAAAGAAGCTGATCTGGGTGTGGCAGGCGGTGTCGGCGAGGGACTTCTGATAAAAAAAGGTGAGATTGTCCGTAAGGTGCCGGAGGACCAACTGTTGAATGTACTAAAGGAAGAATTGGATCATTGGCAATGAAATTGTTTTTTGAAGTATTTCCGACGTTAAAATTAAATAATCCTTTTCATGATATTATGGAACAGACCATGGTGGAGAAGATATCTGCAACCAAACGGAAGGATTATCTGCGGATTTTTTTGTACAGCGCCAGATTGATAACTAAGGACTGTATCTGGTCTGTGGAAAATGAGATAAAGAAGCAGCTTTTTCCCAATGCAAATATCATTGTGAAAATCTATGAGCGGTTTGAGCTGTCGGCACAATACAGTCCCGAAAAGCTGATGGGTATTTACAGAGACAGTATTTTGGGGGAGTTAAAGGAATACAGTCATATTGAATATAATGCGTTTAAGACGGCACAGATAGAATATCCGGAAGAGAAAAGAATGGTTCTTACCGTGGAGGATACCGTACTGATTCGGAGCAAGGAAGAGGAACTCATCAGAGTTTTGGAAAAGATACTGGTGGAACGATGCGGCTTCGCGGTGACGGTTCAGGTGCAGTACAGAGAGGCACAGAACGGAAAGTATAAAGAGGATGATGAACGTAAGATTCAAATGAGGGTGGCGGAAATTTACAGCCGTGTCAGAGGGGAAAGAGAAGGAGAGGGTTTCTTAGAGACTGTAGGAACAGACGGAAGCGGGGCGGCAGGGGCGTCTGGAAAGGCCGCTGCAGGACAGTCAGGAAACGCACAGATGAAAGATGCGGGAAATGTGCAGAACGGGGCGGCAGGCGTCAAAGCCGGGAGTGGCAAGGGAGAATTCAAACGCGGAGAGTTTAAAAAAGGTGAGTTCCGCCGCGGCGGTGATTCCTTCCGCGGTGTGAAGCGATCAGATAATCCCGATGTACTTTACGGCAGAGATTTTGAAGAAGAAGCCATGAAGATTGAGGATATCATCGGAGAGATGGGAGAAGTGGTAATCCGTGGAAAGATTCTCAATGTGGATAAGCGTGAGATTAAGAATGAGAAGACCATTATAATCTTTGATATGACAGACTTTACAGATACCATGACCGTGAAAATGTTTGCCCGGAACGACCAGGTGGCAGAGATTATGGAGGGCATTAAGCCCGGTGCCTTTATCAAGGTAAAGGGCATCAGCGTGATGGACAAATTTGACCATGAGCTGACGATTGGCTCCATTAACGGTATCAAGAAAATTCCTGATTTTACCACAAGCCGCGTGGATACGGCGCCCCATAAGCGGGTGGAGCTGCACTGCCATACGAAGATGAGCGATATGGATGGCGTATCCGAGGCAAAGGATATTGTAAAGCGCGCCTATAAATGGGGACACAGAGCGATTGCGATTACCGATCACGGCGTGGTGCAGAGTTTTACCGATGCGAATCATGTGTGGGAAGATTTGTGGAAAGCGGAGAAGGCAAAGCGGAAAGAAGCGGGAGATGAGAACCCGGACAAACAGGATTTCTTTAAGATTATCTATGGTATGGAGGCATATCTGGTGGATGATCTGCGGGAAATCGTGACAGGAGACAAAGGACAGGATTTGCAGGAGGAGTTTGTGGTTTTTGATATTGAGACTACCGGCTTTTCTCCGGTCAATAACCGCATTATCGAGATTGGCGCCGTAAAGGTAAGCGGCGGCGGGATTGTGGACAGATATTCCGCCTTTGTAAATCCTGAGGAGCCCATTCCCTTTGAAATCGAAAAGCTGACAGGTATCAGGGACGATATGGTGATGGACGCGCCCTGTATAGACGTAATTCTTCCCCGGTTTTTACAATTTTGTGAAGGCTGCGTCATGGTGGCGCACAATGCAGGCTTTGATATGAGCTTTATTATCGAAAATTGCAGACGGCTCGGATATCCTACCGAATATACGTATGTGGATACGGTGGGAATCGCAAGGATGCTGCTGCCGAATCAGGCAAAGCATACGTTGGATGCGGTGGCAAAGACGCTTGGAATTTCCTTGGAAAATCATCACCGTGCCGTGGATGATGCGGAAGCGACAGCCCATATTTTTGTAAAATTTATTAAAATGCTGGAGGAAGAAGGAGCTCATACGCTGGCGCAGGTGAATGCGCTTGGTGCAGCAAGCGTGGAGGCGGTGCGCAGGCTTCCTTCCTACCATGCCATTATTCTGGCAAAGAATGACATGGGGCGAATCAATCTTTACAGACTGGTATCGGAATCCCATCTCACCTATTATAATAAGCGCCCAAGAGTGCCGAAAAGTCTTATCATGAAGTACAGAGAGGGCTTGATTCTGGGAAGCGCCTGTGAGGCGGGAGAGCTTTACAGGGCGCTTCTGGACGGGCAGTCCGACGCTCAGATAGCGAGACTGGTGAAATTCTATGACTATTTGGAAATACAGCCCTGCGGCAACAATAAATTTATGATTGAGTCGGAAAAGGTGAGGAATATCAACTCTCTTGAGGATATTCAGAATATGAACCGCAGGATTGTGGCGTTGGGAGAGCAGTTCCACAAGCCGGTAGTGGCTACCTGTGATGTGCACTTTCTGGACCCGGAGGATGAAATTTACCGCCGTATTATTATGGCAGGCAAGGGTTTTTCGGATGCGGATGATCAGGCTCCGCTTTTTCTGCATACCACGGATGAGATGCTGGAGGAATTTTCGTATCTGGGAAGTGATAAGGCAAAGGAGATTGTTATCACGAATACCAATATGATTGCGGATATGATTGAAACCATTGCTCCCGTGCGTCCGGACAAATGTGCGCCTGTCATTGCAGACAGCGACAAGACCTTGACGGAAATCTGCTATAACAAAGCCCATGAGATATATGGACCGGATCTGCCGGATATTGTAGAGAAGCGTCTGCAGAAGGAACTGAACTCCATTATTAAAAACGGTTTCGCCGTAATGTATATTATTGCGCAGAAGCTGGTGTGGAAGTCCGTGGAGGACGGCTATCTGGTTGGTTCCCGGGGCTCTGTGGGAAGCTCCTTTGTGGCGACGATGGCGGGAATTACCGAGGTAAATCCGTTAAGTCCTCATTATTATTGCAGTAAATGTCATTATGTGGATTTTGACAGTGAGGAGGTCAAAGCCTATGCGGGACGTGCGGGAATCGATATGCCTGATAAAAGCTGTCCTGTCTGCGGTGAGCCTTTGCACAAGGAAGGCTTTGATATTCCCTTTGAAACCTTTCTGGGATTCAAGGGAGATAAGGAGCCGGATATTGATTTGAACTTTTCGGGAGAGTATCAGTCCAAGGCACATAAATATACCGAGGTTATTTTTGGCGCGGGGCAGACGTTCCGGGCAGGTACGATTGGTACGCTGGCGGACAAAACAGCGTTTGGTTATGTAAAGAATTATTTTGAGGAAAGGGGCATACATAAGCGTACCAGTGAAATCAACCGCATTACGGTTGGGTGTACGGGTATCCGGCGCAGTACGGGACAGCATCCCGGCGGTATCGTGGTGCTTCCGCTGGGACAGGATATCAATTCCTTTACCCCGGTGCAGCATCCCGCAAACGATATGACCACGGATACGATAACCACACATTTTGATTACCATTCCATTGACCACAATCTGTTAAAGCTTGACATTCTGGGACACGATGATCCTACCATGATTCGTATGCTTCAGGATTTGACGGGAGTGGATCCTGTAACCATTCCTCTGGACGGTCAGGATGTCATGTCCCTGTTCCAGAATACGGATGCGTTGGGTATCACGCCGGACCAGATTGGCGGTACGAAGCTGGGGGCATTGGGAATCCCTGAATTCGGTACGGACTTCGCGATGCAGATGGTAATTGACGCAAAGCCTCAGGCATTTTCGGATTTGGTTCGTATTTCGGGACTATCCCATGGTACGGACGTATGGCTGGGCAATGCACAGGATTTGATTATGAGCGGTGTGGCAACCATCTCCACTGCTATATGCACTCGTGATGATATTATGACCTATCTGATACAGATGGGAGTGGAATCCAGTCTGTCCTTTACCATTATGGAAAGCGTGCGAAAAGGAAAGGGACTGAAGGAGGAGTGGATAGCGGAGATGAAAGCCCATGATGTACCGGATTGGTATATTGGTTCCTGTAAGAAGATAAAGTACATGTTTCCCAAGGCACATGCGGCAGCTTACGTTATGATGGCGTGGAGAATTGCGTATTGCAAGATTCATTATCCTCTGGCTTATTATGCGGCATTTTTCAGTATCCGCGCGAAGGCGTTCTCCTATGAGATTATGTGCCAGGGGCAGAAGCATCTGGAAAGTATCATGGCAGATTATAAGAAGCGTTCGGATTCTTTATCCAATAAGGAAAAGGATGCTTATGGTGATATGAGGGTTGTGCAGGAAATGTATGCGAGAGGCTTCGAGTTTGAGCCCATTGATATTTTCCGCGCCCAGTCCAGACTGTTTCAGATTGTGGGCGGAAAGCTGATGCCCTCCTTGAGCAGTATTGACGGTCTGGGAGAGAAGGCTGCCGATGCCATTGTGGAAGCTGCAAAGGATGGTCCGTTCCTTTCCAAGGATGATTTCAGACAGCGTACGAAAGTATCCAAGACAGTCATTGAACTGATGGATTCCCTGAATTTACTGGGAAATCTCCCCGAATCAAATCAAATCAGCCTGTTTGATTTTGTTTAATATTTTAAAAAATTAAAAAAAATGAAAAAAAGGCTTGCATTTTTATCAAATATATATTATGATATGCAAGTACCGCGGTGATGGACAACGGACTGCGGACTTGTTATGGCTGATTGGTCAAGCGGTTAAGACGCCGCCCTCTCACGGCGGAAACAGGGGTTCGATTCCCCTATCAGCTGTTATTCTTAAAAAAGAATAGCCCAACCCGAGAAAGTGCTGGAAACCAGATGAACGGTTCCCCGCATTTTTTTGCGTTTCTTTTTCGTGTCCATTTTTTGAACTTTTTCTAAATTTTTGAAAATTGCTTGCACCGTGGGAAGTTTTGGTGTATAGTGTTCCACGATTGCTTTGTATTGACGTAAACTGAAGATTGCTAAGGGGAAATAGAATGGCGAAATATTTAGTAATCGTGGAATCACCCGCGAAAATGAAAACAATTAAGAAGTTTTTGGGAGCAAATTATGAGGTTGCGGCAAGCAACGGTCATGTAAGGGATTTGCCTAAAAGCAGCCTTGGAATAGATGTAGAGCATGATTATGAGCCGAAATATATTACAATAAGGGGAAAGGGAGACATTCTGGCGAATCTGCGAAAGGAAGTCAGAAAGGCGGAAAAAATTTATCTCGCAACCGACCCTGACCGTGAAGGAGAGGCGATTTCGTGGCATCTGTACCATGCGCTGAAGCTGGAGAATAAAAAGGTATATCGTATCACTTTTAATGAAATTACCAAAAACGCGGTAAAAGAATCCTTGAAGAATGCCCGGGAGATAAACATGAACCTGGTGGATGCGCAGCAGGCGCGCCGTGTTCTTGACCGTATGGTGGGTTACCGGATTTCCCCGCTTTTGTGGGCAAAGATTAAAAGAGGATTAAGTGCGGGCAGAGTACAGTCTGTTGCGCTTAGAATTATCTGCGACAGGGAGGAGGAAATTAACGCTTTTATCCCTGAGGAATACTGGTCATTGGATGTAAATCTGAAAGTAAAAGGAGAAAGAAAACCGATTACCGCCAGATATTACGGCACTGTGGATAAAAAGCAGGGTATCTTTGATAAAGAGCAGGCAGATGCCGTTATGGCGTCCTTAGAGGGTGCCAACTATAAAGTTGCAGAGGTGAAGCACGGAGAGCGTATCAAAAAAGCGCCGCTTCCGTTTACCACCTCTACCTTACAGCAGGAAGCCAGCAAGGTGCTGAATTTTTCCACACAGAAAACAATGCGGCTGGCACAGCAGCTCTACGAAGGCGTGGATATCAAGGGGGAGGGCACTGTCGGTCTGATTACCTATTTGCGTACCGATTCCACCCGTGTGTCAGAAGAAGCGGAGAGTATGGCAAAAACCTTTATCGAAGAGCATTACGGAGCGAGGTATCAGGCGGAAGCCGCTGCGGAAAAAAAGAACAGCCAGAAGATTCAGGACGCCCATGAAGCGATCAGACCTACGGATATCAACCGTATTCCTGTGGCAATTAAGGAGCAGCTTCCCAGAGATTTGTTCCGTCTGTATCAGTTAATTTGGAAACGCTTTGTGGCAAGCCGTATGAGCCCTGCGAAATATGAGACGGTTTCCGTGAGAATTCAGGCGGCGGATCAGATATTTACTACTGCTGCTTCCAAGCTTTCCTTTGACGGTTTTATGAGCGTATATATTCAGGAGGATGACAGGGAGGAGGAAAATGTTCTTTCCGGCGAACTGAACCGGGACACGGTATTGGAATTCCTTTCTTTTGATCCGAAGCAGCATTTTACACAGCCTCCCGCACATTATACGGAGGCTTCCCTGGTAAGAGCGCTGGAAGAGCTGGGAATCGGGCGCCCCAGTACCTATGCGCCTACCATTACTACAATTCTTGCAAGGCGTTATGTGACAAAGGAAAATAAAAATCTCTATGTGACGGAGCTTGGAGAAGTGGTCAACAATATGATGAAGGAAGCATTTCCCAGTATTGTGGATGTGAATTTCACTGCGAATATGGAGGCGCTTCTCGACGGTGTCGAGGAAGGCGACGTGAAGTGGAAAACGGTGGTGTCAAACTTTTATCCTGATTTGGATGAGGCTGTTAAGACCGCGGAGAAGGAACTGGCTGAGGTTACCATTGAGGATGAAGTCTCCGAAGAAGTCTGTGAACTGTGCGGGCGAAATATGGTAATTAAGTACGGTCCTCACGGGCGTTTTCTGGCATGTCCGGGATTTCCCGACTGCCGGAATACCAAGCCTTATTTTGAAAAAATAGGAGTTGCCTGTCCGAAGTGCGGAAAAGACATTGTATTAAAAAAGACGAAGAAAGGCAGAAAATATTACGGCTGTATCAATAATCCGGAATGCGATTTCATGATATGGCAGAAGCCTTCGGGAGAGAACTGTCCGAAATGCGGTTCTCCTCTGCTGGAAAAAGGCAATAAGTTAGTCTGCATGGATGCGCAGTGTGGGTTTGTACAGAGCAGACAGACTGTAACGGATAAATAAATTTTTTGGGAATCGTCGGCAAATTACAAAAATGCCGGCGATTTTTGTGAGAATTTTCGGAAAATAAGAAAATAGTATAAATTTAAAAAAATATATGTTATAATTACGGTAATACATGGCAATGTAAAAAGAGGGACCGTAAATGGGGTACAATAAAAGAAAAATCGCTGTTATCACAACGAATATGGATGTGGAATATGCCGCAGAAATTCAAAGAGGAATTATAAGTGAAGCAAAGCGGAATCAATTTGACGTTTATATTTTTAACGCGTATGTAAGTATGGATGAAACGTTAAAACACAATATCGGCGAATATAATATTTTCACGCTGGCAAATCTGGACAGATTCGACGGTGTGATTGTGTTTTCAAACCTGATTCAGGGACGTGAGATATATCATACGATGGAAAAACGGCTGGAGAATGTTGAGATTCCGGTTGTCGGCATAGATGCGCCTATGGGGAAGCATTATTGTGTAGGCGTTGAAAACTATCAGTCCATGAAGGATATTGTAGAACATTTTATTGAGTATCACAAGTTCACCAAAATTGATTACATATCGGGTCAATCCTATAATACGGACAGTCAGATGCGCTTGCGGGCGTATTGTGACGCCCTGCGGGAGCATGGTATTCCGGTGGAAGAGAAACGGATTTTTCCGGGGACCTTTACCAGTCAGCATGGCAGGGAAGTGGCGAAGGAGCTTCTTTCTTCCGGGGAGGAGCTTCCCCAGGCTGTGGTCTGCGGAAATGACGGAATTGCGCTGGGCTTCTGCAGTGTGCTCAGGGAGCAGGGAATCAGCATGCCGGAGCAGATTGCGGTATCGGGCTTTGATAATATGTTTGAGGCGAGACACTCGGTGCCAAGGCTTACTACGGTTGACAGGGATCTTAAGAATGTCGGCAGGGAAGCGGTGCGAAAGATAAAAGGTCATCTGGACGGGGAGCATCCTTCCGAAAGTGAAGTGTTTCCTGCGGTTCCTGTTTTTGCCGGAAGCTGCGGCTGCGAATGCAAGGAAGATAATGAATTGGACAGTATCCGTCAGAGATATGTCAGTATGGTGAATCATTACGAAAAGCATCTGTTGGAAAGCAATATTATGATTGAGGATTTAAATGACAGTAAAACATTTGATGATTTTATCAGCCGTTTAAAATACTATGTGGCGGCGCTTCAATGTGACCGCTTTTATTTTTGTCTGGACAAAGAGCTGGCGGAGGATTTGAAACAGCCGGACGAGATTTACCATTGCAGGAAAATCAGAGATGAGCGCAGATACAATGGGTATGCGTCTGTGATGGCGGTACCGCTTGCCTATGAGTTTGGCGCATTTGTGGAATATGAGGATTTTTCTTCCGGCTGGATGCTTCCGTGGCAGCGCGATGTGCCGGACGGAAATCATACCTATATTTTTGCACCGGTTCATTTCAGGGACGTCTGTCAGGGCTATGTGGTGATAGAAAACAGTGAATATGTAATGACAAGTCCTCTTTTCAGGACGTGGCTGATTAATCTTTCCAACGGGTTGGAAAATCTGCACAAGCAGGTGAAGCTGAAATGTATGCTGGACCGTCTGGACAGACTGTATGTGGTGGATTTCCTTACGGATTTGTATAACCGCTTGGGATTTGCCAGATATACAAAGGAAAGCTTTGTGCGCTGTGTGGAAGAAAAAAGGCGGATGATGGTACTGTTTGCTGATTTGGATGGGCTGAAGCGGATTAATGATAAGTTTGGTCATGACAGCGGTGATATCGCGATTAAGACGGTGGCGGATGCTTTGAAGGAAGCCTGTACGGGGGAAGAAATCTGTGCCCGTTTTGGCGGAGATGAGTATGTGGTTTACGGGGCGGATTATGATGAAGAAAAAGCGGAAGCTTTCTGTGAGCGTTTCGTCAGGGCGCTGGCAAATTACAACAGCAGTCTGGGACAGCCCTTCCTTATTTGCGTAAGCTTTGGTTATGAGATAGTTGTCCCCCTGCCCGGGGAAACGATAGATAAATATATTGATAAAGCCGATAAGCAAATGTATAAAAAGAAAAATGCAAAAAAGAATGCGGATCGTTTGCACTGATAGAAGAAAGACGGTGTATTGCCATGGAGAAGAGTGATGAAAGACGAAAAATAGCTGTGATACTGGCGAGTATGAGCGTGGAATATGCGTCCGAGACTCTGAGAGGAATTATGGAAGAGGCTGCCGCCTGCCGGACGGATATTTATATCTTCAATGCAGAAGCAGGTACGGACAAGACGGTGAAGCATAATATTGGAGAATATAATATTTACAATCTGGTGGATTATGCCATGTTTGACGGAGTAATTTTGTTTGCCAATCTGATTCAGAGCAATACCGTCTATCGCAGTGTGATAGAACAGATCAGAAGCTCGGGCGTTGCGGCTGTCAGCATTGATTCGGAAATAGAGGGGTTTTATTTTGTGGGTGTAGAGAAGTATACGCCTATGAAAGCAATTGTGGAGCATCTAATCGAACACCACAAATTTACCAAAATAAATTATGTTTCCGGGCAGGACTTTAATTCTGACAGCGCGGAGCGTCTGCGGGCGTACCGTGATGCTTTGCGGGAGCATGGCATTGCAGTGGAGGAAAAACGGATCTTTAAGGGGACCTTAACCACTTTGCACGGCAGGGAGGCAGCGGCGAAGATGCTGGAGACTCCTCAGACAATGCCGGAAGCAGTGGTCTGTGCGTCTGACAGTATTGCCATTGGAGTATGGAGCGTATTTGACGAAAGCGGACTGAAAATACCCCTGCAGGTGGCTTTAACCGGTTTTGATAATAATTTTGAGGCGAGAAATGCCAGACCGCCCCTTACAACGGTATCACGCAATCAGAATCTTGTGGGGCGCGAGGCGGTTCGGAGAATTGAAAGGCTGCATAACGGGGAGGCGGTACCGAAGAAAGAACGGTTTTCGGCAACCCCCATTTTCAGGGAAAGCTGCGGCTGCAGCAGTGAGGAACAAGATGATATCACATCTCTGCGAAGAGAATATCTGGGGAAAGCAGAGCATTATGAAAGATATTTATTTAACAGTATTATGATGATAGAGGAGTTAAACGACAGTAAATCCTTCGGGGATTTTCTGGAGCGATTGAAGCCTCATGTAGCAGGACTTGACTGTGAGAGCTTTTATTTGTGTCTGGACAAGGAAATAGTAGAGGATCTGCAGTCTGCGGATGCGGAATGCAGGGAGGGGGCGTTTCATGACAATTATCGGACAGAAGGCTATCCGCAGACAATGACGGCAGTTTTATCCTATAAAAAAGGTGAATTTTTCCGGGGCGGAGAATTTCCTTCTGTACGGATGCTGCCGGATGGGTGTGAAACGAAGGGCGCAGCACACAATTATGTGTTTTCTCCCATTCATTTCAGAGACCGCTGTATGGGATACGTTATAGTGGATAACAGTAAATTTGCGATGAGCAGTCCTCTTTTCGGCACATGGCTGATTCATTTATCCAATGGGTTGGAAAGCCTCAGAAAACAGGCGCATTTGAGGAATATGGTGGAACGGCTTGACAGGATGTATGTGTTGGATTCCCAAACTGATCTATATAACCGCTCCGGATTAATCCGGTATACAAAAGACAGCTTCAGCAGATGTATCAGACAGGGAAACTCTTTTATGGTTTTGTTTGCGGATTTGGATGACTTGAAACAGATTAATGATAAATTCGGACATGACAGTGGGGATGCGGCAATTTGGGAAGTTGCACATGCCCTGCAGGGTGCGTGCAGAGGGGGAGAAATCTGTGCCCGTATCGGCGGTGATGAATTTGTTGTCTGCGCCGAGAACTACACGAAGGAGGATGCGGCTGCCTACTGTCAAAAGCTGGAAGAGCTGATGGCACAGGCAAACCGGGATTCAGGGAAGGAGTATCGGATTAGTGCCAGTTATGGATATGATGTTTTTTTCCCAAAATCAGGCGACACTGTGGAACAGTATATTAATATGGCAGACGACATAATGTATAGAAACAAGAAGAAAAAGAAAAATGAGTGTGTATAATGCGTGAATTGTCACATAAATCACAAAAAATACAAATAAATCGAATGTTTGCGCATTGTAATCTGATTTCTTTTGTGGTAAAATGAAACAAATACAGACACAGTTGCCAGTTGTCAGAGCAAACGGAGGGGTACCTATGAGCAGTGTTCAACTATTAGACAAAACCAGAAAAATCGGGAAATTGCTGCACAACAATAATTCCAGCAAGGTTGTGTTTAATGATATCTGTAACGTGATGCGGGAGATACTGGATTCCAATGTACTGGTAATCAGCCGCAAGGGAAAAGTTCTTGGCATCGCAAAATCGGATAGCATTGAAGAAATTACGGAGCTGATTGATGAGAATGTAGGCGGCTTTATTGACAGTATGCTGAATGAGAGACTGCTCGGAATATTGTCAACCAAGGAAAATGTGAATCTGAGTACGCTGGGTTTTGAGAATATTGATACCAAGAGATTTCAGGCGATTATTACCCCGATAGAGATTGCGGGAGAGCGTCTTGGTACACTGTTTATTTACAAATGTGACGAACAGTATGAGATTGACGATATTATTCTGTGTGAATACGGAACTTCCGTGGTGGGTCTGGAAATGCTGCGTGCCGTGAATGAAGAGAGTGCGGAGGAGAATCGCAAGATAGCCGTTGTAAAATCTGCAATCAGTACGCTTTCCTTCTCGGAGATGGAAGCGATTACCCATATTTTTGACGAGTTGAACGGCATGGAAGGCATTCTTGTTGCCAGTAAAATTGCAGACCGCGTTGGTATTACCCGTTCGGTAATCGTGAATGCCCTTAGAAAGTTTGAAAGCGCCGGGGTGATTGAATCGCGTTCGTCGGGAATGAAGGGTACCTATATTAAGGTGCTTAACGATGTGGTTTTTGATGAGATAGAAGAATTGAAACGCCGGAATCAAAGAGGATAATTGAGTGTATTAAAGCTGCATATATTATGAATTGAACGGGATGTTACGATAAAAGGATTTATTGTTTAGTCAATAGATCCTTTGTTTGTTTCTAAATAAAATATTTCTGCCATACCAAATTGAGTATTTTGTCACAAATTTAGAAAAAGATGTTGTGTTTTTGGCGAAATAATTTATAATAGAATATATTGGGTGAGTTCTATGCCTGTTATGTTTGTCAAGGATAGGGAGGAACATGGAATGATTAATACGAATGCTTTTGATTATATTAATGTGCTGGACAAGGCGGCAGATGCGAGCTGGTTGAGAAACGAAGCGATTTCTAATAATATAGCAAATGCTTCGACACCGGGATATAAGAGGCAGGATGTTGCATTTGAGAGCGAACTGCAGAAGGCCTTGGGCAGCAATCGGTATGAATCGATGGATTCCAAGGTTTCAAATATTAAAATAAGCCGGCTGCAGCCCAGACCGTATACGGATATGACAGAGTATTCCTATCGTCTGGACGGCAACAATGTAGATATCGAAAATGAGAATGTTATGCTGGCGGAGAACCAGTTGAAATATCAGGGACTGATAGCCTGCATCAATCAGGAGTTTACCAATCTGCAGGCGGTTATGAAGTAGTAATGGAAATAATACAGGAAAATAAAAGAAAGGGATGTATATTATGAGTATGTTTTCTGCCTTTAATGTGAATGCCTCAGGTATGACTGCCCAGCGGTACCGTATGGATATTATTTCGGAGAATCTGGCAAATGCAAGTACGACGCGGACGGAAGACGGAACACCGTATCGCAGAAAGGTAGTTACCTTTGCGGAGAAAGGAAGCCAGACCTCTTTCAGCAGGGTTTTGGGAAACCTTTCCGCCGGTTATACCGGAAACGGAGTGAAAGTGTCGGGTGTTTATGAGGATGCCGAGACGGAGATGAATATGGTATATGACCCTTCTCATCCGGATGCTGATGAAAACGGATATGTGACTTATCCAAACGTCAACATTGTTACGGAAATGACGAACATGATTGATGCCAGCAGGGCGTATGAGGCAAATGCCACGGCATTCAGCGCAAGCAAGTCTATAGCGCTGAAGGGTCTGGAACTGGCACAGGTGTAGTTGGATAATTTACAGATGAGAGGAGTAATATAAATGGATTTATCAGCGATTAGCGGCTTGAGCGCATTGAGCGGAATTGGCAGTATAAGCAATATTGACGATGTGACCAGCCTTACGGGAATGCTGACGGACGAAACGAAAAAGACGGATGGTACATTGTTTGAAAGTCTTTTGAATACTGCGATTGATAATATTAACACGACAAACAGTTATCTTTCGGACTTTGAGAATGAACAAATAAAGTTTGCGCTTGGTGAAACGGAAAACACCCACGATCTGACAATTGCATTGCAGAAAGCATCTGCGGCGCTGCAATATACGGTGGCGATTCGTGATAAGGTTCTTTCGGCTTACAGGGAATTAATGCAGATACAGATTTAACAGATTCCCGAGGGGAACTGAGGGGAAATAAAGTAACCAAGGGAGTATTATCATGACAGACAAGCTAAAAGAAATACCAGCGAAAATACTTGAGTGGTGGAATAAGTTTACCACAAAACAAAAAAGTATTATTGTCGGTATCGGAGCGGTAGTAATTTTTACTTTTGCAATTTTAATATACATATTCACTAAACCGCAGTATGTAAGACTGGTGACTTGCGAATCCGCTGCGGAGGCAGCAGAGATTGTTGATGTTTTGGACAGCGCCGGAATTGAATATTCGCCTTCCTCAAACGGACTGGTTATCAGCGTGAAAGAAGCGGATGTATCGAGTGCAAACTGGGCGCTGGGAGCGGCAGGGTATCTGTCCGATGATTATGACGATTTAAAGGATGTTTTAAGCGGCAGCATGTCCACGACAGCGGCGGATAAGGAGAAGCTGTATGTGGAACACATGGAGAAAAAGCTGGAAAGTGACCTTGCAGCGATGAGCAATGTAAAGAGCGCAAAGGTTAATTTACATGTTCCTGCCCAGAACGGCACGCTGCTCAGAGAACAACAGGAGTCTTCGGCGTTCATCCAGCTTGAGCTGGACGGCACATTTACCTCAGCGAATGCGGCGAATATTGCAAAGGCGGTTGCCGCTTATCTGGGAAATGACACAACGGCTAACATTACGATTCTGGATTCCGATTCCAATCTGTTGTTCTCGGGCGGAGACGATTACAGCTCGGCGGGAATCGCAAGCTCTATGCAGGAGCTGAAGAATCAGGCGGAATCCATGGTCGCCAATCAGGTCAAAAAGGTTCTTCTTGGAACAAATCAGTATGATAATGTAGAAGTGACCAGTTATCTGGCGATGGATTATTCCGAGTATCAGGAGACGGTAAAAGAGTATTACGCTAATTCCGACAGGGAAGAGGGTATGCTTGCTCATGAGGATGTTTATGAGTCTGAAAACGAGAGCGGCAGCGGCGGAGTTCCCGGAACGGATTCCAATGATGAAAACAGCTATCTGTATGAGAACGGCGACACGACTTCATCCTCACAGACGGAGACGAGCAGAGATTATTTGCCGAACGAATCCAGTACAAACAGAGTTACTCCGGCGGGCGGTATCGACTATGACGATTCTTCTGTGTCTATCGCTGCGATTACCTATCGTGAAATCAGGGAAGAGGATATAGAAACACAGGGACTTTTGGATGGAACCACATGGGAAGAGTATAAGATTGCAAACAGTGGGGATATAAAGCTTGAGGTTGACGAAGATTTTTATGCCATGGTTGCCAATGCAACGGGAATCAGCGAGGACAGGATTACCATTGTGGCGTATGAAACGCCTTTGTTCTATGATGCGGAAGGCATGAATATAAACGGAACAGATGTTCTCAGCGTTGTGGTGTTTGTCATTATTCTCGGACTATTGGCTGTTGTGGTATTCCGCAGTATGCGTTCCGGAACCGGTGTGACCGAGGAAGAAGAATTATCTGTTGAAAATCTTCTGCAATCCACACCTGAGAGTGAACTGGAAGATATTGATGTGGAAGCTAAGTCTGAGACGCGTAAGCTGATAGAAAAATTTGTAGACGAAAATCCGGAAGCCGCTGCGGCTCTTTTGCGCAACTGGCTGAATGAGGACTGGGCTTAAGTTCAAAAGAGAAGGGTTGAGTAAAAGCATGGTTAAAGTGAAAGAAGGCGGGATTTCAGGACTGCAGAAGGCAGCAATATTGCTGATTTCCATGGGACCTGAGCGTTCTGCCGGATTATTTAAGCATTTAAAAGAAGATGAAATTGAAGAGCTGACGCTGGAAATTGCCAACACCAGAAGTGTTACGCCTCAGGTAAAGGAAGAAGTAATCAATGAATTTTATGAGGTGTGTCTTGCACAGCAGTATATTGCAGAAGGCGGTATCTCTTATGCAAAAGAGCTTTTGGAGAAAGCTTTGGGCAACGAGAAAGCGATGGATGTAATCGGTAAGCTGACAGCATCCTTACAGGTAAAGCCGTTCGAGTTTGTAAGAAAGACGGATGCGTCCCAGATTATCAATTTTATTCAGGACGAGCATCCGCAGACAATCGCTTTGATTCTGTCCTACTTATCGGCAGGACAGGCGGCGCTTATTCTTTCCGCCCTGCCCCCTGACAGACAGGCTGATGTCGCAAGGCGTATTGCAGTGATGGATCGTACCAGTCCGGATGTTATTAAGGAAGTGGAGAAGGTGTTGGAATCAAAGCTGGCAAGTCTGGTAAATCAGGATTACACAATTATCGGCGGTGTGGATGCTGTTGTAGATATTTTGAATACAGTGGACCGCGGTACGGAAAAACATATTATGGAGACTCTGGAAATCGAAGAGCCGGAGCTTGCAGACGAAATCCGCAAGAAAATGTTTGTGTTCGAGGATGTGTTGCTGCTTGACGACAGAGCGATTCAGCGAGTACTGCGTGATGTGGATAACAACGATCTGGCGGTTGCCCTTAAAGGTGCAAATGAGCAGGTGCAGAATGCAATCTTTAACAATCTGTCGAAACGTCTTGCAGTTATGATTAAGGAAGATATGGAATTTATGGGACCTGTTCGTATGAAGGACGTAGAAGAGGCCCAGCAAAAGATTGTAAACATTATCCGCAAGCTGGAGGATGCAGGAGAAATCGTTATTTCCAGAGGTGGAGGTGACGAAATCATTGTCTAATAATCTCTATAAATGCAGATATACAAATGTCCAGCAGGAGGACAAAAGGCTCATTGACGTCAATGAACTGATGGAGAAGCGTATGGAAGAGCTGCATGCAAGAATGCAGCAGAAAGAAGAGCAGGGATTTGTTTCGGGTCTGAATGCGCCTGATGTGAGTGTGGAAGCACTTTTTCAGGATGCAGAAGATTCGGAGGCTGCGGGTTCCAATATCATCAAGGCGGGAGAAGATTCGGAGACAATTCGCGGCGGTGCAAAAGCTGAGGCGGAGGCGTTATTGGAAAAAGCCAGAGCCGAGGCGGAGCAGATTCTTGACGATGCAAAGACATCTGCACTTGCAAAACGCGAAAAGGTTCTTTCTGATGCCAGACAGCAGGGATACACAGAAGGATTGTTGAAGGCGCAGAAGGAAGAGGAACGTCTGCAGACCGAATTTAAAGAGAAAGAAAAGCGGTTAGAAGCGGAATATCAGCAATATATGGATGAACTGGAGCCTCAGTTTGTTGACACTATTACAGGTATTTATGAACATATCTTTCATGTTGAGCTTGCGTCCTACAGGGAGATACTGGTATATCTGATTTCCGCAACAATGCGTAAGATTGAAGGTAATCGTAACTTTATGATTCACGTATCAAAGGAGGATTATCCCTATGTGAGCATGCAGAAAAAACAGATTGCTGCAGGAGCGGCGTCGGCAAACTGCTCCATTGAGATAGTGGAGGATTTGACGTTAGCAAAAAACGAATGCCTCATTGAGACAGAAGGCGGTATCTTTGACTGCGGTCTGGGTACACAGCTTGAAGAATTGGGACGGAAGTTAAAAATACTCTCCTACGAGAGAGAAGAAGATAACGGGTGATAATTTGGAACATCAGGCAGTAAATTTCCAAAAATATAATACATTATTAGAAAAATCTTATTTTCGCAAAATGGGTAAGGTTATCAACGTGGTAGGTTTAACGATTGAATCTGCCGGACCGGATGCGAAGCTTGGTGATATTTGCATAATTTATCCGGACGCTGAGGAAAATCTGTCTCCAATACCGGCAGAGGTTGTGGGATTTAAGGACAGAAAGACGCTGCTTATGCCTTATGAAGCAGTGGACGGTATCAGTCTGGGCTGTATTGTAGAAAATACGGCTGCTCCTCTTCTGGTAACGGTTAGCGAAAAGCTGTTAGGAAAAACGCTGGATGGTCTGGGAAGACCTATTGACGGAGAAAGAATAGAAGGAGCAAGTTACGTTGTGGAGGCGACAGCTCCTGCTCCTATGAGCAGAACGATTATCAGCGAGGTTCTTCCTCTGGGCGTAAAGGCTGTGGATGGTCTGATTACGGTAGGAAAGGGACAGAGAATCGGAATCTTTGCAGGTTCCGGTGTAGGAAAATCAACGCTGATGGGTATGTTTGCAAGAAATACCAGAGCGGATATTAACGTCATTGCATTGATTGGCGAGCGAGGCAGAGAAGTTAGAGAATTTATTGAACGCGATTTGGGCGAGGAAGGCATGAAGCGCTCTGTTGTAGTTGTGGCTACTTCGGACAGACCGGCGCTGGAGCGCAACAAAGCTGCCAAGACGGCGACTGCTATCGCGGAATATTTCAGAGATCAGGGCAAGGATGTCCTTTTAATGATGGACTCCCTTACCCGTTTTTCTATGGCACAGAGAGAAATCGGATTGGCGAGTGGAGAACCTCCTGTTACGAGAGGGTATCCTCCCAGCGTATATTCGGAGATGCCGAAGCTGCTGGAGCGGGCGGGAAGAGCTTCTAAAGGTTCCATCACGGGACTTTACACGGTTCTGGTAGACGGTGATGATTTTAATGAGCCGATTACGGATACTGCGCGAAGTATTTTGGATGGGCATATCATGCTCAGCAGAAAACTGGGACATAAGAATCATTATCCCGCGATTGATATTTTGCAGAGCATTTCCAGATGTATGAGCCAGATTTGCACAAGAGAGCATAAGCAGGCGGCGGGTAGACTGAAAAATGTACTGGCTACCTATAATGAAGCGGAAGATCTGATTAATATCGGAGCATATAAAAGCGGCAGCAATCCGTCCATTGATTACGCGATATCAAAGATAGACGCGGTGAACGAATTTTTATGTCAGGATGTAGATGCAAAATTTACGTTTGAAGAGAGCGTATCCATGCTGGAAGCTTTGTTTGAAGATGTGTAGGTGAGTGATTATGGCAAGGTTCCGATATTCGCTACAGAGTATTCTGGACATTAAAATGAAAATGGAAACGCAGGCGAAACAACAGTTTTCGGCGGCGAAGAATGCACTGGATGAAGAGGAAGAAAAGCTTGCGGCGCTGTTTCAAAGAAAAGCTGACTATGAGGAGGAAGCGAGAGGGCTTCTTAAGGGAACGCTTAAGGTCAGAGAGATTGAGGATACCAAGAGTGCAATTCTTATGATGGATCAGTATATTGTGCTGCAGCAGAAGCAGGTTGCGAAGGCGCGGAAGAATCTGGAGGATGCAAGAGAGAGGCTGACAGAGGTAATGAAGGAACGTAAAACTCATGAAACATTGCATGAAAAGGCGTTTGAGGAATTTCTGCGGGAAGAAAACAGGCAGGAAAGCAAGTCGATAGATGAGTTAACCAGTTATACATATGGTCAAAAAAGGCAGGTGAAAAACTGATGGCAGCAGAAATGGCGGCAGAGTCAGAAAAGAAAAAAATACAGGATGAAAAGAAACAACTGAAAAAACAACAGAGGGAACAGAAAAAGGAAGCAAAACGCAGGGCAAAGGAAATTGCGAAACGCGAAGATGCTCTGATTGAGGACGAGGAAAGCAACGGTCTGCTGACTTTCGGGGCTACTATCTTGATTGTTGCATTGTGGCTTGCCGTGATTTGTATTATTATTAAGCTGGATATCGGTGGATTTGGCAGCAACGTACTTACACCGCTCCTGCAGGATGTGCCGGTGGTGAATAAAATCCTTCCGGGAACGGAGCTGACAGAGACAACGGATTCCGAGAATTATGGAGGCTATACGAGTTTGGCGGATGCGGTTGAGCAGATCCGGACGTTAGAGAAAGAATTGGAAAAAGCCCAGACGGAATCTTCCTCCAAGGATGAAGAAATAACGAGTTTGAAGGCGGAAGTGGTCAGATTAAAGGAATTCGAGGAAAAGCAGGTGGAATTCCAGCGTATCCGTACGGAGTTCTATGAAGAGGTTGTATATTCTGAAAAGGGACCCGGTGTGGAGGAATACCAAAAATATTATGAATCTATGGACCCGACAACGGCTGAGTATATTTACAAGCAGGTAGTTACCCAGATTGAGGAGAGTCAGGAGATTCAGGACTTTGCGACCACCTATTCAGAAATGAAGCCCAAGCAGGCGGCAGAGATTTTTGAAGCGATGACAGACAATCTGGATTTGGCGGCACGTATTTTAAAGGTGATGAGTGCAGAGGACAGAGGCGCTATTCTGGGAGCTATGAATTCCGATGTGGCAGCCCGCCTGACGAAAATTCTGGACCCGGAATCTTAAGAAATACCTGTTAAAATTCGATATATTCTATGAATGCCTGTAATGGGCATTTGTGCATTTGTTACAATATAATAGGAAAGAAAGGAGGGATAATATGGCGAGTATGCAGGTAAAAGACATTGGCTCAATGCTGAACAGCAATGCAGCATCCGGTATCGGAAAACAGATTCAGTCTTCCGGTTCTGTAAGCTTTGAAGCTGTCTGGAATAACCGGACAGATAAAAACAGCCTTTCGCAGAATGCGGCAGCCGGATCACAAACTATCCGTAAGGAAGAGGATGTCGATGTAAGAGATTCCTTGAAACTGAAGGAAAGCAGCAAGCCCGTGGTGAAGGAAAACCAGACTGCGGATAAAAGTTCCAAAAGTGATATCGACAATCTGTCTCCGCAGGAATGGGATCGGGCGATGGAAGTCCTTGGAGCGGCAGCAACTGAATTAATACAGCAGATTGCGGAAACCTTTGACATGACAGTCGAAGAAGTGCAGGGATTGATGGACGATCTTGGTATCGGTCAGCTTGACGTGCTGCAGCAGGATAGTCTGGGAGAACTGCTTTTGGCGGCAGCGGGAGCAGACAGTGCGACTTCACTTCTTATGGATGAAGGTTTGTATCTGGATTATCAGACATTGATGCAGCAGGCAGATGCCCTTTTGGAGCAAAGCAGTGAAGTATTACAGATGGATGCGGAACAGCTTGTGCAGATTGCTGCGGAAAGCGAAGGTATTCAGGAAACGGACATTCCCCCTGTTGAAATAACAGTGGACAAAGAAGTTTCTGCCAAAAACAATACTGACGCCGTAAAAGCAGAGACTTATGCGGAAGAACAGAATTCGTCAGAAACCACAGTCCGTAATGTAGCCGCAGAGGAACAAAGCGGAAAACAGACCCAAAATCAGTCGCAAAAACCCGCGGATTCCAAAACGAATGCTGCAATGGATAAGAGTCTGAGCGGCAATTTATTATTGCAGAATCTGAAAACAGAAGGTTTTGAACCACAGCTTCAACAGCTTACACAGACAACTTCTGCGTGGGATACGGACGCAACGGACATCATGAGGCAGATTATGGATTATATGAAAATCCAGATAAAACCCGATGTCTCCAATGTGGAAATGCAGCTTCATCCCGAAAACCTGGGAACCTTGCAGATTCACGTATCATCAAAGGGCGGAAATATCACGGCACAGTTTTTTACGCAAAATGAGACAGTAAAAGCGGTGCTCGAGAGCCAGATGATTCAGTTAAAGGAAAACTTTGCTGAGCAGGGTGTGAAGGTTGATGCGATAGAGATTACAGTACAGACACATCAGTTTGAGCAGAATCTGGAGCAGGGACGCGGCAGAAGTCAAAACGAACCTGACAAAAAAGTCAGAACCCGCAGAATCCGGTTGGATGGTGCGCTTACCATGGAAAATCTGGATACCATGGAGGAAGAGGACCAGCTGGCTGCAGAGATGATGGCGGCAAATGGCAGTACGGTGGATTACACCGCATAATAAGGAAATACGTTAAACGTATTGGAAAGGAGAAAAATATGGCATTAGTAGCACCGGTAGAAGATGGTAAAATAGTTGAGACGACTTCTCAGAATTCCCTAAAGAATACTTCTGGTACTTCAAACACCGGGATGGATAAGGACGCGTTTTTGCAGCTTTTGGTCGCACAGATGAAATATCAGGACCCGCTGGAGCCCACCTCCAATACTGAGTACATATCACAGTACGCACAGTTCTCACAGGTAGAGTCGCTGCAGAATATGTCTGAAAGTTTTGACTTACAGAGAGCAAGCGCACTTGTTGGAGAAGAGGTTTACATTAAAACCACCACCTCATCCGGAGAGACCAATTACGTTCGCGGTAAGGTAGATTATGTTGTTTATGAAAATAACAAGGCATATCTTGCCATCAACGAGGAACTTTATTCTCTGGAGGATTTGGATACTGTTGTCGATCCGGAGTACATTGCGGCGTATGATAAGGCATATGAGTTTGTTGCCAAGATCAATAAGCTTCCAAATGTATATTCCATTGAGCTGTCAGATGCAGATACAATTGATGCGCTTGAAAAAGAATATAACGAGATGACAGATTATGAAAAATCCTTTATTGCATCGGATGTTTTAACCAATCTGAACAAGTATATTGAGAAATTGAAGGAATTAAGACTTGCTGCAGGAGAAAATTCCGGTACAGACGATACGGATAATCCGGAAGACACAGATGGTGCAGAAAACACGGAAGGAACCGGCACAGAAGACACAGGAGTTTAGGAATATGGATATTCAGAAAAACGGATTCCTTTCCATTGAACAGCTTACGGACCGGTATTTTGGCAAAAGTACAAATGTCGGTGAAAGCAGAAATGCAGAAGGGCTTTCTTTTCAGGAAATTTTACGGCAGAAAAGCAGCGCTGAGAAAACAGAAACGCAGGAGCTTAAGTTTTCAAAACATGCGGCTGGCAGATTAGAGGATCGTAATATTTCCCTTACCGAAGAACAGCTGGAGAGACTCAATGACGGCGCCAGAAAAGCCGGACAGAAAGGAATCAAGGACTCTTTGGTTATTGTGGATGAATTGGCATTTATTGTAAATGTACCGAATCATACCGTTGTAACCGCAATGGACAGTACTGAAACAACAGATAATGTATTTACAAATATTAACGGGGCTGTAATTATGTAACCGGACCTTACAAGGAGGTTTTATGTTTCCTGAATGACAGAGGGAAACCGGTTCCGTTTAAGGAGGAACAAATACTATGATGAGATCATTATACTCTGGTGTATCGGGCTTAAAGACACACCAGACAAAAATGGATGTAATTGGTAATAATATCGCCAATGTGAACACAACCGCATTCAAATCCAGCTCTATTACGTTCAGTGATCTGATGAGCCAGACCACACAGAAGGCAAGCGGACCTAACGCAGCAACCGGTACCGGCGGTACCAATGCAAGACAGATTGGTCTCGGTGTAAAATCCGGCGCAATCAACATCGCCATTACGACACAGGGCGCAGCTCAGTCTACAGGAAATCCTTTTGACATTATGATTACCGGAGACAATTTCTTTGTTGTAAGTGACGGTATATCAAATTACTTCACAAGAGATGGTTCCTTCTATGTAGACGGCGCAGGCAACCTTGCAATGACCAGCACGGGTTATAATGTTATGGGATGGGGAGTCGATGAAGAAACCCAGAATATTAAGCAGGATACCGTAGCTGCACTCCGTATTATGCACTCTGCCAATATGACATACCCGCCTGAAGCTACTTCAAGGGCATATGTGTCGGGTATTCTTGATAGAAATGATACGGATGTAACAAGCGCTAACGGTAAGTCGGTTAATCTGAATTTCTATGATGCGCTGGGCTACAGTTACACGGCAAGACTGGTATTTAAGCAGTCAACGGCTACAAACGAATATAGTTTAGAGTTTGACAGACTGATTGATTCAGTGGGAAATGAGATTGATATCTCAGGCGTTACTTTTGGATCTGACGGTCTGCTTCAGGAGAGACCTACTACCGTAAGCTTTAATAATGCCGGTTATACCTGGGATAAGGCGACAAAGAAACTGTTGTCTCAGGACGGAACAACGACCTATGCTTCTTTTGTAACGGATCCTTCCATGTTTAATGCTGACGGAACCTTGCAGGATTTTGATACAGAGGTTACGATTCAGGACGGAAGCGGTCTGACTATGACCATCGGAGAGATGATGGATAACATCGCGAGAGCATATAGTTACGAAGGCTCCACTGAAGAGTTTCTGAATCTGTATATCACGGATGAAAATACAGGGGATCCGGTTTCTATAGAACAAATGATGTATAATCTGGCAACGGATGCCGGAGATAATGAGTTCCCGATGTTTGACAATACAGATTCTGCGGGAGGTGCGGCAACTACTTTTGATATTGCCGGAAGATATTTTGACGGTACCACTGTTACTTACAATCCGGATAACGGTAAATTTTCCGGTATCGGCGGTTCCACGACACAAACGACTGTTACTCTGGGGCTTTCCGCACTGGGCGGCAACTTCTCTGATATTGTGATTGATCTCTCAGAGAGTTCCATGGTTGATAACAAAGGAACCTCCACAATCGGAGCTGAAAAAGGAGATTTAGACGGACTTGGTACCGGACGCCGCAGCGGTGACATGATCGGTGTGTCCATCCAGCAAAACGGTATGATTTATGCAAGCTATGACAACGGTATGACGAAACTGCTTGGTCAGATAGCTACTGCAGAGTTTGCCAATGCCTCCGGTTTGGAAAAACAGGGAGACAACCTGTATTCGGCAACCTTAAACTCCGGCGAGTTTGACGGTATCGGTGTGGATGTAACTGCCAACGGCGGATATATGTCCACAGGTCAGTTGGAAATGAGTAATGTAGATTTGTCTTCGGAATTTACCGAAATGATTACAACACAGCGTGGTTTCCAGGCAAACAGCCGTATTATTACTGTTTCGGATACGATGCTTGAGGAATTGACCAACCTCAAGAGATAATAAACAGGTTAATAAATAAAATAGTAAGGGACGGAACAATCCGTCCCTTACTGTCAAAAAATGAATAAGGAGGGTAAATAATGGTAGAAGTGACAAAAATTAACGGAGTAAAGATATTAGTAAACCCACATTTGTTTGAAATTGTGGAAGAAACGCCTGATACTGTGATTACCCTTACGACAGGCAGAAAAATAATTGTAAAAGAAAGTAGACAAGAGATAAAAAATCTTGTAAAATTGTATAGAAAGGATATTTTTGCAGAATAATTTCAAAAAATGCAGAATGTTAGGTGATTTCCGTGGATATAGCTTCCTTAGCAGGTATTATTTTAGGTGTAGTAATGCTCGTATTTGGTCTTATCAGTAGTGCGGGTATTGGAGGTCTGGGTGAATATGTTGATTATCCCTCCGCTATTATTACTTTTGGCGGTGCCTTTTCCTGTACGTTGGCATCGGTCAGCATGCAGAATTTCATAGGTGGTCTGAAGTCCTTTACACTTATCTTCAAGACGGCAACATTAAACACGACAGATATGATTGCCAAGATCATAGAGTTGTCTAATATTGCCCGCAAGGAAGGACTGTTATCATTGGAAGAGGCGGCAACGGATTTGGACGAGCCCTTTTTAAAGAAGGGTATTCTCTTAATTGTTGACGGAACAGATCCGGATTTGGTAAGGGCGATTATGGAGACTGAGCTTGTGAGTATTGAAGGTCGTCACAAAGATCTGATTGGATTCTGGGAGACACTCGGTGCCATGGGTCCTGCGTGGGGTATGATTGGTACCCTTATCGGATTGGTAGACATGCTTTATAATATGGAGGATGTAGCGGCAATCGGACCGGCAATGGCAGTTGCGCTTGTTACAACATTTTATGGTTCTGTTTTGGCAAACTGGATATGTATCCCTGTCGCAAACAAGCTTAAAGCGAATAATGCAGCCGAAATGATGCAGAAGGAAGTTATGATTGAAGGTCTTCTGTCAATTCAGGCGGGCGAGAACCCCCGTGTTATTGAAGAAAAACTGAAGTCCTTCCTGGCTCCTAAGGACAGAGTAAACCCTGAGGAAGAAACGGGGGGTGAAGAGTAGTGGCAAAAAGAAGAGAAGATACACCGCCGCCGGGGGCGCCGGCGTGGCAGACAACATTCAGCGACCTGATGAATTTGCTGTTGTGTTTCTTCATTATGTTGTTTGCCATGTCTACGGTAGATGAAGCAAAATACAATGAGATGGTAGCTGCCATGAGTAATACCTTTAGTATTTTTTCGGCAGGTTCTACTGCTATCGGAGAAGGTATTTTGATGAGCAACGGTGTCAGCCAGTTAAATGAGCTGGATGATTACATAAACAGTATGGGAAAGAGCAGTGAGGATGATTCTGATTCAGAAAATCTCCAGGAAAATGAAAGCCGGGGGGAACTGGAGCAGATGCTGGAGGAACAGAAGCTGCAGGAAAACGAAATCATGTCGGAGGCTGTAGAGGAAGCCGTTAATGAGAATCAGATGGGAAATCAGGTGGAAGTAAGCTTTACTTCCCAGTATGTACAGCTGACGATGAAAGGCGCGCTTTTATTTGACTCCGGAAGCGCAGAGCTGAAAGAGGAAGCAAAGGAAGTGCTGGACAAGGTTGGCGTGATACTGGAACGTTATGCAAACGGCATAATTGAAATTGAAGGACATACCGACAATGTGCCGATTAGCAGTCCTATGTATGCAAGCAATGAGGAACTCAGCAGTGCGAGAGCATTGACAGTGTTCTATTATCTGTCGGAGAATACTGCGATAAACCCCACGGATTTGAAACATTCGGGAATGGGACAGCGGGTTCCGATAGCTGATAATTCTACGGAAGAGGGCAGAAGTAAAAACAGAAGGGTTGAAATTAAGATTTATAATCCCTCTTAATTTTGTTTTTGGAAGGGGCAGAAAGGTCTGTAAATGCGGACTGGGTGAAAGGTGAGATTTGTAATGAAGAAGAATATAATGACAGTAATAATCCTGTCGCTTCTGCTTGTAAATATTGTGCTTACAAGTGTACTGATGTTCAGCGTAATGGGAACCAACAAAAAGACGGCGGAACTGGTTGCAAATATTGCGACAGTGCTTGATTTGGAGCTGACAGTGCCGGGACAGGAAGAAGCGGAAACGGTGGTTTCACTGGAAGATACCGAAATTTACAGCTTTGACAGTGAAATGACAATTCCGCTGGCGCCGGAAGAGGGAGAAAGACAAAAGTACATTGTGTTTGAAGTGGCATTGTCGATGAATTCCAGGCATAAAGATTATAAAGAGTACAGCGGAACGGTGGAAGAGAAATCTGTTTTGATAAAAGATACAATTACTTCGGTTGTTTCTGCACATACAGAGAGCGAGTGCAGAAGTAATTTTGAAGAAATAAAAGAAGAGATTTTGCAGGCAATTCAGGATTTGTTCCAGTCTGATTTTATCTACAAGGTCGCAATTAATGAAGTGAAATTTGGGTAAGAGCCCATGAGACAGAATTTGATTACGGGAGGTGAGAATTTGTGGGCGAAGTCCTTTCACAGAATGAGATAGATAATCTGCTTGCGGCGTTGTCAGCCGGAGAGCTGGATGCCGACCAGATGCAGGGCAAAGAGGATAAACCGGTCAAAAATTATGATTTCAGCCGACCTACAAAGTTCTCAAAAGAACATCTTAGAACTTTGGAAATTATATTTGAACACTATAGCAGACTGGTATCCACCAATCTTCCGTTATATCTTCGCAAGAATGTTCAGGTTGCTGTAGCCAGTTCAGAAACAGTTACATTTAATGAGTTTACAAACTCATTGTCCAATCCTGTTATATTAGGAATTATTAATTTTATGCCGCTTAATGGTTCTATCATAATAGATTTGGCAACTAATCTCGGATATGCGATGCTGGACAGAATGCTTGGCGGAAGCGGAATGCCTTTGGACAGACCCAGAGAATTCTCAGAAATAGAACTTACTATTTTAGAGAAGATATTGGTTATGATGACACAGCTTCTTCGCGAGCCATGGAAGAATGTTATTGATGTGTCGCCTGTACTGAGCAGAATGGAGACAAACTCACAGTTTGCACAGGTGATAGCCCCGAATGATATGATAGCGATTGTTACGCTGAATGTAAAAATAGGGGATGTAGAAGGTTTTGTAAATATCTGTCTTCCTTTCTTTACATTGGAAGAAGTTATGGATAAATTGAATACAAAATATTGGTATTCCACAATGCAGGAGAAGCATGATGAGAATTATGAAGACTATATCGAAGCATTGATACGTAAGGTTGATGTTCCTGTCAAGGCAGTATTGGGCAGGAGCACCATATCGGTATCGGATTTCGTCAACCTGCAGGTGGGTGACTGTATCCGGTTGGATACCAAGGTGGAGAATGACATGAATATATATGTAGGGAATATTAGAAAGTTTACCGCTTTGCCCGGCGCCAATCAAGACTCTTACGCTGTCCGGATTACATCGGTAATCAGAGAGGAGGAGTAAGCTATGGATGGCGGAATGTTGTCTCAGGACGAGATACAGGCATTACTTAGCGGTATGGATATTTCGGATGAGGTATTATCCGATGTATCAGAGGAAGGGGGAGAAACCCCGGACAATACAGTACAGAAAACGGAAGTGGACGAGGGATTATTGTCCGATGTAGAGAGGGATGCGATTGGTGAGGTTGCCAATATCAGTATGGGTTCTTCCGCGACTACATTGTTTTCGCTGGTTAATAGAAAAGTAAATATTACAACGCCGGTTGTTAAGCTGGCAACCTGGAGTACCTTATTAGAGGATTATGAAAGACCCTGCGTATTTATACAGATTAAATACACACAGGGCTTGGACGGTACCAATATTCTTGTCTTAAAAGAACAGGATGTTAAAGTAATCACCGATTTAATGATGGGTGGTGACGGAACTAATACAGATGTGGAGCTGGGTGAGTTACATTTAAGTGCGATATCCGAAGCAATGAATCAGATGATGGGTTCGGCGGCGACATCGCTTTCTACCATGCTTAACACAATGATTGATATCAGTCCGCCCGACGCTACATTGCTGGATTTGACACAGTATAAATCGGGAGAGGAAGTATCTCCGTTTTTGGGAGGAACCTTTGTAAAGATAGCCTTTCGTATGCAGATTGATGATTTTGTAGACAGTACAATTATGCAGCTGTATCCGATAGAATTTGCCCGCAAGATTGTAGAGACATTTATTGGCACACAGACGGGTGAATCCGCAGCATCTGATTCTGCGCCTGCCCCGGAGCCTGCACCTGTTTCCCAACAGGCAGCACCGATGGGGAATATACAGGATTCTTCCATGGGACAAATGAATACCATGGGAATGAATTCTATGAATATGAATGGTCAGATGAATATGAATCAGATGGGAATGAATCCAATGATGAATGGTATGGGAATGAATCAGATGATGAATGGTATGGGAATGAATCAGATGATGAACGGCATGGGAACAAACCAGATGATGAACGGTATGAATCCCATGGCATCTATGCCGCAGATGAATATGCAGAACGTAAATGTTCAGCCTGCGCAATTTCAAAATTTTTCCAACAATCTGGAAAGTATTCCGGGACAGGAAAATATTGGAATTATTATGGATGTGCCGTTGGAAGTTACTGTAGAACTTGGACGTACAAGTAAGTCCATTTCGGAAATTCTTGAGTTTGCACCGGGAACAATTATTGAGCTGGACCGCATAGCCGGTGAACCGATAGATGTTCTTGTGAACGGAAAGTTTGTAGCCAAAGGCGAGGTAGTAGTTATTGAAGAAAGCTTTGGTGTAAGAGTAACTGAAATTATAAAATAGAATAGATACCATAACAGTAAATGGAGGAAAGAATTATGGCAAAGAATATCTTGATATGCGATGATGCAGCGTTTATGAGAATGATGATTAAGGATATCCTTACCAAGAATGGTTATAACGTAGCGGGTGAAGCTGAAAATGGGCAGAAGGCTATAGAAAAGTACAAGGAGTTAAATCCGGATCTCGTTCTCATGGATATCACGATGCCTGAGATGGACGGCATTCAGGCGTTGAAAGAGATTAAGAAGCTGGATGGCAGTGCATTGGTTATTATGTGTTCTGCAATGGGACAGCAGGCAATGGTTATTGAATCCATTCAGGCTGGTGCAAAGGACTTTATTGTGAAACCCTTTCAGGCAGAACGTGTTATCGAAGCAGTGAAGAAGGTAGTCGGTTAATGATGATTCTATTGAACGGCAGAGGTAACAGTTATGCCCAGCTTATTACTGTGCTGCTGGTATTTGTGTTAGTGCTTGCGGTAACAGCGCTGACCACAAAATGGATTGCAAATTATCAGAAGCAGCAGGGTGTGAATTGTAACATCGAAGTGATGGAAACCGCCCGTATCAGTAATAACAAGTATATTCAGCTTGTACGGATTGGCAAAACCTACATGGCGATAGCTGTGTGTAAGGACACGGTAACCATGCTGGGAGAGATACCGAAAGAACAATTGACAGAAATTACCAGCTTAAACGGCGGCACAAATTTCAAGGAACTGTTCGATAAGGTTATAAAAAAGGATTCCAGTAATGCAAGCAAACCGAAGGAATAATTACGTATGAAAAATAAAATGTTTGCTGGAAAACAGATTATAATAACAATATGCCTGCTGGTTACGGTAGGCATATTGTGTATTCTAAGAGATATACCGGTACAGGCGGCAGAAACGCATTTGACGGGAGAAACAGATATCTCCACAATATATAATGAAGCGGGAACAGCGGAGACGCCGGAAGAGATTTATCAGCCGAATACCGGAAACGTAGTGAGTATTACCTATAATGACGGGAATGGTGAGTTAAATGGTTCACTCAGGATTCTGATTATTTTGACCCTGATTTCCATTGCGCCGACCCTGATTATCATGATGACATCCTTTACCAGGATTATCATTGTATTGCATTTTACCCGGTCTGCGCTGAATACGCAGACTGCACCTCCGAATCAGATTCTTATCGGGCTTGCGCTGATACTGACATTTTTTATTATGGAACCGACGATTACTGCTGTCTATGAAGAGGCGTACGTTCCTTTTGAAAATGGAGAAATTGATCAGGAGGAGTTTGTGGAAGCGGCAATGGAGCCGATAAGGGAGTTTATGTATCCCCAGACACAATTAAAGGATGTAGAATTGTTTATGGATATTGCCGGATTGGAATGGGACGGTGATATTGAGACAATACCGGATTCTGTTTTGATTCCAAGCTTTATGGTCAGTGAGTTACGCACTGCGTTTTGGATAGGATTTATGATTTATATTCCGTTCCTTATTATTGATATGGTAGTCGCGTCTACATTGATGAGTATGGGTATGATGATGCTGCCGCCGACTATGATTTCCATGCCGTTTAAAATATTGCTTTTTGTTCTGGCAGATGGATGGGCATTGATTATCGGAAATCTTGTACAGACATTCTATTGACATAACAGAAGAGAGGAAGTGGAAATATGACGATAGAAGCGGTTGCCGATATTGCAAGAACTGCATTATATATTATACTTGAGGTATCGTTGCCGATACTGTTAGTGTCTTTATGTATCGGTCTTGTAATTAGTATTTTTCAGACGGTTACCTCTATTCAGGAGCAGACGCTGACATTTGTTCCGAAGATTGTCTGTGTATTTTTGGCATTGATAATATTGGGACCATGGATGATGCAGGTAATGGTGGAGTATTCCACTGAGCTATGGTCCAGCTTCAGTCTGTACATACATAGATAACGGTGCGTGATATATGATTGACGTTTCTTTTTCAATATATGATTTGGAGTATTTTTTGCTGATTTTAACCAGAGTATCCTGCTTTGTGTTTATTTCCCCTTTTTTTGGGATGACAAATACACCCGGCAGGGTAAAAATAGGTATCAGTATTTTTACGGCGATGTTATTATACCAGGTTTTGTCTCCTGCGGATGTCATTGTTTGTGAAACTGTTTTGGAGTATGCTCTGGCGGTTATAAAGGAAGCGGCTACAGGGCTTATTATAGGGTTTGGCGCGAATATTTGTACCTCCATTGTGAATTTTGCCGGTTCGGTAATTGATATGGCGACGGGGCTTTCCATGGCTACCCTGATGGATCCGGCGACAAACCAGACTACCAGTATTACCGGAGCCTTTTATCAGTACATATTAATGATGATGCTGATTGCTTCCGGAATGTATCGCTATTTGCTTGGCGCTCTGGCAGATACCTTTGTCTTAATTCCGGTAAACGGAGCAGTGTTCCGAACAGACTCCTTAGTGGATACGGTGGTCACTTTTATGGGTGATTATATCATTATCGGTTTCAGAATCGTGCTGCCGGTATTTTGCGTTATTCTTTTGCTGGATGCGATATTGGGTGTGCTTGCAAAGGTGTCGCCTCAGATGAATATGTTTTCAGTTGGTATTCAGTTAAAGATTGTTGTGGGAGTTTCGGTTATGTTTTTTACGGCAGGAATGCTGTCAGGAGCCGCCGATTTCATATTTACGGAGATACAAACAATGATATCAGGCTTTGTGGGAGATATCATGCCTTGAGTTAGGAGCTTATAAGTGATTTTGGAATATAATCTGCAATTTTTTGCAGCAGAGGGTCAGGGCGGAGAAAAAACAGAACCTGCTACTGAGAAAAAGCTGAGCGACGCCCGAAAAGAAGGTCAGGTTGCAAAGAGCAGAGAGATTGCCAATGCTATGGGAATTCTCGCTCTGTTTCTGGCATTAAAGTTATGGGTGGGAAACATGGGAAACCAGTTTCTTGCCCTGTTTTCAGATATCTATAATCAAATACCCGGGATAGTGACTTTTTGGAATGGTTATATGCCTCAGACTGACACCCGTCTGGTGTATCGGGAGATGATTTTACAGTCGCTTATTATTATGGCGCCGATATTGCTGGTGGGCGTTATAATTGCTTTCCTGAGCGAAGTGGTGCAGGTCAAATGGAAGCCTACAGGAAAACCGTTAAAACCGAAGTTTAACAGATTGAATCCTATTTCGGGCTTTAAGAGGATTTTTTCGGTGAATGCGGTTATGGAACTGATAAAATCCATTGCAAAGATTGGCTTGATTGTTTATATCTGTTATAATTATCTGGAGGACAAGTGGATACTGTTATTTTCACTATATGACATGCCGCTCATGCAGGCGTTGGGTCTGCTCGCCGAAACCGTTACGGATTTGGGTATCCGTATTGCAATGGTGTACATGATTATTGCGCTGGGTGATTTTGCATTTCAGAAGATTAAATTTAAACGTGATATGCGAATGACGAAGCAGGAAGTAAAGGAAGAGTATAAGCAGACGGAAGGAGATCCTCAGGTGAAGGGCAGGATCCGGCAGAAGATGAGAGAGGCTTCCCAGCGTCGTATGATGCAGAATCTGCCGCAGGCAGATGTTGTTATTACAAATCCGACGCATTATGCCGTGGCTATCAAATATGATCCGGATGTGGCGGATGCTCCCATTGTAATTGCCAAAGGGGAAGATTATCTTGCTGCCCGTATCAAAGAAGTGGCGAAGGAAAACCATATTGAAATTGTAGAAAATAAACCTCTTGCCCGTATGCTTTATGCCAATGTGGATGTCGGACAGGCCGTACCGCCGGAGTTGTATCAGGCGGTGGCGGAGGTGCTGGCGTTTGTATATCATTTACAGGGGAAAGTATAGAGAAACTAATATTTAAGAGAAAGGATTGAGAACATGCAGGTTAAAAAAGCGGATTTAGGAGTAGCGATATATCTGATGACCGCGATATTAATGTTTATTATATCGATTCCGTCATGGCTTTTGGATATTCTTCTTGCTATCAATATCGCTTTGTCATTGACGATTCTTTTCGGTACAATGTTTAGCAAAGAAGTTCTGGATATGTCCTTTTATCCCACCATGCTGCTGTTCACTACAATTTTCCGAATTGCGCTGAATGTGTCTTCAACAAGACTGATTCTTCGTGATGGGGATGCAGGTAATGTTGTACAGACTTTTGGTGAGTATGTAGGCGGCGGAGACTTAGTTATCGGCGCTATCATATTTATCATTCTGATTCTGATTCAGTTTCTTGTGATTAATAAAGGTTCTGAACGTGTTTCAGAGGTTACTGCAAGATTTACACTGGATGCAATGCCCGGTAAGCAGATGGCTATTGACGCCGACTTAAATACAGGTGCTATTACGGATGCAGAAGCAAAAAAGCGTCGAGAAAAAATCCAGGAGGAAGCAAACTTCTTCGGCTCCATGGATGGTGCCGTAAAATATGTTAAGGGAGATGCGATTGCAGGTCTGATTATTACGGTAATCAATATTGTCGGCGGTCTTATCATGGGTGTGACCAGACAGGGACTTGATTTTACTGCGGCTGTTAACAAGTATGTAATTCTGACAATCGGTGACGGTCTGGTAAGCCAGATTCCATCCCTGATGATTTCACTTGCCACTGGTATTCTCATTACGAAAGGAAGTAAGGATGCTGATTTTGGTACTACCTTAATCAGTCAGTTGTTTGGTATTCCCAAGGTGCTTTATCTTGTGGGAGCCATGCTTGCAATACTTGGTTTTGTGACAGAGTTGAATACCGTTGTTTTCGTAGGACTCGGACTTGTATTTATTATAGTGGCAAGAAACATTCAGGGTACGATTGAGACGTCCAAGATTGAACAGGAGGTTGATACGGAAGAAGCTGCCGCAGAGGAAATCAGGCAGCCTGAAAATGTCAACAGCTTGTTGCAGGTGGATCCGATTGAGCTGGAGTTCGGTTATGGAATTATTCCTCTGGCAGATGTCAATCAAGGGGGAGATTTGTTAGACCGAGTGGTAATGATTAGAAGGCAGATTGCTCTGGAGCTGGGAACCGTGGTGCCGATTATTCGTCTCAGGGATAATATTCAGCTGAATCCCAATCAGTATATTATCAAGATAAAGGGGGTTCAGGTCAGTGAGGGAGAGATACTCTTTGATCACTATATGGCGATGAATCCCGGATATGTGGAAGAGGAGATAACAGGTATTCCTACCTTTGAACCCTCCTTCCATCTGCCTGCCATCTGGATTACCGAGGGACAGAGAGAGCGGGCGGAGAGTCTGGGGTATACGGTAGTAGACCCGCCTTCGATTATTGCAACACATCTGACAGAGATTATCCGTCAGCATATAGCGGAGCTTTTGACCCGTCAGGATGTGCAGAACCTTATCAACAATTTAAAGGAGACAAATCCTTCTCTGGTGGAGGAACTGATACCAAAGCAGCTTGGACTTGGCGAAATACAGAAGGTGCTTCAGAATCTGCTGAAAGAGGGGATTTCCATCAGAGATCTTTTGACGATTACAGAGACTTTGGCGGATTATGCCCCTACTACAAGAGATACGGATATTCTTACGGAATATGTAAGACAAAGCTTGAAGAGGGCAATTTCTACCAAGTATTTTCCTTCTCATGAGACTACAAGCGTGGTAACTTTGGATCCTAAGGTGGAGCAGGAGATCATGGGAAGCGTGAAGCAGACGGAGACGGGGGCATTCATAAATTTGGATCCTGCAAGGTCGAGAGCAATTATTGACTCCGTAGGCAAAGAAGTTAAGAAATTGGAAAATCTGGGCAAGAATCCAATTGTAATTACATCTCCGATTGTGAGAATGTATTTTAAGCGGTTGACAGAGGATTATTACAGGGATCTGGTTGTGGTTTCTTACAATGAGGTAGAATCAAATGTAGAATTACAGTCAGTTGGGATGGTGACAGCATAATGGTTATTAAGAAGTTTGTAGGGAAATCAGAAGAAGAAGCTGTTCAGGCTGCAAAAAAAGAGCTGGGCAATAATATAGTAATTATGAATGTGAAGGACGTTAAGCGAAAAGGACTTTTTGCAGCGTTTTGTGCCAAGCTTGTTGAGGTAACGGTAGCGCTGGAGGAGGAGCGGAATACGATTGCAAAGGTTCACAGGGAAACGGTAACCGTCGACCCGAATGAGCCGGTATCTCCAATCAGCAACAAGAGTATGCAGCAGGCGTCCCGGGATATGAATGCAGAGAGTATTGAAAAGAAGCTGGACAGCTTACAGAAGCTGTTAGAGGAGCAGCTTAAGAGCTCTCAGGCGAAACAGGAAGAGGAAAAGACAGAGACTGATAGTGTTGAAACGTCTGAAAAGACTGAAAAAAAAGAAGCGGATAAAGAAAGTCTGGAGCAGGAGAAATTTATCCGTCTTTTATATAATACCATGATTGACAATGAAGTGGATGAGAAATATGCCAATCAGATTCTGGAGGAGATAGAAAAGACAAAGAGACCGAATATTCCGATTGATTATATTCTGGCAAATGTGTATCAGAAGCTGATTTTGAAATTTGGTAAATCGGAAGGAATCACTACTGCAGAGCATGGACCAAAGGTTATAGTATTTATGGGTCCTACCGGTGTGGGCAAGACAACCACCATCGCAAAGGTAGCAAGCAGCTTTGTGATGGATGATAAACAAAAAATTGCCATGCTTACTTCAGACACCTACCGGATTGCAGCGGCGGAGCAGCTTAGAACCTATGCCAATATTTTAGAGGTTCCGTTCCGCGTCATTTATACGGAAGAGGAGCTTCGTCAGGCAATCGTTGATTTTAGCGAGTATGATTATATCTTTCTGGATACAACGGGTCACTCCCATCAGAATGAGGAACAGCTTGCGAAGATGAAGTCTATTCTGGATGTGATTGACGAGATGGCTGTGCGGGAGAGTTTTCTGGTGTTGAGCGCAACCACAAAATATTGTGATTTGCTCAAAATTGCACAGAATTATAAAAAAATAACAGATTATCAGTTGATATTTACCAAGCTGGATGAGACGACAACAGTAGGTAATCTTTTGAATGTAAAACTATGTATGGATGCACCGATTGCATATATTACGAATGGACAGAATGTACCGGCTGACATTGAGAGGTTCAATGCTCAGAAGATGGTGAAACAGCTTTTGGGAGGGAATCATTGATTCTCGTTTATACAGGAGGACTGAGATGGATCAGGCAGAACAATTACGAATTATCAAGGCGGGCAAAGTATCCAGACCGTTGGCGAGAGTAATGACTGTAACCAGCGGAAAGGGTGGTGTTGGCAAATCAAATACTGCAATCAACCTCGCTGTTCAATTTCGGAAGCTGGGAAAGCGGGTTGTGATTCTGGATGCAGATTTTGGTATGGCTAATATTGAGATTATGTTCGGTACGGTACCGAAATATAATCTTTCCGATTTGATTTATCAGGGGAAAAATATTAAAGAGATTATTACGTGGGGACCGATGGATGTGGGATTTATCTCAGGAGGTTCCGGAATCACGGGAATGTCGAACCTAAGCAGGGATAACTTAAGTTATATTATACAAAATCTGACGGAGCTGGATTCGATTGCCGATATTATCATTGTTGATACAGGAGCAGGTATTGCCGATGCTGTGCTGGAGTTTCTTGTGGCAAGCGGAGAGATACTTTTGGTGACAACTCCGGAACCGACTTCTATCACAGATGCGTATTCTTTACTTAAGACCTTGTACAGACATCCAAGGTTCAACGAAGAAGAGACCAAGGTTAAGCTGATAGCAAATCGTGTTGAGAAAGCGGATGGTGGAGAAGCACTGTTCAATAAACTGAATGCGGTAGTTACAAGATACTTAAAGATTCCAATGACTTATTTAGGAAGCGTGCCGCAGGATGTACAGCTTACCAAAGCAGTCATGCAGCAGTCACCGGTATCTTTGCAGAATCCCAATGCAAAAGCAAGCCAGGCATATGAAAAAATTGCGGGCAGGCTTTTGGACAGGGAAGAGACGGAGAGACAGCCAAAGCGGGGCATGGCGGCATTTTTTTCCAATATCGTTTTAGGAAGAAAGGCGGATTTTTTTGGAAGACAGTAGACAGTAACAGGATGTGGAGTGAAGTGTATGTTATCAAAATTTGTGTCAACCGGGGATAAAATTGAATTGAGATCTATTGATAAAGGATGGGGAGAACAGTTAGATAACAGCCAGAAGGTGTATTCCAGCGACGTGCATGTAGTATTGTCAGATGATACGATGGAAATTATCATGCCTATGGAGAATACAAAGCTGATACTTTTGCCGGTGGATAGCGAGTATGAGCTGGTTATTTACGGTGCAACCGGATTATACCAATGCTTTGCCCGTGTAACAGACCGGTATAAAAGCAATAATGTGTTTTTGTTGCTGGTAGAGCTTACCAGTAACCTGAGAAAATATCAGAGGAGAGAATTTTACCGTTTCAGCTGTGCATTAGAGATGCGCACCCGAAGTCTGGAGGAGGAAGAGGTCAATGCAATCGAGCAGCAGACATCATATACTTTGCAGGCGGGTTTACCTTTAAAACGCAGTATTATTGTGGATATCAGCGGCGGAGGATTCCGATTTTTGTCAGAACAGAAATATGAGCCGGATAGTCTGGTTTATTGCAAATATCAGCTTTGTATGGAGAAAGAGCGAAAGGAATATGAGGTTGTGGGCAAGGTGCTATCGGTGAGGGAAGCAGAAAATCGTCCGGGAACCTATGAGCATCGTGTACAATATTACAATCTTGACAAAAAGATAAGAGAAAAAATTATAAAATTTATCTTTGAAGAGGAGCGCAACGAGCGTAAGAAGGAGCGCCTATCGTAAAATAAATCCAATAGACGGGATGGTGTTAATATGGCAAAAAAAATATTGGTGGTTGACGACTCTGCACTTATGAGAAGAGTGCTTTGTGATATAATCAATAGTGATAAGAGATTTCAGGTAGTTGCAAAAGCGACAAATGGTCTGGAAGCCTTGGATTTACTTAGCAGGAATACTTATGATGCTGTGGTTCTGGATGTGAACATGCCGAAGATGAATGGTCTGGAGCTTCTGAAGGAATTGCGGAAATATAAGATATCCGCCCGGGTAATGATGGCAAGTACAGACACCAGGGAAGGAGCTAAAATAACACTGGATGCTCTGGAACTGGGTGCCCTGGATTTCATACATAAACCGCATAATGCAATTGATTGCAGGGAGGAAAGTTTTCGGGAAGATTTACTCCGTATTCTGGCTGTCGTTGCGGAAAGCAAACCGCCTGTCTTTGAATCCTATGAAAAAATTCAGGCAGACAGAAAAACCACAGGTCAGATGCTGAATATTGTCAAGAAGCATACGGTCAGCGTTCCGGGAAACAAGATAGTTGCGATTGCGAGCTCAACGGGGGGACCCAAGGCACTGCAGTCGGTAGTACCGAGGCTGCCGGCAGATTTGGATGCACCGGTACTGATTGTACAGCATATGCCGAAAGGCTTTACGGCATCCTTTGCGGAACGTCTCAACTCCTTAAGCGAGATTACCGTGAAAGAGGCAGCGGAGGGTGATGAGCTGCAAAAGGGTATTGTGTATCTGGCAATGGGCGGCAGTCACATGAATGTAAAAAGGTCGTCCGGCGGCAGGTATCTGATTCACTATACGGATGAGCCGACCAGAGAAGGCGTAAAACCGTGTGCTAATTATATGTATGAATCTTTGGCAGACAGTAGTTTTGATAATATTATCTGTACTATTATGACCGGTATGGGCGCAGACGGCACAGAGGGAATCAGAAATCTCAAAGCAAAGAAGAAAGTGCATGTAATATCACAGGATCAGGAGAGCTCTACTGTTTACGGGATGCCGAGAAGCGTGGCTTTGGCTGGGCTTTCCGATCAGGTGGTTCCTCTGGAACAGATTGCACAGGAAATTATTTTGCACGTTGGATTAACAATCAAACGATAAAATTGCCGCATGCGGCGGAATGGAGGATAAGATGGACGTTAGCCAATATCTTGAAATTTTCCTGGATGAAACAAAAGAACACTTACAGACGCTGAACACGCAGATTCTGGAGCTTGAATCCGATCCTGAGAACATGGATACGATTAATGAAATCTTCCGTGCAGCACATTCCTTAAAAGGTATGGCAGGAACCATGGGTTATAAGAGAATGCAGAACCTGACTCATGACATGGAGAATGTGTTCTCTGAGGTTCGTACCGGTAATATCAAAGTACAGCCCGAGATGATTGACGTGCTTTTTAAATGTCTGGATGCACTGGAGGAGTACAATAACAATATCCAGCAGACTGCAGACGAAGGAACCAATGATAATGAAGTGTTGATAAAGCAGTTGAATGATATTCTTAATGGCGCAGGAGGTGCGCCCGCAGCTCCGCAGCCGGAGGTAAAGAAGGCGAGCATAGAGGCAGCAGCAGAAAGCTCTTCCGATGAGAAGTGGAATGATATTGCGCTGGATCACAGCCAGATACGGGTTCTGACCGAAGCTAAGAAGATGGGAAAGAAAGTATATGGTGTGAATGTAGTAATTCAGGATAGCTGTATCCTGAAAGCTGCAAGAGCTTTCCTTGTTTTCAAGGCAGTGGAAGAAAAGAGTGAAATCATTGTATCTAATCCGAGCGCGCAGGATGTGGAGGATGAGAGATTTGACAGAGATTTTACGCTGATTGTTGTGTCTGACGGAACGGTAGACGATATTATTAAAGCTGCGGAATCTGTTTCTGAAATCGCAAAGGTGACAGGTGCGGAGCTGGTATTGGAAAATACCAGGAATTATCACCCTATTGAGGAAAGCGACAGGTCCGTTTCTGACGACAAAAAGACAGCAGTGGCAGAGAGCAAGCCGCAGGCAGCCGCAAAAACGGCAGAGAAGAAGCAGACCCCCGGCAAGCCTGTAGTAAACCGTACAGTCCGTGTAGATATTGAGAAGCTGGATGTGCTGATGAATCTGGTAAGCGAGCTGATTATTGCAAAGAACTCTCTGGTATCTGCATCCAATCAGGAACGGGAAAAGAACGCAGGTTTTAATGAGCAGATTGAATATCTGGAGAGTGTGACCACAAACCTGCATGAATCCGTTATGAAGGTCCGGATGGTTCCGATTGAGAGTGTTGTGAATAAGTTCCCTCGAATGATTAGAGATCTTTCCAAGTCATTGGGCAAAAAGATGGAACTCTACATGACGGGTGAGGAGACAGAGCTGGATCGTACTGTGGTAGATGAAATCGGAGACCCTCTGATGCACTTGCTTCGCAATTCCGCAGATCATGGTCTTGAGTCGGCAGAGGTGCGTGCACAGCGAGGAAAGCCGCCGGTAGGAACTATTTTCCTGAACGCATATCAGGATGGAAATAACGTTGTGATTGAAGTGGGCGATGACGGCAACGGTATTGATATAGAGGCTGTTAGAAATAAAGGGATTGAGAGAGGTGTGATTACACCGGAGCAGGCGGCAAACATGACCGATAAGGAGGTTATTGACCTGCTGTTCCTGCCCAGCTTCTCAACCGCTAAGAAGGTAACGGATGTTTCCGGAAGAGGAGTAGGTCTGGATGTGGTAAAATCCAAGATTGAGTCTTTAAGCGGGGAAGTTGAGATTAAGACAAAACTGGGAGAGGGAAGTACATGGATTATCCGTCTGCCTCTGACTCTTGCGATTATTCAGGCGCTGATGGTGGTTGTAGGCGGAGAAAAATATGCGATTTCCCTTGGATCGATTCAGACACTTGAGGATATTTCACCCAGCGAGATTAAGCTGGTACAGAATAAAGAGGTTATTAACTTAAGAGGTACTGTGATTCCTTTGATTCGTCTGCCGAAGGTGCTTGATATCGAAAGCACAAGAAGCGAGGATGAGAATTTGATTGTAGTTATTGTCAAGAAGGGAGATAAGCAGGCAGGTCTGGTCATTGACGAGCTGATTGGTCAGCAGGAAATCGTTATCAAGTCCCTTGGCAAATATATCAAGCAGTGTAAATTCATCAGCGGCGCGACGATTCTTGGCGATGGTGAAATCGCATTGATACTTGATGCGAATGCTTTGATTTAAGGAAGGGAGAGATAACGGTATGGATCAGCTTAAGGCGTTAAATGAACTTGGCAATGTTGAAGATGCAAAGACCAGTGTAGAGTCGTTTCAGTACATTGTAATTCGTCTGGGAGAAGAACAGTTCGGAATAGATATCCGTTTTATTGACAATATTGTAAAAATGCAGAATATCACCAGAGTTCCCAAGGTGCCTGCTTATTTAAAGGGCGTCATTAATCTTCGCGGCGAGGTAATTCCAGTGATGAGTATCCGTATGAAAATGGGACTGCCTGCCGATGAATTTACGAGAACCACAAGAATTATTATTCTCAAATCAGAGCAGCAGGGTAATGTTGGCATTATCGTGGATGAAGTGAAGGAAGTTGTGATGCTGGAAACCACACAGATTGAAAAGGTGGCTTATGATTCCAAGGATAACACTGTTAATTTTGTCACAGGTGTGGGAAAGCATAACGGCGACCTGATTTCACTGTTGGATTTGAACTCTATTACGTTGGAAGAGAACGCATAGAAAAAGGAGAATTCCCCATGGGAGAAATGAGCTTGGAACAAGTCTCACAGAATTATTACGATATATTAAAGGAAATAGGTAATATCGGAGCGGGAAATGCCATGACGGCACTTTCCCAGATGCTCCAATGTAAGGTTGATATGAAAGTTCCGCAGGTAAGGCTTGTGCCGTTTTCTGATGTCGGAGCCATGATGGGCGGTGAAGAGCAGATTATGGTGGGCGTTTACCTTGGAGTGGAAGGAGATATCACAGGGAGTATGATGTTTCTGATTGAGACAGCATGCGCAAAACATCTGATTAACAAGATGATGATGGGTATGGCTTCCGAAGGAGACGGATTTTCTGAAATGGAATTATCTGCCATGAAGGAAGTCGGTAATATTATTACGGGTGCATATCTGAATTCACTCTCTACTTTGACAAATTTGAAGATATATCCCTCTCCGCCTGATTTGACGGTGGATATGGCAGGCGCAATTCTTAGTGTACCTGCTATTGAGTTTGGCACTTTAGGGGACAATCTTCTTTTGATTCAGTCTCAGTTTTATGATGAAGTAGAGATTGACGGCTATTTTATCTTAATACCTGATTTGGAATCCTATTCTAAGATTCTCACATCTTTGGGAATACCTATGGAGTAGAATTTTACTTTAGTAGAAGAAGGATATAGTCTATGAGCGAAATTATAAAGGTGGGAATGGCAGATTTAAAGACCTGTGTAAGTCCTGACGGCGTAACGACCCTGGGGCTTGGTTCCTGTGTTGGAATTGCCCTGCGGGATCCGGTGACTAAGATAGGCGGTCTGGCGCATATCATGCTTCCTGACAGTACTGCAATCCGGAATGCCAATCAGAATGTCGCCAAATTTGCAGATACGGGCATAGAGGAACTGATCCTTCAAATGGAGAAGCTCGGTGCAAAAAGAAGCAGAATCGTCGCCAAAATTGCAGGCGGCGCTGCTATGTTTATGGCTAACCGTTCGGATGTTGTTCAGGTGGGGCGCCGCAATGTAGAGGCGACAGAAGCAAAGCTGCAGGAGTTAAAGATTCCGATTCTTGCAAAGGATACAGGTGAAAATTACGGACGGACAGTTACTTTTTTCCCGGAGACGGGAGAATTTCATATTCGTGCCGTGGGAAGAAACGAAACGATAATCTGACAGAGGTTGATATGAATAGAAAGAATATACCTTTGATTTTGATGCTGGTGGCTGGAGCAGTTACCTGCGTCATTACATTTATAAACCATTATTCTGTGATAAGTAAGCTGGTTTCATTGCTGGTTGTTTTGATACTTTTTTATTTTTTGGGAAGTCTGCTCAAATGGACGCTCGATTATTTTGATGCACAGAATGAGAAGAACGAAGAAGAAGGGGAAGTAACCGGAAACGAAGGAGAAGACGGGAGAGAAACACCGGAAGACAAGAAGGGTACAAAAAGGTAATCGGAACAGGAGAGAAAGAGGGTGTAGATAATCTTCATGGATGAAGCGGGCAGAAGAAAATTATTAGAAGGATACGCGAAGACAAAAGATTCTGAAATCCGTGAAAAAATCATATTAGAATATGCCCCTCTTGTAAAGGTCGTGGCGGGGCGGCTCAGTATGTATCTGGGCTATAACGTGGAATATGATGATCTGGTAAGCTATGGCATTTTTGGGCTGATAGATGCGATTGATAAATTTGACTGCTTCAAGGAGGTAAAGTTTGAGACTTATGCCAGTCTCAGAATCCGTGGAGCCATATTGGATCAGATAAGAAAAATGGACTGGATTCCCAGAACAATCAGACAGAAGCAGAAGAAAATTGAGGCTGTTATAAAGGAAATAGAGCTTTCAACGGGACATAGTGCAACAGAAGAAGAAATTGCAAGAGGGCTGGGAATTTCAGAAGATGAATATATGGACTGGCAGTCTCAGATAAAAATAACCGGTCTGGTGTCTTTGAATGAGTATATGGAGCAGGGCAGCGACGTGTCGCAGGATTACAGCAGACATATTACTGCAAGATTTGAAAGCCCTGAGGAGCGCATAGAGAAAGAAGAATTATGTAAAGTATTGGGGGAGGCGTTGGAGCTTCTAACCGAGAAGGAGAAAAAGGTAATTACCTTATATTATTATGAAGAACTGACACTGAAAGAAATCAGCAATGTCTTGGAAGTGTCTGAGTCCAGAGTTTCACAGTTACATACCAGGGCATTACAGAAGATGAAGGGTAAAATGGGAAATTATATGGGCATACTGACAGACGGGTGAGAAGGATAAGCTTATCAGGAAAGGTATGGGGAGGTAAACAATGCAGAACGGCTATTTTCAATTAGTGAAAGCGCCTGGCGGATTTGGTATTAAACTGATTCCACCGGTTGATGGAGGAGAGGAAATCGGCATTGGCGAATTACTGCATTATTTAGATGACGAAAATATTAACTGCGATATTGCTACGCTGAAGAAGGCAATTGAGGAAAAAACAACTCAGGTTTGCTTTCTCGGGGTGGATGAATGTCCTGTTGTAAATGAAAAATATCAGTTGAATGTAAGCAGCGATAATATGGTTGCGACGATGCGCTTTTACCCACCGTCCGAGACGGGCGGCAGGCTTAATCTCAGCGAGGTTATTAATGCTCTTCGTATTCGCAATATTGTGAAGGGTGTGCAAATGCAGACGCTGCAGAATCATTTTATGTCAACAGACTATTTTTGCACCGATTTGATTGTGGCAAAAGGGAAAGAACCGAAGCAGGGTGTGGATGACAAAATTGAGTATTATTTTAATACGGATGTCCAGGCAAAACCGGAACAGCGCGAGGACGGAACGGTAGATTATTATAATTTGAATATGATTAACCACTGCAAGAAAGGGGACGTTCTTGCACGGATTATTCGTGGAGAAGACGGAGAAAGCGGATTCAATATTTTTGGGAAACCATTGGCTCCCAGGGTGCCGAAACGCTTGAAACTCAGGCATGGTAAAAATATTCAGTTATCCGAGGATGGTTTAAGTATCAGTTCCATGGTAGACGGACATGTTATTCTTGTTGATAATGAGGTATTCGTATCCGATGTTTATCAGGTAGAGAATGTAGATACCTCAACCGGTAATATTGAGTACACCGGAAGTGTTCAGATTAACGGGAATGTATCCTCCAACTTTGTGGTGAATGCAGGCGGTAATGTTATTATCAATGGCGTTGTGGAAGGCGCACAGATTTATGCCGGCGGCAATATTGTGATTGCCAGAGGCGTAAACGGTATGTCCAAGGGAATCTTAAAGGCGGGCGGCAATGTGATTTCCAAATTTATCGAGAACGCTACCGTGGAAGCAAAGGGATATATTAATACCGGCTCAATCCTTCACAGCAATGTAACCGCAGGTACGGAAATTGAAGTAACCGGTAAGAGAGGATTTATTACCGGCGGGCACGTACAGGCTGGCAGTCAGATTACCGTTAAGACGCTGGGGGCTCTCATGGGGGCATCCACGATTGTTGAAGTCGGCGCGGATCCCAAGGTGAAGATGACGTATACGCAGCTTCAGAAGGACGTTGCAGAGCTTGTGAAAACAATTAAGGCAAATCAGACAATTTTGGTGGGATTTGCGGAAAAGCGTGCGAAAGGCGCAAGATTTACTGAGGAACAGATAAAGTATGTGAGAGAAACGGCTGGAAAAATTGAACAGCAGAAAGCGGAGCTGGAAAAAAAGAACAATGAAATGCTCAGGCTTCACAGTCTGTTTGATTTTAAAAATAAGGCAAGGGTTGTTGTAAGGGGAGAAGTTCATCCCGGCACAACGATTGTTATAGGAGATTTATCTACAGTGATTCAAAATACGTATCACTATTGCAGATTTGAAGTTGTTGATGGGGATGTAAAATCACTTCCGCTGTAAAATATGGAATGATTTAGTTGGAAAGGCTGGGAAAGAGTATGGCATTTGGTGCGATTGAGTTAACAACGATTTCGAGAACTCAAGATTATACATCCATAAAACATAATGAGGACAATAAGGGCATGACTGACCAGACAAATATTGGTCAGCATGTACAAAAGGAAGCGAATCAACGCCCCAGGGAGGTACACAGCAGCGATAATTCCGACTGGCATAACCGTAAGTTTGATGCAAAGGAGAAAGGCAGCAATGAATACAGCGGTGATGGCGGTCAGAGTGGTAAGCGTCGTGAAAACAAAGAGCAGATTGTCGCAAAGGGGCATCAAGGCATAGACATAAAGATATAAAGGGATGGAATAAGAATGGATATTTTGACAGTCGTGCTTCTGATTATCGGAGCTGTGATTTTTATCTTAAGCTTTGTGATTCCTGCTAATAAAGAGGAAGCTTCGGGAGCAACAAATCAGTTAGCGAAAAAAGAGATAGAGGATCTGGTTTCCCAGGAGCTTGAGGGCATCAAAGATCATGTCGATGATGTGGTTGAGGAAACGATAGGATACGCCATGGAAAAGACGGAACGCTCTCTGGAACGTCTGTCCAACGAAAAAATTATGGCTGTTAATGAATATTCCGATACGGTGTTAAATGAGATTCACAGAAATCATGAAGAGGTTATGTTCCTTTATGATATGCTGAATGATAAGCACAAAAACCTGAAAAATACCGTCACTGAGGTGAATAAGACGGTAAAGGAAGTGGAGGAAACGAAGAAAGAGGCGGAAGCGGTAGTAAGCTCCTTCCAGAAACTGGCGCCGGAAGTGATACATGTGGAAGAAGATGAAATGGTTGAGGAACCTCCTTCCATGGAAGTCAGCGATGAAACAATTCCTGAAGGAAATTCCAATGAAGCAATTTTGGAGCTGTACAGGCAGGGAAAATCCCAGGTGGCGATTGCGCAGGAGTTAGGTCTCGGCGTCGGGGAGGTCAGGCTGGTGATTGAGCTGTACCGGAAGGATACGGTTGCATTATAATGAGTTTGTAAGGACAGAATATGAAAAACATAAAGTTGCGATATTATTTACGGGGATTGGGCATCGGAGTACTGGTGACCGCTTTTATCATGGGGACAGTCGGTAAAGACGAGAACGCAATGACGGACGCGCAGATTAGAGAGCGGGCGGCAGAACTGGGAATGGTGGACAGCAGTTCCCTTGTTTTGTCAGATTTGCGGAATACTGCGGAGGATACGGCACAGGAAACATCAGAGAATGATGAAGATATGACGGGATGGGAAACATCTGAGGTTTCGGAGGGGTCAGCAGACATACGGGGGACAGATGCAGACGAGGCACAAACAGGCGAAACAGAAACCACAGAGACAGAAGAGACAGACGCAGAAGAAACAGAGATGCAGGAGGCGGATACGAAAGGGACAGTTTCTCAGGATACGGATTCGGTATCAGAAACGGAACCTTCAGAGGAGCAGCCGGAGGAGAACGCTACAAGAAGTGAGAGCAGAGTAGAAAACGGAATTGCTTATTTCGAGATTGTATACGGCGAAAGCTCTAACAGTGTCAGCCGGATTCTGGCAGAGCTTGGTCTGGTTGAAGATGCGGCAGTATTTGATAACTATTTGTGTGCAAACGGATATTCCAAAAGAATTCATACAGGTAATTATGCGGTTGCCCTAGGGACGAGTGAGGAAGAAATTGCAAAAATTATTACAGGAAATCGTTAAAACCCCTTGCAACAAGGGGTTTTTTATGTTATAATATGCGAGTTGTGAAAAAACACGCATTTCGATTTGTCGTTGGTGTCATGCTCCGGCAGGATAGACGACAGAGTTGTTGGGTTCATGACGCGGATTCCAACAGGGGAAAGCATTCCTGAAAGAAATTGCGGAAGATTCTAACCAAATGGAGGTAAAAACATGAGCGTTATTTCAATGAAACAGTTACTTGAAGCAGGTGTTCATTTCGGACATCAGACCAGAAGATGGAACCCTAAAATGGCTCCTTATATCTTCACCGAGAGAAACGGTATCCACATCATCGACCTGCAGAAATCTGTAGTTAAGGTTGATGAGGCATACAGAGCAATCTCTGAAATCGCAGCACAGGGCGGTACGATTCTTTTTGTCGGTACCAAGAAGCAGGCTCAGGATGCGGTAAAGACTGAGGCAGAGCGCTGCGGTATGTACTATGTAAACGAGAGATGGTTAGGCGGTATGCTTACCAACTTCAAGACGATTCAGTCCCGTATTGAGAGACTTCATGCAATCGAGGCAATGTCTGAGGACGGTACCTTTGATGTATTGCCGAAGAAGGAAGTTATTGCGTTAAAGAAAGAGTGGGAGAAGCTTGAGAAGAATCTGGGCGGCATCAAGAACATGACCAGAATTCCCGATGCTATCTTTGTAGTAGACCCTAAGAAGGAGAAAATTTGCGTACAGGAAGCACATTCTCTTGGAATTACGTTAATCGGTATCGGCGATACAAACTGCGATCCGGAAGAATTGGATTATATCATTCCCGGTAATGATGATGCTATCAGAGCAGTGAAATTGATTGTTGCTAAAATGGCAGATGCTGTTATCGAGGCAAATCAGGGTGAGGCAGTTTACACCGAAGAGGATGTAGCTGTTTCTGAAGCAGAAGACATCGAAGAAGTGGCAGAGGAGGCATAATCATGGCAGAAATTACAGCAGCAATGGTAAAAGAACTGCGCGAGATGACCGGCGCAGGTATGATGGATTGTAAAAAAGCGCTGAATGAAACCAATGGAAATATGGAAGAGGCTGTCGAGGTTCTGAGAAAGAACGGACAGGCGAAAGCAGTTAAAAAGGAAGGCAGAATTGCAGCAGAAGGTATCTGCCGTATTGCTGCTGTCGGCGACAATACCGCAGCAGTTGTAGAGGTAAACTCCGAGACTGACTTCGTAGCAAAGAATGAACAGTTCCAGCAGTTTGTAGAAGCAGTTGCCAAGCAGGCAGTAAATTCTACAGCAGCAGATATGGATGCTTTTATGGAAGAAGCATGGAATGAGGATGCTTCTAAGACCGTAAAAGAAGCATTGGTTGACAAAATCGCTGTAATCGGTGAGAAACTGAGTATCAGAAGATTCGAGAAGATTGTAGCTGAGAATGGCTGCGTCGTATCTTATGTACACGGCGGCGGCAGAATCGGCGTTATCGTTGAGGCTGACACCGATGTTGTAAATGACAACATTAAAGAAGCTCTGACCAACATTGCAATGCAGGTTGCAGCTTTAAATCCCAAGTATGTTGCTACCAGCGATGTATCTGAAGAATATAAGGCGCATGAGAAAGAAATCATTGCGGCACAGATTGCACAGGATCCTAAGATGGCTGGTAAGCCTGAAAAGGTTATCGAGGGCGCTATCACCGGACGTCTGAATAAGGAGCTGAAAGAGGTTTGTCTGTTAGAGCAGGTTTATGTTAAGGCAGAAGACGGCAAGCAGACTGTATCCCAGTATGTTGCACAGGTTGCTAAGGAGAATGGCGCAAACCTTTCTATTAAGAAATTTGTTCGTTTTGAGACTGGTGAAGGTCTTGAGAAGAAGAACGAGGACTTTGCGGCTGAGGTTGCGGCTCAGATGGCAGGGAACTAAAGTTTCCGGAACTAAGAAATATCTCTTAGAACAAACAAAGTCAGAAATAAAGCTTTTCAATCCTTGTAAGCAATTTTAAACAAAGCAAGATAATGTAATTTATCATAATACATCACAAATCACTGTGATGTATTATGATAAAAATTGGATAAAAAATGAATTTTTTGAATGAAGGCATCGTTACTTATAGAAATATAGGTGATGATGTCTTTTTTGTATATGATCCGTTTTACATTTGAAAAGTTATTGATATTTTACGCAGATATTATATCTGATGTGTTCATGTAATACAGCGGAAATTGAAAGTATGGCTACATATTATCCATATAGTGTTCGTTGTAAATTATCGATTATGGCTAAAAGTATGTAATTTGAAAAAGCCTATAAAAATTAAACTCAATCAAATATTGCTTTTGAACACATACTATTGCGGAGGGCGCTTATATTCAATCAATTCTCTCGCTTCAATATCAAATTTCCATAACTATATAGAAAACCTTTCTTTACTTTTCAAAGATTAATTTATATAATGAATATCAGAAAAATAATTGCCAGATATGCCATTTATACAAGTGTTAGGTATATAAAAATAATGGAAAATTGAGTGTTTGTGAAGCATAATATAACTTCAATATATTTATTGAGGAGTTGGCAAAATGCTAGTGTATAGTACCATTTTTGAATAGTGACGTTGTAGAAAAATAGAAATAAATATATAGAAACGGATTGTTTTATTCAGAAGAACACGGAATAAGAAAGGAGAAAATTCAATCACTTTTTAATATGATTGAATTATAAGTAAAAAATGGCATTAATAAATTGTCCTGAATGTGGAAAAGAGATATCGGATACTGCAAAGGTATGTATTAATTGTGGTTATAAACTTCAGAGAAAAAAAAGTAACATTATTTTTCCGAAACGGAAAATAATAGCAGTTAGTTGTATTGTTTTATCTATTTTAATATGTATCTGTTTTGGGATTTTTTATGGTAATTATCACATGATAAGTGTGGTAGGAAAAAGTATCGATGAAGCAATAAATTTATTGGATAGACGGAATGTAAGTTATAGTGTGGAATATGATTATTCTTTTGAGTATGAGAAAGATACTGTATATGAACAAAGTGTTGCACCCTATAGTATTAATTTAGGCAGAGAAGTAATATTACATGTGAGTTTGGGAAAACAGTATATTATTCCGGAGATTATTGGAAAAAATATTAAAGAATTGGAATTAGCATTACCTCATGAAATTGTATATGAATATACAGATGACATCGAAAAGGATATAGTTATTTCAATGTCTGGCAATGCAGGAGAGATTATCACATCAGAAGAAGAGCTGCTGATAACAGTCAGTGAAGGTATATATAAAATGGTACCTGATGTGAAGGGGATGACAAGAGAAGATGCAATTAATGTGTTTGAAGAGAATAATATTAATTATAATATTTTGGAAATGTTTAATTCGGAAGAAGCAGGCATCGTTTATAAGTATGCTCCTAAAAAATATGGAGAAAATGATGTAGTTACTTTATATGTGAGTTCTGGTGAAGGAATTAAGTTGCCAGACTATAATGGCAGTTTTGTTGATACTACAGAAGATACGATAAGAAAAAAATTTGAAGAAATGGGAATTAATATTAGCATCTCTTATGATTATGGGGATGTTGATGAATGCCGTTTAAATGGAGAAACTAAATTTTTGCAAACTACTCAAAATGTTACTGGAATTTTTAAGAGCGTGGAGGAAGTTGGAGATATTGAGGTAGTAATATCTAAAGCTTCAATAAGCTTACTAAGAACAAATACAGATATAAATTTTGTAGGAGGAGTTGACACTGCTATTAGTTTTAAAAATATATCGGATAAGCAAATAGCATATGTCACTTTCCAAATGAAATATTATGATAGAATGGGTAATCCAGCTGAGTGTTCTATTAGAGATACTAGTATAGTGAATCTTGAGTATACCGGACCTATTGATCCAGGAGAGGTAAAGAATAATATTCTGTGGGAAGCTGTAATATATAATTCTACTACAGCAGCTATGAAACCTATATCTGCAACAGTAGAATTTTCGGATGGCTCGAAGCAGGTGATAACATATGATGGAACTTATTATTACTGGGATGGTTACTATGGTGGAGACTTGAATAATTAGATGTATGTGATTAATATTGCAGATTGGTTTTTAAAATTAAGAATCAGTCTGCTTTTTTATGCTTGTGTTTGTTTATAAAGAGGCATGTATTTTTAATTAAAAATGCGGTTGTGCATGGCGAGGGCGATTACAGAATAGCGTTCTCAGAAGTGGGAAAGCAACGGACTTGTCATGTAAAGAAATTTACGGAAAAAATGAGAGAAATGGCAGAGATTATTTTGGAAGTGGAACAGTTTTCAATAATGGTGTTGGATATCCTGTTCAGGGCAATTTCATTGTAAAATGAATGAACAGAAATAATAAGAAGGAGTTGCAGGCTATGAAACCATATATTTTAATTGTAGAAGATGACAATGACATAAATCGTATGCTGAAGGAGCTGCTTGAGAATCAGGAATATGAGACCGCTTCGGCATTTTCGGGAACAGAGGCACTGCTATATCTGGAGAAAAGAGTGCCGGATGGCGTCATACTGGATTTGATGCTGCCGGGTATGGATGGAGAGGAGCTTTTGCGGCATATAAAGGAGAAAAGTTCTGACACGGCGGTGATTGTGTCCTCGGCAAAGGATGATGTAAAAGTAAGGATTGCACTGCTGAAAGCAGGTGCAGATGATTATATTGTGAAACCTTTTGACACGCAGGAACTTTTGGCAAGACTGGAAGCGGTACTGCGCCGCCTGGACAGGAAAAGGCGGGTACAGGGGGAGGAAAACCCGGAGGACGGTAGTTTAAAGAACGGTAATTCAAAGAGCGGCAGTTCCAAGAGCAATAATTCAGAGGGTGGCAGCTTCAAGGGTAGTGCCTTGGAAAGCAGGGTACTTCAATATAAGGATATCGTCATGCGCCCGGAGGATTTTACGGTAACAGTAGGCGGAAAAGAACTTTCGCTGACCAAAAGAGAATATCTGATACTGGAGCTTTTAATGGAAAACCCCACGAAGGTATTTACAAAGAGTAATATTTATGAGTCGGTGTGGAATGAAGAATTTTTAGGGGAAGAGAATGCCGTCAATGTACATATCAGCAATATAAGACAGAAGCTTACTAAGATAAATGCACAGGAAACCTATATTCAAACCGTTTGGGGAATCGGATTTAAAATGAGTTAAAACTTTATGATTTCTTTATACTTTTCCTAAAGTTTCTAAATTTTCCGTTGGTAAGATAAATACAAGGTGATAAACAACAGGGGTAAAACACCAATAGGAAAAAAGGAAAACGGATGGAAAAGTCCGGTATTACGGAAAGGAAGAGTATGGATTATATACTGAAAACGAACAATCTGACGAAGACTTATGGAAAAACAAATGCTGTGGATTCGGTTAGCATACATGTAAAGAGAGGAGATATTTACGGTTTTATCGGTAAGAACGGTGCGGGAAAGACCACCTTTATGCGTATGGTGGCGGGACTGGCTGCCCCTACCAGGGGAGAAATCGAGCTGTTTGGAAAGAGGGATTTGGAGAAACAGCGAAAACGAATCGGCACACTGATTGAGAATCCCGGTATTTATCCGAATATGACGGCAGAGGAGAATCTGGAGGTTATCAGAAGAAGCTTCGGGATTACGGACAAAAATGCAGTGAAGGATATGCTTGCGTTTGTAGGTCTTGGCGATACAGGCAGAAAAAAAGTAAAAAATTTCTCAATGGGTATGAAGCAGCGGCTTGGAATCGCAATTTCGCTTTTCCGAAATCCGGATTTTCTGATATTGGATGAGCCGATTAACGGACTGGACCCTGCGGGAATTAAGGAAATCAGGGATTTGCTTTTAAAACTGAATACAGAAAGAAACATTACCATTTTGATATCCAGTCATATTCTGGGTGAATTGTCCAAAATAGCCACACGGTACGGCATTATAAAAGGCGGCGCTTTGATAGAGGAGTTTGCGGCGGAGGAATTAAGTGAAAAATGCCGCAGGTGTCAGAAACTGGCGGTAGATAACGCCGAGCTTGCAGTTACGATACTGGAGGAAAAGCTGCATATTACCGAATATGATGTACCGGAGTCCGGAATGCTCAGAGTTTTCGGGCATCTGGATGAGAGCGCAAGAGTGAACAGGGAATTGATAACAGGCGGGGTGGAAGTGAGAGAGAGCTATCTCGCAGGACAAGATCTGGAAGCTTATTTTATGGATTTACTTGGAGAATCATGACAGTCAAAATGGAGGTTAGCGATGATAAATTTATTAAATGGTGAATGGTATAAATTAGGGAAAAGCAGAAGCTTTTTAGTATGCTGTATTTGTATTGTTGCTTCGGTTTGTTTATTATATGGAATGCTGTTTCTGGTAGATGAAGTCCAGAAAGGAAATGTGGAAAATGGTACGGCAGGAGTGTTCGTGACAGTAGACGGACAGGAGCCGCTTAGCGGTCAGTCGGTTTTTGAGAGTGTTACGGTTGGAGAAATCCTCCAAAACATAATGGTTGTTTTTGTTGTACTGATTTCCGGCATTTTTAACATTATTTTTGTAGTTGGTGAGTATGGGAATGGTGCGATGAAAAATCTGGCGGGAAAGGGATATTCCCGTGGAAAGATATTTGCGGCAAAGCATATGGTATGTATGCTGACAACAGAAATCATGGTTCTGCTCAGTGCAATTCTGAACTATGCTTTGGGATGTATTTTTATCGGAAAAGCTTGCTTAGAGGGAGCTGTGTTGAAGGATTATGTTATTTATGTGCTGCTGATATCGGCGCTTGTTGTTGCTATCAATAGCATTATTGCTGTAATTTCCGAAATCAGCAGAAGCCTGGCAGTTGGAATTGTGGTAGTGGTATGTGTTGCAGGGGGAATTTCATCCTTACTTTTCAATGCTCTTGATTTATTGCTGCATAATTTCTCTGTGCAGCCATCAAGCTACTGGCTGACAAACCTGATGGAAGAGTGTCCGGTTTCTGGTTTTGAAACGGAAATCGTTTTGAGAATCGTGATTTCGGTAGTTGTGTGGTTCGGCGTTTCTTTCGCTGCGGGGATGTGGCATTTCCACAAAGCGGATATTAAATAATAAAAGAGATGAGTGATATGATGCAAAGTGTTTTAACTGGGACGGTGTTTGTTCTTTTAGGAGCAACGGGTATTTTAGGCATTCGCCTATGGCGCTATAGAAAACAGATAAATCACATATCGGAAGAGCTTTCGGTTCTGAGAGAAGAGGATACCAATTATCGGTTATCCTCTTATTGTGCTGTTGGGAAAACGGAAGAAGTGATACGGAAAACAAACGATATCATCGGACATTACAGAGAGTCGGAAAAAAAGCTGAAAAAGGAAAACGCAGCCTACAGACAGAGCATTACCAGTATTTCCCACGATATCCGCACCCCGCTGACCTCGGCAAAAGGATATATCCAAATAATGCAGGAAGCTGAAATCAATCCGGAGAAAAGAATGAAATATGCAGCGATTGTGGAGCAGCGGCTAGACGATGTAAACGATATGCTGAACCAGTTGTTTGAATATGCACGGATTGAAGCGGATGAGATGTCATGGGAGACGGAGGTACTGAACGTGGGAAATTTATTCGCGGAAACCGTCTCTATGTTCTATGATGATTTTGTAGAGGCAGGCTGTGAACCGGAGGTGGAGATACAGAATGCTCCCTGTCATATTATGGGGGATAGACATGCTTTTGTCAGAATTGTTGAAAATTTGATAAAAAACGCCCTTGTGCATGGTGAGGGCGATTACCGAATAACGTTTCAAAGTGAAGGGGGCTATGCAGTAATATGTGTTTCCAATAAAACAAGCAGTATTGAAAAGAAGGATATCGGGCGAATTTTTGAACGATTTTATACCACAGACCAGTCCAGAAGCAGGAAGACGACGGGACTGGGACTTGCCATTGTAAGGAAATTTACCGAAAAAATGGGAGGAACGGCGGAAGCCGTTTTGGAAGGAGAACAGTTTTCAATAACGGTGCGGATACCGTTGGCGTCAGAGTAAACAGATTAGGGAGCAACTCTATCTGTTTCTTTTTTTAATTAAAATTTTATGCTTTATTAATGATATTCTAACCAAAAAAATATTGTTTATGATATACTTAAAGTGAAACAGTAATGTTCGTTCGGATACATAAGGAGAAGAAATGAGTGCATTTGTTACCTTTGATAATGTAAAGAAAATATATCAGACGGGAGAGGTGGGGATTACAGCTCTTCATGATGTGAATTTTGAGATTGAAAAAGGAGAATTCTGTGTGATTGTAGGAGCCTCCGGCGCAGGCAAAACTACAATTCTGAATATTCTGGGCGGCATGGATACATTGACGGAAGGACGTGTGTTTTTGGACGGACAGGAAATATCAGGCTATAACAAGAAGCAGTTGACCAACTATCGCCGCTATGATATCGGATTTGTTTTCCAGTTTTATAATCTGGTACAGAATCTGACGGCTGTGGAAAATGTGGAACTTGCGGCGCAGATTTGTAAGGAGCCGCTGGATGCGGCAGAGGTATTGAAGGAAGTAGGCTTGCAGCACAGAATGAATAACTTTCCGGCGCAGCTTTCCGGCGGTGAGCAGCAGCGTGTGGCGATAGCCAGGGCATTGGCGAAGAATCCGAAGCTGCTTCTTTGCGATGAGCCTACGGGAGCGCTTGACTACAATACCGGAAAGGCAGTCTTAAAGCTGCTGCAGGATACCTGCAGGGAAAAGGGCAAGACGGTAGTGGTTATTACGCATAATCAGGCGCTTACAGCTATGGCGGACAGAATTATTACCGTAAAAAGCGGTACGGTGGTAAATATGGTAAAGAATGAAAATATCGTGGATATAGCAAATATAGAATGGTAGCGATTATGAAGAAAACGATTTGGAAATCAACAATTAGGGAAATCAGGCAGAGCTTCGGGCGGTTTGCAGCGATATTGGCAATTGTGGCATTGGGTGTGGCTTTTTTTGCGGGACTTAAGGTGGCAAAGCCTGCCATGGTGGAAACCACCGGACGATATTTGGAGAAACAGGGATTTTATGATTATCGGATTCTTTCCACTCTGGGCTTTGAGCAGGAGGAAGTGGAGCTTCTGCGGGAAAAGGAAGATGTGAAGGCGGCAGAGGGTGCGGTTTCCTTTGATATTATTTACCAGGATGAAACAGAAAATGAGGGTGTGCTTAAGGCACATAGTATAACGGAAGAGGTAAATCAGATTGTCGTAAAAAGCGGACGTATGCCGCAGAGCGCAAATGAGTGTGTGGTAGATTCTCTCCTGTTTTCAGAGTCCGCCATAGGTGAGGTTATCAGGCTTTCTGAAAATAATGACGAAGAGGATTTGGAGAACTTTGCATATCGGGAGTATACCATTGTAGGTATTGTCCAGTCACCCCTTTATATTCAATATGAGCGGGGAAATACCTCTTTAGGCACCGGCAGAATCAGCGGTTTTATGTATATCCCCTATGAAGGCTTTAACGTGGATTATTATACGGAAATTTATGTGAATTTTACGGAAGACTTCCCTTTATATAGCGACGAGTATGAGGCGTATATCGGGGAAAAAGAACCTTTGTGGGAGGAATATGCCGAGGAGGCAGCCATGCAGCGCTATCAGCGTATTGTGGATGAGGCAAATGAGGAGCTTGCGGAGGCAAAAGAAGAATTCAATACCGAAAAGGCGGATGCGGAGGCGGATTTAAAGGATGCGGAGGAGACCCTTGCTGATGCTGAAACGCAGCTTGCAGATGGGGAAGTTCAGCTTGCCGATGCCGGAGAAGAGCTTGCCGATGCCAAAAAAACATTGGCGGAAAAGGAACAGGAGCTTTCGGACGGCGAACAGGAGCTGGCAGACAAGGAACAGGAGCTTTTAGACGGCGAGAAAGAATTGAATGACGGCATTGCGGCATGGAATGAAAACAAAAAAAAGCTGGAGCAGTCCAAACAGGAGCTGAATGCGGCGCGTGAAGAGCTAAAGATTCAGGAAAAGCTGGTTGCGGCGCAGGAAAAGGAATTGCTGGAGGGAGAGCAAACCCTGATAGAATCAGAGATTTCGATAGAACAGCAGAGACAGCAGTTGTCGTCACAGATGCAGGAACTGGATATGCAGGAAGAAAATCTGACTGCTTTATATGGGGAAGGAAACGTTCCGGCGGAGCTGCTTACGCAGATACAAAGCGGACGGCAGCAGATTCAGGAAGCGATAGCGCAGATAGATGAAGGGTTATTGCAGTTACAAGGCAAAAGAGAGGAAATTGAAGCCGGTAAGACAGCAATTAATGCGGCAAGAGATTCCATTGCCGAGTATCAGGCGCAGCTGGACGCGGGAGAGGAGCAGCTTGCCGCAGGTGAAGCGGCGTTGTCCGAAGCATGGGGCAAAATAGCAAGCAGTCAAAATCAGATTGCGGAAGGGAAGACAGCGATTGAGGAGGCAAAGGCAGAGCTTGCCGATGGAAAAGAGCAGCTTGCCGATGCCGAAAAAGAAATTGCGGAGGGCGAGGATACTTTGGCGGAAAAAGAACAGGAGCTTGCCGATGCCAAAGCGGAATATGAGGACGGTTTGAAGGAATACGAAGACGGTCTGGAAGAATTCGATTCCAGAATTGCGGAGGCGGAGCAGAAGCTTGCCGATGCCGAACAGGAGATTGAAGAAATTGAGGAACCGGAAACTTATCTTTTGGGACGGGATACCAATGTAGGCTATGTGTGCTTTGATAATGATTCTTCCATTGTTGCGGGCGTTGCCAATATTTTCCCTGCATTCTTCTTTCTGGTGGCAGCGCTGGTATGTATCACCACCATGAATCGTATGGTGGAGGAGCAGAGAACACAGATAGGTGTGCTAAAGGCTTTGGGTTACAGTGAGCGAGTCATTATGACGAAGTATATGTTTTACTCCGGTTTTGCTGCAATCGCAGGCTGTGTGACAGGATATGCAGCGGGAACTTATCTGTTTCCAAGGGTAGTCTGGGCGGCATACGGAATTATGTATCGCGTGGATACGCTTTTGTATTTATTTGACTGGAAGCTGGCAGTGATTTCGATTGCCGTGTCAATTCTCTGCTCTGTGGGAGCAACATGGTTTTCCTGCCGGGTGGAATTAAAGGAAGTGGCGGCGCAGCTGATGCGTCCAAAGGCGCCAAGAGCAGGTAAAAGAGTATTTTTGGAATACATTCCCTTTATCTGGAAACGTCTGGGATTTTTGAGAAAAGTATCCATTCGTAACATTTTCCGTTATAAAAAGCGGCTGTTTATGATGGTAATGGGAATCAGCGGCTGTACCGCACTTCTGATTACAGGCTTTGGCATCAAGGATTCCATCGCTAACGTGGCGGCACAGCAATTTGAAGAAATTCAGATTTATGATATTGGCGTGACCTTTGCTGACCCTGTTTCCGATAAAGACAGGGAGGCAATGGAATATGTAGAGGGGATTACGAGTGATTCCTATGTAGCGGTATATGAGACCACCTATGATCTGGTAACAGAAGAGGGAAGAAAATCGGTCAATCTGTTGGTATATGACAGTGGGACGGATATGGAATCCTTTATTGATCTGCACACGGCAGATAAGGAACCGATTGCGTTTCCGGGAGACGGCGAGGTAGTAATCACTGACAAGATTGCAGAAACTTACGGATTGAAGGTTGGTGATACGATTACTTTGCAGAATGAGGACATGCAGACGCTTTCATTGAAAATTTCCGGCATTAATCAGAATTTTATTTATAATTATGCTTATATTAATAGCGAGACATACAAGACGGAGCTTGGATACGATGCAGAGTACAAAAATATTCTTCTCAATGTGCCGGAGGACAGCGACGTGCATCTGATATCAGCAGCGTTGATGCAGATAGACAATGTGGCAAGTGTCACTGTGAATCTTGATACGCTGGAACGTTTTAGCGGTATGCTGTCAAGCCTTGATCTGATTGTGCTGGTAATTATTCTTTGCGCGGCGGGACTTGCATTTATTGTTTTATATAATCTGACCAATATTAATATTACGGAGCGCGTTCGTGAAATTGCCACGATTAAGGTGCTTGGCTTTAACAAGAAAGAGACGGCTACCTATGTATTCCGTGAAAATATGGTATTGGCGGCAATGGGCATTGCGGTAGGACTGGTGTTGGGGCATTATCTGCATTTATTTGTTATGAATGAGATAAATCTGGACATGATTGCATTTGATATCCATGTACGGCCTGTCAGTTTCGTATACAGTGTTCTTCTGACATTTGTCTTTGCATGGGTTGTGAATAGGGTGATGAGAAGAAAACTGGAGCGTATCAGTATGACGGAATCATTAAAAAGTGTGGATTAAAAAGCGGCACGGGCATAACGGCAGCGAGCCCGGACAGAAGTGAGGAATACCATGAAGTTTGATATGCACTGTCATACAAAAGAAGGCTCGATGGACGGAAAAGTGCCTGTAAGTCAGGTGATAGCCATCTTGAAGAGCAGAGGATTTCATGGGATGCTTATCAGCGATCACAATTCCTATAAGGGATATGGCGCATGGGTGAAGCAGAATAAAGCAAGTAAAAAGACGGGTACTACAGATTTTGTAGTACTGAAAGGGATTGAGTACGATACCATCGATGCAGGGCATATGTTGATTATTATGCCAACGGATATAAGACTGAAAATTCTTGAACTGAGAGGCTTGCCGGTTCAGCTGCTTATTGAAATCGTACATCGTAACGGAGGAATCTTAGGACCTGCGCATCCCTGCGGGGAAAAATACGTGAGTATCACAAATACCCGCAAATACCGTCACCGGCTGGCGGTGATGAATAAATTTGATTTTGTTGAGGGCTTTAATGCCTGTGAATCATACGAAAGTAACCGCAGGGCAATGAAGCTCGCCAACAAATATCACAAGCCGGCATTCGGCGGCAGTGATGCTCATAAAATTGATTGTATCGGGCTGGCGTATACGGAATTTGACGGAGAAATTCATAATGAATCCGACCTGATTGCCTGTGTCAGAAATCACGGCACCGTAAGCTGCGGGGGAGAATATTATACGGGAACTACCAAGGAAAAACTTGGCAGGGCTAATAAGCTTCTGGTGCATGCCTTCTGGCTGTACAACCGCATTGGAAGCCTGCGGAACCGCTATAAGCGCAAGCTGGAAATCAAAAATATGTAATTGTTACATTTTATTAAATAATCTAACCATATACTTCATAAATTCTTAAGGTGATTTTTTCAACACAATAGAGTATAATGTAACTTAGCTGCAGGAAACCAAGTGACTGCGCAGCAGTCATTTGGTTTCAGCAGCTAAGTTAACGACAAAATCATAGAGCGCGAAGCGCGGGAATTGCGCAGCAATTCGATTTTGGAGAGCAAGCCGCAAGGCTTGGAACATCAATAAAATACATTAAGTGAGGAGTATAAAATGGGGAAGAAGCACATTCTTATAGCGGCATTGTGCACCGCAATGACCTTATCTCTTGCAGCGTGTGGAAATCAGGATACAGAACAGAAAAAGGACAGTTCTGACGCCGAAGGGTATGTATATGTACCGGAGTACATCACATTGGACGGTGAGGATGAATCCACCTGGTTCAGCAATCTTATGTTACTTGGAAATTCTCTTTATTACACGCAATACAAATATGACGAGGCGACTGGGGAATCTACGCAGACGGTGTGTGAGTATTCTTTAGCGGACGCCGGCGTGAAGGAGATACCGCTGCAGATACGGGAAAATGGCAGTCTGTCGTGCTATGCACCTGATGGGGAAGGAAATATCTATACCGTGGTCAGCGATTACAGTTCGGAGAATATGAGCGAGGAAGGCTGGACCATCCCCGATATGTTTCTTGGTAAATGGGATTCACAGGGGACGGCAGTATTTGAAAAGGATATTACCGATGCGGTCAATCGTGCGGGGGAAAATTCCTATATTCAGGATGTCCTTGTGGATGGACAGGGAAATATCTATGTTTGTGCGGAAAATGCAGTTCTTCTTTTCGACAGTGCCGGAGAAGAACAGGGCATGGTGGAAATTTCGGACGGATGGATTAGTGCCATTGGTTTTGGCAAGGATGAAAAGGTATACCTCTGTTATTATGATTACAATTCCAATAGCGGTGGAACTGTGCTTTCGGAGATTGACTTTGCAGGGAAAAAGATTGGCAATACATATAAAAACCTTCCGGGTATGAACGGCAATGGACTTTCCGTGGGAATCGAAAAGGATTTTCTGATAAATGACGGTTCCAGGGTTTATGAATATGATTTGGCGTCCGAGACCTATGAAGAGCTGTTTTCATGGCTGGAATGTGATATTAACGGCAGTTATGTTGATTATGTCGGAACAACGGAAGACGGAAAACTTGTGGCAGTCATCAGGGACTGGGAGACCGGCGCTACCGAGATTGCAAAGCTGAACAAGACTGCCGCATCCGAGGTCGTACAGAAGGAAGAGATTATAATTGGAACGTTGTATGACAGTCAGGAATTGCAGGCGGCGGCAGTTGCATTTAATAAAGCAAACGATACTTATCATGTATCAATTAAGACCTATATAGATAATAATAACGGGACGGAGAACAGCTATCAGGACGCTATCACAAATCTGAACAATGATATCACTTCCGGAGCGAATTGCCCTGATATTCTGGATTTGTCCCAGTTAAATGCAGAGCAGTTGGCGGCAAAGGGCATTATTGAGGATTTGACGCCGTATTTGGAAAAGAGCAGCGTGTTTGACAAAGAGGACTTTATTGACAATCTCTTGGATGGATTTACCTATGACGGCGTGTTGGTTGCGATTCCAACCAGCTTTACTATCAGTACGGTAGTAGGAAAGACCTCGGAGGTCGGTGAAGAGATGGGATGGACTTTGGATGAGATGATGACATTTGCAAAGGCACATCCTGATGCGGAATTATTTGACGGGATAGAACAAAGCACAATGTTGTATTATTGTATGATGTATAATCAGGACGCCTTTGTTGACTGGGCAAATGGTGAAAGTCATTTTGATTCTGAGGAATTTAAGACTTTGTTGGAGTTTGTCAATATGTTCCCGCAGGAAATTGATTGGACTTCTTACGAGGGCGGCGCCAAGGTTGAGGAACGTCAGGCAGGAGAAATTTTACTGGAAAATGCGTATATCTCTGATTTTCAGGAGGTACAGATATATCCCGCCATGTATGGCGAACCTGTTACATTCATTGGATTTCCTACCACGGACGGCAGTGTGGGTTGTAGCATGAGCGCAAGCTCTCTATACGGAATTACAGCGAAATCCGACCAGAAGGACGGAGCATGGGCATTTATTGAAAGTTATTTGAGCAGTGCCGGAGACAGTATGTATTCTTGGGGATTTTCCACACTGAAGGAGAAAATGCAGGAACATATTGATGAGATTACGAAGGTAGAATATCTTCTGGATGAAAACGGAGAACAGGTGCTGGATGAGAACGGAGAGCCTATTCTAACCTCGGGAGGAGGAGGCATTGGCTGGGAGGATTGGGAGTACACCTATCATCCTTCCACCGAGGAAGAAGTAGAGCTGGTGATGGAGTTGATATCTGTGGCAACACCTGCAAGTAATGTCAGCAACGACGAAATTTTGAATATCATTACTGAGGAAGCAGATGCTTACTTTAAAGGACAGAAAACTCTTGATGATGTGGTGAATATCATTCAGAGCAAAGCACAAATTTATATTAGTGAAAATAGCTAGAGGTGCAGCCGTGAATAAGAAGGAGTTTAAGTGGCAGAAAAAGGGAAAACAGCATAACAGGGCAAGTAGGAATACACGAAAAGTTAAAATAAGCTCGGGGCTTTTTATAGCCCCCAGCTTTTTGGGTGTTCTGCTTTTTTTTCTGCTTCCGTTTATCGTGGTAATATATTATTCATTGGTGGATAACCCTATCAGTGGAAATTTTGTCTTCTTGGACAATTTTATCAATATTATACATAATGCGGCTTTTGCAAAGGCGGTGAAAAACACTCTGACTTTTTCCCTGACAGCGGTTCCCCTTGCAGTGATATTGTCACTTTTGCTTGCGATTGTTTTGGAGTCAAAGCTGCCGTTTCGAAGTCAGTTCCGCACCTTTTTTTTAAGTCCTATGATGGTGCCTGTAGCGTCAATTGTGCTGATATGGCAGGTGCTGTTCCATTATAACGGAGCGGTAAATGATATTGTGATGGCTTTGGGCGGAAGTAAAATTGACTGGATGAAATCGCAATATGCCCAAGTCGTAATTGTGATATTGTTCCTGTGGAAAAATCTGGGATATAATATGATTTTGTTTATGGCGGCGCTGGCAAGTATCCCGAAAGATATATTGGAGGTTGCGAGACTGGAGAGTGCGACGCCGCTCCAAACCTTTTTCTATATTAAGATAAGGTATTTGTCCTCCACTATCTTGTTTGTGACAATTATGTCACTTATTAACTCCTTTAAGGTGTTCCGCGAGATTTACCTGTTGACGGGTGATTATCCTTACGATACGATTTATATGCTGCAGCATTTTATGAATAATAAATTTAATAGTCTGGATTATCAGACATTATCCGCTGCGGCGATTTTGATGTCGATGGTAATGGTTGTTATTATAGGAGTTTTGTTCCTGGTGGAGAACCGGTTCGGAAAGGATGTGGAAGGATGAGTAAGAAAAACACACCTGTGCGAAACGTGTATCAATTAAACAGAAGTCCTAAGTCGGCAAAAAGAAAGAAAATATGGAGTGTGTTTAAAATAGCGATAGCAACAACGATAGCCGCATTTTTTGCAATTATGTTTCTAATGCCTATTGTACTGACAATCACTAACTCCTTTATGTCGGCTTCGGAGATTTCCGCTAATTACGGTTCTGTGTTTGCAACCACGGAGACAGGCGGCAAGGTGTACATATCAGAAAAAGTAAATTTGAAATTTATACCGGATATGGTGTCCTTTAGTCAGTACATTACCGTGCTGTTTAAGAGCCCGGAATATCTGTTGAAATTTTGGAATTCCGTGATACTGACGGGACCTATCGTATTGTTTCAGTTAATTGTGGCATCTCTTGCTTCCTTCGGATTTGCAAGATATACAGGACGTGTGAGACAGATTGTTTTCTTTGTGTATATTATATTGATGCTGATGCCTTATCAGGTTACATTAGTGCCGAACTATCTGGTATCCGAATGGTTCAACATTCTTGATACTTATTGGGCAATCTGGCTTCCGGGTATCTTTTCGCCGTTTGCAGTGTATCTTCTGACGAAATTTATGAGGAGAATTCCGTCTTCCGTCATAGAGGCGGCGCAGATAGACGGTGCCGGAGAGTGGCAGATTTACAGAAAAATCTGTATGCCGTTGTGTAAAGGCGCTCTTTGTTCCGCTGCAATACTGATTTTTATTGATTATTGGAATATGGTGGAACAGCCGTTGATTTTATTATCAGATGCAGAAAAGTATCCGCTGTCAGTTTTCTTAAGCAAGATTAATGCAGGAGAAATCGGACTCGCATTTGCGGTGGCGACCATCTATATGGTGCCAAGCCTTCTGGTTTTCCTCTATGGTGAGGAATATCTGGTGGATGGTATCACCTATCAGGGGGGTATCAAAGGGTAAGCGTGAAAAGACTGTTATAACGATAAAATGAGAGGACAAAATTATGAACGAGAATGGAACGAAGAGAAGAGAATGGGTGAAGAATGCAGCGATTATTTTCCTGGCGGTTCTGTTGGTATTGACTTTCTTCTCAAATACAATTATGAATTATTCTCTGCCAGAGGTTGCAGCGCAGTACGTGGAGTCTGGTACCATTACTGCAAAAATCCGGGGAACAGGTACAATTGAGAGCGGCGACCCCTACAATGTGGAGGTACAGGAATCCAGAAAGGTTCAGAGTGTTGCCGTAAAAGTTGGCGACAAGGTGGAAAAGGGTGACGTCATTCTCTATCTGGAGGATACGGAAAGCGACGAACTGAAAGCCGCAAGGGATGCGTTGGATCAGGCGCAGGACGCTTATGATTTGGCATTGCTGTCCGCTGAGGTAAATCAGACTGTGATAAACGGGGCGAACGGGAATACATCAACTTCGAGCTACCGTCAGCAGATTACCGATGCACAGAATGCGGTGGCTGCCGAGCAGAAAAAGGTGGATGACTGGCAGAAGCAGTATGATGATATCAGCAATAAGCTGGCAGTGCTGCCTTCTAATACCGCTGATGTGACGAATGAGCAGAAGGCATATAACGAAGCGAAGACGGCAAAGGATAATGCGGATTTTGCGCTGACAGAAGCGCAGAATAACTTGTCCGCTATTTCATCACAGTTGGAGCATGAGATAAGTGTAAGTGCAGGGGATGCGGTTATCAACAATCTGACCGAACAGAAGAGTGCGGCAGAACAGACCGTAATCAATGCACAGACTGCGGCGAATAATGCTGCACTGGCTTTACAGAAAGCAGAAACAGCTCTGGAGAATAAGAAAAATTCGGGAGATACCAGTCAGACTGCTTCCAGTTGGCAGAACCAGCAGAATATTCTTAAGGTAAACTTAGATGCGGCGACCAAGGTATTGCAGGAAAAGCAGGATGCGCTTACCGAGCTGACATCCAATATCAATAAGACTCTGAATTTACAAAGTTTGTATGATGCTATGACTAAGGCGCAGAAAGAGGTGGATGAGCAGTTGGCGAAATCTCAGAATGCAACTGTTACGGCAGGAATTTCCGGCACCATTACCACGTTAAATGTAACGGCAGGTCAGACGACTGCTCCCGGTACTCCGGTAGCAGTCATGCAGCCTGAGGGAAAAGGTTATACCATGAGTTTTTCTGTCACCAACGAGCAGGCGAGACGTTTGTCTGTAGGAGACAGAGCAGAGCTTGTCAACTCCTGGCGATATGATGGAGTAGAGGTGGTTTTGTCAAGTATTAAGACGGACAGGGATGACCCTGGACAGAAGAAGCTTTTAACGTTTGATGTGTCCGGCGATGTTGTGGCAGGTCAGACGCTGAATGTATCTGTGGGACAGAAAAGTGCGGAATATGACCTGATTGTACCCAATAGTGCAATCAGAGAAGATAATAACGGTAAATTTGTGCTGATTGTGGAATCAAAGAGCAGTCCTTTGGGAAACCGTTACTATGCTTCCCGTGTGGATGTACAGGTATTGGCGACAGACGATACCAAATCAGCCATCAGCGGCGGTCTGTATGGATATGAGTTTGTTATCACAACCTCCACAAAGCCTGTGGAAGCAGGTCAGTTGGTGAGATTGGCAGAAAATTAAGGAGTGGATTATGAAGAAATTATTGCTAAGCATAAGCGGCGCGATATCATTCGTAATTTTCCTGATACTGCTTGGAGTGTCAAACCTTATGGCTGTTTCTCTGGAATCACAGCAGATGGCGGGACGATGGAGTGAGAAAGGGGACGCTGCGCAGGTAAGCTGCTTTTTCTCCACAAATGCGGGGATTACTGCGGATTCCATTGAAGAGTTTGAACACTCGTTGGATTCCGCTCTGCAGGAGGCTTCGATTGTCTCGGAATCAGAGAACGAGGATGCAAGACTGTGGGCAGATGCCTACAGTGCGGACGGCAGCATTTCTATATCCAGTGACAGGGCAGGTATTACGGCAGACGCGATTGGAATCGGAGGAGATTTTTTCCTGTTTCATCCAATGCAGCTTTTGACGGGTTCCTATTTTTCCGGAAATGATTTGAATCAGGATTATTGTGTGCTTGATGAAGACGCCGCGTGGCAGCTTTTTGGTTCCAATGACGTGGCAGGTATGACGGTATATATCAGCGGGATTCCTCATATTGTGACGGGGGTTGTGAAACGCCCCGAAGGTCGTCTGGAAGAGGCGGCGGGGTTGGACGATACGCTGGTATATGTATCCTATGAGACCTTAAGTGAACTTGGAACCTGTAACGGAATCAATCATTATGAGATTGTAATGCCCAACCCGGTCAGCAACTATGCAGTGAATCTGGTGAGGGAGCGTCTTGGTACGAATGAGAAGGAAGTGGAAGTGCTGGAAAACACTTCGCGGTATTCCTTGATAAACAGGCTTAAGATACTCGCTGAATTCGGAACACGCTCCATGAATGGCAAGGCGATTATTTATCCCTATTGGGAAAATATAGCGAGAGGTTATGAAGATATTATCGCTGTCCTGACATTATTTATGCTGATATGCCTTTTATATCCCATAGTGCTGCTGGTGGTATTCTTTATCAAGTGGTGGCGGCATAAGGGATGGACATTAAAGGATGTAGGAAACAGGTTGAAGGATAAGGAAGAGCGTTTCATGGAGAAACGACGCGCCAAAAAGAAACTTAAAGTGCATAAAAATAAAGTTTATAAAAAGAAGTTTGAAAAAAATAGCACAAGAAAAAAAAGACGTGTAAAAAAGCGCAAAGATGAGGAGGATGAACGATTATGAAAAAAAAGAGAGGACTGCGTAAACTGATTTGTGCAGGTTTGGTGTTTTCTATGGTTATGGGACTTTGCGCCTGTGGCGAGGAGAATCAAACCGTCAGTGCAGATGCGTCGCTGGCGAAGCAGTATGTTTATTCCTATGAGGAAATTGAGCTTCCCGCTGATATAGGAGAGGATGCGTCATTCTCTTCGATAGCACGCCAGAACGATCGTATTTATATGTTGGCAGATATTTATAATTGGGATGACGCGACAGGTTCTTCCAGTCGTGAGGTTAAGCTGCTGTCTGTGAACGAAGATGGGACGGATTTGCAGACCATTGATGTGGAAACCCCGAATACAGAAAGTGACAGTGCAGCGGGGGAAACGGAAGAGGCGGTTGAAGAATCAACGGGAGAGGATATTGCCAGTGAGGGAGCTGCTGATATGGCAGTGAATGAGGGGAATTCTTCCCAAATCTATGAAAATACCAGCTACAGTAATTATGTTATAGGAAACAGCGGTATATTGTATGCGGTAAAAAATTATTATTTTGAGGATTATTCTGACCCTGAAAATTATATCTCAAAGCAGGAATACTATATCTGTGCATGGGATTTGGAGGGAAAATTCCTTTGGCAGCAACCGATAGAAAATTTGCAGACAGAGGAATCCTATCATTATGTCAGAGCGCTGATACCTGCTGAGGATGGTTCGGCAATTGTGCTGATTAGCGGCGACAGTACCTATAAAATGGAAGTAGACGCCGAGGGTAATCTCTCGGAAAACAAAGAATTGCCTAACGGCAGCGATATGATACAGCAGAGCAATGATTTCATGGTAAAGGAAGACGGAACCGTACTCATGACTTATTACGATGAGGATTGGACGCATATGTATCTGACTTCCTATGATATCAATACGGACACGCTGGGAGAGGCAGTTCAATTACCGGATTCCATCGCATGGAGCGGTTATAACTGTTTAGCTGCAGGCATTACAACAGATATTGTCTATACGAACTCCAACGGTGTATATGGATTTAGTGCAGGGGATGAGCAGCCCACACAGATAATGAGCTTTATTAACTCAGATTTAAATACAACAAATCTGAATAAGCTTATTATGCTGGATGAAACTCATTTTATCGGTTTTTATTATGACATTATGGATTATTCCAATAGAGCTGCTGTTTTTACGAAGAAAAATCCTGAGGATATCCCTGACAAGGAAGTCATCGTTTTGGCAGGTATCTATGTCAATAATGACTTGAAAAACCGCATCATTAATTTTAACAAGGAAAGTGAACAGTATCGAATCGTTGTTAAGGAATACAGTTCCTACAATACGATGGATGATTATAATGCAGGAACAACCCAGTTAAATAATGATATTATTTCAGGTAATATGCCGGATATTCTGGTAACAAATACGAGTCTCCCTATTGATAGCTATATTTCCAAGGGTCTGATTGCCGATGTGGGAGAATTAATTGAAAACGACGAGGAATTATCTCAGACTGAATTCCTTGATAATGTATTTAAGGCGTTTTCTGTAAATGAGAAGCTCTATTATGTGGTTCCCAGCTTTTATGTGAGAACGCTGGCGGGGAAAACCTCTTTCCTTGGTGATAAAGAAAGCTGGACTATACAGGAATTTCAGGATTTTGCGGCTTCTCTGCCGGAAGGGACATCCGTACTGGGAGAGGTGACAAGAAGTACCTTTATGTATATGATGATGCAGTATGGCGGAAATGATTTTATAGATGTGTCCACCGGAAAATGTAACTTTAATTCTCCGGAATTCATCAGTATGTTGGAAATAGCTAATTCCTTGCCGGAAGAGCTTTCAGAGGATTACTACGGAGAAGATTACTGGATGACTTATCAGTCGCAGTATCGTGAGGACAGAACCGTTCTGATGGAGGTATATATCAGCTCTCTGCGTGATATGAACACTACTATGAACGGATATTTCGGAGAGGATATAAACTTTATCGGATTCCCTACAGACAGCGGGAAAGGCTCTATTCTGTACACAGACAGCAGCTATGTATTGTCTGCAAAATCCAAGAATCTTGACGGGGCATGGCAGTTTATACGCTATTATCTGACGGATGAGTATCAGGAATCCTTGGATTGGGGCTTCCCTGTGGTGAAAGATATCTTTTTGGAGAAAGCGCAGGAAGGTATGGAAAGACCGTATTATCTGGATGAAAACGGCGAAAAGGTAGAATATGACAATTACTTTACCATTAATGGCGAAGATGTGATTTTGGATCCTTTGACGCAGGAGCAGGTTGATCAGATTGTAGATGTTATAACATCGACGGAGAAGCAAGGTTACTACAACGAGAATATACAGAACATTATTACGGAAGAAGCAGAAGCTTACTTTGCGGGACAGAAGAGTGCCTCAGAGGTGGCGCAGATTATTCAGAGCAGAGCGCAGATATACGTGGATGAGAACCGTTAAGTAAAAGAAAAGAATGGTCAATAAAAACAGGGCATTCCTACATTTTGATGGGAATGCCCTGTTTTTCCAGATAGTTAATTAAATTTAGCTCCTGCCCATGTTCGCGAAGCCAGGATTTGTAAACTTTGTATTCCGGCAGAATCGTTTCTACCATATTCCAAAAATCTTTGGAGTGATTCATGTGGGTCAGATGACAAAGCTCATGCACCACCACATAGTCCAGCACTTTGGGCGGAGCGAACACAAGACGGTAATTGAAGGAGAGGGTGCCCCGGGAGGAACAGCTTCCCCAGCGGCTTTTCTGGTCGCGGATGGTGATGGAGGTATAATTTCCGCCCGTAAACGGATGATAATAAGCGACTCTTGCAGTGAAGGTGTCACGGGCTGTCTTGCGGTAGCGTTTTTCCAGGATTTGCAGACGTTTTGCCTCTGCCTGGGTCAGATACAGGTAAGAAGTAGGTTGCATTTTTGTTCTCCAATAATTGAATTCTATTAGGGATGTTACAGGCTTATTATAACATAAATTTTTGTTGGGATGTAGGGTGTCGAAAGGGAATGCTTTTTTAAACTTTTTTAAATTAGTAGAATTATGCAGCGGGCTATGTTATATTTTTAGACGGATTGAAGATTTCGGGCAGTTTCCGTTGGAAACGGCATGATATTTGTGGAGGGATGAAATTTGAAGATAATGGTCAGCGCCTGTCTGCTGGGCGAAAACTGTAAATATAATGGCGGCAATAATTTGTCGGAAAAGGTATTACATTATCTGAAAGGGCATGAGGTAATTCCGGTATGTCCTGAGGTTTTAGGCGGTTTGTCCATACCAAGGCTTCCGGCAGAAATTGTTAAGGGCGTTGTTACGGCAAATGACGGAAGAAGTGTAGATAAGGAATTTAGAGCAGGAGCCATGAAGGGACTCAAATTGGCGAAAGAAGGGAATGTGGACCTTGTGATATTGCAGTCCCGCAGTCCCAGCTGCGGCGTGAAACAGGTTTATGACGGAACCTTTTCGGGGAAGAAGATAGCGGGTCAGGGAATCTTCGCCAGATTGCTTGCGGAGAATGGATTTCGGGTAATTGACGTTGAGGATTTATAGAAAATCAGGATTTGTATTTACTATTATAGAAGGGCAGGGTACAAGTGACATTACAACAACTAAGATACATTGTGACAGTGGCGGAGACAGGAAATATTACGGAAGCGGCAAAAAGGCTGTTTATTTCTCAACCCAGTCTTACGAATGCCATTCATGAACTGGAAAAGGAAATGCAGATAACAATTTTTAACCGCACGAACAAGGGAGTAACCGTTTCCAATGAAGGGGACGTCTTTTTGTCCTACGCAAGACAGGTCTTGGAGCAGACAAGTCTGCTGGAAGAAAAATTCTTAAATAAACGGGAGCAGAGTCCTAAATTCTCGGTGTCGTGTCAGCATTACTCCTTTGCGGTAAATGCTTTTGTGGATGAGAGAGTTAAAGTTTGTTTCTGAGAAATATTTTCGTGGGGAAACCGACCGAAAAGAATTATTGGAAACAGCAAAAGAGTTACGGAAGGAGCATTGGGAATGGCAGAGACAATTCGGAATACAGTATATTTCATCTAATGATTTTTCCTTTTATGATAACATGCTTGATACAGCAGTTTTATTAAATATAGTACCGGAGCGCTATAGAAATCTTGGTTTAAATGAAATAGATACCTATTTTGCAATGGCGAGGGGATATCAGGGAAAAGCCGGAGATACTCCTGCCCTTGCCATGAAAAAATGGTTTAACACCAATTATCATTACCTTGTACCGGAGATAGAAGCGGGTGCGGAGATCAAGCTGAACGGGAATAAAACCTTCCAGGAGTATGGGGAAGCAAGGAATCTGGGATTACAGACTAAGCCGGTATTGATAGGTGCATTTACATTTTTAAAGCTTGCAGAATACCAGGAGGATAAAACTGCTAAGGACTATGTTGATTCCATGATATGCGCATATAAAGAAATTTTGGACCGGTTCAATAACTTAGGGCGGAGTGGATTCAGTTTGATGAACCTGCGCTTGTGACAGATTTGACAAAAGAGGATATCTGCCTTTTTGAAACCTTATATCAGCAGATTTTGACAGAGAAGGGAAGTCTGAAGGTTTTGTTACAGACCTATTTCGGGGATGTGAGAGACTGCTATGAAAATATTATTGCACTGGATTTTGACGGAATCGGACTGGATTTTCTGGAAGGGAAAAGGACAAAGGAATTAATTGAAAAATATGGTTTTCCGAAAGAGAAGGCGCTGTTTGCAGGTCTGGTAAACGGAAAAAATATCTGGAAATGTAATTACGAAAAGACATTAAAGACACTGGAAGAGTTAAAACAATACGCAGCGCAAATTGTTTTATCCACCTCCTGTTCGTTACTGCATGTACCTTACACCCTGGAAAATGAAAGCAGTCTGAAGGAGGAGGTAAAGCAGCATTTTGTTTTTGCCGCAGAAAAGCTGCAGGAATTACAGGAGCTTGGCACATTGACGGAATGTGATGACTGGGGAAGGCAAAAGGAATATGTGGACAATCAGAAAATCTTTGCCCGGGAAAGATTGTTCCAGGATGCGGAGGTAAACAAAAGAGTTGCTTCTTTATCGGAAAAGGATTTTATCAGACTGCCTGAGCGCGCCGAAAGACAAAGGCTGCAAAAATCAGTGTTTGGACTGCCCGTACTTCCCACCACTACAATCGGCTCCTTCCCTCAGACCCGGGAGGTAAAGAAAAACCGCAGCAGTTACCGAAAAGGGGACATTGATAAGGCGGCATACGATAAGCAGGTATATGCGTTTATCAGGGAATGTATTGAAAAGCAGGAGCAGATAGGAATTGATGTTTTAGTACATGGCGAATATGAGAGAAATGACATGGTGGAATTTTTCGGGGAAAACCTGTCCGGCTATGTGTTCACAGAGAGAGCATGGGTTCAGTCCTATGGAACCAGATGCGTAAAGCCGCCGATTATATTCGGTGATGTAAAGAGAATTGCCCCGATTACGGTAAGGTATTCCGTTTATGCACAAAGTTTGACAAAGAAGCCTGTCAAAGGAATGCTGACGGGTCCGGTTACCATTCTCAACTGGTCATTCCCACGGGAGGATATCAGCTTAAAGGAGATGGCATATCAGATTGGCATTGCAATCAGGGATGAGGTGCTTGACTTGGAAAAAGCCGGCATCCGCATGATTCAGATTGACGAAGCGGCATTAAAGGAAAAATTGCCCATTAGAAAAAGCGACTGGTACAGCGAATTTAATGATATTATCAAAGATATTGATAACATGGATGCGGATGTCATATCCTTTGAGGCTTCCCGTTCCAAGCTGACAATTCTTGATGCGATTCAGGAAAGCAATTTTGAAACGGAAGTGGGACCGGGCGTATACGATATCCATTCTCCGAGAGTGCCGTCGGTGGAAGAGGTTGTGACGGCATTAAAAACAATGCTTACGAAAATTGATAAAGAAAAGCTGTGGGTGAATCCGGATTGCGGATTGAAAACCAGGGGGTTTTGGAAACAGATGCCAGTCTGAAAAATCTGGTGGAAGCAGCAAAGACAGTGAGAAGTCAGTTATAGGGTTCTGCGCATAGACAGCTTATGGACAATATTTTACAGTTTATGTTATACTTCCCTTGTATTAAATTGTAATAAGTAAAATAAGGAGCGGTATAAATGAGCGGAAAATGTATCGTAATCGGCGCGGGCGACCTGACGATGGGCGAGATTACCGTGGAAGAAGAAGACTACTGCATCGCAGTGGATGGCGGACTGAGTTATTGCGGCATTCTGGGCGTGGAGCCGGACGTCATTATAGGTGACTTTGATTCGCTTAGTGAGAAAGAGAAAGAAGCCATTGCGCAGTTAAAGGAACAGATTCCGGAGCGTATTATGGAACTTACACCGGAAAAAGACGATACCGATATGCTGATGGCATTAAAGCATGGACTAAAACTGGGATATCAGGATTTTAGAATCTATGCGGGAACAGGCGGACGATTTGACCATACCTTTGCCAATATCCAGTGCCTGCTGTATTTGAAAAACCATGGCGCCACAGGGTATCTGCTGGACGGAACGGGAATGATTTTGGTGTTACAGAATGAATCGGTACAGTTTCAAAAGAGCATGGAGGGATATTTGTCCTTATTTTCTCTTGGAAAACAGGCAAATGGTGTAACGATTCAGGGAATGAAATATCCACTGAATCATTACACCATGACCAATGATTTTCCAATCGGTATCAGCAACGAGTTCATCGGGGAATCCGCCACCATATCAGTGGAGGACGGCGAACTGGTCTGCATGATAATGTACTAAGGATGTAATTTGCCCGGCTCTATACGGTTCCAAACTGTGCCATATAAAGTTTATAATAGATGCCCTTTTTGGCAAGCAGTTCGCTGGCGGTTCCTTCCTCAAGGATACCGCCTTTATCTATGACAAATATCCTGTCGGCTTTCTGAATCGTGGAAAGTCTGTGAGCGATGACAAAGGAGGTACGTCCCGTGAGCAGTGTCTGAATGCCCTGCTGTACCAGCAGCTCTGTTTTGGTATCAATGCTGGAGGTCGCTTCATCTAAGATGAGGATTCGCGGCATGGACACGAAGGTGCGGGCAAAGGCGAGAAGCTGCTTCTGACCGATGGACAGACCGCCGCCCCGCTCGGAAAGCACAGTGTCGTATCCATTTTCCAGCTTCATGATAAAATCGTGGGCGCCTACTGCTTTGGCGGCAGTGATGATTTCCTCATCGGTAGCATCCAGCTTGCCATAGCGGATATTGTCCTTGACCGTTCCGGTAAACAGGAAATTGTCCTGTGTCATAATACCCATCTGTGAGCGCAGGGACTCCAAAGTGACTTCCTGCACATCATATCCGTCAATCAGGACACGTCCTTCGGTGGCATTGTAAAAGCGGCTGATAAGGTTTACAATCGTGGTTTTCCCCGCGCCGGTAGGACCGACCAGAGCAATGGTCTGCCCCGGTTTGATGTCAAAGCTTACGTTTTCCAGCACCTTTACATTTGGAGCGTCTGAATAGGCAAAGGTTACATTTTCAAAGGTAACAGCTCCCTTTACATCCGGCATATCAGTAATGGCGCGTGCATCCGTGATTTCGGGCGGGGTATCCAGTACCTCAAATATACGCTCTGCGGCAGCGATATTTGTAATAATCTGATTGTAAAAATTGCTCAGATTCATAATCGGCTGCCAGAACATGTTGATATAGCTTCCAAAGGCAATCAGCGTACCTATAGATACAATGTCAATGCCGATAATTACAATACCGGTGTAGTACAGCATCGCGCAGCCGATACCCCAGCACAAGTCAATAACAGAACCGATGGCATCGTTTAAGCGGACTGCGTTGGCGTAAGCGGTTCGGTGCTCGTTTACAAGCTGCAGGAAGGTATGGTTGGTCTCTTCCTCGGCAGTAAAGCTTTGAATCACCCGCATACCTGACAAATCCTCATGGACAAAGGCGTTGAGATTGGCAGCTTTTTTGCGGAATATCTGCCATCTCTTGTGGGAATATATCTGGATGACCCACATGCCCAGTATCATAAGGGGCAGGGAACACAGGGAGGCTGCTGTCAGTCCGGGATTTTTCCAAACCATGATACCAACGACGGCGCAGATGGTCACAAAGTCGGGAATCAAGGTAGTAACAAAGTTTGACAGCACCTCCTTGAGGGAATTGATATCGCCGATGATGCGGGAAAGAATTTTTCCGGTAGGACGGCTGTCAAAAAAATGAAAATCCAGTGTCTGAATATGTGTGTACAGCTCCTGTCTGATGGTCATCAGGATACTGTTGCATACCCTGTTCATGATGTGCATACGCAGCTTAATCAATAATACCATGGTAACATTCAGGACGAAAGCGATTAAAATAAGCTTCCACAGTCCCGTAAAATTTTTCATTCCGATATAATCATCAATGGCAGACTCAATAATCAGTGGATTAATCAGAGATACCGCTACGCAGTATGCCATAATGAATAATACAAAGATAATTTCCTTTTTGTAGGATAAAAGATAGGAAAAGAGGCGGAGCAGTGTTTTCAGGCTGCCGGCTTCCGTGCTCTTTTCATCCTCCTTGAAGGAATTCATAGGCATGTAAAACACCTCCTTATTGTATCGTGGCTGCTTCCGGAATCAATGTTCCCGGAGCAAATGCTCCATATTGAGCCATATATGTTTCATAGTAAAGTCCTTTTTGCGCCATCAGTGTTTCATGGGTACCGCGTTCTGCAATATGTCCGTTTTCCAGAAAAATGATTTCGTCTGCATGGCGCACCGCACTGATTCTGTGGGCAATGATAAGCTTGGTGGTGCCGGAAAATTTCCGCAGCGTTTCCTGAATCATGTGTTCCGTTTCCATATCAAGGGCGGAAGTGGAATCATCCATAATTAAAATGGGATTTTGCTTTGCAAGGGCGCGGGCAATGCTGATACGCTGTTTCTGTCCTCCGGACAGTCCGACGCCCCGCTCGCCGATAATGGTGTCATAGCCGGATTCCAGCTTTTCAATGAAAGAGCCTGCCTGCGCCGCATGGGAAGCAGCTTTCACCTGTTCAAAGGATACGGAGTCCCGCTTGCCCAAACGGACATTGTCGCTTATCGTGTCAGAAAACAGAAACACATCCTGCATTACCATGGAAATATTTCCCCGCAGTTGCTTTAAGGAAAGCTTGCGGATATCCACATCATCCAGAAGGATAGTTCCTTGCGTGCAGTCATAAAGACGCTGCAGCAGTTGGATGATGGAGGTTTTGCCGGAGCCTGTGGCGCCCATAATGCCCAGCGTGGCACCGGGGGCAATCTCAAAACTGATATTCTGTAAAATTTCTGTATTATCGCGTATAAATCCCACGTTTTGAAAGGTAATTTTTCCCTGTACGTTATCCAGAATAACCGGATTGTCCGCTTCTATGATTTCGGAGCTTTCCGCATAAATTTTCTTTAACTTCCGGTTGGAGGCGACAGCAGCGGAAAAGCTGTTGGTAAGCCAGCCCAGCATCTCCATGGGCCATACAATATTCATGGAATACTCAATAAAGGCGCTGAGGGATCCCAATGAAAATTCTCCCTGGATAACCAGATAACCGCCTGTCAGCAGTACGGACAGCGGAAGGAGCTTTGTCACCAGCGTAAACAGCGGGTGGTATTTGACAAAAACCCTGGACTGTTCCATGTTTAATTCATAATAGCGTTTGTTGTGAGAGAGAAACTTTTTAATCTCGAATTTTTCCCTTGCAAAAGCCTTGACGGTGCGGACCCCTGCCAGATTTTCCTCTGCCACCGTATTCAGCTTCGCGTTTTCCTCACTGATTTCCTCGTAGATTTTGTCCAGTTTTCTTTCCAGTACAATAGCCAGTGTACCGCAGAAAAGAATGGCGGCTGTGGGGATGAGCGCTATTTTCCAGTTTAAGCGGTACATACAGGTAAGCACCATTGTGGTATGTATCACCACTTCAATCAAAAGCATTCCCACAAAGCCCAGTCCGTCCCAGATGCGGTCAATGTCGTCCTTTACCCTTGCCATCAGCTCACCGGTGTTATTTTTATCATAAAAGGATGCGGATAAGCCCTGCAGATGGTGAAATAAATCCTTGCGCATTTCGGAGCTGATTTTGGACCCGACGATGTCAAAGGTATATTCTTTGAGATACATGAAAACACATCTGCCGAGTCCTACGGCCAGGATTCCCGCCAGCAGATATTTCAGTAACGGCAGATTGCCTTCCCCGATGACCTCATCAACAATTCGTTTGGTCAGTTGGGGAGAGAGCATATCAAGCGCAACGCCGATGGTCAGGCACAGAACCGCCCCCAGATACGCCCAGATATGTTCTTTGATGTAAGTGGATATTTTTTTCAAGTAAAACCCTCCCTTGATAAATTGATATGAGTGCTCAGGAGCAAAAAAGTTACATTCGGTCATGCCATTCCTAATCGGGCAGGATACTGCATGGTTAAAATGCAACAAAAAAAGCCCATGGCAGACACCATGGACTTAAAGCACGAACTTATGAGATTGATAATAGCAATCTATAGATTCCCGCAAATATCTCCTGAGGCAACTGCATATGATACAACTAAATTCAATTTTGTTCTATAAGTCATTACGTTAATCATAGTGTTACCTCCTTTTCTTTCTTATTTTGGCTATGGCTGACTAAACCTTTGCCGTTTGCATGATTGACTATTCTCTACATTACGGCAAATTTTGGGAAATGTCAACTGGTTTTTGAAAAAATGTTGTAGCGTTTATTTTTTATTATTTTTTGGTTGACAGAATAATTGCAGAGGTGTACAATAAATTCATCAAGAGTAATCAGTGTAGCGTGCATATCGCACATTCAGGGCAATTTCTGCCACTTTACTCAAATGATTATGATAGTGGCGGAGGCGTGTATCCATATCGAACCTCTGCCGGAAAAGGAGGAAACATATGGAGCAGATAAACAACAGAAGAGAGATAGCATATCTGCAATATTTATTGCGGTATATGCTGGTTTTGGGAGGAAAGATGTATACGATTGAGGATATTTTCGCATTGCCGGATGGTGAGCGGGCAGAATTGATTGATGGGGAAATGTTTATGATGGCGACACCTACAACTTCCCATCAGGAAACACAGATTTGGCTGGGAAATCAAATTTTCAACTATATAAGAAAAAATAACGGAAAATGCAGGGTGGTTCCGGCGCCATACGGTGTGTTTATCAAACAGGATGATAAGAATTATCTGGAACCGGACATCTCTGTTATCTGTAAGAGGGATAAATTGGATGAGAAGGGCTGCCACGGTGCACCTGACTGGGTGATTGAAATTGTGTCTCCCTCCAGTAAGGAAATGGACTATAGGAGAAAACTTAAGGTTTATAGAGAAGCAGGTGTCAGGGAGTATTGGATTGTAGATTTGCTGAAGGAAGTAGTGACTGTATATGATTTTGAAGGCAGTAATGAAGCAGTAGAGTATTGTCTGGATGATACAGTAAAGTCTAAAACAATAGATGGACTATCCATTCATTTTGTTGAGTTAAAGAAATATTTATATGAGTAATTTCAGGTTTTCTAAAATGCCCTAATGGACAAGCTGTCAGGCGGGTGATAAAATAGATACAAGGGAACAGAAATACCAAGGAGGAGACTTTCTTATGAGGAAAAGATTTTACAGGCTGATAAGCGGTCTTTTGACGGCTGTAATGCTTGCGGGCGCAGTGGGACAGATTCCAGCGAAGGCGGCAGTAGACAACGGCTGGGAGACAGTGGACGGCAACAGCTATTGGTATGAAAATGGCGTAAAGCAGGGAATCGAAGGACGCGGAAAGGAAATCTACGACCCCGGTTCTGATGCGTGGTACTGGCTGGATTCCGTGGACGACGGCAAAAAGGCAGTGAGCAAGGATGTGTATCAGGAATCAGATGCCGGCAACTGGGCTGACAGGGCGGACGGCACCGGAAAATGGGTGCGCTACGACGAGAATGGTCACATGATAAAGGGCTGGAGTACCAATGAGAACGGTACTTATTATTTCGACCCTATCTATGGAACCATGGCAAAGGGCTATGCAGTCATTGACGGAAGCCTGCATTATTTTGACAAGACAACCGGGGTGGATTTGCCTGCAAGCTGGGACGGCATCAACGGCTGGGTGGTTGTTGAAAATATTGACGGCAACTGTTACTGGTACGAGGACGGCGTGCGCCAGGGCTATGACCCTGACAATGCGGCTTACCGTGGAAAAGAAATCTATGACCCGGAATCCGATGCGTGGTACTGGCTGGATAATGTAGACCAGGGTAAGAAAGCGGTCAGCAAGGATGTCTATCAGGAATCGCTGGCAGGCGAATGGGCGGAAAACGCAGACGGCACCGGAAAATGGGTGCGCTATGATGCGCAGGGTCATATGATTAAAGGCTGGAGCACCAATGAAAACGGCGCCTATTACTTTGACCTGATGTATGGAACCATGGCAAAGGGTGTTGTGACCATTGATGGAAAGCAGTATGAATTCGACAAGACAACCGGCATTTTATTAAGAGAGCTTGGCAACGGAGATGCTGGCAATGGAAGCGGAAGTAACGCTGAGGAATATGAATACACGCAAGCGGTAGTAGAGGAACTTGTGAACACTACGGACTATCGTGTGGAAGCCAAGGAAGGAACAGAGGGGGAACTGGTACTGCACCAAAATGAGAACACCAGTAAATTGCAGCAGGGTGATATTTTAGTACTGCCAAAGACAAAGGAATGGCAGGACGGACTGATTCTGAAAGTCAGCAAAGCATGGACCGAAAACGGAGAAGTGAGGGTAACAGGTGAAGTGCCGAATGACCCGTTGGAGGTATATGAATCCGTTTCGATACAGGGAACGGCACAGGCTGACCTTGGCAATGTTTCCGTGGCAGACGGTGTCACCTTCCGCATTGTGGAAAACGGTGCAAAGATGACCGGAGGTATGGAGTGCGACTCCTTGGGATTAAAGGGGGAAAACGTGTCACTCGGATTGACTGAGGAATTTGAAATCGAGGAGCTTGGTACCACGGTTTCGATGCAGATTCCTGAGATTTCCTATGATATAGAATATGATAAAAAAGGTGTAAAAGCATTAAATATTGAACTGCCGAATGAAATCGTGATTCAGACGGAAATATCAAAAGAATTTTCCGGTGAAAAAGAACTGGGAAGCATTCCCTTTGAACTGGGAGCGGGATTTTCCGTGGAGGTGGTGCTATCACTGGTATGTAGTATGGAAGGAACGGCTTCCATTGAACTGCGTCTGGATAATACGGTTGGAGTGAACTATGAAAATGGAAGCTTAAAATACATTGCGGAATGTATTCCCAGCCAGACGATAGCGCTTTCCGCAGATGCAAAGGCAGGTGCCAAACTGGATGTGGGAATTTATTTTGCAAAGGGCATCTGCGAAGCGTTGGATGAATTTATTGACCGGTGGAAAGGTGAGGATGATAAGGATGATGATATCAAGTCCATATACAATGTAGGAGCGGAACTGGGAATCGGGCTCAATGCGGAACTAGAAGAGCATGTAGAGGTAAAACTAACATGTGTTGATGTGGGAATGCACCTGTATCTGGATATGTATGCGGGAGATGGAAGCTTTATTGGTGATACCTTCAACCTGAAACACACATGGAATATCTGGGATGAAGACAATTCACCCCTGAAAGGCTCCATGCATTTTGAAAAAAAGAATTCGGAAAGCTTGAAAAAAGTAGAAAAGTGTACCTATAAACCGCAGGTTTCATTATCGAAGTGTACCGTAACACTGTCCCAGAGCAGCTATACCTATGACGGAACAGCAAAAAAACCAACTGTTACGGTGAAGAATGGAAGTACCACCATAGCGTCCGGCGAATACACGGTGAGCTATTCCAACAATGTCAATGTCGGAACGGCAACGGTAACCATCACCGCTAAGAGCGGAAGCACAAAAGTAACCGGAAGCACGACAAAGACCTTTACTATCAAGAGTGCGGAAGGAGCTGGAGAGGGCGGCAATACAGGGAATACCGGAGACAATGAAACTGCGGCTACTACTCCCTTATCAAGCTGCACGGTGACACTGTCCCAGAACAGCTATACCTATGACGGAACAGCCAAGGAGCCAACTGTTACAGTGAAGGACAGCCAGGGAACTGTACCGTCCTCTGAGTATATAGTCTCTTATAAGAATAATATTAATGTTGGAATTGTCACTGTGACTGTTACCGCAAATACGACAAGTACCAGAATAAGCGGAGCACTTGATATAAATTTTGAAATTACTGAGGCAGAAAACAGTGGCAGAAATCCGGTAGTCAGAGAGCTGCTGGAAAATCCAGGAGAGGTAATCTACACGGAAACAACTTATAATGGAGTAGTATGGACGGTATATGATAGTGGTTTGCTGACAGTTTTAGGACAGACCGATAATGGACTGTTGTGGTATGAACAAAACAAATACCATGGTAAGAATCCTTGGTTTAGTAACTATCGCGACGATATTATATATGCGTATGTAAATGTTGAAGGTGCAAAAAGTGCCAGAGATTTATTTTATATGTGTACTAAACTGGAAGAAATTGATTTAGCGGATTTTGATACGAGTGGTGTGGAAGACATGAATGGGATGTTCACGTTTTGCAGTAGTCTCAAGAAGCTGGATTTGAGTGGTTTTGATACGGGCAGCGTGACAGACACGGGCGGTATGTTCTATGCTTGTAGTAGTCTTGGCAGTTTAGATGTAAGCGGTTTTGAAACGGGCAAAGTGACGAATATGGACACAATGTTTTGTCGCTGCAGTAACATTAATGATTTGGATGTAAGCAGTTTTGATACAAGCAGCGTGCTGGGCATGAACGGTATGTTTTCAGGTTGCAGCGGACTTAGCAACTTGGATTTGAGCGGTTTTGACACAAACAAAGTGACAGATATGAAATATATGTTCGAGAATTGCAGTAAATTACAAGAAATTAAAGTCGGTTTGGGATGGACAACGGAAAATGCTAATATAACCGATATGTTTAATTCCTGTGGCACAGACCATGTAACATATGTGAATTAGTAATCAATGCAGGCAGGAAATGATGTATGCTTTAGCTTAATTGCTTGTTTCATACGAACTGTATGAACTAATTAAGAATGGGGCTGTCGCACTAAAATTGATGCGACAGCCCCATTCTTGCTGTATCTGACAAAAAATTTCAAATTTATACATACTGCTTATCAACCTCAATCACCGCAAAATAATTCGGATTTTCAGCCTTTATTTTATCTGAAATCATCTGAACCAGTTCAGCATCGGTCATGCGGAAGTTATAAGGGACTACCACATCAAAAATGATATTGGTATGTGTGGGACCTTTGACGATTCTGAAATCGTGCATGGCAATCACGGAATCAATTTCTGCAAGATATCCTGCAACCAGTTCTTTTAAACGATCCGTTTCCTCGTCGCCGACACAGACGGGGTCCATATGGATGACAGCGTTGCAGTGAAGGGAATCCCGAAGCTCGTGTTCAATCAAATCAATCATATCGTGCATGGTAAGGATATCCCCGTCTGCGGGAACTTCCGCATGCAGGGAAATGAGAACCCTGCCGGGACCATAATTATGTACAATCAAATCGTGGATACCGATGATGCCTTCGTGTGCCATAACGATATCATGAATCCGGTTTACAAATTCCGGTTCCGGTGCCTGACCAAGCAGGGGATTTATGGTATCCCTGGCGGCGCTTATGCCTGCATAGCAGATAAATAAGCCTACCACAACGCCGCAGTAACCGTCAATTACAAAATCGGTAAAATGAGAGACGAGAGTGGCAATCAATACGACTGTGGTAGCCAGCGTGTCACTCAAACTGTCGGTGGCAGTTGCCAGCATGGCGGCAGAATTAATTTTTTTACCTATCCGGCGGTTATAATAAGCCATGTAGCATTTTACCAGAATGGAAACAACCAGAATCACCACTATCAGAGGAGAATATGCCGGTTGTTCAGGATAAAGAATCTTTATAACTGAGCTTTTCAGCAGTTCAAATGCCATAATCAGAATAATGACAGATACCAGTAAGCCGGAAATATATTCTATTCTTCCATGTCCAAAGGGATGATCGGGGTCCGGTTTTTGCCCTGCCATTTTAAAGCCAATCAGGGTAATGATGGAGGAACCTGCATCGGACAAGTTGTTAAAAGCGTCAGCGGTAATCGCAATGGAATGACTGAAGGTACCCGCCAGGAATTTCCCGGCAAACAAAAAAATATTAAAGCAGATTCCCACAAATCCGCACAACATTCCGTAAGCCTGACGGACGGCGGAATTGGAGGTATCCTCATAATTTTTAATAAACAATCTGGATAATAAACCGACCATAATGTTACCTCATTTCGTTGTAAAATTCATAATATAATAATTATTTATTTTAGTATATATTCCTGCAAATAACAATACTTTCCCCGTTTTAGTGGAAAAAAAGATATTCCTGTGCTAAGATAATGTTATCAGGGTGTCCGTCAGGAAAATACAGAGATAGGAACAGGAGTGGATGCGTATGAAAAACAGACGGTTTAACATGCTTATAAGCGTGATGACAACTGCAATGGCAGTGGGAGGCTTCCTTCCGATAACAGCGTCGGCGGAAGGGTATACCGGATGGAAAGAAGAAAACGGTGTAAAATTCTGGTACGAGAATGACGTAAAGCAGGGAACGGAAGGACGCGGCAAGGAGATTTATGATCCCGCTTCTAAAGCGTGGTATTGGCTGGATTCCATTGACGGCGGCAGAATGGCAGTCGGTAAGGACGTCTATCAGGAGTCGTTAGCAGGAGAATGGGGCGAATATGCCGGCGAAGATGGTCAGCGTTACGGAAAATGGGTGCGCTATGATGAAAACGGTCATATGATTAAGGGCTGGAATACCAATGCGGACGGAACCTATTATTTTGATTTGGTTTTTGGAACGATGGCGAAGGGCAACACCGTCATTGACGGACTTCCCTGCTTCTTTGATGCGGAGACAGGCATCGGCGCGGATAAAGTCTGGATTACCATTGACGGCGTGGAATATTGGTATGAGAATGGCGTGCGTCAGGGCTATGACCCGAATGATGCGGATTATCGCGGCAAGGAAATCTATGACCCTGCAACCGATGCCTGGTACTGGCTGGATAATGTAGATCAGGGGAAAAAAGCCACAAGCAAGGACGTCTTTCAGGAATCCGAGGCGGGGCAGTGGGCGGAAAATGCGGACGGAACCGGAAAATGGGTGCGTTATGACGAAAACGGCTATATGATTAAGGGCTGGGATGAGAAGGACGGCAACAGGTATTATTTTGACCCTGTCTATGGAACGATGGCAAAGGGAAATGTAGAGATTGACGGAGTTCCTTATTATTTTAATGAAGTGACGGGCATTTATGAAGGTGTTGCAAGGGTTTCCTACGGTGTGGGCACAGAATATCATACAAAGGAAGAAGTCATTAATTATATAAACAGCAGCGGCGCTTCCAGTGATAATGTAACGGAATATGACACGGAAGCAGGGTTTACGGCGCCCTATTCACCGGGAACACTGACACAGGCTTCCCTGAATGATGCTCTTGCCATGCTCAATCAGATTCGTTATATTGCAGGACTTGATTATCATGTGACATTAAATGAGGAATATAATGAGCTGGCACAAGCGGGAGCTTTTATAAATGCGATAAATGGCGGTTTGTCCCATTATCCGTCCAAGCCTTCCGGCATGAGCGACGATTTATATGCCGTGGCAACTAAGGGGGCAGGACGCTCCAATCTTGCACGGACAAGCGGGCGTTCTTCTCTTTCCTACGCCTGTCTGCTGTGGATGGACGACAGTGACTCCTCCAATATTGACAGGGTGGGACACCGCAGGTGGATACTGAACCCTACAATGAAGGAAACAGGATTCGGTTATGCGAAGAAGAGCAACGGCGGAACCTATACGGCGATGTATGCTTTTGACCAAAACAATTTGAATGCGCGGGATGTTCGGGGTGTGGCATGGCCGGCAAGAGAGATGCCTGTGGAATACTTTGACAGTACAATCGCGTGGAGCTATTCTTATGGCAGTTCTTTATCAAATGTTTCCGTCAGACTGGATTGCCTGACGCCGGGAAAGGAACAGACATGGAATTTTTCTGACAGCGCCGCAGACGGATATTTTAATGTGAATAATGGCGGTTACGGGCAGATGGGCTGTGTGATTTTCCGCCCGGAGAATGCGTCCATCAGTGCAGGCGACACGTATCTGGTAACGATTTGGCAGAAAGATACGGTAATAGCCAATTATACGGTAAACTTTTTCTAAACCGGAATTTTAGGATATTTTTATTGCACCGTGTTTCGTTTCAGTGTATAATCTAGGGTTGAAAAGAGCACTGTTTTAAGAGGGATATAAGTGCATGGAGGATTCAGAGCATTTCATGCAGATAGAAATGGAGGAAATATGAGTAAGAAACCGGTAGTATTAATGATTTTAGACGGCTATGGACTGAATGAAAAGACGGAAGGAAACGCTGTAGCAGAGGGAAATACACCCGTTATGGACAGGCTGATGAAGGAGTATCCTTTTGTAAGAGGCAATGCAAGCGGTATGGCAGTAGGACTTCCTGAGGGACAGATGGGCAACTCCGAGGTGGGACATCTGAACATGGGTGCAGGTCGCATTGTATATCAGGAGCTGACCAGAATTACCAAAGAGATTCAGGACGGAACCTTCTTTGAGAATCCTGCTTTATTAAAAGCAGTTGAGAACTGTAAGAAAAACAACAGCGCGCTTCATCTGATGGGGCTGTTGTCCGACGGCGGTGTACACAGCCACAATACCCATCTCTATGGTCTGCTGGAGCTGGCTAAGAGAAACGGTCTGGAGAAGGTTTATGTTCACTGCTTCTTAGACGGACGAGATACCCCTCCTGCAAGCGGAAAGGAGTTCGCAGAGGCGCTTGTAGCTGAGATGGAGAAAATCGGGGTTGGTAAGATTGCTTCTGTCATGGGGCGTTATTATGCAATGGACAGAGACAATAACTATGACCGCGTAAAGCTTGCTTACGACGCCATGACAAAGGGAGAAGGTCTGACCGCTGCATGTGGTATCTGCGGAATCCAGGCTTCCTATGACAGGGAAGAAACCGATGAGTTTGTGAAGCCCACCGTGACGGTGGAGGACGGCAAACCGGTTGCAACCGTACAGGATGGGGATTCCGCTATCTTCTTCAATTTCCGCCCCGACCGTGCAAGAGAGATTACCAGAGCTTTCTGCGATGATGATTTCAAGGGATTTGACAGAGGCGCAAGAAAGGATATTACTTTTGTATGCTTCTCCGATTACGACCCTACCATTCCGAATAAAGAGGTTGCGTTCCATAAGGTAGCGGTAACCAATACCTTTGGCGAGTGGCTTGCGGCAAACAATATGACACAGGCGCGTATCGCCGAGACAGAGAAGTACGCCCATGTTACCTTCTTTTTCAACGGCGGCGTAGAGGAGCCTAATAAGGGAGAGGACAGAATCCTTGTAAATTCCCCCAAGGTTGCGACTTATGACCTGAAGCCGGAAATGAGCGCCTATGAGGTATGCGACAAGCTGACCGGTGCCATTCGTTCCGGTAAATATGATGTTATCATTATTAACTTTGCAAACCCCGACATGGTTGGTCATACCGGTGTGGAGGCAGCGGCAATCAAGGCGGTCGAAGCAGTTGACGAATGTGTGGGCAAGGCGGTTGAGGCAATCAAAGAGGTAGACGGATGCCTGTTTATCTGTGCAGACCACGGCAACGCAGAGCAGTTGATTGATTATGAGACCGGCGCTCCCTTTACCGCACATACCACCAATCAGGTTCCTTTCATTCTGGTAAACTATGACCCTGCTTATACTTTGAGAGAAGGGGGCTGCCTTGCAGATATCGTCCCTACTCTGATTGAGATAATGGGAAAGGAACAGCCTGTGGAGATGACCGGAAAGTCTTTATTGATTAAGAAATAAATACGGATATTGCAAACGGGGCAGAACAAAAGGTCTGCCTCGTTTTCCTGTTTATGGGAAAACGGCAGTCTGTCGGAATAAACGAAAAATCGAAATGTCTATTATGCCTAATGGACATAAATATAGGAATGTGCTACACTAAAGTCCATGAGAGGCAACCCATTTGAATACTAATTGTGCACGGTAAGGTGCATGGGAAAGAGGTATTTTATGGATAAAGAAACAAGAGAGATGTTTAACGCAGTGATAGCTGCCATTGATAAGTCTGAGGAAAAGACAAACAGGCGGTTCGATGAATTGGAAAAGAAAATGGTAAATATGATGAATGAAAAAACGCAGTCATTGTATGAAGCTCTGCACCATGAAATCAATGCCTGCAATTTGGAAATTGGTGCCTGTAAATCGGAAATCAATGTCCTTAAATCTGAAATCAGTGCTTGTAGAACAGAAATTAATGAATGCAAAACAGAAATCAATGCCTGCAAAGCAGAAATCGGTGAATGCAAAACAGAAATCAATGCCTGCAAAGCAGAAATCAGTGAATGCAAAACAGAAATCAATGTCTGCAAAACGGAAATTGGTACCTGCAATCAGAAATTGGATTCAATGGGGGTATTAAACGGACAGGTGAAGAGGCACGAGAGCAGACTTACCGTGTTGGAGAAAAAGGTATTGAAAACAGATGCATCAGAGAGGATATTACCATGGCGAAAGTAACATTAGGAAAAACAGGAATTACTGTAGAGAAGAATTCCTTCGGCGCCCTTCCCATTCAGAGGATTTCCAAGGAGAAAGCGGTAAAGCTTCTGCGCAAGGCGTATGAACACGGAGTGACCTTTTATGATACTGCACGATATTATACGGACAGTGAGGAAAAGGTGGGCGCCGCTTTTGCGGGAATGCGTGACAAAGTCTATATTGCCACCAAAACAGGTGCACAGGATGCGGAGAGCTTTTGGAGGGAACTCCAAACCTCTTTGGAGAAGCTCAAAACGGATTACATTGATATTTACCAGTTTCACAATCCCTCGTTCTGTCCGAAGCCGGGAGATGGAACCGGGCTTTATGAGGCAATGCTGGAAGCGAAAGAAAGAGGGTTGATTCGCCATATCGGTATTACGAACCATCGGCTGCATATTGCCCATGAAGCGGTAGAAAGCGGTCTGTATGAGACGCTGCAGTTTCCATTCTGTTATCTGGCTACCGATAAGGATGTGGAACTGGTGGAGGCATGCAGAGAGGCGGGTATGGGATTTATCGCAATGAAAGCGCTGTCGGGCGGTCTGATTAATAATTCCAAAGCGGCATACGCTTATCTGGCGCAGTATGAAAATGTGCTTCCTATCTGGGGCGTCCAGCGGGAATCTGAGCTGGATGAATTTCTGTCTTATATTGACAATCCGCCTGTGATGACGGAAGAAATTGCAGCGCTGATTGAGAAGGACCGCAAGGAATTGCAGGGGGAATTCTGCAGAGGCTGCGGATATTGTATGCCCTGCCCTGTGGGAATTGAAATCAATAACTGCGCCCGTATGAGCCTGATGATTCGCAGGGCGCCTTCCGCAGCGCAGCTTACGGAGGAAATGCAGGCAAAAATGAAGCTTATTGAGAAATGCCTGCACTGCGGCAAGTGTAAAACCAAATGTCCTTATGGGCTGGATACGCCGGTTTTGCTGGAAAAGAATTATAAGGATTACTGCGAGATACTGGCAGGTAAGCAATGTTAGTCTTTTTGATTCAAAAAATATAACAGCATAAAATAAGCCTTCCTGGGTATACTCATTACGAAACAGAATCGTGAGAGTAGTGTAAGGAGGCTTTTTTTATGCAGCAATTTATTGAAATCACAAAGATTCAGGCAAGAGAAATTTTGGATTCCAGAGGAAATCCTACCGTGGAGGCGGATGTTACTGTACACAGTATGCTGGACGGAAGGGATTACTGCGGCACTGCGGCAGTGCCGTCCGGGGCAAGTACGGGGCGGTTTGAGGCGGTGGAGTTAAGAGACGGTGAAACCCGCTACTTCGGACTGGGCGTACAGCATGCCGTAAAAAATGTAAATGAAAAGATTGCAAGCGTGCTTGTGGGACGGAATGCGCTGGAACAGATTGTGATTGACAGAATCTTAATGGAAACGGACGGAACAGAGAATAAAGGTAATCTGGGCGCCAATGCCATGCTTTCAGTGTCCATGGCGGTGGCAAAAGCGGCGGCAAATGCGTTATCCATGCCGTTGTACCGTTATCTTGGAGGGATTGCGCCGCGCTTACTGCCCGTTCCCATGATGAACATTCTAAACGGCGGAAAGCATGCTGCCAATACCGTGGATTTTCAGGAGTTTATGATTATGCCCGTCCAGGCGGAGACGTTTGCCGACGGACTTAGAATCTGCGCGGAAATTTACCATAATCTGAAAAAGATTCTGCAGGAGAAGGGACTTTCCACGGGAGTGGGCGACGAGGGCGGATTTGCGCCGGATTTGCCGGATGCGGAGAGCGTGCTGCAGTTGATTGTGGAATCAATTAAGGCGGCGGGATATACACCGGGACAGGATATTAAGATTGCAATGGATGCAGCCAGCAGCGAATTATATAATGACAAGACGGGAATGTATCATTTCCCCGGTGAGAGCAGCTTAAAGGGGCAAGAAATTGTAAGAGACACGCAGGAAATGATTGCTTACTATGAAGAGCTTGTAGAGAAATTTCCGATTATTTCCATTGAGGACGGTCTGGCGGAGGATGATTGGGACGGATGGCAGGAGCTGACGAAACGATTAGGTGACAGCGTTCAGTTGGTGGGAGACGATTTGTTTGTTACCAATACGAAACGACTGGATGCGGGAATTAAGCTGAAAACCGCGAATGCAATTCTGGTGAAGGTAAATCAGATTGGTACGCTGACGGAAGCCTTTGAAGCGGTAGAAATGGCGCATAAGAACGGTTACAAAGCAGTGATTTCCCACAGGTCGGGAGAGACGGAAGACACTACGATTGCAGATATTGCGGTTGCGTTGAACGCCGGACAGATAAAGACCGGTGCGCCCTGCAGAAGTGACAGAGTTGCGAAATATAACAGACTGCTTCGCATTGAAGAGGAGCTTAAGACTGCGGCACAGTATATGGAGCCATTCAAAAAAATGTAAATTTATACAAAAAGAGAAAGAATATTTATACACTATCATCGATTTACAATGATTTATTTAAAAAAATATGCAAAAAAAATGACGGAAATTTATATAAATATTCATTTTTTATAGCAATAATTTACAACTTTATCACGTTAAATACGCGAAGAATACTTGACATTTCACAAATTATTTTTTATTATGTCTACTAGGTTCGACAGAACAATAGTACGCACAATGGGGTGGGTAACATAAATTATCCATCCTTTTCTTTGTTTATTATAAAAAATAAGGAGTGAAGCAAATGGTACGCTACATTGTAAAACGTATAGCATACGGAATTATGACATTGTTTATTGTAATGACAATCACATTTTTTCTGATGCAGTTGATTCCGGGCGGTCCTTTTTTGTCGGAGAAGGCAAAATCGGATGCAACCATGAAGGCATTGGAGGAGAAGTACGGTCTGGACAAGCCGGTAGTCATTCAGTTCAAGAATTATGTGGTAAAGGTATTGCAGGGAGATCTTGGTCTTTCTACGAAGCAGAGAGGCAGAACCGTCAACGAGATTATTTCTTCCTGTTTTCCGGTTTCCGCAAAACTAGGATTTTGCGCTATAGTAGTGGCGATATTGGTAGGAATTCCATTGGGAGCGATTGCGGCGCTTAACAGAGGGAAGTGGCTGGATAATGTTATCATTGTGTTTTCCACCACGGGGATTGCGATACCAAGCTTTATAACCTCGGCGGTGCTGATGTACTTTTTGGGAGTTAAACTGAACTGGCTGCCCACCAATGGACTTACGACTGCAAGGCATTATATCATGCCGGTGATTTCGCTGTCCCTGTATCCGGCTGCTTATATTGCGAGATTGATGCGTTCGAGCATTTTGGATGTACTTGGACAGGATTACATGACAACTGCCAGGGCAAAGGGTGTTACGGAGTCGAAGCGTCTCTTTAAGCATGCGCTTCGAAATGCGATTTTACCGGTTATTACTTATCTGGGACCTGCCATTGCAGGTATCTTTTGCGGAAGCTTTATTGTAGAGAAGATTTTTACAATTCCCGGTCTGGGAAGCAGTTTTATCAGTTCTATTGTCAACAGGGATTACCCGTTGGTAATGGGGACAACTATATTCTATGCAAGTTTTCTGATTATTATGAATGTTATAGTAGACATTGTTTATAAAATTGTCGATCCTCGTATCAAGTTAAATTAAGCTGAGAGGAAACGTGCTGTAATATAAAGGAGATTACCGATGGAAACAAATGAAATGAAGAAAGCGCCTCTCAGCCTGCAGTTGGATGTGTCCGATTTCCTTCCGGCAGATGAGAGCGAAAAGGAAAGTTTAGTTGTAATGAGGGAGCCGAGAAGCTTCTTTAAAGACGGTATGTACAAGCTCTTTCATAATCCGGTGGCGGTAGGCGCAATTATTGTGCTGGTGCTTATTTTTATTTATGCTTTTATTCTGCCCTCTTTTTGGCCCTACAGCTATGAGCAGCAGATTCGCGGAAGCGAGAAGCTGGCGCCGATGGAATATTCCGAGAAAGAGCTGGCGCAGATTGCAGCGGGAGAGAAGGTTTTCCCCCATCTTTTAGGGACGGACAGTCTGGGACGTGATTATATGGTGAGAACTATGATTGGTGCCAGAATTTCCATTTCCGTAGGTGTGGTAGCCAGTGTGCTGATTTTGCTTATCGGTTCTGTCTATGGCGCCTGTGCCGGATATTTCGGCGGAAAAGTCGACATGATTATGATGCGTATTGTGGACATTATCTATACGGTGCCGGATACCATGATTATCATTTTGCTGGCTGCGACGATGAAGGAGCCGATTAAGTCGTTTATCGCTAAGTTTAATATCCAATGGATGGAGAAAATCGGTGTTAATATGATTTGTATTTTTGTTGTGTTTGCACTGTTGTACTGGGTAGGTATGGCGCGTATCGTACGAAGTCAGGTTCTGATTATCAAAGAACAGGAGTTCGTAACAGCGGCGAAGGCGCTGGGTGCGAAGAGCAGCAGAATTATCCGGAAGCATTTGCTGACAAACTGTATCGGTACGCTGATTGTTACCACCACTCTTCAGATTCCGTCCGCTATTTTCACAGAGAGTTTCTTGAGTTTTATCGGTCTCGGCGTAAATGCACCGATGCCGTCACTGGGTTCTCTGGCATCCGATGCGATTGACGGTATTCGTTCTTATCCGCACAGACTGTTAGCGCCGGCACTGTTGATTTCGCTGATTATTTTGGCGTTTAATCTGCTGGGGGATGGTCTGAGGGATGCGTTTGACCCGAAATTAAAGAAATAGGAGGAGAGCAGAATGGAAAAAGAAAACATGTTACTTGATATTCAGAACTTGAAGCTCTCCTTTACAACGCCCGCAGGAGAGGTAAAAGCATTAAATGATGTATCCGTTTCCCTGAAACAGGGAGATGTGCTGGGTATCGTGGGAGAGTCAGGCAGCGGTAAGTCGGTAACGGCATTTTCGTTGATGCGTCTGACCCCCTCGAACGGTAAGGTTATCGGAGGTAAGACTGTATTTAACGGACATACCATCACCGAAATGTCCGAAAAGGAAATGAGGACGATTCGGGGAAAGGAAGTCAGTATTATTTTTCAGGATCCCATGACCTCTTTAAATCCGGTATATACGATAGGCAATCAGATTAAAGAAGTGATTCTGCTTCATACGAAAGCAACGAAGAAAGAAGCACAGGCAAGAGCGGTGGAGCTGCTGCAGCTGGTGGGTATCAATGAGCCAAAGAAGCGTATGAAGCAGTACCCCCACGAATTATCCGGCGGTATGAGACAACGTGTTATGATTGCGATTGCACTCGCCTGCGAGCCGAAGCTTCTGATTGCGGACGAGCCCACAACGGCTCTTGATGTTACCATTCAGGCACAGATTCTGGAGCTGATGATGGAGCTGAAGGATAAGCTGGGAATGTCTATTATTATGATTACGCATGATCTGGGCGTCGTGGCGAGTATGTGCGATAAGATTGCGGTTATGTATGCAGGGAAAATTGTGGAGTACGGTGAGACGAATGAGATATTCTATCATCCCAAGCATGAATATACGAAGGGGCTTTTGAACAGTATTCCTCGCTTGGATGCGGAGAGTCATACGAAGCTGGTTCCGATTGAGGGAACTCCTGTGGATATGCTGAATCCTCCGGCGGGCTGCCCCTTTGCCCCCAGATGCAAGAATTGTATGAAGGTTTGTCTGAGAGAAATTCCTCCGTATACTTCCATTAAGGAAGATCATTATAGTGCATGCTGGTTACTCCAGAAAGAGGAATTTGAGAAGAAGGGAGGGGAGCAGTAATGTCTGAACGGTTAGTCGAAGTAGAAGGTTTAAAACAGTATTTTCCCGTTGCTTCCGGTCTGTTCTCAAAGAAATATGTAAAAGCAGTGGATGATGTTTCTTTCTTTGTAAAGAAAGGAGAGACGCTTGGACTGGTAGGAGAGTCCGGCTGCGGAAAGACCACAACGGGACGTTCCATCCTCAGACTGCATGAGCCTACCGCAGGAACGATTAAATATGACGGGGTGGATATTACCCATGTGAATATGCTGCCCTACCGTAAAAAGATGCAGATTGTATTTCAGGATCCTTACGCTTCCCTGAATCCAAGGATGACCATTCGTGATATTGTCGGAGAACCAATCGACATTCACAAACTGGCGAAAGGAAAACAGGAAAGAGAGGATATGATTATTGAGAGCTTGCGAAAGGTCGGATTAAACAGCGATCATGCGGGGCGTTATCCCCATGAATTCTCCGGCGGTCAGAGACAGCGTATCGGTATCGCAAGAGCGCTTGCGGTAAATCCGGAATTTATTGTCTGCGATGAGCCGGTATCCGCGTTGGATGTTTCCATTCAGGCGCAGGTTGTCAATATGTTTGAGGAACTTCAGGAGGACATGGGACTGACCTATCTGTTTATTGCCCATGACCTGTCTGTAGTAAAGCATATTTCGGACCGAATCGGTGTTATGTATCTGGGGAAAATGGTGGAACTGGCGGACAGCAATGAACTGACCTTCCATCCGGTACACCCTTATACGAAATCTTTGATTTCTGCAATTCCGATTCCGGATCCAAAGAAGGCCAGGGCGAATAAGAGAATTGTCTTGGAGGGAGATGTTCCCAGTCCCCTGAATCCGCCCAGCGGTTGCAGATTCCGAACCAGGTGTAAATATGCCACGCCGCAGTGTGCTGAAGTCGAGCCTGAATTTAAGGAAATTGCACCGGGGCATTATGCGGCTTGTCACAATCTGGACAAGGTTGCCGATTAATCGTGTTTATCACACTTATGTGATAAAATATAGTTTTATTTTTATAGGAGGAAAATTATGAAAAACAAAAAGTTAGTATGCACTTTACTGGCTTCTGTCATGATTGTTTCCACAATCCTTACCGGATGTGGTAACGATTCACAGGGAAGTGCAACAAATGGAACAGAAACAACACCTGTTGCTGATTCTGGTGATGCTGCTACAGAGCTTGCCGTAGTAGTAGGTCCGGAACCGGACACCATTGATCCTGCCCTGAATTCTACTGTTGATGGCGGTACCTATATTGTTCATGCCTTTGAGGGTCTTATGTCTTTGGATGAGAATGCGCAGCCCATTGCCGGACAGGCAGAGAGCTATGAAGTATCCGAGGATGGTCTGACCTATACCTTCCATCTTCGCGACGGTCTGAAATGGTCTGACGGCTCCGACCTGACCGCTTCTGATTTTGTTTATTCCTGGAACAGAGCAATCGCTCCTGAAACTGCAGCGGACTATGAGTATATGTTTGACTGCATCGATGGTTATACGGATGGCGAACTGAATGTGGTGGCGGAAGATGACCAGACTCTGGTGGTTCAGCTTGTTTCTGCTACTCCTTATTTCCTGGAGCTTTGTGCATTCCCGGCATACGCGCCTGTAAAGCAGGAGGTTGTAGAGGCAAATCCCGACGGATGGACCCAGGATCCTGCAACCTATATCGGAAACGGACCTTACAGAATGACTGCATGGGAGCACAGTTCTTACATTTTAATGGAGAAGAACCCAAATTACTGGAATGCAGATGCCGTTGTATCGGATACCATCCGTTTCATGCTGATGGAGGATGATTCCGCCCAGCTGGCAGCTTACGAGACCGGAGATGTGATTATGATTGATTCCGTTCCTACGGATGAAATTCCGGTTCTGGAATCCAGATCTGACTATCATGTGATTGGTCAGTTGGGAACTTATTATATCAGCTTTAATACACAGGATGAAATTATGAGTAATCCGTTGGTTCGTAAAGCGCTTACACTTGCCATTGACCGTACCTATATTGTAGAGGAAATCGCTCAGGCAGGTCAGGAGGAAGCTGGTGCTTTTGTACCTACCGGTTTGTCCGATGCAGATCCTACTCAGGAATTCCGTACAGTAGGCGGAAATTACTATGATCCTTATGATTATGAAGGCAACCTTGAACTGGCTAAGGAAGCCCTTGCTGAGGCAGGATACCCGGATGGAGAAGGTTTACCTACCCTGGAATATATTTATAATGAAAGCTCCGGTAATCAAATGATTGCGGAAGCATTACAGAATATGTGGGCACAGATTGGCGTTAATGTAGAGCTTAGTTCCCAGGAGTGGGCGACATTCGTAAATACCCGTAAAGAGGGAGATTACCAGATTGCGCGTAATGCGTGGTTAGGTGATTACAATGATCCAATTTCCTTCCTGGATATGTGGGTAACCGATGGCGGTAACAACGACGCACAGTGGTCAAATGCAGAGTATGATCAGTTGATTGCTGATGTAAAGGCTTCCTCCGATGCTACAGAGCGTATGGAGAAGATGCACCAGGCAGAGAATCTCATATTTAATGAATGGATTCTTTCTCCGATTTATTTCTATACAGATATCTATATGATTAATGACAATGTGGAAGGCTTCTATGCTTCCAAGCTTGGTTTCAAATATTTTATGTATGCGTCTGTGGCTGAATAATCGGAGAGCGTATTTTGTCAGATAGCAATTTTGTTGACAAGGTATAGAGAAAGACGAGTAAGAGGTGATTGCTTCTTACTCGTTTTTTCTTGCGCGGCTTGCTGAATAGGGATTCGTTGAAGTAGTAATCAATATACTCCTGTTTTTTTTGCAAAATTAGTTGAAATTATTCCAGTATTATGGTAAAATTAGATTTGCTTGACATTAGGAGGTGTGAAATGGGAGCATTAAGAATTGTACTTACAGTTATTTTCATCTTGGTATGTATAGGACTTACGGTGTTGGTATTGATGCAGGAAGGCAAGTCAGCAGGTCTTGGTTCCATCAGCGGAGCGGCAGAGACTTACTGGGGTAAAAATAAAGGTCGTTCTATGGAAGGCTTGTTAGTTAAAATTACCAAATATCTGGCGGTATTTTTTATGGTACTTGCGGCAATACTGAATCTTAACGTATTCTAATTTTACGTAGGACAAACACTCTTGTAACCAAGAGTGTTTTTTTTCGCGAGTAGTCAGGAAGATATCTTGCTTGCAAGACAGCTAACGATTGTACTTGTGCACATCCGGCGAATGTCGCATCATCTGCATGTTTTTCACTATAGGAACCTGCGGATTGTAAAGATTGCGAGGGGTATAGATGAGTAACACGGAATTGAAGGATAAAAGAAAAAAAGTAATTATAGATTTAGTCCATGATGAGATGTATGTTCCCATGAAAGAAAAAGAGCTTGCCATGTTTTTGCAGGTCTCTAAGGAGGACAGGGATGAGCTTCATGACATTCTTCAGGATTTACTGGCAGAGGGAGAGCTGATGCTTACCTCCAAAGGGAAATACATGAAATCCAACGGCAGGGTGCTGACGGGGACTTTTATCAGTAATGCCAAGGGTTTTGGTTTTGTGGAGATAGAAGGAAGAGAAGAAGACCTTTTCGTTCCGGAAGACAGGGTAAACGGCGCTTTTCATAAAGATTTAGTACAGGTGGCTTTATTGCCCGAAAAATCCGGGAAAAGACAGGAAGCGCAGGTGCTTCGCGTACTGGAAAGAGGGCTTACCCATGTGGTAGGAACCTATGAACAGTCACGGAATAATTTTGGTTTTGTAATTCCGGATAATGGTAAGCTTCCGCAGGATGTATTTGTTCCCAAGGAAAGGTCTAAAGGAGCTATAACGGGGCATAAGGTAGTTGTGGAGATTACCGGTTATGGTACGAACACCAGAAGTCCTGAGGGAAAAGTGGTTGAGATACTTGGTCATGTAAATGATCCCGGTGTGGATATTATGTCCATTGTGCGGGGATATGAGCTGCCCGTGGAATTTAGTGAAAAAATCATGAATCAGGTGGAGCGGGTATCTCAGGAGGTGTCTGAAGCGGACAGAGCGGGCAGAAGGGACCTTCGCGATGTGACCATGGTGACGATTGACGGTGAGGATGCCAAGGATTTGGATGATGCGGTCAGTGTCAGTTTTGACGGAAAGTATTATCATCTGGGCGTGCATATCGCAGATGTGACCAATTATGTGCAGGAAAATTCCGCTTTGGACAGAGAAGCCTTAAAGCGGGGAACCAGCGTTTATCTGGTGGACAGGGTGATTCCCATGCTTCCCCATGCGCTGTCAAACGGTATCTGCTCTCTGAATGAGGGCGCAGACAGGCTGGCGCTCAGTTGTCTGATGACCGTGGATTCCTATGGAGAAATTATTGATTATGAAATCTGTGAGTCCGTGATTCGTGTCAATAACCGTATGTCCTACAATGGCGTAAAAGCAATTTTGGAGGACGAAACCATAGTGGAAACGGAGGCGGCTTTCAAAAAATATGCGTATCTGGTTCCTATGCTTCGACAAATGGCAGAACTGGCGTCGCTTCTTCGCAAGAAACGTATGAAACGGGGCTCCATTGACTTCGATTTCCCGGAGTGCAAAATTATTTTGGACAAAGAGGGACATCCGTTGGATATCAAGCCTTATGAGCGCAATGTGGCGACCAATATCATAGAGGATTTTATGCTGGCTGCGAATGAGACGGTGGCACAGCATTTTTACTGGCTGGAAATGCCTTTTGTCTATCGTGTCCATGATGTGCCGGATGCGGACAGATTGCAGAAGCTTTCTACCTTTATCAATAATTTCGGCTATTATATGAAGTCTATGGGGAAGCGGGGGAGCAAGGTAGGAAGCGAAGAGGTGCATCCCAAGGAGATTCAAAAGCTTTTACAGAAAATCGCCGGAACCCCTGAGGAGCCTATGATTTCCCGACTGGCGCTCCGCAGTATGAAGCAGGCAAAATACAGTGTGGAAAGCACGGGGCATTTTGGTCTGGCATGTCAGTATTACTGCCACTTTACCTCGCCTATCCGCCGATATCCTGATTTGCAGATTCACCGCATTATTAAGGAGCAGCTGAGGGGACGGCTGAAAGAGGAGCGGATTGCCCACTACCGTGAAATTCTTCCGGAGGTGGCAAAGCATTCCTCAGAGATGGAACGGCGCGCCGACGAGGCGGAGCGTGAGACTGATAAGCTTAAAAAAGTGGAATATATGCAGCAGCGTATCGGGCAGACCTTTGGGGGTGTGGTTTCGGGAATTACCGCATGGGGAATCTATGTAGAGTTGCCGAATACCGTGGAAGGACTGGTGCATGTTTCCAGGCTTCCCGGAGATTACTATTTTTACAATGAAAGCACCTATGAGATGGTGGGTGATACCACCGGAAGAGTCTTTAAGCTCGGTATGCCGGTGAAGGTGTGCGTGGAGGATTGTGACAAAATGACAAGAACCATTGATTTTTCACTGGTGGAAGAATAAACGATATCTTAGTTCGACGAAGCCATAGCAGCTTCGGAAAGGTGGTTATAAATGGCAAAGAAAGAGACACAAAAGCTGATTGCCAACAATAAAAAAGCTTATCATGACTTTTTCATTGATGAGACCTATGAAGCGGGCATTGCCCTTCATGGTACGGAAGTAAAATCCATGCGTATGGGAAAGTGCAGTATCAAGGAATCCTTTATCCGTATAGAAAACGGTGAGGTTTATGTCTATGGAATGCACGTAAGTCCCTATGAGAAAGGCAATATTTTTAACAAAGATCCGCTGCGCATAAAAAAGCTTTTGCTGCATAAGTATGAGATTAACAAGCTGCAGGGAAAAATCAAAGAAAAAGGTTATACGCTGGTGCCTTTGCAGGTTTATTTTAAAGACGGCAAGGTAAAGGTGGAAATTGGTCTGGCAAGAGGAAAGAAGCTTTATGACAAGCGTCAGGACATTGCGAAGAAGGACCAGAGAAGAGAAGCCGAGAAGGAATTTAAAATTAAAAATTTGTATTAAATTGGGTGTTGACTTAAAGCATAGAATCTTCTATACTAACTTATACCGAATTACTCTTTTAAGGGGTAGTAAAGGTTTCGACAGGGGTCTTGCAGCTGGAGAAGCTATCCGTTGCGACACGTTAATCGCAATGCGAATATTTGTTCGCTATTAAACTAAACGCTGAAGATAATAATCAGTTAGCATTTGCAGCCTAAGCCAAACCAGTTTGGCTCGCTGTGAGTGACGTCGCCTCAGGCGGCTTGTCCGCTCCAGGGCACTCACACCTTGGAATCCGGGCATCAACTTTGTGAGAAACGACATGCGCTAAGCTTTGCGCGTATGGGCGTATGATGAAGCTACTGAATATGGCAGGTTGTTCGTTTCCTGACATAGGAGGGAACAGGCGAAGGCAAGCTTCGCCGGGATAACGGACTATGATAGTAGAAGTACAGGGAATGGGCTTTTGGACACGGGTTCGACTCCCGTCTACTCCATTCTGATAGAGGGCAATCGTATAAGTATTTGCCTTCTTTTTGTAGCTTGAGTTAACTTATGATGAAAAAAGGGGGTATCATAGTATGACAGACAGCGAAAAATTGGATTTGTTGCTGGAGAAGGTTGGCAGCATTGAGACAAAAGTAGATAATCTGGAGACAAAAGTAGGTAATCTGGAGACAAAAGTAGGTAATCTGGAGACAAAAGTAGGTAATCTCGAGACAAAAGTAGATAATCTCGAGACAAAAGTAGGTAATCTGGAGATAAAAGTAGATAATTTGGAGACAGGGGTTACCGGTATTGAATCAGATGTCAAAGATGTTAAATTGATACTTGAAAACGAAATCAGAGTTAATATTCAGAGGGTAGCAGAAGGGCATCTTGATTTGTCAAGAAATATGCACGAAGTTATGAGACCAAATAATGAAATAGAAATGTTAGCGATTAAGGTCAGAATGTTAGAAACGGACATGAGGGAATTAAAGCAAAAAATATCATAAATCAGAAACTTATAGTGGGATGGCATCCGGTACGTTTGGGCGTATCGGATGTTTTTCGCTTATAATATTGGGAAGAAGAGCCGGATGCGGATTAAAAAAATAAAACAAAAAGGCGACCAATTCCCCTGAGCCGCCTAAGTGTGTGAATCTCTTCACGGTATATATATTACGATAATATAAAATAATTGTAAAGAGGATATTGTTGACAAATATCGACAAAGATTAGTTATAACCACCTCTGGCAAATGAGAATCGGAATTCCCCTTATAAAGATGGTACTATACCATATTTCGGGGATGAAAATGCAATGTGGTTCTGATAAAAAAATATTCATAAGAACGCTGCCGTTGCAGGAACACTCATTCCCACTGATTTTACTGACCCGATAACCAGCCCAAATAACTTGTCTGAAATAGGCTGTGGCGTATGGTCTTTGGTAATTTTTGGTGCAGAAGTTGCTGTGTGAATACAATGGAAAAATGTGAAGAAATAGGATACGTTATACAAAAAGAGGTTTCAGAGAGCAGATAACGGGAATCGAACCCGCCTTTCCAGCTTGGGAAGCTGGCGTTCTACCGATGAACCATATCTGCATGAGTTTATTATATCACCTATTTGATAAAGTGCAAGAGTTAAGAAAACATAAAAAGAAAAAAATATGTGAATCGACTGCTTTCGACAGAAAGCCGCCATAACACCTTGCCCTTGTGATAAAAAAAATATATAATAGAACTGAAAAGAATAAAAAGATATTGGGGAGGTCCCGTTTTGGAAGAAACAACAAATACACAAAACAGAGTCGCGGAAGGCTTCTCTTTTTATACAGATAAAGATACTGAAATGGCAGAGCTGGAGCGCAAAAAGATTGAATATCTGGAAGCGCGGATGGATTATTCTGACCCGGAAAAAATTCTAAAGATTTATGATAAAGCGATTCGCGACAGGGTTTTCAAAACTCCGGTTGGTATTTTTTATTTGAAAAAGTTACAGGATTATCTGCTTGGTCAGGAAACAATTCCGCCGGAAGCGGTTGCGGCAATTCCGCTGTATCAGAGCTTTGTAGGGGAAGTGCGGACCGAGCAGAACCCTGCCAGGAACAGAGTAAAGGTTTCAAAGGAGAAAGAAAAACAGGAGAAAAAGGCAATGGCGCTTTCCGTTTCGGTTATTCTGAATTTATTGTTGACGGCTGCTATTGTCGCTATGTTCGGGATTGCCCTGAACGCAGACCAGCCTAATATTTTAAACTATGAAAAGGCAATTACAAATCGATATGCCTCGTGGGAGCAGGAACTGACGGAACGAGAACAGATTGTCCGAGAAAAGGAACGTGAGCTGAAAATTGAGACAGAATAGCAAAATAACAGTATGGTTTCACAAATTTGACATACTTATCGGTTATACTTGATGAAAAGCGAAAAACAGGGCAAGGAGGTCAATCGTGGATAGATTAAAGATATTAGTGGTTGATGATGAGAGCAGAATGCGTAAGCTGGTTCGGGACTTTCTGGTAAAAAATAATTTCGAGGTTCTGGAGGCAGAGGACGGAGAACAGGCGGTGGATATTTTTTTCCAGAAAAAGGATATTGCCCTTATCGTATTGGACGTTATGATGCCCAAGATGGACGGCTGGCAGGTATGCCGGGAAATCCGCGCCTATTCTAAGGTGCCGATTATTATGCTGACTGCAAAATCGGACGAACGGGATGAGCTTCAGGGTTTTGAGTTGGGTGTTGACGAGTATATTTCCAAGCCATTCAGCCCCAAGATTCTGGTTGCGCGTATAGAAGCGATTCTCAGACGAACCAATCAGATGGAAAATAATGAAATTCTGAGCTGCGGCGGCATAGAGGTGAATAAGGCGGCGCACCAGGCGCTGATAGACGGTGAGGAAATTGAACTCAGCTACAAGGAGTTTGAACTGCTGACCTACTTTGTGGAGAATCGCGGAATCGCTCTGTCCAGAGAGAAGATTCTGAATAATGTATGGAATTATGATTATTTCGGTGACGCCAGAACCATTGATACTCATGTGAAGAAGCTGCGAAGTAAGATGGGAAGCAAAGGAGATATGATAAAGACGATTTGGGGCGTCGGGTACAAGCTGGAGGAATAATGTTTCCCCAACACGCGATATAATAAAAGAAAAAGAAAGGACGACTGCTATGAATCTGGAAAGCATGAAAGCCGACATTTCCGAAAAGGAAAGAAAACAAATCATTCAACAGATGACAGGACAGAATTTTGACGGTACGGTAGATTATGCGTCCTTTGACATTGTGGCAGGTAATGATATTTTTGATTTAAACAAAAGAGAGCAGGCAAAGGAAGAAATCTTGGAATACATGCTTGGGCAGATAAAAGAGGAATACAAATTATCGGATAACGGCGAGGCATTGCTGAAATGGGACGAATATAAAACAAAGCATGGGATATGTCTTAACAAGGAAACACCGATTAACAGGAAAGCAAAACAGCGAAAGGCGTCAAAGGCTGCATTACATATACAAACAATTGATATAGCAAATGAACATGCCGAAGCTTAATAATTAAGAGGTGATGAAAGTTAATGACTACAATGTTTGAAAAAATAGAATATTGTTTGAAATATAAAAATGATATTGTGTTTAAATTTAACATAGAACAAAAATCAATCAAGATGATAAACGAAAGCTTATTGCCCATATCACTTCAGAATAAGCCCATTTCCTATGATTTAGTAAAAAAGTTCTGCTCAGACAGAATACTGATGTTAAACAGAGAATATTGCAAGGAGATTTTAACGGCATGCGGGGTGGACGACCAGACGGATGTAAACATCTGTATCGTCTGTAAGGGACTGAGTTTCAGAGATAATTATTGGATATCAAGAACAAGAAGCAAAGAGAAATGGGAGAATGTGAACTTATATCAGAATGAATTTTCTTTGAGCATTTCCCGGATAGCGCTTACCGGTAATATGAGCGAAGCTACCATAGATAATACCATAGGGGATAAAATTTTTACGGGCGAATTGACCAGTAAAGGAACCAGAGCAAAATGTTATCTGCGCAGTAATGAAAAATTGTATATGGTAAAAAATGAGACGAGAGCCGAGATTATGTCCGAGGTAATTACCTATTATATCGCGCAGGCGCTTGGTATCGGCTGCTCTAAATATGAAATCAGAAGAGTGTTTGATAAGGAATGCTCTGTGTGCGAGGTGCTGACGTCGGAGGACAGGGAACTGGTACCATGCAGAGATGTGCTGTCATATTACAATACAAATGTGATGGCTTATGACGGAGACTGTTACAGAACATTTATGCGTCTGGACCCTCTCAATTTCATTAAAATGCAGATACTTGATTATGTGACATTAAATGTAGACCGAAACAGAGATAATTTTGGCTTATTGGTAAGTCACGGGAAAATAATAGGCTTATATCCTTTGTTTGACCATGATTCCTGTTTCAAAGGAAAAAGTACGGATGGAAAATATTTTCCTACAGGCTTGACGTTTGCACAAACTCTTCAATTACTCAAAACAGAATATGAAATGTATTATGCTCAGTTGTGTAACGAAATAAAGCGTTTTCGACGTATGATGAAACATAAGGATTTCGTGGAAAAAATTTTCCTGAAATGTAAGACGGAAGAAGAGTATGAGGGTATGATAAAAAGAATAGCAAAATTATAAGAAAAACATTTGAGCAGTTCCACCTGGGAGCTGCTTATTTTTCGTTTGTCTTGATTTTATTTAAGGATTCTTTAATAATTTCCCTGTTATAGTGAGCTCACAACAAGGAAAGAAAGGAGTACCCTAATGTACCTGCGCATACTAAAAAAAGACCTAAAGCGTAAAAAGACAATCAACATCATCCTGCTGTTATTTATCATTCTGGCGACGATGTTCGTGTCCAGCAGTGTAAACAATATTATAACAGTGACAACGGCACTGGATGCTTATTTTGAGAAGGCAGGAATGTCCGATTATTTTGTCGCCACTATGGATAAAGCGGTGGATGTCCCGATTGCTGAAATCTTAGAGGAGATTTCGGAAATTGACAGCTATGGAATCGAACATATCCTGTACATGAACCCTGAAAACCTGATTTACGAAGGAAAACAGCTAGAGAGCATGAAGAATACTTCGGTTCTCCAGGCTCTTGAGGATGCGAAACTTAATTATTTCGATAGCAATAATCAGATGATAGAAAGTATTGAGCCGGGGCAGATTTATATTTCGGGCAAATGTATTCGGAAGAATGACATGAAAACAGGAGACAAACTAAAGATACAGTTTGGAGAGGTATCCGTAACCTTTGAGATTGTGGGTAGTTTTAAGGATGCCGTACTAGGCTCTGATATGATGGGAATGACACGGTTTATCATCAGCGAAAGTGACTTTGAGAAATTTGTATCTGATGAAGCGATTGCATCTATGTACGGCGGAAGTTTTTGCTACATAAACACAAGCGACACGGCGGCGGTGGAAAAGGAACTCAGCGAGCGTGACAACAGTATTATTTTTCTCGGAAATATTGATACCATTAAGCTGACCTATATTATGGATATGGTGGTTGCGGGCGTTCTGCTGGTGGTAAGCGTGTGTCTGATTCTGATAGCATTTGTGGTGCTGCGGTTTTCCATCGCCTTTACCTTAACCGAGGAATATCGCGAAATCGGCGTTATGAAAGCAATCGGTATCCCTAATATAAAAATCCGCAGCCTTTATCTGATAAAATATTTTATGCTTGCGCTAATGGGAGCAGTGATTGGTTTTGGAGCAAGCATTCCCTTTGGAGAAATGCTGCTGCAAAGCGTGTCTCAGTCCATGGTGATGGGAAACGACAACAGCTTTCTGATAAATATCCTTTGTTCCGTGGCGGTGATTTTGCTGATTTTGCTGTTTTGCTATACCTGCACTGGAAAGGTAAAGAAATATACGCCTGTAGATGCCATACGAAACGGCACGACAGGGGAGCGTTTTCAGAAAAAGGGCATTCTGCGTCTGAACCAAAGTCCCCTTTCCCCCACTGTTTTTCTGGCAACAAACGATGTGTTAAGCAGTCCCAGACGGTTTGGCACAGTTATCCTTACCTTTACCCTTTGCCTTTCAATGGTGCTGATACTGGTAAATACAGTAAATACGTTAAAAAGTGACGGACTTGTCACATCTTTTGCCCTTACCGAAAGTGATGTCTATCTTTCCGATGAAGGAGAGCAGATGGGATTCATGACAGCAGACGGCAGAGAGCGTTTGGAACAAAAACTGGAAGAGCTGGAGCAGACCCTTGCCGAGAATGGTATGCCTGCAGAATGCGTCAATGAAATCATGATAAAGCCAACACTGGTGCATGGTGATAAGGTCTGCAAATCCCAGGCAATGCAGGGAATCGGAACTACCACTGACCAATACGTTTACTTTGAGGGAACGCCGCCGCAGAATGAGACAGAAATCGCTGTGACGAAGCTGATTGCTGAGAAACTGGATGCGCGTATTGGAGATACCATCACAATCAGGCAGTCCACAGGTGACAGGGAATATCTGATTACAGCGCTGTTTCAGTCCATGAACAACATGGGAGAAGGCGTACGGCTGCACGAGCAGGCAGAGGTTGATTTCCGGCAGACATCAGGATTTTTTGCTTATCAGATTAACTTTACGGATGCTCCTGATGAGAAGGAGATTGAAAACAGAATTGAAAAAATCAAGGAAATTTACGATACGGATAAGGTTTATACTGCAGGGGAGTACGTGGACGCCATTGTGGGCGTAAGCGATATCCTGGATGGTGTCAGGGCGCTTGTTTTGGCGATAGTGTTAATCATTATCCTACTCATAACGGTGCTGATGGAACGCTCCTTTATTGCAAAAGAACGGGGAGAAATTGCAATTTTAAAAGCCATAGGTTTCCGCAATGGAAAAGTAGTGGCATGGCATACCATGAGATTTGGGATTGTCAGCATTCTTTCCACAATCATTTCACTTCTCCTGTTAAAGCCGCTTTTGGAGCTTACCATCACTCCCATTTTCCGTATGATGGGAGCGGACTTTGGTGTGAAATACGAGATTGTACCCATTGAGGTGTATGTGATTTATCCGCTTATCGTGCTTATTGTAACGATTCTTGGCGCATTTCTGACTGCCCTTTATACACGGTCAATCACTGCATCAGAAACTGCCAATATAGAATAGTCAACGAATGAGTCATGGAATAATGAGGCATGGAATGGAATAAAGAAAGGTCAGGTTAAAACTATGAATGTACTGGAAGCAAAAAATCTTTGCAAAACATATATTGTAAACAAGCGTCAGAATAATGTGCTTAAAAATGTGAATTTTACTGTCTCCGAGGGTGAGATGGTGGCGGTTATGGGACCATCCGGCTCAGGAAAATCCACTCTTTTGTATGCGGTTTCCGGCATGGACGGCATCACCGCAGGGGAGGTTTCCTTTTGTGGAAAAAACATTGCGAAAATGAATGCAAAGGAGCTGGCGGACTTGCGCCTTGACGAAATGGGCTTTATTTTTCAGCAGATGTATATGCTGAAAAATCTGACGGTGCTGGACAATATCATCCTTCCCGCCTGTCAGTCGGACAAAGTGAAAGAAACCCGGAAGGAAACCGTTCAGAGGGGACAGGATATCATGCGCAAGCTTGGCATAATCGACATTGCCGACAACGATATCAACGAGGTCTCCGGCGGACAGCTCCAGCGCGCCTGCATTTGCCGCAGCGTAATAAACAGACCCAAGATGATTTTTGCCGACGAGCCCACAGGCGCGCTGAACCGCACCTCCTCTGATGAAGTCATGGAGGAGCTGGCAAAGTTAAATGACGAGGGAACAACAATTATGCTTGTTACCCATGATGTGAAGGTGGCGGCAAAATGTACCAGAGTACTGTATATAGTTGATGGAAACATAAAAGGAGAGTATACTTTAAACAAATGTGCGTCACCTTCCGACCTGCGGGAACGCGAGCGGTCACTGAACAACTGGTTGATGGAAATGGGCTGGTAGTCGTATGATAGATATTTTAATTGTGGAGGACAATAAAGAACTGGCGGAGTTATTGTGTGATTTTCTGCGTGCGGAAAATTATACCGTGTCCGTTGCGGACAGTGGGGAAAAAGCCTTGTCGCTGTATGAAACATACGGCGCAAGGCTTCTTGTGCTTGATATTATGCTGCCGGGGATTGACGGATTCGCAGTCTGTGCCAAAATCCGCGAGAACAGCAACACGCCTATTATGATTGTCAGCGCCAAAACGGAAAAAGAGGACGTGATGAACGGTCTGATTCTCGGTGCGGACGATTATATTGAAAAACCCTATGATATTGACATTATGCTTGCGAAAATCAGCGGAATTTTTAAGCGGCGATATGCGTTGGATGAAATTTGTGACGGAAATCTGCGCGTGAATAAAGGGAGCCGCACGGTGTATAAAAATGATGTGCCAATCGATATGACAACAAAGGAATTTGAACTGCTTGTGATGCTTATGGAAAATAAGGGAAAGGTTCTGAACAAGGAGTTTCTGTTTAACCGGATTTGGGGCAGCGACAGCTTTTCCGAGCCCCAGACCCTTACGGTACATATTAAGTGGCTTCGGCAAAAGATAGAGGACGATGCAAAAAATCCGCAGAAAATTCTGACGGTTTGGGGTGTGGGGTACAGATACCTATGAAAAGCTATGACAAAATATTTGCCGCCGTTATGGCGGTGATTATCCTTATTTTTATCGGTGCAAATGTCGGTCTGCGCAGTCTGGAGAATGGAAATGCAGGCAGACCATATCGCGTGGAAGCAAACAGAATTTCTCTTGCGATAGAACAAAATGGTTTGGATTACGTGGACCTATCGGAATACAGCTATGTGAAGCAGATTGAAAAATATAACGGCGAGGAAGCTTTTTTTTCCTGCGAAAGCGATTATCTGATACGGGAAATTGACGGAGCGCTTTACCGGTTCGATTACTCTAGGGATAGTGAAAGTATCAGCAGAAGCTATCTTTATGCAGTAAACGGGATTCTTGCAGTGATGTCTCTGATGATAATTGTCGTGTTGGTTTTTCTGCGCAGGAAAATTCTGCTTCCTTTTGAACGACTTGCCGATGTGCCCTACGAACTGGCAAAAGGAAATCTGACTTCTCCAATCAAGGAGAGCAAAAGCCGCTTTTTCGGTAAATTTATCTGGGGTGTGGATTTGCTTCGTGAAAATATGGAGCAGCAAAAGCAGCGTGAACTTGCGTTGCAGAAGAGTAAAAAGACGCTGCTTCTATCCCTTTCCCACGATATCAAAACCCCTCTTTCCGCCATCAAATTATACGCGAAGGCGCTGGCAAAAGGGCTTTATACGGACATGGCAAAGCAACAGAGAATTGCGGAGCATATCAATGAAAAAGCAGATGAAATTGAAGACTTTGTTTCTCAGATTATCAGTGCCTCCAGAGAGGATTTTCTGAATTTTGAGGTGAAAGAGGAGGAGTTTTATTTATCGGAGCTTGTGAACAATGTTGCCGGATATTACCGCGAAAAACTGGCGCTGATTAAGACGGATTTTTTCGTGGAGAAATATTCGGATTGCCTGCTGAAAGGAGATTTGGACAGAAGCACAGAGGTTTTGCAGAACATTATGGAAAATGCCATAAAGTATGGGGACGGACGAAGCATTATATTGAGCGTTTATGAGGAAGAGGGCTGTAAGCTGATTGCCATAAAAAACAGCGGCTGCAAACTTCCCGAAGCAGAGCTTCCTCATATTTTTGAAAGCTTTTGGCGAGGCTCCAATGCCGGTAACAGCAAGGGGAGCGGTCTGGGACTTTATATCTGCCGCCAGTTGATGCGCAAGATGGGCGGCGAGGTTTTTGCAAAGGTTCAGGAGGACGCTATGATTGTGACAGCGGTATTCGGAAAGGCTATGTGAAAAATCTGTGAAATGCGCACTGTTTATTGTTGCTGTTCCGGAAACGTGGTAAAATATGTGTAGTGTTTACGAGGTTGGCTCTGAGAGGGGGCAGCCATGAACTATTTGATTTAAAAGGATAAATAAAAGCAGATAGTAGGGATAAATATGAAAAAACGAAAAAAAACTTCTATCAGAAAACAGTTCTCGCTTATTTTTATAGGACTTATGTCAGGGACGATTCTGTTGTGCTGGGTGGTAAATGCACTGTTTCTCGTGCAATACTATATGAAAAGTAAGGAACAGATTCTTTATGACGCCTATGAAACCATACGTGCGGCAGCGAACAGCGACACCTATGGTTCTCAGGAATTTCAGGTAGAGCTGAATGACGTCTGCCGCAATTATAATATAACCGTTTGTATTATGGATGCGAATTCCCAGATACAATACTATTCCTTGAATGGTGGGAAGGAGCTGGAGGCTCGTCTGATTGGCTATATCTTTGGTTTCCCGATGGACCATGTCTCTGTGCTGGAGCAGGGCGAGGATTATCGTCTTCAGCAGACAGGAGCGGCGGGAGAACAGTATCTGGAAATGTATGGGCGGCTGAATACAGGTATCTCTTTTATTATGAGAACGCCTATCGAAAGTATCATGGAAAGCGCAAAGATTGCGCAGAGATTTTTTACCTATGTAGGACTTGCCGGAGTGGTTGCAGGGGGAATCATTATGTGGTATGCCTCCCGAAAGATTACGGAGCCGATATTGGAATTGAACAATATTTCGGAACGGATGGTGCATTTGGATTTTGACGTAAAATACCAAGGAAGCGCCCATAATGAAATTGATTTATTGGGAGAAAATATCAATAAGCTCGCCGCATCTTTAGAAAAATCCATTTCCGAATTGAAAACTGCCAATAACGAGCTGAAAAAGGATATCGAGAAAAAAGAAGAAATTGATGAGATGCGAAAGGAATTTCTTTCCAATGTGTCCCATGAATTAAAAACGCCTATCGCGCTGATTCAGGGATATGCCGAGGGGTTGAAGGAGGGAATTAATGATGACCCGGAGAGTCGGGATTTTTACTGCGAGGTCATTATGGACGAAGCTGCCAAAATGAATAATATGGTAAAAAAACTGCTTACCTTAAACCAACTGGAATTTGGGAACGATGTGATTAATATGGAACGATTTGATATCGTAGCGTTAATCAGCAACTATATCCAGTCAGCGCAGATTTTGACCCGCCAAAATGAGATTGAGGTCCGCATGGAACATTATGATCCGATTTATGTGTGGGCAGATGAATTTAAGACCGAAGAGGTCTTTATGAATTATTTTTCCAATGCGGTCAATCATTGTTCCGGCAAGAAGGTGATTGATGTCAGACTGGAACAGAAAGGCGGCAAGGTTCGGGTTTCGGTATTTAATACGGGTACCCCCATACCAGAGGACTCCATAGAGTATATTTGGGAAAAATTCTACAAAGTGGACAAGGCGCGTACCAGAGAATATGGCGGAAGCGGTGTGGGTTTATCCATCGTAAAGGCAATTATGGAATCCATGAACCAGCAGTACGGTGTGGAAAATTATACGAACGGTGTACTGTTCTGGTTTGAACTTGAGACGGTACAGGAATAATGAGAGGTATTATGAGGGAAGAATTGATTAAATTACAGGCGGCAAAGGTATTGCTTGTAGGTGTGGATACCGGAGAAGAAGCGGACTTTGACCGTTCCATGGCGGAACTGAAAAGTCTGGCGGAGGCAGCCGGCAAGCAGGTAACCGGAATGATTACACAGAAACTGGATGCCGTGAATAAGGCTTTCTATATCGGCGCGGGAAAGGTGCGAGAGGTAAAAGAATTTGCAGAAGAATGCGAGGCGGAGGAGATTGTATTTGACAATGCCCTTTCGCCGTCCCAGATTCGCAACCTTGGAAGAGAACTGGATTTGCCCATTTCGGACAGAACCAATCTGATTCTGGATATTTTTGCTGTCAGGGCGCAGACAAGAGAAGCAAAATTGCAGGTGGAGACCGCAAGATTGCAATATATGCTGCCTCGTCTGGTAGGTATCCACGAGGCGCTGAGCCGTCAGGGCGGCGCCAGCGGCAGTATGAGTAACAAGGGAACCGGTGAGAAAAAGCTGGAGCTGGATCGTAGAAAAATCGAGCACCGCATTAGCGAGTTAAAAAAGGAGCTGGCGGGAATTTCGGAATCCCGCGTGACACAGCGAAAGAAGCGGAATGCTTCCAGAATCCCGCAGGTGGCGTTGGTGGGGTATACGAATGCGGGAAAATCCACTATTCTGAATCGAATGGTGGACAGCTACGGAGAGGGAGCTGACAAGACTGTTATGGAAAGGGATATGCTTTTTGCAACGCTTGAGACCAGTGTCAGAAATATTGAAAGTGGTGACAACAGACCTTTCTTTCTGGTTGATACGGTAGGCTTTATCCATAAGCTGCCGCACGGTCTGGTTCAGGCGTTTCGTTCTACCCTTGAGGAAGTGCGGTACGCAGATTTGCTGATACAAGTGGTGGATTTTTCAGATGAGAGTTACAGACAGCAGATGAAAGTAACGGAGGAGACTCTGAAAGAATTAAATGCGGGAGACATTCCGCAGATTATAGTGTATAATAAGGCTGATAAATGCCAAATGACGGATTTGCCCCGTGTGAAAGAAAATCAGATTTATATGTCGGCATCCAACAATGTGGGAATAAAGGAGCTGGTTGATTTAATTAAAACCAAAGTTTATGCGGGGCATGTGGATTGTACCTTTTTGATTCCCTATGAGAAGGGAAGCGTTGCTTCTTATCTGATGGAAAATGCCATAGTTCTGGAAAAGGAATACAGAGAAAACGGAATTTGGATTCATGTAAAATGTTATAGCCAGGATGCGGCGAAGTATGCTATATTTACTGTATAAATAATAAAATTTAGAAATACAGTACACGACAATGGGGAGAAGGAGCGGAACTGATTTGAGTACCATAGAAAATGAGAACGGTGTCTTAGAAAATTTAGAGCGGCGTGTGGGAATGCTGCTGTTAGAATCCAAAGAACGCGATTATACAGATTATCTGCAGAAAATGCTGGAGCGTGTCAGACAGCAGAAGTATCAGACGGAATTGCTGGCTGTTGAGCTGGATAGAAGCTATCAGATGTATCAAAACAGAAGGAAGCTGGCAGAATGCGGGACGGAGAAGGCGCAAGAGCCTGCGGCGGTTTGGGAACCTGAACCCGAAGAAATGAAGGAGCCTGCAGAAGCGCAGGAAAACGGGGAATCCCCGATGTCTGTAAAAGCGCAGCCGGTTTCGATTGTGGAGCCTGTGGAAAAGAAGGCGGCACCGCAAAAACAGGACGCAACAGAGTTTGCCATAGGCGCTGCAGTGTTAAGCGTTGTGGGCGGCGGTTTTATTCTTGCGGCGCTTGTCACACTGGGGATGACCTTTGCGGGCGGAATTGTCAAAGGAGCCTGCCTGTATGGCGTGGCATTGTTTTTTCTGCTGATATCCGAACTGTTATTGTATCGCAAATGGCCCATGCTGGGATCGGTCTTTTCGGCAATCGGCATCGGCGGACTGTATCTGGTGACAATCGTAAATTATTTAAGACTGCACAATTTTAATTTGTATGTGATGCTGGGGGTCACCTTAGGAATTACCCTATTTGCGGTATGGATTAGCCGCAAAAGGGATTCGGTTCTATACCGCGTGATTGCGATGATAGCGGGATATTGGTGTTTTCTTACGGTTGACCGGGGAATTACAGATACGGAATTTCTTGCGGTATCGGGAGTGATTCTGTTAATGAATGTTCTTTGCATTGCAATGCCGGTTCGCAGACAGAGTGCGGCAGTCAGAATGGTACATATGCTCGGCAACAGCTTTTTTGCTATTTTCTTTGTATGCCGTTCGCTAATAGTTTGCGATGTATCAAAATTGCCGGTGCTGATTTTTGTCATCAGCTCCATGCTGGTAATGCAGATTCTTTTTGTGGTACAGCGCTATTCCTATCAGAAGGAGGAGGTGACGGCGCAGTATTGTTTTTTGGCGATTTATTATTTCAGTTCGGCATGTTATATACTGATGACGACTATACTGGTCGGCAGATTGGTTGCTATTTACGGAGAAAAATGGTATTGTTATGGCAGCATGATAGCTGTGGGAGTAATCAGTCTGACAGCAATGCTTGCGCTTACTGTAAAAAAATGTTCGGGACAGGGACATATTTATATCATTTTCAATCTGATTCTTTTGAGCGTCATCGGATATTCCGGTGAAGAGTGGGGGAGTGTTATTTCTCTGCTTATATTGCTTGTGCTTGCGAAAGCGGCGGGCTGGCGGAAGGATTCTACGGTACTTCGGATAAATGATGTTTGTATTACCGTATTATTGTGTTTTGAGGTTACAGCGCATGAAGGAGCGCAGGCATACTTGCTGCTGGCAGGAATCGGAATCAGTATTTTAATGATACGTTACTGGCAGACCTGTTTTGAAATCATATTAACTGCAACTTTGCTGACGTATACAGTAAGCCGCCTGCCGGTTATATTACAGCTGCCGATGGCTGTAGGAATTTTGCTGATCGGAATTTTGGTATTTAATAATGTTAAAAGATGGCGCGGAAAAAATATTCTTTTGTTTAACGGACTTGCTTTAGGCGGTCAGATTATTTGTTTTCTGAAATTGCATAGTCCGATTTATCAAAATGAATATATAACCTACTTCTGTATGCTGGTCTTCGGATTGGCAACCATTGGACTGACCCTGAATGAAAAATATCAGATGAGTCTCAAAGGCAGACATATGGTCCTTGCGATGTTCCTTACTTATATGGCGCTTATTTTCCGAACCAATGTGCCGGTAGTAAACAGTATTTTACTGATGGTAATTGCGCTTGTCTGTGTGGGAACTGGCTTTGTGATTGACAAAAGAACAATCAGAATCTATGGGTTGATTTTATCGCTTGCTGTATGTGCCAAACTGGTGCTGTATGATTTCTTTAAAGCGGCTACAGTGCAGAAAACAATACTGTTTTTTGCAGTTGGTGTTATTGCGTTAGTAATTGCAGCGATTTATATTATTTTAGAAAAGAAAAAAATAAATAGAAAATAGCGTAAGATGTAGAATGGAGCAACTATGAGAAAAAATTATGTAAAAACAAGTGCAGTTATGGCAGCCATGATTTTTGCTCTGACCGGATGCGGAGCTGCGATTCCTGATATGACACAGGAAGAGGAACAGATGGTAGGTGAATATGCTGCTATGTTATTGCTGCAATATAATGCAAATAACAGAAGCCGTCTGGTAAGCCGGGAGGAAGTAGAGGCGGAGGAATTAAAACAGGCGGAATTGGAAGAAAAGAAGAGAACGGAAGAGGTCGCCAGTCAGGCACAAGAGGAAGAAGAAGCGGCAGAGACGGAGCAGCAAACGATCGTGAATGCAATCGGGAACCCGGAAGAATTTTTTGAGCTGCCGGATGGTATTGTGATTTCTTATATCGGATATGAGGTATGTGACAGTTATCCGCAGGACGACGAATCAAGTACCTATTTTGCACTGGATGCAACGGAAGGAAAGCGACTTGTTGTTCTTAAGTTTAATATGGAAAACCAGTCGCAGACGGAGCAGCATATAGATATCCTGTCGCAGAATGCAGTGATGCGTGTTTTGGTCAATGGCAGTTATAGCAGAAATGTATTGACTACAATGTTAATGGATGACATGTCGACTTATGTAGACGATATTCCGGCAGGCGACACAGTAGAACTGGTTTTACTGGCGGAATTGGATCATGATGTTGCGGAGAGTATCTCTACATTGATGCTTAGTCTGAAAAATGAAACAAAAACATGTACAATTCAGCTAAAATAATACTATAAACTGTCAATAATGAATATAAAACAAAGAACAAGGCAATGAAAAAATCCTGTAAAACAGGTTTTTGGCGTTATATTGTAAATTGTTTTAAAAATTCAAAAAAAATTTATTTTAAGTGTTGACAAGCCGAAATCGGGGTGGTATACTCAAAGTCGTTGTTGAGGCATATGCCAAATGCGACAAACGGCTTTGAAAAAAGTCGAAATTAATTGAAAAAAGTTGTTGACAGACCCGAGGCGCTGTGATATGATATCAGAGTTGCCGCCGAGAACGGCAACAACAAAAAGCAAGAAATATGCCAGCCATATTTCTGAAGGATTCC
>CALWSL010000001.1 GCA_944384205.1 uncultured Acetatifactor sp. | reverse complement strand
ATTGATACGCAGGAACTGGACCGAGAGCATACAGGCTTACAGGAGAGATTAAAACAGGTAACCGGAGCTAAGAATAAGCTGGCAAATCAGATGGACAACTTATCCGTATCGGACAAGCATTATGACAAGAAGTATGAGGATATGCAGGTGCGTCTGGACAAGCTCTATGATGAGATAGAAGAAATCGAAACTTTGATTGAAGAAGTGGAGACCAGATTGTATAATATTAGGCAGGAGAAAATATCTGCAAATAATGTATATCAGTTCTTATTATTCTTTGATAAGCTGTACGACCGATTTACGGATATTGAGAAGAAAACCTTTATGAAGAGCTTCCTTGCAGATGTAAACATTTACGAGGAAGAGCAGGCGGACGGAAGAATCCTTCGTAGTCTAAAGTTTAGATTTCCTGTGTTTTTCAATGGGAAGGAGATATACGAATTGGATTGGGACAACGAAAGTACCGTTGAGACTGTGTGCCTCTTGAGCAACCGAAAATCAAAGCCCGATTCTTACGTAGACTTAAGCATCAATATGGAAGATTACCATAGAATTAAGAACGAAGAAAAATAAAACATAAACTTACAGAAGAACTGTTAACACGATGAAGTGTTGGCAGTTTTTTTGTTCATTGTTTTATAGCATTAACAATAGAAACCTGACAATAAAACCATAAATACCATATATTAGCAAGTATATTGACTATTTAAACTCTGTGTTTTATACTTGCAATGTAGCTGTTGAATTTTTAAAGAGGTACCATTATGACTATATCAGAACAAATAAAAGTATTATGCGTGCGAACTAATATTAGTGTTTCAGAATTGGCTCGCAGAATGGGAATGTCACCTCAGAATCTGAATGCTAAGCTTAAGAGAGAAACATTTACAGTATCTGACTTGGAGCAGATTGCTGAGGCAACAGGAACAACCTTCGAAAGAAAATTTATATTAGATGACGGAGAAGAAGTTTGATGAAAAACTTTAATTTAGAAGAAGTACGCGAGAAATATAAAAATAATCGTGATGTGATTTCATTGTTTTCGGGGGCAATGGGACTGGATATTGGTCTTGGAAAGGCAGGACTTAATGTGGTTATCGGTCAGGATTTTGAACCTTCGTGTGTAGAAACGATGAAGGCTAATGGTCATAACGTACTCGGGGGAGATATTAGAGAAATAAAGCCGGAGACACTTCTGGAACTGACCGGATTGCATGTAGGTGAACCATTTATGATTTGTGGAGGACCGCCTTGTCAGCCTTTTTCTACTGCTGGAAAAAGACTTGGAATTAATGATCCGAGAGGAAGTCTTTTTATGGACTTTATAAGAATGATAGATTATATTCGCCCAAGATTTTTTGTGATGGAAAATGTAAAGGGTATAGTTTCTTCACCGTTGAAACATGTTTCCACAGAAGAAAGAGTTAAGGATGAGCCGGAGCAAAAACCGGGAACAGTTTTAGATGTTATTTTGTCCGAATTTAACAAGTTGGGATATAAAACAGTTTACGGAATTTTAGATGCTGTAAATTATGGCGTGCCGCAGTTCCGTGAACGTTTTGTATTGATAGGTAGCAGAGATAATGAGGATATATTCTTGCCAATACCGACTCATTTTCAAACGCATCAAAATCCAGATTATAGATGGAAAACAGTTGGTGAGGCTATAAAAGATTTGGAAAATAATCCGGGCGAGTACACACCGTTAAGTGGTGATAGAAAAAAATATCTTCACATGGTTCCGGAAGGTGGAAATTGGAGAGATTTGCCCGAAGAAGTGATTCCTATTGCTATGGGAGGAGCTTATGAGTCTGGTGGTGGAAAAGTAGGGTTTTACCGTAGATTATCATATAAGCAACCATCTCCCACAATTACAACTTCACCGGCACAAAAAGCGACAATGCTTTGTCATCCGAGACAGGATAGACCATTGAGCATAAAAGAATATGCCAGAATTCAGCAATTTCCGGATGATTGGAAATTTACGGGAACAATATCTGCACAATATAGGCAAATTGGAAATGCAGTTCCTGTTGGATTGGCCGAAGCTATTGGTAGAGCAATTATTTCTACAGCAAATAGGACATCAACCATAGAAACAAAGCGGTTCAGAGGAACCAGCGTACACAATAGAATTAAAAATGCAATGGAATTAGGAGGAAATTCATATGGCGATTAACAATTCTTATGATGAAGCAGAAGTAGTACAGGCTATAGCAAAAGCATTGGAAACATTTTATGGAACCTTGATAGAAAAAATTGATACTCTTGATATCAAGAAAGTAATAAAGCGAAAGAATCCATATTTGTACCGGGCAAAGGCAATGGAAAGTGCTTCAGAGATAGTGGAATCTGTTTTAAGTGCCTTTGTGACATCCAGCGAGGAGACAATTTTCGGAAATTGCTTTTTTGAGCCAATTGCTATAGCAGTAAGTGGTGGAAACAAAGCCTTGGCAGAAGGTATTGATTTGATGATACAAGATGATGATAGTAATACAATCTATGCTATAGCTGTGAAGAGTGGCCCTTCTGTATTTAATGCCGATAGCAAAAAACGCCAGGAACAGAATTTTATGGCAGCAGCAAAATTGGCACAGCAGGCAAAGGCAAGATATGAGGCTTATATCGGGTACTGTTACGGTAAGAAAAAGGATAGTGGCAGAGGGAAGCCGAAGATGTATCAGGAATTAGCTGGAAAGCAGTTCTGGGCAGAACTTACTGGAGATGAAGAATTTTATATTAAGATAATCAACTTTATGGGAACCATGCCGGAACAATATGTTGCTTCTTATAAGGAAAGTTACAATAAGGCGGCAAACAGATTAATCAGAGAGTTCTCAAATAGTTTCTGTAAAGAAGATGGGGCTATTGATTGGGAAAAGTTGGTTGAATTTAATTCGGGAGATTAAGAAGAGAGTTACGATATTGGGAGGAAGTCGCATGAAAACTGCTTTGGATTTTTATGCAAGAGGAAAACAAAAAGAGGCGAATGCAGATGAATACGACCGCTCTCGATATTATAGTAGGGATAGATTTATTTGTCCGGAATGTGGAGAGGCAGTTCATTTAACTGGTAATGGAAAAAATAATCATTTTGCCCATTATCCGGATAAAAATAATAATGTTTCTGTGGAATGTGATAGGCGAGTTGATGGTAATCCAACGGATTCCGTCTATGAGCGGATAGGATTGCCTATCTATATGCGAAAAATTTCTTCAGGTGACTTTTATTTATATATGGGATTTAAGGCATTACCGTCTGGGCTTATGGAAAAAGCAATTAAGGAGTCAGTATCAGTAAAGATTGGTGGAAAGAATACATATAGAATTAATAATGAAAGATTTTCCTGTGAAGATACTGCTTTAATACCGTTGGACTATATCCCTTTGTCTGGGCACAAGTATTATATTTGTTACGAACCAATGAATAAAGCATTGGCAGTCTCACAGCATTGGTCTGATTATGCAGATGGCTTTTCATTTGAGGGAGCGATATTTATTGTATCTGAACAAGGTGGAAAGAAAATTAGATATGGAGACTCCATAACTACTGATGTTGAGTATTATTGGGTGCGTCGCCAACCACAGCTTCCATATAATATACCGGGGATTGATATGGAAAAATGTGGGAGACTTATATTAAAGGATAATGTCTTAAATGTTTTTTGTGGGTCATTTTCATCAGATATTTCAGACTCAGAGTTTAGTTACCTTACATCATACTTAAGGTCAAATTTAAAAATTCATCTTCTCGAAAAGCAACCTGAATTTGTACCAATATGGCCGCCTGTCGTGAAGACGGAAGATGGATATATCATCAATAATAGAGAACAAAGTGTTTATGGATATGTTGTTTCGGGGAATGATAATCCGAGGATATATGTTTATCAGGGAATAAGAAAAATTCCGGATGAATTAGTCTCAGCCAATCATTTAACATGCGTTAGAGTATGGGATCAAGAAGCTTTAGTTAATATAGACCGAAAATATGTTTCGAGCGGAACATTACTTCTAAAGAGATCGAGAAACATTATATCGAATGATGCCGATGTTTATGAGTTGATAGATGATGAGTGTGTTGCGCTTGAAAAAGGAAACATATGTAGAAATTGCAAAAAGATATTATTTCAATCTGGTCACCAGACGGATTTTATTTTGATTCGAAAGAGTGGACGAATAGAAAAGAATGGCGGTATTGGAGAGTATATTTTTGAGGATCTGCAAGATGGTGATTTGATATATGTATTACAGAACAGACTCCTTATTAGTATTCTCGCTGTATCTATAGAAAAACAGCAAGAAAACGTGACGATAAGTGATGAAGAATTATTTCGTTTGTTTAGAAAGTACAAAGGAACAAAAAAGGTAAAACTACCGCACAAAGTACGAATTCAAATATATGAAATTCAAGAGAAAGTCACGTTGTCGAGGAACTATATTGATGATGTATTAAAAAGTAACAGTATATCTACGGCAATGATAAAGGTATTGGAGGAAATACTTAATGAGCAAAATTGAAATCAACTTTGAATTGTTAGATCTTTTTAACGAGGAGGAAATAAATACTGTTTGTAAAAATGCGGATCTTACACTTTTTTTGATACCGATAAAGGACAAACGATACATAAAGTACGCGAAAATATTAGGCAGATTAGATAAAAAATCTGCATTAGTACAAAAACTACTTCCGGGGATTGCATTTAATCTATTCAAAAAAGGTGAAGAACCATTTAGAGCGGCTATTGCAACTCAGTTGGATACATACAGGGAAAAGTTTAGGGAAGCCATATCGAAGTGCATGGAGCCAGCTATTTGTGTTGATGACATAAAGGCATACAATATAAAGGAAATGGCGGAGTTATATTTTAGAATTTTAGATGTTTCAGCTACAGATATATCAATTGATTTGTTTTTCATTTTTCTTAAGCTTCAGGATATTATGATTGAAAAAGAGATTCGTGAAGGGATAGAGGCGGAGATAGAAAATATCAGTCAGGCAAGAACGCTTGAAGCAAAGCATCTGGAGGAAATTCAGGAAGCATTAAAGGAGCAGGAGAAGAGGCTATCGGTAGACTTTGAACAGCAAAAACGTGATTTAAGGAAACAAATTGAAGAAAAAAATGTAATATATAAAGAAATTCAAGAGAAGCTGAGTGCTACAGAACAAAGATTGAAAAAACACGAAAATATAACGCAGGCTGAAAGGAAAAGAAGAGAAGAGGAATGGTTCTCCGAGTATGAAAAAGAACTCGAAGCAAGAAAAGTGGCAGATGATATACAACGGAAAAATGCATCTGATGAAGCTGAAGCAAAGTACCAGAATCTGTTGCTTGCACTTGAGGCAGAAGCGGAGAAAAAGAGAGCAGAGCTGGAGGAACAATATCGGAAACAACTAATTTCTTCAGAGGAGATGTTGTCCAATGAATTGGCAGAACTTAGATTACAAGTGGCAGAGTTGACTGATAAGAAAAAAGTATTGGATGAACAGGTTGATGGTCTTGAACAAAGAAAGAAGGAACTTGATAATTACATTCAGGAATTGGATGCTATTGAAGATAGATATTTTGAATCATTTGAACAAAGAGTTATTGAAAGAAAAATAGATTCTATCATATTTCAAAAATTAGGATATGAGAATCAAAGGGATAATACAAATTCAGATGAAACCTTGGTTTGTTCAAATTTATCCGATGTTGTTGTAATACCGGCGAGACAGTTTGATGAAAATGCAGAATATGGAGCAGATGTCAGTTCTATAGAAGATTTTTTTGAAGATTATAAGACAAATATATCTTTGTATTTTGATAATGAAACAGAAGTTGCCGGTGCTGTTTTGGCGGCTATTTTACACGGAATGGGAATAATTGCAATTGATAAAGTATGTACTTATCTATCCGAGGCACTCGCAGCTTTGCTACACGAAAGTTCGCCATTGGTAATTAATATTGATTCGGAAAAAGAGAGTTTGAAGATACTTGTTGATATCGTCAATGAAAGTGAAGCTCAAGTGGTATGTATAAAAGGGATTTTGGATAATTATAACGAAATTCTTTTTGCAAGAATGTGTGAAGTGTGTAAAGCAAAGTATTTGTTCTTCGCCGTGTCCGTTTGAAGAACTTGGAAATGATGTCTAAAGCAATGCTGAATTATGCAATTGTAATAGATGCGGAAAATGAACTGCATTTTCCGGTTGAAGACTATCTTCTGATAGGTAATCATGATTTGAAACCACTTATTCCGGAACTTGATATGAGGAAAAGTCAGGAAATATATAAAAAGACATTTAGCAGACTGGTAAAGAATGGTTATATAAGAAAATCAGTTTCAATTGAGTATAGTAACTTGTTGCAATTGTATTTCATACTTGTAGGAGGAAACACATTGGGTGAAATTATGCAGAAAGGTATTGTATATGCGTGTGATGTCTGTTCGGAGGATGAAAATTTAGGGGATGTTCTAAATAAGAGTGGAATAACAATTCCGGTGAAATAGGTAAGAGAGTATGGATAATAATGCTTTAACAAAAATGGCACAAGACATGCGAATAAAACCGTATGCTGGTGAATCACAGACTAATTATGCTGGAAGAGTTATTTATTGTGCGTTATGTCATTGGATGAGATATTCTGTTATGGATGAAACCACTCAGAAGTATGACAGAAAAAGCAAGGCATACGTATTAAGCAGGATAAAAGAACTGCTGGTTATTATGTCAGATGCATTTCCGGTGTGTAAAAAGTGGATTTTTAAGGATTTGAAAAATCCGGTTGATGGCGATGAATTAGTTCGAGCATTGCGAGATAAAATGTTAGCCGCCGGTGAGTTAATGGAAATTGATGAATCACGGAATATTGGATTACCGGTATATGAGAAACGTTATTGTACCGATGATTACGATAGAGTGACCGGTCTATCAGAAGAAATAAGTAGACTGGAGCATGTCGGGGTAACCAGAATTGTTCGCACTGAAGGGGATAATGAAAATAGAGTCCCAGTGGATAGGATTGATATTGATGAGTATATTGACTGGCTATATGCAGGAGCATCATGGACTGAATGCCGCAACATAGATGCGTTTGAGTTTTTTAATCCGTTTAGTAAGAGACCGCCCTATCAATCATGGACAAATGCAGTTCCAAATAACGAAAAGAAAATTCTTGCAAGACTAGCACTTTACAATGGCTTACATGAATACCATTTGATAAAAAAAGAGCATGATAAATACTGGAATTCACCGATTACAACAGTATTAGCTGAATGGAAGGAAGAAAGAAGAGTGTTATTAGCACTCCGAAAACATGCTGGAAATATAATGCAGGCGACATATAATAAAAGGGATACAGTGTACCTGTTGAGTTTATATTGTGGTTTGCCATTAAGAGAGCAGGCGATAATAGATACATATTGCTGGCCGTTAAATTCAATGGATGATAAATACAATTATGTTGTACCCAGCTTTATATGGGAGAATATAAGAAATATTATTACCGATGGTTTAGGTATTGATTTTAAGGAGCATTCCTGTAATTCAGAAATAACGCCAATTGAATAAAAAGAAACCTCGAAGTACAATTAAGGTGTTCATCTTGGCGGATGAAAAAACACTTTAAGAATACTGGAGGTTTCAAAATGAATTTAACACAGAACGACAGACTAAAGCAAGTAACAAGTGACACTTTAATTGTGGGAGTTGATGTTGGATCACAAACTCACTTCTGCAGAGCGTTTGACTGGAGGGGATTTGAACTTTCCAGAAGAGTGTTTAAGTTTAGCAACACCGGAATGGGATTCCTTACTTTCCTCAGGTGGACAGAGGAACTCATGAATAAAACCGAAATGAAGAAGGTGATTGTCGGCTGTGAGCCTACCGGTTGCTACTGGCTTACTTTTCAGAAGTTCTTACAGGACCACGATATCCAGCTTGTAACGGTTAATCCGTTTACAGTTAACAGAAGCATGGAACTGGATGATAACAGCCCTGAGAAAAGTGATTTAAAGGATCCCAAGACCATTGCGTTACTTGTGAAGGATGGAAGGTATTCAACTTCTTATCTTCCAAGTGGTGTGTATGCAGAGATTAGAGAGGCTTCTGTCTGCAGAGACCAGATCATGAAACAGCATGTGCGTCTGTCAAATCAGATACAGGGATGGCTTCAAAAGTTCTTCCCAGAGTATTTTGAGTGTTATGCCGATTGGGATTCCACCAGTGGACTTATGCTTCTTAAGGAGGCACCACTACCACAGGATATCTTAAAAATCGGAGCAGTGTTTATGATACAATAAAATTACCGAAAAAAAGCGTCAGAATTCCCTGAAATCAGCAAGGGAATTTCCCTAAAAAAGGCGGGACATATTGAATCCCCCCTACATTACGATTATCCTTTATCTAAGCACGACCAAAGATAAAGGAGGATAAATCCAACAAGTTGGATTCGAAGATGCTCACTATGTCCCAAATCAATCATATCAAAGATTTGAGCAATTGTGGATACCGTATCAGTGAAATCTCTGAAAAAACCGGTGCGGATCCAAAAACAATACGGAAATATCTCTCTCAGGATGATTTTTCTCCTGAGCCACCAATTACGATGGGAAAGCCTTCCAAGCTGGATCCTTTTAAACCAATTATACAGGAATGGCTGGAGGAGGATAAAAAGCATTGGCGTAAACAACACCACACCGCCCAGCGGGTCTATGAGCGGCTGATAGAGGAACAAGGCTATACCGGAAGCTACAGTGTTGTCCAGCGCTATATGAAAAAGTGCCGTTCTATACAGACGGAGAAAGCGAACCTGGAACTGATCTGGGATCCCGGCCCTGCACAGGTGGATTTTGGCGAAGCAGATTTCTATGAAGCAGGGAAACTCTGCCGCAAGAAGTACCTTACCGTGTCATTCCCCTACAGCAATGATGGTTACAGCCAGGTGTTCGGTGGGGAAACCGCTGAGTGTGTCTGCCAGGGGCTTCAGGATATCTTCGAATTTATTGGCGGTGTGCCGCCATTACTGATCTTTGACAATGCGACCGGCGTTGGCCGGAGGATTGGCGATGCGATCCATGAATCAGAACTCTTTTCACGTTTCCGTGCCCACTACCATTTTCGGGCCCGGTTCTGCAATCCCTATTCCGGCTGGGAAAAAGGGAACGTGGAGCGTAAGGTGGATTATAACCGTGCAAACCTGTTTGTTCCGGTTCCGCATTTCACAGAGATTGAAAAATACAATCAGAAACTGCTCCTTAAGCATGAAAAGAAAGCTGCTGAACTTCACTACAAAAAGCAGGTGCCTATCGGAGAACTCTTTGAAGAAGACAGGAAAGCGCTCCTGATGCTGCCGCCCAAGAGATTCAATGTCTGCAGGTATGAGTGGCTGAAAGCGGATGGATATGGAAAAGTCTGTATGGATGGGAAGCATTTTTATTCCACCATGCCGGAAAACGCCAATCAAAAGGTGCTGGTCGGGATACATGCCCATACGGTAGATATCCTTACGGAAGGAGGGCAGATTACCACTACCCACCGGCGTGCTTTTGGCGAAGGCCGTACGGATATCAGCGATCACAGCACGACTCTTGCTGTTCTTATGAAAAACTCCGGTGCATGGGGGAACAGCGGACTGCGCCGCGAGACCCCAGATGCCCTGCGTACCTACATGGATGCCCAGCCAAAAGAGAAACTGAAAGACTGCCTGCGGATCATGAATGAACTGACCAACCAGTATGGATTCCATGCAGCAGCCAGTGCCATGGAAATGGCCTGCGCGAGAGGAAATATCAACATCTGTGATGCTTCCGTACTGGCTGCCCGGATTACCGGTTATGGCATTTGTACGCCTCCGGAGGCTGGTCCATCGCTAGAAGCGTATGACGAAGCATTCCTGAAGAAAGGGGGCGCAGTATCATGATGACGCCGAAAATGAAAGAAGATTTCTGCGCCCGGATACTTGAGGCAAGCAGGCAGCTGTTCCTTTCCAGCAGGATCTCTGAGGTCTGTCTGGAAAAAGGGACCCAGAAACAGCTGGAATTCGTCTTGGAGCTTATGAATGAGGAACTTACCCTGCGGGATGAAAACCGCCGGAAACGTCTGGTCAAACGTGCCGGTTTTCCAATCTATAAAACCTTCGAGGACTACAGTTACAAAAATGTAAAGTTTCCCCCTGCATTCTGCAGGGAGGAGCTTGAAGCGCTGGAGTTTGTTCCCGGGAAGAAAAATCTGGTACTTTATGGCCCGGTGGGCATTGGAAAAACACATATGGCAATAGCGGCTGGCGTGAAGGCCTGTAATCTCGGTTATAAGACAAAATTTTATACCGTAACAGAACTTGTGCTAAAGTTGGCGGAAGCCCGCAAAAATGGGACGTTGGAGCGTCTCTTCAGGGATCTGCGCAGTCTTGACCTGCTTATTCTGGATGAATGGGGATATGTCCCAGTGGACAAGGACGGATCGCAGCTGCTGTTCCGGGTGATATCTGACAGCTATGAAAGCAAAAGCCTGATATTAACTACAAACCTGGAGTTTTCCAAATGGGGCGGTATTTTTACAGATGACCAGATGGCGGCAGCTATGATCGATCGTCTTGTCCACCATGGACATCTGCTGATCTTCGAAGGAAAAAGTTACCGGATGGAACACGCCCTCATGCGCCGGGATGCATAAATAGTACCCGCTGAAAGCAGGGAAAATCCCTCGACGGAAACAGGGAATTTTAACGCTTTTTTCAGGGAAAAGTGCTTGACAAAAAACAAGCAGGTGGAATCAATCAGATATGGCGTGATGCAAAGGTGCGTGCGGCAGGAATAAAGAGGGCACAGACCCTGGTAGAAGCTGCACAAAACAGTGTGGGACTGGAAGCCGGTGAGGCTGCAAGACTTGAGATTTGGGTTCTTGTAAAAGACTACATCCTGAAAGCAGAACAGCTAAAAAGACTTGATGAGTACCTGGAAGAAAAAGTAAAAGAAGTACCAAATGTGGAGAAACTGCTCGCCATGAAAGGAGTAGGGATGAGTACTGTGATTGGCTTTGTCGCAGAGGTTGGTGATATCGGACGTTTCACTGACCCTAAGAAGATACAGAAACTTGCAGGACTGGAAATAGTCAAAAAGAGTTCTGGTAAGAAGAAAGGTCAGCCAAGAATCAGTAAGAGGGGCAGAAGAAAACTACGAAGAACCATGTATGAATCAGCATGTGCATTAATGAACTGGAATCCGGCATTTCAGGATGTTTTCCTTTATTACAGGAACAGAACTAAGAATCCGCTAGGAGGAATGCAGGCAAAGATAGCAGTTGCGTGTAAGGCAATACGAGTATTCTACGTAGTATTACAAACAGGCTGCGACTTTGATGAGGAGAAGTTCCGAAGGGACATCATCAGGCAGGAAGCAGCCTAATAAAAAAGCACATACTGTAACAGATAACGTCCGCCAAGGATTCAATTGGTGCTGGATTACAGGAGTGCTCTCTGGCAATGACAAAGCAGAGCGAAGCCGCTAAGACATTTATTATAGGGCATGACCCTGATAAGGAGCAAAAGTGGCACCCCACTATGGGTAGGCTGGACGAAGGAATTTAGGATCCTTGTAGTAGAGGATGATCCTGTTAGACATGAGAGGTTAGCAGCCATAGAGAAGAATGGGACACAGAATCGCCTTCATAAAAAAGATGACGTTTTATTTCGTGCACCTTTCTGACTGGAAACATACGTGCATTGAACCTGAAATGACACAGTTTTCGCCCATTAATGAAAGCTTATCATTGTTTGTAACTTTGTAAACCATTGCACAAATGGCTAAAATAAGAGCTTTTTTGTGCAAAATAAATAAGAAAGTATAGAGAGAAGAACTAAATGGATGAATACAGTATTGAAAATACGCATGAGGCTTTAAAACAGAGATTAATCGATTATGTTGAAACAGCATATTTTGGAAAAAATGATGAACTGCGTGAGTTGTGCAGAACTGAATTGGAAGCGCAAGGAGTAATGTGGAAGGAACCATATATCGAGGCGAATACGGCTTATATGTCACTTCGTGACGGAATAGAAAATGCAGATATTCCAATTGGTATAAAGGTAATATTAAAGCAGATGATTGAGCGTAAAATGGGTGTGTATAAGAGTCCGTATGCTCATCAGGTTCAGGCTTTAGAAGGATTTTACAAACAACATGATTTGTTTGTGGCTACAGGTACCGGTTCCGGTAAAACAGAATGTTTTATGTGGCCAATGGTAACTAAACTCATTAATGAAGCGAAATGCAATCATGATTCATGGAAACAGCGTGGTGTAAGGGCTATGATGCTGTATCCAATGAATGCACTTGTATCAGATCAGTTGGGAAGATTGCGCCGTATGATAGGAACAGCATCATTTTATGATATGTTTACTGAATACACCGGTGTTTCCAGACGACCTCAGTTTGGTATGTATACTGGTAGAACTCCATATGCAGGTGAAATTAGGGGAGAGCAAGATAAAGCTCTTTCTGATACATTACGCTCAAATTTGATTGCACGTGATGAAGAAACTGTAAATCAGTTGAAGAAGATGGGGAAATTTCCAGCGAAATATGATATGGAGAAATTTACAGATGGCTTGTTGGAAGGAAAGCATGTGACGGATAATCGCGATGCAGAAATGATAACAAGATTTGAAATGCAGGACAATACGCCAGACATTCTAATCACGAACTATTCTATGCTTGAGTATATGCTGATGAGGCAAGAAGAGCAGAGTATTTGGGAAGATACTAAAAAATGGCTTGAGCAAGATGAAAATAATAAATTGTTATTCATTATTGATGAAGCGCATATGTATAGAGGCGCTTCTGGTGGAGAAGTTGCGCTATTGATAAGACGTTTTCTGCATAAGTTAGGGGTTAAGAGAGAAAAATTACAGTTTATATTGACGAGTGCAAGTATTCCACAGAATGAAAATGACAAAGTTGAAAAATTTATTTGCGATTTGACTGCTGTAGATAGTCCAGAGTTGCATGAGATTCAAATTATAACAGGAGAGCGTGAACAGATACAATACGAGCGTAGTTATGATGTGGATCCGAAGCAAATTGCACTATTTGACATTGATTCATTACATTCAGAGAATAGATTGGTTGCCATAAAGAAATTTGGAGAAATTGTAAATTTAGATGTAAATAATTGCAGTTTTTTTAAAGAGGAAGAAGTTGAGCAGTGGCTGTATACAGAATTAGTAAGGCTTAAACCGCTCTTGAAGATTATGGAAAATTGCCGAGGAAAGGCAGTTTCCTTTGCAAAACTTGCTTCAAATGTTTTTCCGGAAGTCTCAGAAGAGATTGCACAAAAAGCAGTAAGCGTGCTATTGTCAGTGGCTCCGATGGCAAAAAATAAAGAGGGGCAAGTATTATTTCCATCCAGATTACATATGATGTTTCGAGGAATAGGAGGGATTTATGCTTGTGCTAATCCTAATTGTTCTGAAAAACATCGTGATTCGGATATGCCTTTGGGAAAGATATACATAGGTAATCATGATGATGTATGTAAGTGTGGTGGAAAAATTTATGAATTATTGAATGATAGAACTTGTGGGGCATTATTTTTAAAGGGATACATTGATGAAGATGAACCACAGGCTCGTTTCGTATGGAATAAAAAAGGTATTGTCACGGATAAAACTTTTAAGGAAATACATTATTATATAATTCCTGAAAATACACAATTTAAGGCAAGGAAAGATGTTAAGACAGGGTGGTTGAATTCCATTGCGGGACGTCTTGAAATGGATGATGGACATGCAGGAGAACCGCAATATATGCACGTTGCCTTCACACTGAAAAGCCCTAAAGATTCTCCCAATATGTATACTTTTTCAACGTGTCCTCGATGTGGGAAAATGCACTTACATACAACGGACTTTTCAACAAAAGGAAATGAACCGTTCTTTCATCTTGTTTCAGAGCAGTTGATGATACAGCCTCCAATGATTACTGATCCCGAGAAATTGGAGCTCACCCCAAATGCGGGAAGAAAAGTATTATTGTTCTCAGATAGCAGACAGAGGGCAGCCACGTTGGCAAAAGAACTTACATCCGTTGCTGATGAAGATGCAATGAGAAAAGCATTGACGGTTTCGGCCAAAGAACTCCAAAAATGGGCTGACAGTACCGATCATGAAGCAAGCATGGATTTGCTGTATGTTGCATTCCTGAAAGTTGCATTGGATAATAAATTAAGATTCTTCTATGGTGAGGACGAAAAAGATTTGCATGACCATCTTCAGGAGATGAAAGAGGTTATTAATAGACAGGCTCAGAGAGGCGGAAGAAGAAATCGGAAGATCAATTATGAGGATTTAAAGAAACAGCGATTTGCAACTGTACCGGAGTTGTATTCGAGATATTTGCTTAAAATTTTATGTAGTAATTTCAGATCTTTTACAGATTTGGGGTTGTGTTGGATTGAACCATGTAATGGAACTTTGCTTGACGAGGTTTTAGATGATCTTGAAAGAGATGAAGCGGGGATTACCGAAGAACAGTTCTTTGGATTATTTGCAGCATGGTGTGCTGAGATTTTAACAGATAGTTATGCATATGATTATGACATAAATAGAAATGTTAGAAGAAGTCTGACCAATATTCCTCGTTTTGGTATTGAGATTGATGGAAAGTTTCCTGTCCGTTTCGAGAAACTATTAAAAGGAAATGGAATAGAGCCGGATAAGCAGAAACTAATTTATAAAAGCTTGTGTAAGTTTACCCAAAAAGGTAAGGATGAAAATGATAGATTGTTTTTGAATCCACAAGTTATTACCTTAAACTTTGATTCTGAACGTGCATGGTATAAGTGTCCTGCTTGTGGTCGAGTATTTCCGTATACTCTTTGGGATAAGTGTGTCTGGTGTTGTGAAGGAACACCGGAAGTTATGACTCAAAATGAGTTTGAAGGCTTGGAGTTTTGGAGACAACCAATTCTTGATGCTGTTGCAGGAAAGAAAGATGCACTAATGACAAGAATTAATACAGAAGAACATACAGCACAGTTATCACATAAAGATCAAAGAATTGATATGTGGTCTACTACAGAGGAGTATGAGCTGAGATTTCAGAATGTCTATATAGATGATAAGGGACCGGTTGATGTTCTTAGCTGCACGACTACGATGGAAGTAGGTATTGATATTGGGTCTTTAACTGCAGTGGGATTACGAAACATTCCACCTATGCGTGAAAATTATCAGCAGAGAGCAGGTCGTGCGGGAAGAAGGGGATCTGCAATATCAACAATTATTACATATACAGATAATGGACCGCACGATAGTTATTACTTTAATAATCCACAAAGAATAATAGCTGGTGAACCGCGTCATCCATCAATAGATACTGATAATAGAAAACTGATATACCGACATTTGAATGTTATTTATGTATCTGAATTTCTGGATAAGTATGATACAGCGGCAAATACTGTAGGCACCATTGAATTTTTTAATTTATATAGGGAAGAATTTTTGGCTTTTGTACAAGCAAAAAGATTTACGGAAGATGAGATTAAATCTCTGGTTCCTAAGTCAAAAAAAGAATTCATAGAAGGACAAAAACAAGAATTTATAGAAGCAGTAAAAGCACTATCGGAAAAGATAAATGCTTTCAAGGATGATTACTATGACTCAAACGACAACGAAAAGAAATTATTGGATGTGTTTTTGGAAGAAGGAATATTCCCGACTTATTCATTCCCGAGAAATGTTGTTGGGTTTAGTATTGAAGATAGCAAAGGAAGCAAGGTCGAACAAGAGCCAGATAGAGCATTAGATATGGCAATCAGTGAATATGCACCAGGAAGGCTGATTGTGGTAAATAAAAAGACATATAAGTCGGGCGGTATTTATAATTTCCATTCAAAATTCAAGGATGAAGATAAAGAGCATCCGGCAAGAAAGTATTTTGAAAGTAAAGAGTATTACAAGTCTCTGTTTTATTGTGAAAACACGGCATGCAATTGGGTTGGATATGAGGATCCGGGGAAGAAATGCCCATTCTGCTTACAAGAAAGTATCAAGTACCAGCATGTTATTAAGCCTTGGGGATTTGCTCCGATAGATGGAAGTAGCATACGAGAAGCTGAGGCAGAAGCAGAGATGTCATATGCTGAATTACCGAGTTATGCGTCTCCGATAAAAGATAATGAGATGAGGCAGCCGAATGCTTATGAATTAGTAAGATATGGTCGGTTGATTGACCAACCACTTACAATATTGAATCAGGGACCTGAAGGAATGGGCTTTACAGTATGCGAAGATTGCGGAGCTGCTGTTCCGGGAGATGACAGATTCGGACTGCAAAAAATCAGACCGCCGTACAGACATCCGAGATTAAGAACTCGTTGCACACACCCGGATAGTAGCATTATAAATGCATTTTTAGGGCATAGCTTTTTGACGGATATGATTTTGATTGAAATAAGCTTGGATCCTAAAAAAGTTAATACCAGACAGGATGCTTTGTGGATAAAAGGTGCCGCACAAACACTCTCTGAGGCAATGGTTTTGGCTGCTGGTCAATTATTGGATGTTGAATTCAATGATTTGAAAGGCGGATATCGATTACGTTATGCACCGGATAAAGTGTGTGTTGATATTTTTCTGTTTGATAGTTTGTCGAGTGGAGCAGGTTATAGTTCAATGCTTGCAGGGCGTATCGTAGATTTAATGGAAGAAACATATAAGGTGTTAGAATGTAAAAATCATTGTGCAACAGCTTGCCATGATTGTTTGAAACACTATTGGAATCAGAGAGTGCAAAACCTACTTGACAGGCATTTGGCGAAGCAGTTACTTGACTGGAGTAAAAATAAAACAAAGGCAGAGCCAATTCCTTATGACAGGCAAGTAACTCTAATTAAAGGAATAAAGGAGATGGCAAGTTTAGAAGAAGCAGGATTTGATATTGTTTTTGAAAACAATAAAATCTATGGCGTAAGGGAAGGAAGAAAAACAGAAATTTATGTGCATCCTGCAATGTGGAATCCAGATGACAGGACGATACCTAATGGAGCAATTCTGATTTCTGATAAAATAATTGTGAATTCTATGCCGCATGCTTATTCTGTTATTAGAAATAGTTTATAAGTATAGCTGTAGAGCATAATTAGGATGAAATGCTCTTCTTAGCGGTTTGAAAGTTTTGAAGTTTGAAATTTTTGCTTGTAATTACTTCTAAAAATTTTTTTAGTTGAAACTTTTTTTGAACAACATAGGTCTAATATTACAGAAAGGTATAAAGGAGGTGAAAAGCCTTGAGCTTATTTTTCGAGAAAAAAGAGAATACAAATAAAAGATTAATAGAACAAATTATTTTGGAAAAGTATAATCAGTATTTTCGTCTGGCTTACAGCTATGTGCATAATGAAGCCGATGCCTGTGATATTGTGCAAAACGGGGCTTACAAGGCATTGAGAAGCAGTCATACCTTGAAGAAGCCGGAATATGCAGGAACATGGATATACCGCATTATGCTGAATGAATGCTTCCGATATTTAAAGCAGCCCCAATTCGTTTCTTATGAAGAGATGCAGGAAGAAAGCAGAACGGAAGCAGGTTTTGTGGAAGACAGTTATGTTAATGTAGATTTGCAGAGAGCATTAAATTCACTTCCGGATAAAGACAAGGCTGTTGTTATATTGAAATATTTTGAAGATAAAAAACTGGAAGAAATTGCGGATATTCTTGATGAAAATGTGAATACGATTAAGAGCAGACTGTATCGCAGTACGAAAAAATTGCGAAGTTCTCTTTCTGACGAGGTAGGCAAAAAAAGATGTAGTTTAAGCGGCGAGATGGGGAGGTGACGGCATGATTTATAATTTTCCTGGAATAGTAGAGAAAAACAGTCAGGTGGAAAAGGAGCTTCAACTTTTAAAAAAAGAATATCAAAAGCCACAAATGTCAAAGGAACAGTTAGAAAAACTGCGGGCAAAAATGGAAGAAGCAAAAAGGACAGATAAAAAGGAAAGGAAGAAAGTGCAAATGAGAAAAGTTGCGGCGACGGCGGCTGCATTTGTAGCAGCATTTATGATTTTACCCAATACATCGGCTACTATTGCCAATGCAATGGAACAGATACCGATAATTGGTCAGCTTGTGGAAGTTGTGACATTCCGTGATTACAAATATGATGAAGAAAGAAATATGGCGGATATTGAGGTCCCTGAAATAAAGGTAGAGGGACAGATTGAAAATAGTGAGGTACAGGATAAACTGGAACGTACGACAGAGGAAATCAATGCAGAAATCCAGAAAATCACAGATGAACTGATAAAACAATTTGAAGCAAATTTGCAGGAAGAAATGAATTATCAGGATATCGTTGTAAAGAGCGAAGTGCTGACAACAACGCAGGATTATTTTACGCTAAAGCTTATCTGCTATCAGGGAGCAGGCAGCGGATATCAGTGGAATTATTATTATACCATTGATTTGAATACCGGGGAAAGGCTTAAGTTAAAAGATATTTTTGTTGACGGTGCAGATTATATTACACCAATCAGCGAGAATATCAAAGAACAGATGCAGGCACAGATGGATGCAGACGAAAATGTTTATTACTGGCTGCATGATGAGATTGAAGAGTGGAATTTTAAGTCTATCACAGAAGAAACGTCCTTCTATCTGAACGAAAAAGGCAATGTCGTAATCGGCTTTGATGAAGGGGAAGTGGCGCCGATGTATATGGGAGCCGTAGAATTTGAAATTCCGGCAGAGGTATTGAGTGATATCAGAAAATAAAAAAGATGGCAGAGACTTTAGGTCTTTGCCATCTTTTTGTGCATGGAAAATTAATAAGGATTTCCAAATAGTCATTCTGTGCAAAGAATGGTAATTTTGTGCAGTCCTCTCAAGAGAATCCGTAATTATTGCCGATACATATTTATGAAAAGTACTTTTGGAGATGAGGGAAGACATGAATATCATTATTTGCGACGATTGCCAGAGTGACAGAGAGATTTTGAAAAAACTGCTGCGGGAATATGAAAAGGAGAATGATGAGAACTTTGAAATTATAGAATATGCCTCAGGAGTGAAGCTCAGTGAGGATAATGCGGCGCTAAAAGAATGCCGGCTTATTTTTTTGGATATCGACATGGCGGAGACGGACGGGCTTAAAATTACAATGAAAATAAAAGACACATATCCTGATCTGCCGATTGTTCTGGTGACGGCAGATATGAGCTATGCTGTGGAGGGCTATAAGGTGAGAGCCAGCCGTTTTTTGCTGAAGAACGATTTAAACCAGACCATCGGGGAGTGTATGGACGAACTCCTAAAGGAAATAAAACAAAAGGAACAGATTGTGGAATATTCTTTTGTGGAAGGTAAAAGAAGTCTCAGAGCGGACGAAATCATTTATGTAGAAACTTCCCGACATAAAAATATATTTTATACTAAAAAGCAGACATACAGTATTTACCGGAAGCTGGATGAAATTGAAGCGGATTTAAAGGATATGGGATTTATCCGGACACATTTAAGTTATCTGGTGAATATGCGTTATATAGAAAAAATCAGCAGTTATGTTTTAAGACTGACAAACGGAAAGGAAATATCCGTACCGAAATCCAGATATCCTGAAGTAAAAAGACAGTATACTCTGTTTAAGGGAATGGAGTAATACGGCGATATTATAGTCATTCGGTGCGGAAAATAGTCCGATGGTGAAGCGCGTGTTTGGAAAGAAAACGGATGTGTCGATGAAGGTGGTATAAGAATAAGGAGGTAGGACGTATGAGAGTTACGACACAAATGGCAAATGAATCTGCAAGAAAAGCTGGGCTGCCGATAAACCAAACATCGCTTTTAAATTATGTAAACGGGAACAGTTCAAACAATTCCCTGTTGGAGGCGTTGAATACGAAGAAAGCCGACGCTGCGGATACCGTTAAAATGCAGGACTATGAAAAGCTGAATCAGGAAGCCGAAAAGCTGCAGCAGGCGGCGGATAGCCTGTTGCGGGAGGGCGAAGATAATCTGTTTGCTTCTGCAAGAAGCAGTGGAAGCAATCAGGAAATTTGCGAATATGTGAAAGAAATGCTTGATAGCTATAATGATACCTTGAAATTACTGCGCACCACTTCCAATACGTTGAATAACTTTTATTGCCAGATGATGATAGAGACGGCGGACGATAATCGTGAAAATCTGGAAAGCATTGGAATTACGTTCGGAAAGGATGGAAGTGCAAGTGTTGACATGGAAAAGCTGAAGGCAGCGGATATCGATACGTTGGAAAAAATATTTGGAAAAGACGGTGATTTTACCAAAAAGACAGCGTTTTTGGCATCCAGAATTTCCGACAATGCCCAGGCAAATATGGAGAATTTAAGCAGCAGATATCATTCAACAGGAACTACTTATTCCATGAGCATGAGCAAGTATGATTTCCGGGGATGAAAGGTCAGGATGATAATTGATGGATTCAATACAATTAAGAATGGAACAGATAAAAAATCAGGGAGCCATGCGTATTCTGGAAGCGTCCGGAAGGAGGACGGTATCCGTACATACCGTTACAAAGAAAACCCGTGTATCCTTTGAAATGGGCTTTGGTTCCGTGACGCTTTTGGAAGAGGATGTAAAAGCTTACTATGGAACGGCGGTGGTTACGGGAAGTTATTCCGGGAACCGGACAGCAGGTTGTAAGTCGGAAGCGGAATATGAAACAATCGATAAGGAAAAGGCGGACGCAGTACAACTTCCGGAATCTTATAATACGTTGAAAGACTGCACCGTTTATTATCATGGAGAATTGATTTCGGAATATGAGCTGGTTCAGATGGCTGTGGCAGGCGGTAAATTGGAAATTACGGAGGATATGAAAGCATTTACGGCTTCCAGAACTGCTTTTTTGGTAATGATTGAAGAACGGGCAGAGACAAAATATATCTGGTCCGGTACGAAATATTCAGAGGATGGACGATACACCTTCACCAGAAATGAAGACGGGACCTATGACATGCACTTAGTGGAAGATATTGAGATGGGAGCGTCTCTGGAGGAAATTGCCAATTGGATATGCAGCGGTATGCCTAATCGAAACATTGAGACAAGATATCTGATTTATTTAAAAAGAATAGATCCTGAATTGTACAATGCGGCACACAATATCGGAAAAGAGGTACAAACGTACAACCTGATGACCGCAGCCTATGATGCGGGTGTGCTGGGAGACGCCCAGCATGACTATGATTTGAGCCTGCTTGGTATTTTGTTTGGAGAACGTGATATGGAAATCATGTACCGCAGATTTATGGATTGTAAGGAATCAGGCAATTATCTCTGCCTGCTGGAACAGTATGATCCACAGGCGGCAAATTATCTGTTAAATCTGCGGCAGGAGCAGGTGGACAAGATAGGCGGTATTTTGTAGCTTTCAGATTTTAATGCGAATGTATACAATAAAATCATCTATCATAAGCTGTAGGTAGGAGGATGATTTGAATGAACGTATTGTTGGTAAATGGCAGTTCCAGAGAGAAGGGATGCACAAAGGAAGCATTGAAGGAGGTTGCCCGTGCATTGAATGAAGAGGGAATCGGGACGGAGATTTTCTTTATCGGAAACGCACCGTTACCTGACTGCATTGCATGTAACAGTTGCAGGGAGACAGGAAAATGTGTATTTAACGATGTTGTCAATGAATTTGTGGAGAAGGCAAAGGACGCCGACGGTTTTGTATTCGGTTCTCCGGTTTATTATGCCCATCCCAGCGGACGGCTTCTCACCTTTATGGACCGGGTATTTTATTCCGGAAGTAAACATTTTGCCTTCAAGCCTGCGGCAGCAGTGCTGAGTGCGAGACGAGCGGGAACAACGGCTTCCTTTGATGTGATTAATAAGTATTTTACCATTTGTTCCATGCCCATTGTATCTTCTACTTATTGGAACCATGTATATGGTTCCAAGCCGGAGGATGTGCAGCAGGATAAAGAAGGTTTGATGACGATGTACAATCTTGGCAAAAACATGGTATGGATGCTGAAATGTATTGCTCTCGGAAAAGAGAACGGAATTACCCTGCCATATAACGAAAAGGTAAAAACAAATTTTGTGAGATAACCGCTTGTGAGAGAAAAGGAGTTAGGAAAGCAGTGATGAGGTCTGCTGATTTTCTAACTCCCTTTTTGCGGAAAGAGGTTATTTTTTATTGCGGTTTGTTACAAGACCGGCGCGCTGCAGGGCGACATAGAGAATCGGAATCAGCACAAGCTGTAAAACGATAGCCGGGAAACAGGAGACAAAATATGCGCTTGCCCAGATTTTCAGGGAATACTCGCCTGCCGTAAAAATCAGAGCTCTTGCAATGCCGGCAAGAATGCGACCTGAAAGCATTGCTGCGAGCAGACTGATGTATAAGTCCGCAACTTGCTTTCCGGTGTGTAAAAAACGCATCACCAGTCCCGAAACCAGACCATAGACGGCAAGCTCAACCATCATGCCGGGCAGGTGTCCCATGCCGGGCATTCCGGTGAGAATGCTGGACAATAAGGGTCCTACTAATCCACAGATCAGACCGTACTGGGGACCGCAGACAGCACCGCAGAGCAGAACGGGAAGGTGCATCGGTGAAAACAGAGTGCCGCCGTTGGGAATGGCGTGGAAGGCAAAGGGGAGCACCATACAAAGGGCGATACATACCGCTGTGGAAACGGATTTATAAAGAGTATTCATCGGTTTTTTCATAAGTTCCTCCAAGATAAAATATAGTATGTGAAAATATTCTGTATGGCTTTGGTGCGTATAAAACGCAAAAAGCCACGAAGAACAAAGCCCTTTTTCAAAAGGGCAGTCACCTTCATGGCGTTTCTTTTCATATTTATTATATTTTGATATTGAACTGTTGAAATAATGCTTGTAGCTCTTCTGAGCAGCAGATTCCTTCTTGGAATTCATTTTTTATCATAGCGGGAAAGCAGACTTTTGTCAAGAAAAAATGTGTAAAAATGCTGCGGGTGGGAGCCGGCAGCGCCTCAGAAAAATCGGGAGCAGACAAAAAGGAAGGGCGCGTTGACAGCAGAAAGCGGGACGTGATATGATAGTTATTACATTTGAAGCATAAAGTTAAGAAGTATAGAGGTACTAAGGATGCGGATTATGATTATGGACGGTCAGGGCGGCGGAGTCGGCAGAAGTCTTGTGGAGGCGCTTGCGCAAGCCTGTCCTCAGGCAGAGTTGGTTGCGGTAGGAACAAACGCTATGGCTACGGCAAATATGATGAAGGGCGGTGCGGTGAACGGCGCTACGGGAGAAAACGCAGTGGTATATAACAGCGGCAGAGCGGATGTGATTGTGGGTCCCATGGGAATCGTCATGGCAAACGCCATGCTGGGAGAGATTACGCCCAGAATGGCAGAGGCAGTTTCCTCCAGTGAAGCCAGCCTTTTCCTGATTCCCATGAACCGTTATCATGCCACGATTGTGGGAGTGGAGAGCAAAAAACTGACGGAATATATTAAGGAAGCAGCCGCACGGATTGCGGGATTGCAGGGATAGCGTTATGGCGGAATGGAAAACATATTTATTAGAGCAGGCGGCGCTGCATCCTTCTATGGAGCCTCAGGACGTGTACAAGCTTTTGTTTCAGGCGGTTTACGGAGCGGAACATCTGCTGCAGGATAAGACAGCGGCATATGCGTATTTTCAGAAGGAGTATGAAGCGGTTCCTGCAGAGGAAGAACTGCTCTATGAGCGGATTCATGCAGACAGATACCGGGTGAATCTGAGCGCATGGAAAAAAAGAGGACTTCCGGCAAAGTGGCTGTTTCGGATGTTTGCGGGGAGTGTGGAGCAGCAGGCATTACAGAAAACAACGGGACAGGGCGGACGAAGGCAGGAGGAAATATTGCAGGGTACTTTTCGGGAATATACTGAGATTGCAAAAGAAGCGGTAAAGGAGGGGGCATTTGCCTTTTCCGATAAGGATTTTTCGGAATATACGGAAAAATACAACGAAACCGGTCCCAGAGCAGTGCATCACAGTGAACAGTATCGTGCGGCAGAAAAGCCGGCTTACCGTGTGGTTACAGGAAACTATCTGCGGACATTGCCCCTTCTTAAAAAAATGGCGGAATTACAGTTATCGGAGGAGGGCGTCCCCGGTCAGACAGCAGGAGTAATCGCTATAGACGGACGCTGTGCATCCGGGAAGTCCACGATAGCGGGCATATTGTCCGAAATCACAGGCGCAGGCATTATCCATATGGATGATTTTTTCCTGCCGATGGAGCTGCGCACGCAGGAAAGACTTTCGCAGCCCGGCGGAAATGTTCATTATGAGAGATTTCAGGAGGAGATTCTTCCAAGGCTTAGATGCAGGGAGGCGTTTTCTTACCGATATTTTGACTGTAGTAAAATGAAGCCCGGCGGAAGCAGGAGCGTTCCGGCAGGTGCATTGCGGATTGTGGAAGGTGCATACAGTTGCCATCCCGCTTTTGGCAAGTATGCGGATTTGACGGTCTTTTCCGATGTGGAAGAAGGGGAGCAGCTTGCCCGCATTCGCGATCGTAACGGAGCAGAAAAGCTCTCCGATTTTCAGAAACGCTGGATTCCTATGGAAGAGAAGTATTTTGCCGCTTTTTCTGTGAGGGAAAAGGCGGATTTAATCATAAAATAAGGATGGTATTTACATGTTAGAACCCTTTTATCCCGATAACGAAGTGGAATCCGCGTATGCAATCGATTATGAAGGTCTGTACGGCAAGGGTATCAGGGGAATTATCTTTGATATCGATAATACCCTTGTGCCCCACGGCGCACCGGCGGACGAGCGTGCGGTTAAGCTGTTTGCGCGTCTGCATTCAATAGGCTTTCGGACAATTCTTCTTTCCAATAATAAAGAACCAAGGGTAAAAATGTTTAACGACAGCGTGGGTTCTTCCTATATTTTTCAGGCGGGAAAGCCGGGAAGGAAAGGCTATCTGAGAGCGATGCGTCTGATGCAGACTGTGCCTGAAAACACCGTATTTGTGGGAGATCAGCTTTTTACGGATGTGTGGGGAGCAAAGAAGGCGGGAATTGCAACCTATCTGGTAAAGCCCATTCACCCGAAGGAAGAGATACAGATTGTGCTGAAGCGTTATCTGGAAAAAATCGTATTGTTTTTTTACCATAGAAAAAATAAAAGCAGCGGAGGAGACAGACCATGACAGCGATTAACGGTTATACGCGCACCTGCGGACTTTTGGGGAATCCGGTGGAGCACACCGTATCCCCTGTGATTCATAATACGCTGGCGGATGTTACGGGAGAAAATCTGACTTACGTGCCCTTTCATGTACCCGAAGGATTTATCGGAGACGCGGTAAAAGGAGCTTATGCGCTGAATCTGCTGGGACTGAATGTCACGGTGCCCTACAAGAGCGATGTGATTCCTTTCCTAAAGGATATCGACCCGCTGGCAGAGCGCATCGGCGCAGTGAATACACTGGTACGCGTGCAGGGCGGCTTTAAAGGATATAATACGGATATGCCGGGACTGTATCGTGCCATGTGCTCCGACGGTGTGCAGATTAAGGGCGAAAAGGTGCTGATTCTGGGAGCCGGCGGCGTGGCGAGAGCCGTGGCAATGCTGCTTGCGGAAAAACAGGCAGCGGAGGTCATTCTGTTAAACCGTACCGTGGAGAGGGCGCAGACCATAGCGGATGAGGTCAATGCCTTTGTGGGAAAAGAATTCGCGTATGCGATGCCGCTTATGGCATATAAGGAACTGCCGGGAGACGGACATTTTCTGGCAATTCAGGCAACCAATGTGGGGATGTATCCCAATGTGGACGATGCGGTGATTGTGGACGAAGCTTTTTATCGGAAGATACATACAGGATACGATTTGATTTTCAATCCTGCCTGTACGAAATTTATGGAGCTTACCAAAAAGCAGGGCGGCAGGGCGTATAACGGCTTGAAGATGCTGTTGTATCAGGGGATTATCGCTTATGAGCTTTGGACGGGACAGGGTGTCAGTGATTCTCTGGCAGATTATGTTTACAAACGGATGCAGGATGCCATGGGAATTGGGCAAGAAGGGATTTGAGACAGTGGAACGAAAGAAAAATATAATATTAATCGGTTTTATGGGCAGCGGCAAGACTACCGTGGGACTGAAGCTTTCCTACAAAATGCGCATGGCTGTAGAGGATACGGACAAATTGATTGAACGGCGGGAAAACAAAACTATTCGTGAGATATTTGAAGAAAATGGCGAGCCGTATTTCCGCAGGCTGGAAACGGAACTTTTGGAAGAAATCAGGGAAAGGAAGTATGCGAGGATTCTTTCCGTCGGAGGCGGTACGCCGATAAATCCGGTAAACAGGCGGCTTCTTAAGGAGTGCGGTACGGTGGTCTATTTGCGTGTGCGTCCGGAAACGGTTTACGAGCGTCTGAAAACGGACACTACCCGTCCGCTGCTGCAGTGCGAAGAGCCGCTTTCCAGAATCCGCGAGCTGATGGAGGACAGAAAAGAAGCTTACGAGGAATGCGCGGATATTATCATCGATGCGGACGAGCTTTCTCTGGAGGATATCGTCGACAGAATTGTGAGAGAAAGGGGGAGAATACCAATGAAAATTTTGGTTATCAACGGACCGAATCTGAATTTTCTGGGAATCCGGGAAAAAAGTGTATATGGAACGCAGGATTATCAATATCTGCTTGATCTGATTCAGAAGAAGGCGGAAGAGACCGGAAATGAGATTACCGTTTTTCAGAGCAATCATGAGGGCGGCATTATAGACCGTATTCAGGAAGCATATTTTGACGGCACACAGGGCATTGTAATTAATCCCGGCGCATATACGCATTACAGCTATGCCATCAGGGATGCGCTGGCAAGCATTACCGTTCCCAAGGTAGAGATTCATATTTCGGATATTACCCGGAGAGAGGAGTTCAGAAAGGTTTCGGTGACAGCGCCAGCCTGTGACAAGCAGATATACGGACAAGGGCTTGACGGTTACCTTCAGGCGATTGATTTCGTCATTGAAACAAATTTTTGAACAAATTTTTTAAAAACAGTTGAAATATAATTCTTTTTATATTAAACTGTTAAAGGATTATAAACGTGAAAATATTAGGAGGAATAGATTATGATTTCTGCAGGTGATTTCAGAAATGGTATTACGATTGAGTATGATAACAATGTATACCAGATTATTGAATTCCAGCATGTAAAACCGGGAAAGGGTGCAGCTTTCGTTAGAACCAAGCTGAAAAATATTAAGAGCGGCGGTGTGGTTGAGAAGACTTTCAGACCTACCGAGAAATGCCCCCAGGCACGTATTGATAGAAAAGATATGCAGTATTTATATTCTGACGGCGACTTATATTACTTTATGGACACAGAGAACTTTGAACAGATTGCACTGAATCAGGAAACAGTAGGCGATGCGCTGAAGTTTGTAAAAGAGAATGAGATGTGCAAGGTATGCTCTCACAACGGCAGTGTATTTTCTGTGGAACCGCCTCTGTTTGTAGAGCTTGAGATTACAGAGACAGAGCCGGGCTTCAAGGGTGATACCGCAACAGGCGCTTCCAAACCTGCAACCGTAGAAACCGGTGCAGTAGTATCTGTACCTTTGTTTGTGGATCAGGGCGATATCATTAAGATTGACACCAGAACGGGTGAATATCTGTCCCGTGTATAATCACTGCAAATCATAATTACCGGACTTGTAAGACAATGGACATGCTCCCGATGGAGTTTCCGTTGTCTTTTTTTGTGTAAAAAACAAAAAGCTTCCTTTCTGTCTTGAATGCCGCATTGCCGTCAGGCGGCACGCGGGTGCTGCGCTTGACCGCCGGAGTTTTAGACAGCACGGAAAGGTAAGGATATATATTATATGGAGTTAAAAGAATTCGTGTTAAAGGTAAGAAATGCAGCGGCTAACAGGCTGGGGGCGGACTATCAGGTCCGGATACAGGAGGTGCAGAAGAATAATAATACGGTTTTGCAGGGGTTGATGATTAGCTCCCCCAAGTATAATGTTGCACCGACGATTTATTTGAATCCGTTTTGGGAGGCGTATGAAGGAGGAGTGCCGCTTTCTGTAGTGGTTGACCGGATTTTGCAGATTTACGAGGAGGATACGCCAAAGGGCGATATCGATATGTCTTTTTTCAGGGATTTTGACAGGGTAAAGGACAGAATCTGTTATCGCCTGATTTCGGCAGAGAAAAACCGTGAACTGCTTGTAAAAATACCGCATATACGTTATCTTGATATGGCAATCTGTTTTTATTATGCTTATCAGGGAGATAAGCTGGGGAGCGGCACTATTCTGATATACAATTCTCATATGGAGATGTGGAACATATCCACAGAGAAATTGTTAGAGCTGGCGGAGAGAAATACGCCCACACTTTTCCCTTGGGAATGCAGAACAATGGAGGACGCCATCAAAGAAATGGTCGCAAGGCAGAGAGGTTTTGGGATTGAAACGCTGATGGAGGAAGTGCAGCAGCAAGGATTCTTTGCGGCGATGCCAATGAAAATTTTAAGCAATGCAAACAGAGTTCAGGGAGCGATATGTATTTTGTATCAGGATGTTTTAAAGCGGCTGGCGGAAAAGGAAGGAAAGAATTTTTATATCCTTCCAAGTTCTGTTCACGAAGTCATTTTGTTGCCTGACAGTGGACAGGGGAATGCGAAGCAGCTTCGGGAAATGGTTGTGGATGTAAATGCCACACAGGTGGAAGCAGACGAAATTCTTTCGGATAATCTCTATTATTATGATCGTCATTCGGAACGGATTACAGTAATCTAGAAATTCTTCGTAATTTTTTTCTTTTTTTCCATAAAATCCAGGTAGACATATTAGTATTTTTGTGATATTATAGACAAGGTGATGTAACAAATTTGTAATAATTTGCATCCGTAGTCTAATGGATAGAACGGAGGCCTCCGACGCCTTTAATGCAGGTTCGATTCCTGTCGGATGCATTTACATCACCTTGTTTTTTTTGATTGTGAAAGGATTAATATGTGGAAGGATAAAATAAGGATTGCAGTTGATTATATCGTTAAACATAGTAAAATTTTGTTCCCTGTTTTGGTAATTGTTGCAGTGGCGATTACGGTATCCGTTGCATTATCGGTAAACAACGCGGACAGACTGGCGGAGGAAAATACAGAAACTGTCCCGGAGAGCGAGCCGGAGGAGACGGATGCGTCGGAGACGGTGGAAGAGATTCCGATGACTTTGAATGAGGATCCTGCCATTACAGCTTTGATTACCGGTTTTTATAATGCCATGGCTTTGGGAGATGAGGAGACCCTGAACAGTGTATGCGATGAAATTTCCACCTCAGATATGCTTCAATATGTGGAAAAATCGAAGTATATTGAGATGTACCCCGCGCTTGAAATCTATACGAAGCCGGGATATGAAGAGGGTTCTACAATAGCCTTTGTATATTACAGAGTGGTTTTTGACGGACAGGAGGAAGAGGTACCGGGGTATTCTGCATATTATATCTGTACCAATGAGCAGGGAGAGCTTTATATTAACCGGGGGGAAATCAGCGAAGAAGCCAATGAATATATTGGCACTATTATGTCGCAGGATGATGTTGTGGAGTTTAACAACCGCGTCAATGTAGAATATAATAATCTGATGATGGAACATCCCGAGATATTGACTTATCTGAGTGAGATGGATACGCAGGTGAACGCTGCTGTCGGAACTAGGCTTGCAGATTTAAATATGGAGTCTTCACAGGAGACCGATGGAAACGGTACAGGGGGTGAAGCAGAGAATACTGAAAATGGTGATAATGCCGGGGAAGGTGCAGAGCAAACTTCTGCTGAGACATCCGCAGAGAATGTGGTGCAGTATGCCACGGCAACCACTACTGTAAATGTAAGGAGCTCGGACAGTGAACAGGCGGATAAGCTTGGCAAGGTATCCGGCGGTACCAGATTACAGGTTTTGGAACAGAAGGCAAATGGATGGTCTAAGGTATTATTCGAGGGCAAGGATGGATTTATAAAGTCGGAGTATCTGCAGCTTGTCGAGAGTACGGACGGCGCTGAAATTATAGGCACTGTTACCGCTACCACCAATATCAATGTTCGTGCTTCCGCAAGCGAGGATGCGGAGAGACTGGGTGTTCTTGCCGGTGGAGAATCCGTTGATTTGCTGGCAAATGAAAACGGCTGGTGTAAGATTAACTACAATGGTAGGATAGGGTATGTAAAAGCCGATTATGTGCAGTAATGGCATTGTATATTGAATGAATAAAATATATGAAAAAGGAAAAGCTTTCTATAGATGAAACTATGGAAAGCTTTTTTGTGGATTGTGAAAAGATGGTTTCGTTCAATCGTATAGAATAACGGAGGTGTGACATGAATTCACAGGAAGTAGCAGTGTATCGGGAGATTCAAAGAAACACGGAAATGGCGATAAAGGCAATTGAGACAATATCAGATAAAGTGCATGACGACAATCTGGCAGTACAGATATCCAGACAGGCGTTAAAATATTCCGAACTTCACAACGAAGCGGCAAAGCAGCTGCTGGAAGCCAAGGCAGAGCCGTATCACAGCAGTTATTTTACAGATATGATGCTGAAAGCGGGAATTCATTATAATACCCTGCTAAATACCAGTACGGGGCATATCGCAGAGCTGATGATTAAGGGCAGCAATATGGGAGTACTGGAAATGGAAAAAGTGCTGCATCACAACACGAATGCAGGAGAACAACCTACTGCGTTAGCGAAGCAGCTGTTAGATTTTGAAGAAAAAAATATCAAGAGATTGAAGGATTACCTGTAATTATTCTAACAGGGAGAAGTCAGGATTATTATTGTATACATGTATATAATATTGTGCAAGTTGTATAAAAAAATATAAAAAACTTTTATAATTTAATGAGATAAAGTGAGTTGTGCATTTTGTCTTCACGATATATAATAATGAATGGGACAATTGGGTGCCCGAAGAAACGATTTTCTTTGGAAACAAGTTTCCCAGGAAATAAATTTCCCAGGAAATAAATTTCCCATACATGTATATAAAGGAGGACATTTGTATGTCATATGTTGATGAGGTGTATGATTTGGTAATTTCCAAGAATCCTGCACAGCCTGAATTTCATCAGGCAGTTAAAGAAGTATTGGAGTCTCTTCGTGTAGTAATCGAAGCGAACGAGGAAGCATATCGCAGGGATGCGTTGTTAGAGAGACTGGTAACTCCCGAAAGACAGTTACTGTTCCGTGTGCCTTGGGTGGATGACAAGGGTCAGGTTCAGGTAAACAACGGTTTCCGCGTACAGTTTAATTCTGCGATTGGACCTTACAAGGGAGGTTTAAGACTTCATCCCTCTGTAAATTTAGGTATTATCAAATTCCTTGGATTTGAGCAGATTTTTAAAAATTCCTTAACCGGTCTGCCTATCGGCGGTGGTAAAGGTGGTTCTGACTTTGATCCTAAGGGCAAATCTGATAGAGAGATTATGGCGTTCTGCCAGAGCTTTATCACGGAGCTTTATAAATATATCGGTGCAGACACGGATGTTCCTGCAGGAGATATCGGAACAGGCGCAAGAGAAATCGGTTATATGTATGGTCAGTATAAGAGAATCACAGGTTTGTATGAAGGAGTTCTTACTGGTAAGGGCTTAAGCTATGGCGGTTCCCTGGCAAGAACCGAAGCAACCGGTTACGGTCTGCTGTACATAACGGAAGAAATGTTGAAATGCAACGGAAAGGATATCGCAGGCAAGACTGTTGCAGTATCCGGTTCCGGTAACGTAGCTATCTATGCAACCCAGAAGGCACAGCAGTTAGGTGCTAAGGTGGTTACCTGTTCTGATTCTACCGGTTGGATTTATGATCCCGAAGGTATCGATGTAGAACTTCTGAAGGAAGTAAAGGAAGTAAAACGTGCAAGACTGACCGAGTATGCTGCTGCAAGACCCAGCGCACAGTATCATGACAAAGCAACTGAGGGAACAAATCAGTGGTCTGTAAAGGTTGACATCGCACTTCCCTGCGCAACCCAGAATGAATTAAATCTGGATGATGCAAAGGCACTGGTAGCTAACGGCGTTATCGCTGTAGCAGAGGGTGCTAACATGCCTACTACGATGGATGCTACTGAGTACTTACAGGCTAACGGCGTTCTGTTCTGCCCCGGAAAGGCTGCTAATGCCGGTGGTGTTGCTACTTCCGCTCTTGAGATGAGCCAGAACAGCGAGAGACTTTCCTGGAGCTTTGAAGAGGTTGACAGCAAGTTAAAGAACATCATGGTTAATATCTTCCATAACCTTGATGATGCTGCTAAGAAGTATGGCATGGAGGGCAACTATGTAGCAGGCGCTAATATCGCAGGCTTCCTGAAGGTTGCTGATGCGATGACTGCTCAGGGTGTTGTTTAAAAGACAAGTAAGTTTGTTTTGCGAATTATGAATTGTCCGAAGGATAATTTGATAAGCGGATTATATGGAAAAGTCCTGGAAATGTTGAATTTCTGGGGCTTTTTTGTGTATACAATAAGCTTAGGATACGACACATTATATGGTATTGAAAAAAAGTTGTAAAATTTTACGTTGAATTTTACAACACATATTTGTATAATATATGTGTAGGATGATGAAACTATATTGAAGAAAGGAAGTTAATTTTATGCCGAATATATTACCCGTATCAGATTTAAGAAATTATAACGAAGTATTGAAAAATTGCCAGGTTGGAGAACCCGTGTTTTTGACCAAAAATGGTAGAGGCAAGTTTGTGGTTATGGATATTGAGGACTATGAGCGTGAGAAGGCTGAGAAAAAACTGTTGATGAAGTTGCAGGAAGCGGAAGAAGCAGTTAAGGATGAAAGTGCATGGATGAGTTTGAGCGAACTGAAGAAATCTGTCGGGGTATAGCCTATGATGAAATTACGGATTAACCCTATTGTAGCAGAGGATTTGAAGAACATTAAAGAGTATATTGCTGAAGATAATGAAGAAATGGCAGTAAAGACCATTCAGGAGATATATGCTCGAATTGAGAATATACAGCAATTTCCGTACATGGGAGCTGATCTTGCTAAAAGGGTTAGCTTCCGAACGGATTATAAATATGTGATTTGCGGAAATTATGTTGTGCTGTATAAGATTGGGAAAGAGTATGTGGAGATTTACCGGGTTGTGAATCGGTATCAGGATATTACGAAGATATTTCTTTGATGTGAATAGGGGATTTTATGAACAAAAATCTTTATAGTGGAAAACTGATAGCTATTGATGGTCCTAATGGGGCAGGAAAGACTACAATTATACAAGAATTAAAAAAAGAGTTGGAGAAACAGGGAATTGATACTTGTTTTACGAAAGAGCCTATAGAAAACGAATTAGGATGTTTTGTGAGGAAATATGCCGAAAAGTGTGATGGGATAAGTGTGGCATGTCTGGTTGCGGCAGATCGCTATCAGCATTTAAAGGATGAGATTGTGCCACAATTAGAAAAAGGGAAAATTGTTATTACAGATAGATATGTTCTTTCTTCTTTGATTCTACAGCGGATGGACGGAGTAAGTGAAGAGTTTATTTTGGCTATCAATAATGAGATTGTTCAGCCCGATTTGCAGATTGCTGTTTTTGCTGATAGTGATGTAATACAGAATAGACTTAAGGAACGTAGTTGTTTAACTAGATTTGAAAAAGGTAATAAAACGAATATAGAGTTGGAATATATGGAGAGAGGAATACAAGTATTACAAGAACAAGGGATTGATGTCTTTCGGCTTATTAATGATAATAACTTAAGGGAAAGTGTTAAACATGAGATCCAGATTTGCGTTATATCGAAAAATCAAAAAAGCAATCAAGAAGCTACAGAAGAAACTGGGAGAGGAGGAATCTATTTGAAATCCCATCTAAAAAGAGTTTTGGAGGAAGCCTTTTCGGCTCCTGAGCCAAAACGAAAAGAAGAATTTTTGAAAAAAACAGGTCAGCCCCGGATAAGCACCTTTTCATTTCTATTATCACAGATTTCCTATATCAGAAAAAGAGTCTGGTTTGTATCTGTTTTGATTGCAGCTTTAGCCATTACGAGCATCCATCATGTAGGGCAGGACTGCATCTGGGTCATCTCAGCCATGATGCCGTTTATAGCATTATGTGCAGTTACAGAAAATGCCAGGTCAGCCATCTATTCCATGTCCGAATTGGAAATGGCGTCAAGGTTTTCCCTAAAAAGCGTCACCCTTGCCAGATTGAGCGCGATAGGCTTGCTGCATGTTATCATATTTTGCACATTAATACCTTTCGTCAGGAAAAATGCCCTGCTTCCCTTCGTACAGGTTGGTATTTATTTAATTGTTCCGTATTTATTGACTTCTGTATTGGGGCTTGTGGCAGTAAGAAAGGTGCATGGAAAAGAAACAATATATATTTGTATGGGAATATCTGTTATGGTCAGTTTTCTAAATCTGATATTAAAACAAATCCTTCCGGGGATATATGAAAAAAAACAATTTATATGGTGGTGTATATTTGTAATTTGTTTATTTGCAAAGGCATGGAATGAATACAAAAAAGCGATTTATCAAACGGAGGAAATGGTATGGAATTAGTAGTAGACCGTTTATCAAAACAATATAAAAACAAAATTGCAGTTGACAGAGTTTCTTTGCGCCTGCAGCCGGGAGTCTATGGATTATTGGGAGCCAACGGAGCCGGAAAAACTACGCTGATGAGAATGATTTGCGGTATTTTGAAACCGACCAGCGGGACGGTTTCATTTGACCATAAAGATGTGACGACGGAGGAATATCGCGCAGAATTAGGTTATCTGCCCCAGGATTTTGGTTATTATCCGGAGTTTACCGGGCAGGATTTTTTGCTGTACATGGCGGCATTAAAGGGTCTGAGCAAACCTTACGCAAAAAGAAAGGTAAAGGAATTACTGGAGCTGGTAGCATTACAGGATGTAGCAAAGAAAAAGATAAAAACATACTCCGGCGGGATGAAGCAAAGGCTCGGTGTTGCACAGGTATTGCTTAACGAGCCCAAACTGTTAGTGCTGGACGAGCCGACAGCAGGACTTGATCCCAAAGAGAGAGTGCGTTTCCGGAATCTTATCGCTGAACTGGGAAAGGAAAATATTGTGTTACTCTCTACCCATATTGTTTCGGATATTGAGCATATAGCGGACAAAGTGCTGTTGATGAAGGACGGACAACTGATTTACCAGGGGAAATGGGAGGAACAGAATGGAGATTTAGAGGAATTTTATTTAAAACAGTTTGGAGAGGAGAGCCGCAATGAATAATTTTGGTATATTGTATACGTATGAACTGAAAAAAGTATGTATGCGAAAAATTGTGTGGATAACAATGAGCATACTGGTACTGACCGCTGTGTATATGGGGATAGCAGACCCGCTTACCACTGCATACACTTATGCTGACGGAGAGGAAAGAGTACAAATCAGCGGTTTTGAATTTCTGGCAATGGAAAAAGAAAACGCAGAGGCGTTAAACGGACAGGCAATAGATGATGCGCTGCTGGAGGAGGTAAAGGACGCCTATCAGGGGATACATACCGTTGAGTACAGCTCGGAAGATGGTACGGTGATGGGAACAAGTCTGACGCTTGACTATAAGGACGAAGAGGAAGAGATAAGGAAGGCGCGGAGTCAGAAACGGGAGCAATATAAAGAAATTTACTCCTATGTAAAAATGGTTATGGGGGATTATGAAGCAATCAATACCATAAATGAGGAACTTTTATATCAGACAAGACTTGGCAGGGTACAGGATAACTGGCTGGAGCAGAAATTAACGGAGGAAGAAAAATCATACTGGACAGAAAAGGAAAATACGATTGATAAGCCTTTTGTATATGGTTATGCAGAAGGCTGGAAAAGGATTCTGGAAGAGTTTCTGTCCTTGAATATTATGCTGTTTTTAGCAATCGCAATCTGTCTGTCCAATATTTTTTCAGACGAGCATTTGAGAAAAACAGACCAGTTGATTTTATGCAGCAGATATGGAAAGAAAACACTTTTCTTTTCTAAAATGGCAGCAGGAGTGACTATTGGAGCAGTATGTAGCGTACTTTTGCTGTTACCTGCAATTTTTTCTACTTTATGTGTTTACGGAGCGGGAGGATATGGAGTGGCAGTGCAGGTATATTTACCCATCTGCTCGTGGAATCTGACGATGGGACAGGCGGCACTTCTTATGAGTCTGGTCTATGTGGCTGCCGGCATTTTTGGCAGCGTTCTTGTAATGTTTTTGTCTGAAGCTATGAAAAACAGTGTTGCGGTAATGGGACTTATGACAGGAAGCGTGATTGCTACGATGTTAGTCAGCGTGCCCTATCGTTTCAGAGTAATATCGCAAATATATGAACTCCTTCCCACTGTATTACTGCGCGTATGGCAGTTATGGGATGACAGATTGGTCAGTGTTTTCGGGGTGCATTTTACGAATTTTCAGATTGCCCCCATTATTTATATGACAATCAGTGCAGCGCTGATATTCTATGGAAACCGCATATACAAAAATTATCAGATAAGAGGAAGATAGCGTACAATCCCTGCTGAATTGGCTGTGCCATCAGTTTTTTTGCCATATAACGAATCATTTTTTCCTCAGATATTATTGAAGCAATACAGGAAAAACAGTATAATATTTATCGTAAATATCAATCAGGAGGAGGCTATATATGGCGGCGTTTGAACGAGTATTATCAGGCATTCCTGAAATGGATAAAGCATTTGACAATATCCGGCTGGGAGACAATGTGGTATGGAGAGTGACAAATCTGGAAGAATTTCGCTTCTTTTTAGAGCCGTATGTAAAACAGGCGGTAGCGGACGGAAGAAAAATAAGCTATATCAGATTTGCTTCCCATGAGCCGCTGGTGGAGCCGCAGCCGGACGTAGAGCTGGTAAAGGTGGAGCTTTCCCACCGTTTTGAGACGTTCACAGTGGAAATACATAACATTATTGAAGAAAGAGGATATGACGCTTTCTATGTATTCGATTGTCTGTCGGAGCTTCAGACAGCTTGGGCGACAGATTTGATGATGGGTAACTTTTTCAGAGTTACCTGTCCGTTCCTGTTTAAGCTGGACACCGTTGCTTTTTTTCCATTAATCAGAGGAAAGCATTCCTTTGAGGCGATTGCCAAAATCCGCGATACCACGCAGTTGTTTCTGGACGTATATTCAGATGCTTCTTATGTGTTTGTAAGACCCTTAAAAGTATGGAACCGATATTCCGAAACGATGTTTCTGCCGCATCAGTATCAAAAAGATACAGGATTTTTCAGACCGATTATGGATGGGGTGGATGTCAGCAGGTTTTATGCACTGATGAATAAAAATCCGGCGGGAAATGATGAACAGTATGTAGAAAGCTGGGACAGATTTTTTAATCTGACGGAGCAGATGTACCAAAACGGAATGGATGTAAAAGACGCCTGCGGCAGGATGTGCGATATCATGATGAGCCGAGATAGAAAAATGCGAGTGCTGATTAAAGAAAACTTTAAACCGGAAGATTATTTCATGATTCGGGACAGAATGATCGGAACGGGAATGATTGGCGGAAAGTCATGCGGAATGCTTCTTGCAAGAAAGCTTGTGGAGAATAACCGTCCTGATATTTATGAAAAACTGGAACCTCACGATTCCTTTTATATCGGTTCGGATGTTTTTTATACCTTTATCGTTCAGAATGATATCTGGGATATCAGAATCAGGCAGCGTACGGATGAGGAGTATTTCAGCCTGGCGGATACCTTTGCAGACTGTCTGAAACACGGAACGTTTTCGGAAAGCCAGAAAGAGCAGTTCCGTAAGCTTCTGGATTATTATGGGCAGGACCCCATTATTGTCCGCTCCAGCAGTATTCTGGAGGATGGATTCGGAAATGCCTTTGCCGGAAAGTATGAGTCGGTATTCTGTTCCAATGTGGGCACGATAGAGGAAAGACTGCATGAGTTCGAGGAGGCGGTGCGCAAGGTATATGCCAGTACCATGAGCAAATCCGCTCTTGATTATCGTCTGAGAAGAGGTCTGGAAAAAAGAGATGAACAGATGGCATTATTGGTACAGAGGGTATCGGGTTCCAGATATGAGAACTTTTTTATGCCGTGTGCCGCAGGTGTGGGCTATTCCTACAGCACCTATCGCTTTTTGGAATCCATGGACCCGAAGGCGGGAATGCTTCGCCTTGTAATGGGTTTGGGTACGGGCGCCGTGGACAGAACGCAAGGATCCTATCCCCGGATTATCAGTCTGGATAATCCGGTGCTTACGTCAGCCACAACCATCGCCCAAAAGCACCAGTATTCCCAGAGGAAGATTGAATTAATTGACCGGACAACCAGAAATGTGGAGCGGAAGGAACTATCGGAGATAGAACGGGAAATTCCCGCATACCTTAAAAAAATATTGCTGGAGCATGATTACGATGCAGAGAGAATGTTTAGAGAGCGTGGTCAGAACAGAGATATTCTGTTTGTATCCTGCGAGGGACTGGTAAGAAACGAACCTTTGATGACGTCCATGAAGGATATCCTTTCCCTGTTACAGAAAGCCTATGATTATCCTGTGGATATCGAATATACTATTAATATCTCCGTCAGCGGTGAATATGTAATCAATCTGCTTCAGTGCAGACCCCTTCAGGTGGCGCATAATACAGAGGATATCAGGATTCCCTCCGATATAGAAAAGGATAAGGTGCTTCTTGAATGCAGACATGCCTCCATGGGACTTTCAAGCGCGATGAAGCTTGATTATATTGTGATGGTGGAGCCGGTGGCATATTATAATATGGAATACAATTCAAAATACAGAATTGCCAGGGCAATCGGGGCGATTAACTGGCAGTTTCGGAACCAGGGCAAAAAACTGCTTTTAATGACTCCCGGCAGAATTGGAACCTCCTCGCCGGAGCTTGGGGTGCCAACCACCTTTGCAGATATCAGTGGATTTTGCGCAATCTGCGAAATGTCGGAGACAAAGGCAGGGTATATGCCGGAGCTTTCCTATGGCAGTCATATTTTTCAGGATTTGGTGGAAGCAAATATTTTATACGGAGCTGTTTTTGACAATGAAAAAACCATTACCTTCCAACCGGATTTACTCAGGACGCTGGATAATATCCTTACGGAATTTTGCCCGAATGATGCCGATTTGCAAGGCGTTATAGGAGTGTATGATGTAAGTGATAAAGGCAGCTTCCTTTATCACGATATCGGCGAAGAAAGGCTGGTATGCACTGTAGCGGTTGGCGGATGAAAAAGTAAGAACAATATGGCAAAATCGGAAGCAATTGTGAAAAAGACCCGGAAGCATTTCGGGTCTTTTTTGCGACAATATTGTAAAGGACTCCGGTTTTTAGCTGAATAATAAAATGCAGTCCGGCGTCCTCCTCCATGATTTTTACATAGGGAGCCAGTTTACTGGTGCGCAGGGCATTCAGCAAAAGACCCCTTTTAGAATGGTAGTAGCTTCGCATACGATTGATATGTTTTTCAAAAATATCCGTCCTCGATAAATTTTGCCAGAGTATACTGCTCAAAATTGGAAACCGTGCAGGAGTAGAAGGACAGCTCCATGTAAAATTTGTTTACCAGGTGCCTGCACCGGAGGAAAGCTGCACATTTTCGGAGGAAAGGACGGCATTTTTTTCAGAATGTACCGTTTTGATGTCTGATACAAAATAGCTTTTCTTGGGGATGGAGTAGATATACCCTTCCGCCTGTAGCTGGGCATAGGCATTTTCAATGGTGATGATGCTATACCCAGATTTTTTGCAAAAGTGCGCTTGGAGGGAAGCTTCTCGCCGGGGGTCAGAACCTGCTTGATATAAATTTTGTTGTAAATGGCAAAATGAACAGAAGAATCAGAGAGTATAAGGAGTAGCAATCATGGCAGCAAGCAGATATGAATTAAACAAAGAATTGGCACAGATGTTAAAAGGAGGCGTAATCATGGATGTTACGACTCCCGAACAGGCGAGAATCGCGGAGGAAGCGGTTTCTATTCCGGTTATGGCAAAGTGCAGAATCGGTCATTTTGCGGAAGCGCAGATTCTGGAAGCAATCGAAATTGATTATATTGATGAAAGCGAAGTACTTTCCCCGGCAGATGATGTGTTCCATATTGACAAGACAAAATTTAAAGTTCCCTTTGTATGCGGAGCCAAGGATTGGGCGAAGCGTTGAGAAGGAATCAGGAAATTGCAAGAATCACTTCCATGAGAGAGGATGAGCTGTTCAACACGGCAAAGGAATTGCAGGTATCTTATGAACTGGTAAAATATGTGCATGAAAACGGTAAGCTTCCTGTTTTTGGAACCTGTGCGGGCTTGATTCTGCTTGCGGAAAATCTGTCGAATGATGAAAAAAGATATTTTGGCACGCTGCCTGTCACGGTAAAAAGAAATGCTTACGGCAGACAGTTGGGAAGCTTTTCTGTAGAGGCACAAATGCGCCCTATCGGAAACATCCCAATGACTTTTATCCGTGCACCCTATATTGAAAGCGTGGGGGAAGGCGTTGAGGTATTGGCAGAGGTTGACGGAAATATTGTTGCTGTCCGTTATCAGAACCAGCTTGGAGTCTCCTTTCATTCGGAGGTGACGGAGAATACCTCCGTACATGCTTATTTTTTAGAGATGTGTGAAAGTATCTGTTAATTGTGTCCTAAAATCAGCAAACTTCTTACAGGAAGGTATGGTAAAACGGTGAGAAAATTGATATAATCATATCTGTTGAGAATTTGTGCCAAAAAGCTGTAAGCGAAGCTTGCATTTGAAGTATTTTAAAAAGAAAAAAAGGGCAGTAACCGACAGACAGGAGAAGGAATGGCAGCAAAAAAGTTTTATGCGGTGCGAAAAGGTAAAATAACGGGTGTGTTTTCTTCCTGGGCGGATTGTAAGTCATCTGTGGAGGGATTTCCCGGAGCGGAATACAAGGGGTTTGCGACGTTGGCTGAGGCGAAGGACTATATAGGAGAGGTCGGTACAGAACCGGTTGTAGAAACGAATGCAAAGCAGGCAGAGACTGCCCGTGCCGAAATGGATTTCCCTGCTGAGAATACCCTGCTCGCTTATGTGGATGGAAGCTATGATGATTCCATCAAAAAATATGCTTTTGGCTGTGTCTTTATTCTGCCGGACGGGCATATTTATACGGAATATGGAAACGGCGATAATCCCCAGTCCTTGCAGCATAGAAATGTGACGGGAGAGATGCTGGGGGCTATGTATGCCGTTAAATTTGCTATATTTAACGGCTTTCGGGCAATCGAAATCCGCTATGACTATCAGGGAATTGAAAAGTGGGTCACTGGAGAGTGGCGCAGCAAGACGGAGCTGACACAGAAATATGCGGCAGCAATGCGGGGATGGAGCAAAAGCATTGCCATTACCTTTACCAAGGTGACAGCGCATACCAATGTAAAATATAACGAGCTGGCAGACCAAATGGCGAAAATGGGCTTGACGGAGGGAAAGGGCATTCCTGCGGTAAGAAAAATCGAAGAAATGACAGTTTATGAGGAAGTGTGAAAACAGGGAGAAAGTCGATAAAATATGGAACAGGTTCGTTTGAATAAATATCTTGCCCAGTGCGGCGTGTGCTCCCGAAGGGAAGCGGATAAACTGATTGAACAGAGAAAAGTATGGATTAACGGCATGCCTGCGACTATAGGGCAGACCGTGAGTGGAGCGGATGAAATTACGGTAAACGGTAATATAGTGGCAGGACGAAAGAAAAATGTGGTTTTGGCATACTATAAGCCGATTGGAGTCACCTGTACGGAGAGGGATGTTCATGCGGAGAGAAAGATAACGGATGTAATTGATTATCCTGTACGCGTCACCTATGCGGGACGGCTGGATAAGGATTCGGAAGGACTGATTCTCCTTACCAACGACGGAGATTTGATAGATGCGGTGATGCGGGGCGCTAACCGCCATGAAAAAGAGTATGTTGTAAAGGTGGATAAAGAAATAACATCTGATTTTTTAACAAGAATGAGCGAAGGAGTTTATCTAAAGGACTTGGATGTTAAAACGAGAAAATGCAGCATTTCCCAGATAGGAAAATTTACGTTTCGGATTATTTTGACCCAAGGAGTCAACAGACAGATACGGCGAATGTGCAAAGCGCTCGGCTATCAGGTGAAGAGCCTGAAACGCGTACGGATTATGAATATCAAGCTGGGAGATTTGAAATACGGAGCCTGGCGTGAGGTGACAGGCGAAGAACTGGAAGCGCTTTATGGCGCGGCAGGAATCTCAAATTGTGATAATATAGAAAAAGGCAGGAATACAATATGCAGTCATCAAAAGTAGAACGTATCAAATATCTTGTAGATACCCTGAACGAAGCATCAAAGGCATATTATGCGCAGGATAAAGAACTCATGAGCAATTTTGAATATGATAAATTATATGATGAGCTTGCAGCGTTGGAGCAGGAGACGGGGGTGGTGCTTGCCAACAGTCCCACGGTCACTGTCGGGTATGAAGCTGTGGATGAGCTTCCAAAGGAGCGTCACGAGAGTCCTATGCTGTCTTTGGACAAAACAAAAAATCCTGAGGAATTGCGGGACTGGCTGCAGGGAAATCCTGCAATTCTCAGCTGGAAATTAGACGGTTTGACTATAGTACTGACATATAGTGAAGGAAAACTTGCAAAAGCGGTCACAAGAGGCAACGGCGAAATCGGTGAGGTAATTACGAACAACGCCCGGACTTTTAAGAATCTGCCGGTAGCGATAGCCTATCAGGGAGAATTGGTTTTGCGGGGAGAAGCTGTTATCAGTTATTCCGATTTTGAGAAAATTAATGCAGAGATTGAGGATGCAGAGGCAAAATATAAGAATCCCCGGAATCTTTGCAGCGGTTCCGTAAGACAATTAAATAATGAAATTACAGCAAAGAGAAATGTGAAGTTCTATGCGTTTACGCTGGTGCAGGCAGAGGGAGTGGATTTTCACAATTCCAGGGAAGAACAGTTCCGCTTTCTGGAGGAGCAGGGCTTTGAAGTGGTAGAGCATCAGACAGTAACGGAGGATACCATTTTATCGGCGATAGAGGATTTTGCGCAGAGGATTGAAACCTATGACATTCCGTCAGACGGACTTGTGCTGACCTATGAAGATATTGCTTATGGTCAGTCTTTGGGGCGTACCGCCAAATTCCCCAGACATTCCATTGCCTTTAAATGGGCGGATGAATTGAAGGAAACTACGCTGAAGGAGATAGAGTGGAGCGCCAGCCGTACCGGACTGATTAATCCAGTGGCAATCTTTGAACCCGTGGAGCTGGAGGGAACTACGGTAAGCCGTGCTTCCGTGCACAACATCAGTATTTTACGGGGATTGCATTTAGGGATAGGAGACCGCATTACCGTATATAAGGCGAATATGATTATTCCCCAGATTGCGGAAAATCTGACGAAAAGCGATAATCTGGAGATTCCGAAGGTATGTCCTGTCTGCGGACAACCCACCCGGATTAAGCAGATGAACGAGGTACAGTCTTTATATTGTACCAATGAAAAATGCGCGGCAAAGCGGATTAAGTCGTTTACCCTGTTTGTAAGCAGGGACGCCATGAATATCGACGGTTTGTCCGAGGCAACCCTGGAAAAATTTATTGACCGTGGATTTATCCATGAATATGCGGATTTGTTCCACCTTGACCGCTACAAGGATGAAATTACGCAGATGGAGGGCTTTGGCGAAAAGTCCTATCAGAATCTGATTGCCGGCATTGAGCAGGCGAGAAATACCACGCTGCCGAGAGTCATTTATGCGCTGGGAATTGCCAATATCGGTGTGGCAAATGCAAAGATGCTGTGTAAATACTTTGATTACGATATGGAGCGAATGCGAAACGCGGATGTGGAGACCTTAAGTGCCGTGGACGGCGTGGGAGAGGTCATTGCAGCCGCATATGCCGCCTATATGCAGGATGAGGATAATCTGCAGAAGCTTGACCGTCTGATGAAGGAATTACAGATAGAGGTTCCACAGGTATCAGCAGAAAGCCAGACGCTTGCAGGACTTACTTTTGTAGTTACCGGAAGTCTGCTGCATTTTGATAACCGGAATGATTTGAAGGAGCTGATTGAGTTAAAGGGCGGAAAGGTGACGGGAAGCGTTACCGGCAAAACGACCTGTCTGATTAACAATGACAGTACTTCTAATTCCACGAAAAATAAAAAGGCGAAGGAGCTGGGAGTGCCGATTCTCACAGAGGACGAGTTTTTAGCGCAGTATGGGATTGAAGTATAAGAAGGAATTTAAAATAGGATAGAACGATAAAAAGGAAAGTACGAGGATAATAAAATGCCGATTAAAACACAGAGCGATTTACCTGCAAAGGAAATTTTGGAAAATGAAAATATATTTGTGATGGACGAGAACCGTGCGCTGCATCAGGATATTCGTCCTTTGCAGGTGTTGATTTTAAATAATATGCCGATTAAGCAGGACACGGAGCTGCAGCTTTTGCGTGCGTTGTCCAACACACCGCTGCAGATTGACGTGACTTTTATGACGGTAAAAAGCCATGTGTCGGTAAATACTTCAGCAAGTCATTTGAACAAATTTTATATTACCCTGGATGATGTCCGTGACCGTAACTTTGACGGAATGATTATTACGGGAGCGCCCGTTGAGGATATTTCTTTTGAGGAAGTGGATTACTGGGAGGAAACCTGTGAGATTATGGACTGGGCACAGACCCATGTAACCTCCACGCTGTATATTTGTTGGGCGGCGCAGGCGGCGTTTTATCATTTTTACGGGATTAATAAAGCGCATCTTTCCCATAAGCTGTTTGGGATTTATGAACATAAGGTTGCCAATCGCAAGATTCCGCTGGTGAGAGGCTTTGACGATATTTTTCTTGCCCCTCACAGCAGGCATACCGAGACGCCTGCGTCAGAAATTCACGCTTGTAAGGATTTAACCGTTCTTGCGGAATCTCCTGTGGCAGGAGTTTTTCTGGCAATCGCAGAGGATGGCAAAAAAATATTTGTAAACGGGCATCCCGAATATGACAGATATACACTGCGAAACGAATATGTCAGAGATTTGAATAAGGGCTTGCCTATTCAGGTGCCGTACAATTATTTCCCGGAGGATAATCCGGAAGAGAGACCGCTGCTGCAGTGGAGGTCGCACAGCAATAATTTGTATAGTAACTGGCTCAATTATTATGTTTATCAGGCGACGCCGTATGAATTATAACATGATAAAAGGTCATCTTATCCTGAGTGATAAGATGACCTTTTATAATGCCTGGTCGTTTTCGGATGGAACATATTTTGCCAAATCCGGCAATTCACAATGAAGTATTCGGCATAAATCATTTAACGTCGTGGTAGTCATAGGTTTATTTTTTCTTAATTTATCTATTGTTGCACTGGATATATGGTGCTTTGTAATCAATGTATAAGTTGTTTCTTCTGATTGTTTTAATGTTTCCCAAAAGGGAGAATAATCAATCAAAATGTGGAACCCCCTTTTTTAACAGGTATACTTATTATTAGTTTATTTTATAATCATATACTTGACTATAGTCACTAAAGTGACTGTAATAAGTTAGACATGTAAATTTAATGGGAATTATGTCAAGAAATGGTTTGACATAAGAAAGTTTTGCACAAAAGGAATTTTCAGAAATGGGTTATGTTGATATTCATTCGCACATTTTGCCAAATATGGATGATGGTGCGCAGGAGATGGGCGAAACGCTGAAAATGCTTCAGATAGCATGGCAGGAAGGGATTACGCATATCATAGCGACCCCGCATTATAAGGCAGGGCGCTTTCCGGCGGATGCAGAGCGAATGAACCGGACAGTGGATAAGGTGCGGCGGGAAATAAAAAAAATGGACATTCCCATTACATTGTATGCGGGAAATGAAATCTACTACCACAGTGAGCTGGAGGAAAAATTTCACGCAGGTGCGCTCAAAACTTTGAATGGTACGGAATCTGTGTTAATAGAGTTTTCGCCCTTTGAAGGCTATACCTACATAAGAAATGCCATGGAAGATATTCTGGGTATGGGATATATTCCCATACTGGCACATGTGGAGCGTTATGAGTGTTTGTACAAGGATAAAATCTGCGTGGAAGAGCTAAAAGCAATGGGCTGCGGGATTCAGGTAAATGCAGGAAGCGTGACCGGAGATGCAGGATGGAAGACAAAAAATTTTATACATAAGCTTTTAAAAGCGGAGCTTGTAGATTTTATCGGTACAGATGCCCATAACACATCAGGGCGGAAACCGGCGATGCTAAAATGTGCAGCACATTTATATAAGAAGTATGAGAGTTCCTATGTGGATGCAATCCTTTGTGGAAATGCGATGAGCCGTTTGTTAGATGGTTCATTAGAAATAAAGAAGAAAGCAGGAGAGTAAAAATGCAGAATACAAACACGGAAGATGTGATTGAGATAGATTTGCAGGAGATGTTCGGTCTTTTACTACATTGGCTGTGGCTGATTCTTTTATGTGGATTTCTGACCGGAATAGCAGGATTTATGCTTAGTAAATTTGTCATTACGCCCCGGTATCAGTCAACTACTAAGGTTTATATTTTGAATAAGCAGGACAATAGTACCTTAACCTATAGCGATGTGCAGTTGGGAACACAGCTTACCAAGGATTATGCGCAGCTTATCAAGGGAAGATATGTGCTGGAGCAGGTCATTGAGATTTGCGGATTGGATGAGAAGTATGGCAGCTTTGCAGAACGTGTTTCGGTGGAGACGCTTACGGATACCCGTATCATTGCCATTACTGTGGAAGATGAAGACCCGGCGATGGCGCAGTTTATTGCCGACGAAATCAGAAAGGTGGCGTCGGAGCATATCAAAAATGTTATGGATATTCAGGCAGTTAATGTGGCGGAGGAAGCAAATCTTCCGGAGACGCCGTCCAGTCCCGGCGTTGCGAAATGGACGGGAGCAGGCTTGTTATTGGGAATGTTTCTTTGCGCGATGATTCTGGTGATTCGCTTTCTGGTAGATGACACTATCAAGACCAGTGATGATATCGAGAAATATCTGGGACTCAGTACCCTTGCAATGATTCCCGTGATAGAGACATCAGACCGGCATAAACACAGAAGGAGAATGGAAACAGCCGCAGATTTCGCAGGAGTAAGCAGTCCCCAGGAAGAAAATCATGCGGAGATGGATGAGACGGAGCTGGTAGTAGAAGAGTTAGAACAGCCTTCGGCTGCAGAGGGAGGAAACTAAATGCAGAACATAGAATTGAAGAATTCGGAGCTGGATTTCAGAAGCAGAGAGGCATTTAAAACACTTCGGACCAATATTGAATTTTCGGGTGAAGATATCAAAGTAATTTGTATCACAAGCTGTACGCCCAATGAAGGAAAAAGTAACATTTCCTTTGAACTGGCGAAGTCCTATGCACAGATGGGAAAGAAAGTATTGCTGCTGGATGCGGATTTGCGGAAATCTGTTATGCGCCAGCGTCATAAAAAAGGAAAAGTCAGACTGGGACTGGTGAATTATCTGGTGGGGAAAGTGGAATTTGAGGAAACGCTGTGTGTTACCGACATAAAGAATCTGCATATGGTATTTTCCGGTCCGGTGCCGCCCAATCCAAGCGAGCTTTTAGGCAATCACCGGTTTCGGAAAATGATTGAGAATGCCCGCAGAGCGTATGACATGATTATCATAGATACGCCGCCGCTGGGGAGCGTGATTGACAGTGCAGTGGTGTCCAAATGCTGTGACGGGGCAGTCATCGTTATTGCCAGCGGAAGTATCAGCTACCACTTTGTGCGCAAGGTCAAGGAACAACTGGATGTGACGGGCTGCCGGATTCTGGGCTGTGTGCTGAATAAGGTGGATATGTCCGGTAAGGGCTATTACGGCAAGTATTATGGAAAATACTATGGAAAATATTACGGAAAGTACTATGGAAACTATGGAGAATAAAAAGAAAGCGGCATTCGTATTATGTGTGTGTTTTCTGATTGGCGCGCTTGTTTCGGGAATTATTTTTATAAAGCAGATAGTTGACCGTGAGAGTGCGGAGAAGCAGTTGGAACAACTGGCGGAAAATACAGAGGTTACGGAGGAAATACAGGAAGAAAAAGCGGATACTGCAGAGGAAGAGAAGGAGCCTGACTTGCTGGAAGCACTGAGAGAGGCTGGGATTCCGATACCGGAGAAGGAAATCGATTTTGCGGATTTGCAGGAAAATACCAATGCAGATATCTATGCCTGGATTTATATTCCTGACAGCATGATTGACTACCCCGTGCTGCAGCACCCTGCGGACAATAATTATTATCTGACTCATAATCTGGACGGCAGTGAGGGATATCCCGGCTGTATTTATTCAGAGAACTATAATACAAAAGATTTTACGGACCCGAATACGGTTCTTTATGGTCACAATATGAAGAAAGGAACCATGTTTGCCGGCTTACACAAATTTGAGGACAGTCAATATTTTGAAGAGCATCCTTATGTATATATTTACACACCGGAAAAGCTTTTGGTTTATGAGATTTTTGCAGCGTATGAATTTACGGATGAACATTTATTGTACAATTATGATTTTACCAATGAGGTAATTTTTCAGGATTACCTTGATGATATTTTGAATACGCGTTCCATGAACTGTAATTTGAGGGAAGATGTGGAGGTAACTGCGGCGGATAAAATTTTAACGCTGTCCACCTGTATTTCCACGAAGCCAGACAACCGCTATCTGGTGCAGGGAGTGTTGTTGAATGAAGATTAATGCAAGGGTTTACAGGATTATTGTGAAAATAATGCTTGCCGTTGTCATTCTCGTAATTGCGGGGGTGGCTGTGTTTGTAGGTTTGCAGATTTCCGGAAAAAACAGATTGTATAAGAGGAGCGGCAGTAACAGACCAAATCTGAGTATATCGGAACTGTCGGAGGATATCAATCAGGATTCCGTGAATGTACGGGCACGTGGTGAAAATGCAGACGAGGAAACGGCTGCGGGTGACAATCCGGCATATATATGGCAGGAAGGAGATATCCGTTATCAGGGAGCTGTTTATCGTTATAACGAAGATATCTTAACCTTTTTGTTTCTTGGTATTGATAAGAAGGATGTAGTTAAGCCGGTCAAAAACGGTATTGACGGTGGTCAGTCCGACGCTGTTTTCCTGCTGGTGCTGAATCCTCATACGAAAGAAATATCCATTATCGGTGTTCCCAGGGATACGATGACAGAGATTGCTGTATATAACGAAGAAGGCGATTACAGAGGCGTGTCTACAGCCCAGATTGCATTACAGCATGGCTACGGCGATGGGGCGGAAATTAGCTGTGAACGTACCGTAGAGGCGGTATCAAAGCTGTTCTACCAGTTGCCGATTCATGGTTATTGTGCCATCAATATGGGCGCCATATCTTTGCTGAATGACGCCGTGGGCGGTATTGAAGTAGTAGCCCTTGAGGATGTCATAAACAGTGATATCAGGGAAGGTGATACAGTCCTTTTAAAAGGGGAACAGGCTTACCAATATTTACATAACAGAGATTATCGCGGCGCAGGAAGCGTCGGCAGCGCGGGAAGGCGTTTAGAAAGACAGAAACAGTATTTGACGGCGTATGCCGCGAAAGCAACGGAAATGATGAAGACAGATATCACCTTACCGGTGACTTTATATACTACTTTAAGCAAATACATGGTGACAGACGTTACTGTGGATGAGGTCAGCTATCTGGCTACACAAATCACAGATTACCGATTTGACGGCAGAAATATGTATAGCCTGCAGGGTGAGACTGTGAAAGGAGACCGCTTTGAAGAATTTTATGCGGATGAGAAAGCATTGTACGAGTTGATACTGAAGGTCTTTTACGAAGAGATAGGACTGTAAAAAAGGTATTAGGCTGAAAGGCTTGATATAACCACATGTAATTATGAGGAAAGGAGGATGATACCGATGAAAAAGAAACTTACAAGTGTGCTGGCACTGAGCATGGCAATGGCGCTTACCTTTGGTATGACTGTTTTTGCTGCAGAGAGTCCCAGTACCGCAAATACTTCTGCTTCTGTAACGACTGAAACAGTGGCGGCAGATCTTACCGCTCCTGATGCAAGCGTTACAGAATCATTGTCAAAGTTAGCCGATGAACTGAGTACCGGTGTAACGGTTTCTGTTTCCGGCAGTGCAGTAAAAGTGAAAGAAACGAAGGCGGTAGATGTTGCTGTCATGAACAATGTTTTTTCAGTAGCTGATACGTTTGCCAGGAAGACAGTTTCCGCAGCGGCAGGTAAAACTGTAGCTGCTACTCTGAAAGCTGCTGTAGATGTTGTTGTTGAGGGAACCATTCCTGCAGAGGGAGTTACCCTGACTATCTCTGTGCCTGGTTTTGTAAGAGATGCAGCAAAGAACTATATTGTTCTGCATCTGAATGAGGCAACCGGCGTATGGGAAACCATTGATGCTACTGTTGCTGACGGACAGATTACAGCAACCTTCAAGTCCCTGTCCCCTATCGTATTGGTAGAGGTAGAGCAGAAGGCTGCTTCTGCATCCAACGCTGCTGCTGCATCAACGGAAAACAGCCCCGCTGAATCTCCCAAGACCGGCGAGATGCTGCCTGTAGCAGGCATTCTGGCAGTTATATGTTTAGCATCTGCTGCTGTATGTGCGAAGAAAGTTCGCTATAACCGCTAAAAAATCTATGACTTGTTTTGACATGTGGTTGTCGTCCTCCCCTTATGGGGGAGGGGGACTTTAAAGAATTACAAAGGAGTATGGAAATGTACAGAAAATCAGCGAAAGGATGGCTAAAGCACTGGGATTTCATATTGTTGGATTTGATATGTCTGCAACTGGCTTTTCTGGCGGCTTATATGGCGCGCCATGGCGTGAATAACCCATATGCGCAGTCGCTTTACCGCAAAGAAGCCATTGTGCTGATTCTGATACAGATTATAGTTGTTTTTTTAGGTGAAAATTTTAAAAATGTTTTAAAAAGAGGGTATTATAAAGAATTTGCCGCAACCGTTAAGCAGGCGCTTTTTGTAACGTTATTTTCAGTCTTTTACCTGTTTTTAACGCAGGAGGGGGAACTTTATTCCCGTATGACGCTGCTGCTGACAGGAGTATTTTATCTGTTGCTTGGTTATCCGGTCAGACTGCTTTGGAAAAAGCATCTTTTAAAGGGACCGACAATCCTTATGAGCCAGCGTTCTCTGTTGGTATTTACAGATAAAGAACATGCGGAAGAGACGGTTTGTAATATTTTATCCAGAAAAAATTATTATGGATTCCGCCTGAGCGGACTTGTGATTGTGGATCAGAGTATGATTGGTGACAGCGTCGGCGGTATTACAGTCGTAGCGGATAGAAATACTATGGTAGAGTATGTATGCAGAGAATGGGTGGATGAAGTATTGCTGAATGCTGTACCGGAGGATGCGGCTCTTCAAATTATACGTGCATGCAGCACAATGGGAGTAACCGTACACAGATGCCTGATGGAGCTGAATAATTCAGAGGGCAGACGGCAGAGGATAGAGCGTCTGGGAAATTATACGGTGCTGACTACCAGTGTGAATATGGTATCTTCCAAACAGCTATTTTATAAGAGAACACTGGATATTTTGGGAGGTATCCTGGGATGTCTGCTGACAGGAGTTTTATTTTTGTTTGTGGCGCCTGCCATTTATATGAAGTCTCCCGGTCCTATTTTTTTCAGCCAGATTCGGGTAGGAAGAAACGGGAAAAAATTTAAGATGTATAAATTCCGAAGCATGTATCTGGATGCGGAGGAGCGCAAAAAAGAACTGATGGAAAAAAACCAGATAGAAGATGGAATGATGTTCAAAATGAAGAATGACCCGCGTATCATCAAGGGAATTGGGCATTTCATCCGCAAGTACAGCATTGACGAATTTCCCCAGTTCTACAATGTATTAAAGGGAGACATGTCTCTTGTGGGTACCCGCCCTCCTACTGTGGACGAGTGGGAAAAATATGCTCTTCATCATCGTGTCCGTCTGGCTATCAAACCCGGTATCACCGGTATGTGGCAGGTAAGCGGCAGAAGCGGAATCACGGATTTTGAGGATGTTGTAAAGCTGGATTCTGCGTACATAGAGGATTGGAATGTTGGACTGGATATCAAGATATTGCTGAAAACCATAATGATTGTGGTGGGAAGTGTGGGAGCGATGTGAGTATTGCTGAGCAATATGATAAGAAAGAGCGGAGAATGAATGGTTGGGTGGAAGTTCTAGTGGGGTGGGAAAACGGTATGGTGACCGGAAAATACATGAAAATGGGTTGGAAAAGATGCTTTTGGGTAGAAGCGGTTGGATAGTGCCTTGAGATACAAATTGGTTCGCTATGGGACATAGAATCTCAACAAGTCTAATGTCTAAGACCTTGGTGTAGTGAATTATATATTGTAAAACATTGAGAATTTAAATTATCGAACATGAAATTCTATATGGGATATAAGATCTGAGTAAATATAAATAATGAAGTATATTGAGAAGGAAAAGAATATGTGTAAAATTTCAGTAATTACGCCTGTATATAAAGTTGAGAAATACCTTGAGAAGTGTATTAATAGTATTTTAAATCAGACATTTTCGGATTTTGAACTTTTTATTGTCGATGATGGTTCACCAGATTCATGTGGCAAAATTGCTGATGAGTATGCAAAAAAGGATAATCGGGTGCGTGTAATTCATAAGGAGAATGGTGGTGCGCCAAGTGCAAGAAACATTGGAATAAAAGAGGCATCTGGTGACTTCTTTTATTTCCCAGACTCAGATGATTGGCTTGAAGAAAATTATCTTCAGGAGATGTATGATTTAGCTGTGAAAACTAATGCACAGCTTGTTGTAACGGGATATACAATGGAATACTATGAAAACAATTCCAGACAATCTTATAAAGTATTCGAATCTGAAAAGAATTATTTTAATCAGCAGCTTGTCCGTAATAACATTCACAATTATTTTGATAATATGATGATGGCTGTGCCGTGGAATAAGTTATATCGAGCTGATTATGTCCGTGAGCATGCATTGGAATTTCCAAACCTAAAATGGGATGATTTACATTTTAATATGGAGGTTATTATGGATATTGAAAGGGTTGCAATCAGTTCATCAGCTGGTTATCACTTTTTCAGATCAAGAGCTGGATCAGAAACAACAACTGTTTTTGATGGAATGTTGTTTGAGAAACGAAAAGAACAGTTTGAACATATTCTTAAGGTTTATCAGCATTGGGGAACAACAGATAAGGACGTCCTTTCGGTAATTTATGGGTACTATGCATCTCGTTTGGTTCAGTGCGTACAGGAGATCGCGATTAGCGGTCGTGATGATATAAAGGAACGAATCTATGAAGTTGTAAATGATTCACTTAGTGTAAAGGCATTCAGTATGGGCCAAATAAATTCCAAATTACTTAGAATAGCATCAATTCCGATGAAAAATAGAAATGTGAAAGGTTGCCTCGTGGTGGGGAAGTTTATTGGATTTGTAAAAGAGAACATGGCATCTTTATTCTATAAGTTAAAATCTGTTTCAGTTAATAAAGCTTTAAAAGTATAACAGAGGATTATAATGATTAAGAAGTTATTACGTGAAAAAATGGATAACTGGTCATCCTGTGAAATGTCAGAATTATATAAAAAAATTGACTCGGTTGAGTACGTGTCATTTGATATATTTGATACATTATTAAAGAGAGATGTGCCGAATCCAACAGATGTGTTCAAAATTGTCGAGAGAAAGACTAACGAAAAGAACTTTTACGAAAAAAGAAAAAAGGCTGAAGTATTAGCTAGAGCCAAAAGTGACAGTAAAGAAATTACGCTTGATGATATTTATGCTTGTTACGGTGGAAATAGAACGGATATTCTCAAGAGAAACGAGATTAATACTGAAATTGAGTTGAGTTCTATAAATAAAGAAATTCAAAGTATATTTTACTATGCTTTGAAACATTCGAAGATCATTTTAATTTCGGATATGTATTTATCAAGAAATGTTATTGAACAGTTGTTGGAAAAGAACGGTATTTCTGGATTTAAAAAATTGTACATATCAAACGAACATGGGATGACTAAGGCAGACGGTTCATTATTTAAATATGTATGTAATGATTTGCAAGTCAAACCAAATAAGATCATGCATATTGGGAATTCATTTAAGGCGGATTATTTGAAGGCGAAAGCGGGGAGGATTCCAAGTTACAAAATTGCTACATATAATAGAAGGTTACAGAGAAATTATACTCCTAAAGATGGTAAGTTCGATAGTAAAGTGCTTGATGCTTTCCTGAACAATCATGTTGATATCGGTGACACATATAGTCAATTTGGATACGAAGTTTTTGGACCGCTTCTGTATGGTTTTGTGAAATGGATTTATACCGAAGCTCAAAAAGAAGGAATCAAGCAAGTTTTGTTTTTAGCTCGAGACGGATTTGTGATGAAAAAGTTATATGATTCACTTGGATATGATAAGGATATCCCATCTTTATACATAGAAGTATCGAGAAGAAGCTTAAGGGTACCTCGCTTAGCAAAAAATAGTGAATTTGAAAAAGTGATGAGTAGTCTTTCGGTTCCCAATATGACGAATATAATACAAATATTTGATAGTCTTGGATTGGATGCCAATAATTATAGACAACAGATAGAAAAAAACAATATTGATTTTACTTTGCAGATTAAGAGAGATAATTTAGTACATGATGAAAGAGTAAGAAAATTGTATGAGGAAATTCATGAGGCATTAAGAAGAAACGCAACTGATGAATATAATAATCTTGTGTCCTATCTTCAACAATTTGATTTTTCAAAGAAAACTGCCATAGTTGATATTGGGTGGGCGGGTTCGATGCAAAAGGCTCTAACAGATACATTGAATGATATACATATTGACAATGATATCTACGGGTACTATGTAGGAATGACAAATAAGTCCAAAATAATCTTGAGGGGGCAAGAAGGAAAGGCAAAGGGATATGCCTTTGACTGTTTTAATCGGCAAGATGAAGAATTGGAGAGTGCATATATTGGTTTAATTGAATCCATGTTTTTAGAGCAAGACGGTTCCGTAAAAAGATATATTCAAACAGAGGATGGAATTGTTGCCGAGAGATATCCATACGAATACCGAATGCCAGATGGTGAGCTGATGTTAGAAGCAAAAATGATAGCCAGGGTACAGGAAGGGGCATTTCAATTCGCATCTGATTATAACCCCTCAATCTTATCCCGTATTTTAAGCAATGACTTCAGTATGATGTATGATCATATGCATAGAGTTGGAAATGAACCTGAAATGATTAACATTAAACAGTTTGGAAAGATGAGATTTTTCAATTGTGGAGATGAGGTTTATTTGGCTAACCCACAAAGTTTTGTACATTATATCTTTCATGTAAAAGAGTTGAAAAGGGATATATATGATTGTCAGTGGAAAATAGGGTTTATGAAGGCTTTATTTAGGATTAAACTTCCGTACAGTAAAATATTTGAAACTTTAAGAAGAAAGGCAAACCAGTGATATTTTATTTGTTTTTAATACTTTCCTTGATTTTAATATTAGATATTGTTATCTTTAGAGGAAATTTTTGCAGTCCAGCTATATTGTTTACAGTGGGATTCTGGTTATCAGCATTATGGGCGTGGATTTTCCAGGATAAATGGGGAGGCTTTCAAAATCCTGCATTGCTTGTGCTGGTTTCCATCGGAACAATATCATTCAGCTTAGGATGCCTTGTAGTAAAGATAGTGTATGCATTAGACCATCCTGTAATAAAGCCTGCACAGTTATATGCTATAAAAATATCAAAGTATAAGTTATATTTGTATTTATTGTTAGAAGTGTTCATTGCAATTATAACGATATATGTTGTCCTAAGAAATGTTTCTAGCAGAAATCTTTTGACTGCAATTGGTCAGTATTACAATGCAAATAAATATAATCGTTTGGTATATGTACCCAGTTATTTAAAGGTAATGCAATATTTTAATATCTCTGGTGTTCTTCTTGCTGGATATATTGCAATCAATAATAAAGTGTGTAAAAAAAAGAATCATTTTGTGTTATATTTAATTATAGTTTTCGGGATGATGATTTCTTTACTCCAGGGAATTAGAAATACATTTTTCTTGTTTATTATAAGTGGGGTAGTTATGTTTTATCTTCTTCATGGGGCGAGTACAGGGTGGAAAAGTAATTTTAATTTATCAAATTTGCCTAAGATAATCTTCTTTGCAGGGATAATAATTATACTTTTCCAGATCACTACAATGGCAACTGGAAGATCGAGTAATGAATTTACATTTGTAGAGACATTATCGACATATGTAGGCTCGCCATTAAAAAATCTTGAACTTTATTTGTCAGAAAAGCATGCTCCATCTCAGGTGTTTGGTGGACAGACTTTGAGGCAGACATACCTGAAGCTTTATGAGTCAACAGGAAATCTAAAATATAATGTAATTAGTCTATATGAATATCGATGGATTGGCAAGACTGGTTTAGGAAATGTTTATACCATTTTAATGCCGATCTGTCAAGATTTCGGTTTTATCGGAACAAGTGTAATTTTATTTGCTATTGGAGCAGTTTCAGAGTGGATGTATGAACGCTTGCAAAGGTATAAAAACATAGCAGGTATCAATTATGGAATTATTATATATGCATACTGTGCTTTTTCAATTTTCTTTAGTTTCTTTTCTAACAAATACTTTGAAATGGTAGTTTCTGTAGCATTTGTTTATATACTAATAAGTCTGTTTATAATTAAGAAATTCTTTGCAAATGTGAAATTTAGAAGAGGTAAAATCATTATATATCGAACAGATTGGTTACATAAAAAAATATATAAACAAATTATGTAATAATACTTGTCCATAAAATTAAGATTGATATTTTGTAGTGCTGTCACAGCGTATAACTTATTGATTACTAGGATTGGATTAGCTAAGAGATTAGGAGACATAGGAAGATTGAGAGGCTAGAAAATGAATAAAAATATAAGAGATGGGTACTACCCTGAAATAAATATTGCCCGTGGAATTGCAGTGCTGTGCGTGATATTTGGTCATTCATTTCCGGATCTAGGGCAGGAGATAACAAATTCGTTAGCTCATTATTTAGTAGATTTGGTCTATAGTTTCCACATGGGATTATTTTTCTTCTTTGCAGGTTTTGTATCTTCGAGAAAACTTATTCGAGGAGAGTATATTCTTGTTAATGTATTAAAAAAGAAAATGTGGCATTTGCGAGTACCTTATATTTTTTATTCATTAATTGGCTTATTAATAAAAACTTTTGGGGCTAAGTACTCAACAACTCCCTTTTCACCTGGGGATGCGTGGAAGATTTTGATAGGTGTTAGCCCTAATGTCACGATGTGGTTTTTATGGACTTTACTTATTATTTCCATTCTTTATTTTTGCACAGGTAAATTATTAGCAAAAAAAAATGCAATGACGAACACAAAGTGCTGGATATATATTTGTGTCGGACTCATATTTTTGCTGTTTTCTTATATTTTTCCGGATAGTATTATAGATAATTTCCTAAAATTTACAACTTACTATGCATTTGGGGTTGTTATAGCGAATAAATATGAGAGCATAAAAACAAGATTTAGTCATACTACATACCTAATATTTGGAGTTTTGGCGTTAGCCATGTTTATAGTTTTCACATCAGTGGTAAAGACAGAGTATTTTGTAACATGTTGTTTAGCGATTTACTTTGTGATGTTGGTTTCATATTTACTAGTTAGAAATAAAGGAATTGTAAGAAAGAGTTTAGATATGCTAGGGAAATATAGCTATGATCTATATTTGATAAGCTATTTTGTTCAACGACCAATAAGATATCTAATGTACAGAAAAATGGAATGCCCTTATGCGTTTACAGTGTTAATAATGTTTTTACTGGGAACAGTTGTGACTTTAGTTGTTTCAAAATATTTGCTGAGAAAGATAAAATTAGTAAGATACATTGCTTTAGGTGAAGTATGGTTTCAATAATTGAGAAAAAAAATAAACAAATGACGGAAGAACAAGGAGACTGCCATAGAATGAAGGTAAGTTTGATATCTGTTATCGTGCCAGTATATAATGTGGCACAGTTTCTTGATGATTGTTTAGTATCGATTATCAATCAAAGTTACAATAATATTGAAATAATTTTAGTCGACGACGGTTCTACAGACAAATCCGGAGAAATATGTGATATATTTGCCGATCAAGACAGAAGAATTAGAGTTATTCATAAAAAAAATGGCGGTTTGTCAAGTGCGAGAAATGTTGGTCTTAATGTCGCGAGAGGTAATTTTATAGTGTTTGTGGATAGCGATGACTGTCTAAATAAAAAAATGATTGAAAAATTGTATAACGCTGTTATGTCATCGAATACCGAGATTGCTTGCTGTGATTATACTTCATCAGGATTTAATAATGATAGCGATTCTGAAATTGAGGTTTTAAGCCGGGAGGATGCAATATCTACATTATTTGATGACTACGGATTTCAATGTTTTGCATGGAATAAAATTTATAAACGTAGTTTATTTGAAAATATATGCTACCCAGAAGGAAAATTGTTTGAAGATATAGTTACCACTTACAAGCTTTTAAAGAAAGTTGACAAGGTAGTTTATATCAAAGAAAAACTGTACTATTACAGGCAAAGAACTAACTCAATTACAAGAACTACCTTCAATAAAAAAAATAAGGATTTAATTGATGCAATAGAATTCGTTTACACTGATTCAATACATTGTGGTCTTACATCTGAACGATTAAAGGTTGGCTATCTTGGTTATTATTTATCTTATATTCAAAAGGCATTCACTGCAAAAGCTGATGTAGACAATGAATATAAGATCTTAAAAGAGAGAACTCGAGAGAATATTGTTTCTTTAATTAAAGAACGAAATATTTCGATAAAAAAAAGAATTCAACTGATTCTTATTGGAGTTTTCCCAGGTATATATAAATGGCTGTGTAGAGACCTTAAATTAATAAGAAAGTGATAATAGATATGGATAAGATTAAGAGATTTATTACATGTTTGATTCCTGTGCATGTCTGTAATTTTCGTTGCATGTACTGTTATTTAAGCCATCATGATAATAATACAGTATATGCTGGAGGAATTAAGCCTTTTGCAACAGAGCCAAAAGAATTTGTAAACTTTTTTTCAAAAGAGAGGTTAGGTGGTCCATGCTACTTTAACTTGTGTGCTGCTGGGGAAACCATGATGCATCCTGAACTAATCGATTTGGTGTATGAATTAACAAAAGAGGGTCACTATACTGATATTGTGACTAACGGGACACTTGAAAGGAAGTTTGATGAACTTATAGAAAAGCTTGATGATAATCAAAAAAAACATTTGTTCATAAAATTTTCTTTCCATTACTTGGAATTGAAAAAAAAAGGTATGATGAGTAAATTTATTGGAAACGTCAACAGGATAAAAAACTCAGGTATTTCTTATACGATAGAGATAACTCCACATGATGAGTTAGTTCCTTTTATCGATGAAATTAAAGAATTTTCAATTAGGGAATTTGGTGCTCTGCCACACATAACAGTGGCACGTAATGAGGGAACAGATGATATTGCTCTTCTTACAAAATATAGTAGGGAGGAATATTATAATATTTGGTCACAATTTGATTCGGCACTCTTTAAATTTAAACTCAGTATTTTTAATCAAAATAGAAAATGTGATTTTTGTTATGCAGGTTTATGGAGCTTAGCTGTTGATTTGGAATCAGGACTTTATAGTCAGTGTTATGGTGGTGATGTATTAGGCACTTTTAAAGATTCAAACAAGCCAATTAAGTTTAGAGCCATCGGAAAATGTCGGTTACCTCATTGTTTTAATGGCCACGCCTTTTTGGCTTGTGGAGATATTCCGGAACTGGAGACGCCTTTTTATTATGAAGAACGTGATCGACAAATGACAACAGGAGAACATTGGTTTAAACCCGAGGTGAGAGATTTTTTTTCGTCGAAGTTATCTGAATCGAATGAGGTTTATAATGAAGATCAAAAGAAAAAAGCTATGCGATGGAACAAGGTAATACGAGTTGTTTGCCTGGGAGGTAAAGTAAAAAGATTTATAAAGCGTTTGGGTCAGAAATAATGGGGGATATATTAAATGGAAAGAAGAAATAGTTATAATTATCTTGCAAAAAATATTGGACTCCTGACGCTTAGCAATTTTGCAACTAAAATACTTAGTTTTTTTCTAGTTCCGTTGTATACGAGTGTGTTGTCTACAGCGGACTACGGTATATATGATTTATTCAATACTACAATTTTATTACTTGTACCGATTATTACATTGAATATATCAGATGCAGTATTACGATTTTCAATTGATATATCTTTTGATAAGAATGCTATAACAACAATTTCATTCAAATATTTTTTGCTAAGTACAATAGTGGTCTCAGCATTTTTAATTATAAATCATTATATCGGATTATCTAAAGCGATAGATAAGTATGCGGTATTCTTTTTGCTAATGTATGTTACACAAGCATTAAACAGTATCGTTACTTATTATGCGAGAGGCACTGACCATATAGCAGATTTATCAATTTCGAGTGTTGTGTCATCGGCTGTCATTATAATTTTAAATATCATGTTTTTGCTCGTGTTTAATATGGGACTTAATGGATATTTTTTAGCATACATAATTGGACCGCTTATTCAGAATATATATTTAATTATAAGACTCGGATACCTCTCAAAAGTTCATTTTAAGAGAAAATATGCACTTGAAAAAAAAGAGATGATAAGATATTCTGTACCGCTCATTACTAATGCTATAGGATTTTGGATTAATAGTGCCTCAGATAAATATGTTGTTATTTGGGCTGCAGGACTTTCGGCAAATGGAATTTATTCTGTTGCATCTAAGATCCCTTCTATACTCAATGTATTTCAGACCATTTTTGCTCAAGCTTGGACTCTATCGGTTGTAAAGGATTATGATCCAGAAGATAAGAATGGTTTTTTCAAGTCTACTTATAATTTATACAATAGCATTATGGTAATAGTGTGCTCTGGGGTGATCCTCTTTGATAAGTTTCTGGCAAAGATTTTGTATGCTAAAGATTTTTATACAGCTTGGAGATATGTTCCTTTCCTGACTATAGCAATAGTATTCAGTTCAATGTCGGGATACATAGGTGGTTTTTTTTCGGCGGTGAAAGATTCAAAAGTCTTTGCACAGTCGACACTGGCAGGTGCAGTAGTGAATTTAGTACTGAACATTATATTTACTCCAATAGTTGGCCCTATTGGGGCGGCTGTTTCAACTACAATTTCATTTGCCATTATCTGGTTAATAAGGCTATTTACCTCTCGTAAGTATATAAATCTTAAAATTAATTTACTAAGAGATCTTTTGGCATATTTGATTCTTATGATACAAAGTGTTGTTTTGAACTTGGGTGATGATGACGTTTTATTGTATTCAATCGAAAGCGTATTTTTCACAATAATTGTACTGCTGTATTTTACTGAAAGTAAAATAGTAATCAAGAAAATTATTGGGAAATTTATTATGCGAAAATCATAAAATGGGTGTACGTATTTTGGAGGTGCCTTCGGAACAGTGGTACTTCCTTATAAGGATATTCAGAGTGTGAAAAATATATAAGAAGGGTGTTAGTAAATTTAAAATGAAAGTAAATCGTTTGATAAATAAAATAATTCGTAAGCTATCATTGTATGACATATATTACTATTGGGGGCAAAACACAGGGAAATATATAATAAATAGAAGAAAAGATGAAAAAGTTATTTATATATTAACTGAACCAGAGTACGGAAATTTAGGAGATCAAGCAATTGCCTTGGCAACAACGTTCTTTCTCAAGGATAATTTTCCTGGATATAAAATAGTTGAAGTTTCGATTGATGACACCTATAGATATTTAAGAGAAATTCTGGCAAACAGCAATAAAGACGATTTATTTTTGCTTCAAGGTGGTGGTAATATGGGTAATCTTTATCCTGATATTGAAGCAGCACGTCGTTTTTGTATTAAGCACATAAAAAATCGACGTATCATTTCTATGCCTACTACAGTTACGTATACTGATGATGAGCGTGGTAGAAAGGATCTTAGCAGAAGTAAAAGAATATACTCTTCAAATCCTAATTTGATACTGATTGCAAGAGAAAAATATAGCTATGAGATTATGCAAAAAGAATATCCATGCAATAAATCATTTTTATTACCGGACATAGTATTTTACTTATCAACAAGAGTAAGAATTAATAAAGAACTACGGCAAGATCATGTGATATGTCTTAGAAGAGAAATTGAGAGTAATTTATCTCGAGAAGAGACATATACATTAATCAATCAATTTTGTCAGCATTATCCTGACGCATTTCTATATGATACTACAGTAAACAGAAATGTAACAGCAGAACTCAGGGAATATGAAATTTTTTCATTGTTGCATGAATTTCAAAGAGCTAAGGTGGTGTTGACAGATCGTATGCATGGGATGATTTTTTGCAGTATCACTGGAACACCTTGTGTGATTATTAAATCCCTGGATAATAAAATACTTGGATCATATGAATGGATTAAAGATCAGCGATTCATTGCATTGCATAAAACAGTGGATATCGCAGAAGTGATGGAAAGCTGTGACAGAATTCAGATGGAAAAAATTAGAGAATTACCTATTGATATTGCAGAATACTCAGAGCAGTTGAAAAAAATTATGGAGGGAAAGTAATCATGAGTAAGTATATAATTCCTGCAATTATAGCATGTATTTGCTTAATGGTTATAGGTATTGTATTCTTTCAAAATAGGGGAGACTGGGAGGGAATAGTTATCGTCCTCTCGAAGGCAATAAAAGTTTGCTAAGAAAGGATTCATACCTTAAAGATAATTTGGAGACAAATTTGGCAAAACGTTTTTCATTTTCAATCGATGATTTTATTGAGGCATTTGAAGATATTACAAAGCATGAGTCTGATTATAATAGTATATTTGACAATAAAACTTTTTCCAAAATGAAGGAAATACATGATAAATTTGGCTTAATGTGCATATTCCGCTTGAACGGAACAGCCAGTCCGCGATAGCGGAAAGGCTGTCCGCTCCAAACGGAAAGCTTATCACTAATTAAACCGGATTACGCATGTTCTTTCCATTCAGTTCAAGGCGGAACGCCTTGTGAATGATACGGTCGAGACATGCATCCGCATAGGTATTATCAGCAAACAGGTCGTACCATGACTTAACAGGCAGCTGCGAAGCAATAATTGTGGATTTATGATTATCCCTGCTATCGATAACTTCAAAGAAATCACGGCATTTATCAAGGTCGAGGTCGCATATTTATTTCTTCTGTAAAATATTATCAAATTCCTCTCTTGTCAAGGTGACATAGATAGGATTCTTTGTTACCTTGGTATATATTTCATCAGAATCTGTGCAAAATTCTTTCATGGTATTAATTAGGGCGCGCAGTCCCTGTTCACGTCCTTTAAGGATTCCCTGTTCAAGACCTTCCTCATGTTCTGCTGCCCGAAATAGTGCAAGTTCCTTTTCCTCGTCATATTCAAAAATACTCACTGCAATCGCCTCCGATCTGTTTTTTAGGAGAAAATCTGCCAGAATGCCTTCCCGGATACATTCATCCACTGCATTTTCCACAGCTTCTTTCAAGGGCAAACCTGACGCATATTCCTGTACTCGTGACACGTATTGGGAGTATTGCGCCAGGAGAGGGCATTTCTCCATAAGTTCCCGGTTATGTCCGGTTCCGATGTTTAGCTGCACTACCTTCAGTTCCAGTGCAGGCTCATTTACAGGTGTCATAAAGGAATCTGACAGCTTCATTTCTTTTCGTTCCGGCTGACTGGTTAATCCGTTATAGAATACTACAAAATAAGGAGTTGGCAGTTTAATGAGCCTTGAGGAATACAGACTTTTGCTGCTCACCATGCCCTGATACTCCTTCGCCACATAGAACAGGTCTCGGAGCGGTATGTTGGGATTGACGGATGCCTGATGCTCATACAGACTCATGCGGCAGTCAATGATGAATGCCAGGTCATTTTTCATATTCATGTAGATGGCATTCTCCAGGGTGACAATTTCCAGGTCGTCGGGATTACGGTAGTCTGTGCCGTTCACTGCATTGTAAAGCTTCAGCAGTTCTCCGGGTTCACGAAAAATCATCCGGAATAAAGTGTCTTTGTAATTGCGTTTTGCTGTTTGCGGTTCCTTAACCGGATTATGGTTTCTATTCATTTGTCCTCCTTCGCAGGAGTTTTTTGAAAATCTCCTGCTTTTATAAGTGAAATTAAAAGCATAGACTTTCAGATTTGAAATAGAATAACAGGAAGTTATTGAAAAATGGAAATATATGCTTTGAGTAGAGTATAACACGGCAAATACGATTGCACAAGAACGAAATTTCGTATTGTTGTCATGATATGATGTTTGTCTTCGAAATGTTTTCCGAGGAAACTGACACAGTGCTGTTACGATATAAAGAACTAAATGGAACAGCATATACAGATCTTTCAAACTTTTTTACCTGACCTTTACTTATATTTTGTTTGCTCATGATAGCAAATGTGCAATAGAAATGATATTTTGGAATAGAGAGTATGAGGGGATATTATACAGGAGATAGAAATATGAACAAAATCGGACATTTAAAGGTGACGGAATGGATTGCTGAGAGTGTGGGAATAGAGTATAAATTTTGGTTAAAGCTTGGCAGTATTTTGCCTGACATTTTAGTACATACATATCTGACCGGGCATACATGGGCAACTGCTTTCCATAAGACGGGTATCAGAATAACAAAATTACAGCAGTGCGGAAAGCAAAGCCGGTATTCTTACCTAAAATTGGGATATATTCTTCATTATATTGAAGATTATTTTACTTTTCCTCATAATAACTGGTTCACAGGAAATCTTGCTGAGCACGTTAAATTTGAAACGGAATTGACAGAGCATCTTTTTTCTATGAATAATCCAAGGAATGACATCAAAAGTACAAATCCAATGCATGCAAAGCAACTTATTTCTTTTTTGGAGGAGTTGCATTTGCAATATCAGCAGGAACAACCTGATTTTGACAATGATATAAAATACATATTGGAAGCAGCACATTGTGTAATATATAGTTTTGTCGTGGAATTTCAGGAGAATCAGGAGAGGAACCGAAATGTATATGTCTATTTTTGGAATGAACTATTCGGAAGAAGAGTAGAAAAAAAGTTAATGATGTAACGATAATTTGAAAAAGAACCCAATATATTGCTATTATCCATAAATTTATGAGAAAAAAACAACAAAATATAGTTTGGTAAATTTGCCAGTGTGAAAAAAACGAAATAACGACAGGCATTGCTTTGAGGTGCGCCGTGGGGTATAATTCGGTTGTATATACAAATGCCCATAGAACATGTTTTAGGGATATATAATGGGAGGTATAACTGAATGATGACATTAACAAAAGAAGATCTACAAGCGATAGAGGGGCTTTTTACAGGAAAGATTGAAGCGATAGACGGGCGTTTTGAAGCAATAGACAGGCGTTTTGAAGTAATAGACAGGCGTTTTGAAGCAATAGACAGGCGTTTTGACGCGGTGGACAGACGGTTTGACGCAATGGATGAACGTTTTGACGCAATGGACGAGCGTTTCGACACACTGGAAACCAAGGTAGAGAATATCGACCTTAGGCTGGAGCACGTAGAGAGCGACGTATCATCCTTAAAGATAGGTCAACAGAGACTACAGGAGAAATTAAATAAAGTATCCGATAAAGTGGATGCCACCTATGAGCTTGCATTGGAAAACTGGGGGCAGATTGAAGAGTCCAAAAAACGCCTTGAAATATTAGAAGGATAATGTATATTTTTTCCATCTTGTCCATATACTGTAATAAACGACAACCCCACGGACGGCTGTCGCAATGAATTTCAAGGAGGCAATATATGGCAAGAGGACAACGTAAGACGTTGGAAGAAAAAATTATTGCAAAGCAGGATTTGATTGCTGCGTTGCAGACCCGTATCGAATCCGAGAAACGGGAATTAGAGGAAATGTATGAGGAGAAGCGCAGAAAAGAATTGGAAACCGTCAGCGACCTGATAGCGGATGCGGGATTGAATGCTGACGAGGTTGCAGAGGTACTGCAGCAATACATTGACAGTCGCACAGCGAATGCTTCATAGAGAAATTATTCTGAATAAAAGAGACAAATAAAACGACAACTTGGAAAGTGCAAATTAATGCACAATCAAGATGTCGTTTTTTTATGAAAGGAATGAGTTGAAGGAAATACTCTATTTCTTCAAATTTTTCTGTGCTGTGGAAAGCATCAGCTTAATACGGTTCAACTGGTTGACTTCGCTGGCGCCGGGGTCGTAGTCGATAGCCACGATATTGGATTCGGGATAAGACTTTCTCAAAGCCTTGATAACACCCTTGCCTACCACATGGTTTGGCAGACAGCCGAAGGGCTGTGTACAAACAATATTCGGTACGCCGTCATGAATCAATTCCACCATTTCACCGGTTAAGAACCATCCCTCGCCGGTCTGATTGCCGATGGACACAATCGGTTCTGCAAAGGAAACAATTTCTCTGATAGGAGTGGGCGCACTAAAATGCTTACTCTTCTTGAATTCCTTTACAGCGGCACCGCGCAGCAGATGTTCGATTGCCCAGATACCCAGGGAAGAGACGCGGGCAGCTTTTTTGCTGGTGCCCAAATGCTCAGCCTTATAAATCTGATTGTAGAAGCAGTAGAGCATAAAATCAATCAAATCAGGCACTACAGCCTCTGCCCCCTCGGATTCAAGCAGCTCAACCAGATGATTGTTGCCGGCAGGAGAGAATTTTACCAGAATCTCGCCGACAATACCGACACGAGGTTTCTTGATATCCAAAAGAGGAATGTTATCAAAATCCCGGATGATTTCTCTGCACATTTTATTGAATTTCAGGAGGTTGATATGCTTTGCGGATACAAAATCCTGAACTACTTTCAACCATTTTGCATGAACCGCCTCCACACTTCCGGGAGTTGCTTCATAAGGGCGCATCCGGTAAACGCATCTCATGAAGATATCGCCGAATTCCGCCCCGACAGCGGCACGCAGCATTAAATCCGCGTTCAGATGGAAGCCGGGATTGGACTCAATTCCTGCCAGATTCAGGGAGATAACGGGTATCTGTTCCATACCTGCTTTCTTTAAGGCTCTGCGGATAAAGCCCACATAGTTGGTTGCACGGCATCCGCCGCCGGTCTGGGTCATGATAATTGCTGTTTTGTTCAGATCGTATTTGCCCGAAAGCAGGGCTTCCATGATTTGTCCTACCACCAATAGAGAGGGATAGCAGGCGTCATTATTTACATATTTTAAACCGACGTCAACAGAGTGCTTGTTGTCATTGGTCAATACTTCAAAATTATAGCCGCAGGCGTTAAATGCAGGCTGCAATATCTCAAAATGGATAGGAGACATCTGCGGACAGAGAATCGTGTAATTCTTGCGCATTTCCTCGGTAAAAGGCACCTTGTAAATCGCTTCCGTGCGAATCGTGCGCTGCTTGTTCATCTTCTCGCGGACACGGATAGCGGAGAGAAGAGAACGGATTCGGATTCTGGCGGCGCCAAGGTTATTTACCTCATCAATTTTCAGACAGGTATAAATCTTGTCTGAGCCGGAGAGGATATCATTTACCTGATCGGTGGTAACGGCATCCAGACCGCAGCCGAAGGAATTTAACTGGATTAAATCCAGATTATCAACTGTCTTTACATAGCTGGCAGCAGCGTAGAGGCGGGAATGGTACATCCACTGGTCGGACACAATCAACGGTCTGTCGGGATGTCCCAAGTGGGAGATGGAATCCTCGGTCAGCACTGCAATGTCAAAGGAAGTAATCAGTTCCGGAATACCGTGGTTGATTTCCGGATCAACATGGTAGGGACGTCCTGCAAGTACAATGCCGTGTTTGCCGGTTTCTTCGAGGTATTTAAGAACCTCCTCGCCCTTCTTTTGCATATCCTTGCGGACATTTGCCAGCTCCTCCCACGCTTTCTCACAGGCGGAAGCAATTTCTGCGGCAGGAATCTCGGTAAATTCCTTTGTCAGTGCAGAGATAATGGTTTCCGGGCTCTTAAAGGACATAAAAGGATTTCGGAAAATAATATCATCCTGTTCCAATTCCTCCACATTGTTTTTAATATTTTCGGAGTAGGAGGTAACGATGGGACAGTTATAATGGTTATTTGCGCCTTCTACCTCATCGCGCTCATAGAATAGGGCGGGATAAAAGATAAATTTAATTCCCTGTTTAATCAGCCAGACCACATGACCGTGAGCCAGTTTTGCCGGATAGCATTCGGACTCGCTGGGAATGGACTCAATACCAAGCTCATAAATCTTGCGATTAGAGCTGGGGGAGAGTACCACACGGTATCCCAACTCGGTGAAAAAGGTATGCCAGAAGGGATAGTTTTCGTACATATTTAAGACCCTCGGAATACCTACAGTGCCTCTCGGCGCTTTGTCTGCGTCCAGGGAAGCATAGGAGAAGAGTCTCTGCAATTTGTATTCAAATAAATTCGGAACATTGTTCGCGTTTTTTTGACCGCCAATGCCGCGCTCACAGCGGTTGCCGGAGATAAACTGACGTCCGCCGGAAAATTTGTTGATAGTGAGACGGCAGTTGTTGGTACAGCCCTTACATTTTGCCATACTTGTCTCAAACTGCAGTGCACAGATTTTCTCATAAGAGAGCATGGAAGTCTCATAGCCTTCCTCGTAACGCTCCCTTGCGATTAAAGCAGCGCCAAAGGCGCCCATGATACCTGCAATATCGGGGCGGATGGCTTCGCAGCTCGCAATTTTTTCAAAGCTTCTAAGAACGGCATCGTTATAGAAAGTACCGCCCTGCACAACAATGTTTTTGCCAAGCTCGGAGGCATCGGATACCTTGATAACCTTGAACAGAGCATTCTTGATAACAGAGTAGGCCAGACCTGCGGAAATATCCGCAACGGAAGCGCCCTCCTTCTGAGCTTGTTTCACTTTGGAGTTCATAAATACGGTACAGCGGGTTCCAAGGTCAATGGGATGCTGGGCAAAAAGTGCAGCCTGTGCAAAATCCTGTACGCTGTAATTTAAGGATTTTGCAAAGGTTTCAATAAAGGAGCCGCAGCCGGAAGAACAAGCTTCGTTTAACTGAACGCTGTCCACGGTTTGATTTTTGATTTTGATACATTTCATATCCTGACCGCCGATATCCAGAATGCAGTCTACCTCAGGATTAAAGAAAGCGGCGGCATAGTAATGAGCAACCGTCTCTACCTCGCCGTCATCCAACAGAAAAGCTGCTTTCATCAACGCTTCGCCATAGCCGGTGGAGCAGGAGCGCATAATTTTTACCCCCTCCGGAAGAAGGGAATAAATCTCCTTCAGGGAGCGGATTGCGGTCTTTAACGGACTTCCGTCATTACTGCTGTAGAAGGAGTAGAGAAGGGAACCGTCTTCACCCACCAGTGCAATTTTGGTGGTGGTAGAACCGGCGTCGATGCCAAGGAAAGCATTTCCACGGTAATCGGAAAGAGAAGCGGTTACCACATGATGTTTGCTGTGACGTTCCCTGAAAGCATCATAGGAAGCCTGGTCTGCAAACAACGGCTCCATACGTTCTACTTCAAATTCCATTTTAATATCGGAGGAAAGCTTGCCGACCATCTCCTCCATCGTATAGGACACCTCTTCTTTGGCATTCAGTGCGGAACCGATAGCCGCAAAAAGGTGGGAATTGTCTAAATCAATAATATGCTCCTCATCCAGCTTCAGGGTGCGGATAAAAGCAGCCTTCAATTCTGATAAAAAGTGCAGAGGACCGCCTAAAAATGCAACATGACCGCGGATGGGCTTACCGCAGGCAAGACCGCTGATGGTCTGGTTGACCACCGCCTGAAAAATAGAAGCGGACAAATCTTCTTTGGTGGCGCCGTCATTAATTAAGGGCTGAATATCGGATTTTGCAAAAACGCCGCAGCGCGCGGCAATGGTATAGAGGGACTGATAGCTTTTGGCATACTCATTTAAGCCCGCCGCGTCCGTCTGCAACAAGGAAGCCATCTGGTCAATAAAGGAACCGGTGCCGCCGGCACAGATACCGTTCATGCGCTGTTCCACATTGCCACCCTCAAAATAAATAATTTTGGCATCCTCACCGCCGAGCTCAATGGCGACGTCCGTTTTGGGAGCGAGTTCCTTTAAAGAGGTGGCAACTGCAATCACCTCCTGAGTAAAAGGTACGCCTAAGTGGTTTGCCAGAGTCAGACCGCCGGAACCGGTTATCATCGGGTGCAGCGTGAGATTACCTAATTTGTCATATGCCTTCCGCAAAAGGGAGGAAAGAGTCTCTTTGATATTGGCATAGTGACGTTCATAATCGGAAAATAAAATGTTATGAGCATCATCCAAAATGGCTATCTTTACTGTAGTCGAGCCGATATCAATACCGAGAGTGGCCTGCTTGTTCAATAAATCCATATATATACACCTTTCTAAATTAAAACAACTGAACCTGAATGGCATACAAAACCATACGACATACTTAGGTATTATACGACACATATCGTCAAAATGCAACGAACAATAAGGATTAAAAGTTCATAAAAAATCTCTAAAATTGAAAATGGTTTGTTTACTTATGGGGAAGGGGATGTTAGAATATATTCGTGTACGCATTTTAAAATGACATGCGAAAAGTACATTGAATACGGAGATGAAAATTATGAAAATGAGTAAATTTGAAAAAAAATTCGGTAAATACGCCATACACAATATAACGCTGATACTGATTTTGTGTTATGTAGCAGGATATGTAATAGAACTCATTAATCCCAATCTGGTGTTATATCTGACCCTTGACCCGTACCGGATATTGCACGGACAAATCTGGAGACTTTTTACATGGCTGCTGATACCGCCGTCTTCGCTGGATATTTTTACTATAATAATGCTGTTCTTTTATTATAATTTAGGTACTGCCCTTGAGAGGACATGGGGATCTTACCGCTATAATGTATATTTGTTTACCGGTATGTTGTTTACCGTCCTGGCAAGCTTCCTGTCCATGGGCTGTGTATACCTTATCTATGGAAATATCGATCAGGCAACGGCATCGGTGCTGTTTTTACAGGGGTCTATGTATTTTAGTACGTATTATATTAATCTGTCTATTTTCCTTGCTTTTGCGGTGACATATCCCGATATGCAGGTGCTTTTGATGTTTATTATTCCTGTAAAGGTAAAATGGATGGCGATTCTGGATATTATTTTACTCGTGCTTGAGCTTTTCATGGGCAATTTATTCAGCAGATTTGCAGTGGGTGCGGCAATTGTAAATTTCATTATTTTTTACCTTACGACAAAAAATATGTTTCACTTGAGACCGAAGCAGATGAAACGCAGGGCGGAGTTCCGTCATGAGACAAGGAGAAGCACAGGTATTACAAAGCATAAGTGTGCTGTCTGCGGAAGAACAGAGCAGGACGACCCGAATCTGGAATTTCGTTTCTGTTCCAAGTGTAACGGTAATTACGAATATTGCCAGTACCATTTGTTTACCCATGAGCATGTAAAGTAACCGACAGGTAAGAAAATTTTGAAATGGAAAACAGGGAAAGGAATTAGTTGAAGGTATGGATAAAGAGGTATTATTTGCCACGACCTTAGAACAGGTGCGAAAGCTTGCAAAGGAGCAGGGAAACTGTGTCAGTGAAGAGCAGGTGAAGGAGGCGTTTGCCGCATTGGAGCTGGATGACGACCAGCTGCAGCTGGTATTCGATTATCTGGTGAAGCACAAGGTAGGAATCGGAGCGCCGGTAAATCCTGATGATTATTTATCGGATAAGGAGAGAGATTATCTGCAGGATTATCTGGATGAAATTGCCGGACTGCCTGTCTATACCGGCGGTCAGATTGAAGCCTTTACCATCTCTGCGATGGCGGGAGATGTGGAAGCCCAGAAAAGAATGGTGGAAATCCATTTAAAGGACGTAGTGGAAATTGCCAGACTTTATGCGGGACAAGGCGTATTTCTGGAGGATTTGATTGGCGAGGGCAATGTGGCGCTTGCGTTTGGTACCGGTATGCTTGGCAGTCTGGAGCATCCTGATGAGGCGCAGGGTATGCTTGGCAAGCTGATTATGGACGCCATGGAGGAATATATTGCGGAGAATGCGGAAAATGAAAAGGGTGACCTAAGTGTAGTGGATAAGGTAAATAAGGTTTCGGAGAAAGCGAAGGAGCTTTCGGAGGATTTGCACCGGAAGGTGACGATAGAGGAACTGGCTCAGGAGACAGGAATGTCAGTGAAGGCGATTCGGGACGCCGTGCGGATGAGCGGATTTCAGATTGAATACATAGAGGCGGAGACGAGGTAGATTATGCGGAAGACCGTTTATGAGGAATATAAATATAGTATGCAGGACACCAGCTTCTTATATATAGGAACCAAATATACGATGGAGGAGCTGATTAACGAGGATGAGATTCCGTTTAAATTTCGTCTGATTGTGGAACGATATATCTTACCGGAAGCGGATGCTCAGGATACCTTGGAAAGCCATCTTTATTATCTGGATCCGAAGAGTTTTCTTGTGAAAATATATAAGCAGGTGAAGACAAAGGTAAAAATAAATATCATTGAAGAAAAACGGATGTTTACCGGCGGAAAAAAGAAGCAGTATGTGACGAAGCTGCTTACGGTGGAAGAGCTGGCGGCTATGCCTGTCGCTGAGAAGGAAGCAAAGGGAGTTGTAGTGCAGGAGCTGAGAATGAGCAAGCTTGCACTGATGGCATTCTAGGGTGAAAAGACTTTTGATTAATAAATAAGGAGCTGTGGCATATGAAAATTGAAGAGTTAGCAACCTATGAGGTGATTGAAAAAAGAGAAATCGCGGATATCAAGAGCGTGAGCTATCTTTGCAGACATAAGAAAACAGGGGCAAGAGTGGCGCTGCTTCAGAACGATGATGAGAACAAGGTATTCTATATTGGCTTCCGTACGCCCCCAAAGGATTCCACCGGTGTGGCGCATATTCTGGAACATTCCGTGCTGTGCGGTTCCAGAGAGTTTCCGATAAAAGACCCTTTTGTGGAATTGGTAAAAGGTTCCCTGAATACTTTTTTAAATGCCATGACTTATCCGGATAAAACGATTTATCCTGTGGCAAGCTGCAATGATAAAGATTTCCAGAATCTGATGCACGTATATCTGGATGCGGTATTTTATCCCAACATTTATAAAAATGAGTCTATTTTCCGTCAGGAGGGCTGGCATTATGAGCTGGAAAATGCGGAAGATGAACTGAAAATAAACGGTGTTGTGTATAATGAGATGAAAGGGGCTTTTTCTTCCCCTGACGATGTACTTGAACGGGAAATGATGAATTCTCTTTATCCCCATACCACATATGGCTGTGAGTCTGGCGGAGACCCTGCAGTGATTCCGGAGCTCACCTATGAGCAGTTTCTGGAATTTCACAGAAAATATTATCACCCTTCCAACAGCTATATTTATCTGTATGGCGACATGGATATGGCAGAGAAGCTTGCCTTTATTGACGAGCATTATCTGTCTGCTTTTGATGCGTTGGAGGTGGATTCTGCGATTTCGGAGGAGCCGGCGTTTGTGACGCCCAACCGTGTGGTGAAGGAATACCCTATTAACGAGGGAGAAGATGAGGAGGAAAATACGTATCTGTCCTTAAATCTGTCTGTTGGCAACAGTCTGGATAAGGAACTGTATGTGGCGTTTCAAATACTGGATTATGCTCTCTGTACCGCACCGGGCGCACCCTTAAAGCAGGCTCTGGTGGATAAAGGAATCGGCAAGGATGTCTACAGTATTTATGAAAACGGCATCAAACAGCCTTTTTTCAGTGTGGTTGCAAAGGATACTTCTGTAGAAAAAGAAAAAGAATTTCTGGAGACCATTGAAAGCGTTCTGGAGGATATCGTAAAGAACGGTTTCGACGAGAAGGCTTTGCTTGCGGGAATCAACTATTACGAATTCAAATACAGGGAGGCGGACTTTGGTTCCTATCCCAAAGGATTAATGTATGGTCTGCAAATGCTGGACAGCTGGCTCTATGACGATAGAAGCGCTTTTGTGCATATTGAGGCGAACGCTACCTTTGCGGCGCTTAGACAGAAAGCAAAACAGGGATATTTTGAAGAGCTGGTTTCCAGATATCTGTTGCAGAACAAGCATCGTTCCATCGTTATTTTAAAGCCCAAAATGGGACTTTTGGAACAGCAGGAAGAGGAATCAAGAAGGAAGCTTGCAGAGATTAAGGAGGCGATGAGCGATGCGGAAGTGGCAGAGGTAATCGCTAAATTCAAAGCATTGACGGAATTTCAGGAAAAAGAAGACAGCAGGGAAGATATTGAGAAGATTCCGTTATTAAAGAGAGAAGATTTAAAGAAAGAAGCGGCGGGCTTTGTCAATGAGGAGCGTTCCATTGGCGATACCGTGCTTTTATATCATAATCTGTTTACCAACGGTATCGGATACCTGAGACTGATTTTTAGTCTGGATAATATCCCGGCAGAGTATTTCCCTTATATTGGAATTTTGAAAGGGTGTCTCGGATTATTAAATACGGAGCATTACCAATACGGCGATTTGTTTAATGAAATGAACCTGATTACCGGCGGCATGGCGGCGGTGAGTAATCTGTATTCTTCCGTTGAAAATCCGGATAACTGTATCGTGACACTGGAATTAAAAACAAAAGTGTTTTACGCGAATCTGGAAAAGGCGATTGACATGATGGGCGAGATTCTGTTAACCAGTGATTTTACGGATGCTAAACGCCTATATGAAATTCTTGCAGAAGGAAAATCCCGTATGCAGGCGCAGATGATGTCGGGAGGGCACAGTGTTGCGGCGGGGCGCGCCCTGTCCTACGGAAGTGTTCCGGGAGCGCTTTCGGAGGAGATTTCCGGTGTGCCGTTCTATCGTCTGGTTGCCCGTCTGGAGCAGAATTTTGAGGAAGAAAAGGAAGAGCTGATTGAAAAAATGCAGACTCTTGCCAAAATGATTTTCCGCAAAGAGAATCTGATGGTGGATTTTGTAGGCGAGGAAGTGGCAGCAGAGAAGCTTACCGCGCCTGTGGAGACTTTGAAAGAAAAGCTGTATACCTGTCCTGTAGAAAAAGCGCATTATGTCCCGGGAGTGGAGAAGAAGAACGAGGGGCTTATGACCTCCGGGCAGGTGCAGTATGTATGCCGTGCCGGTAATTTCCGCAGGAAAGGGCTGCCTTATAAGGGAACTTTGAAAGTATTAAAGGTGATGATGGGTTATGAGTATCTGTGGGTGAATGTCCGCGTGAAGGGTGGAGCATACGGCTGCATGTGCAGCTTCGGCAGGTCCGGCGAAAGCTATTTTGTCTCTTACCGCGACCCGAATCTGGGAAAAACCATCGGAATTTATGAGAAAGCGGCAGAAACCATTGCCTCCTATCAGGCGGATGAGAGAACCATGACACAGTATATTATCGGAGCGGTCAGCGACCTGGATGTGCCCTTAAATCCCGCCGCCAAGGGTCTGCAGTCCTTAGGCGCGTATATGACGGGACTGACGGTGGAGATGCTTCAGAAAGAAAGGGATGAAGTCCTTGGAGCGACAGCGGAGGATATCAGAGAGCTTTCCGCGTATATCAGCGCATTCATGGAAGAGGACTTTCTGTGTGTTGTGGGAAATGCCAATAAAATAAAGGAAGAAAAGGATAGATTTTTACATTTAGAGAACCTTTTTGCTTAGATTTCGTTTTCTATTGTGAGAGGAGCTTAATGCAAACTCCTCTCCAATAGAAAAGAAAGTAAGGCGTTTTGCGAATGCGCCGAGGGAGGATGAAGTATGAAAGGGTTACGTGAAAACATTAGGAAAAAACTGACCGCATTGTGTCTGGCAGGATGTATGACGGCGGTTCTGGGAGGCTGCGGAAGCTCTGCAAAGTTTGCCGAAAACACAGCGGCAGATACAGCAGCCTCAGCGGAAAGCTATTCCACCACCATGCAGGATGCAGGCGGCGGTTATCTGACGGAAGAGTACGCCACAGACGAAGCGCCGGCAGAAAATGGCGAGGCAGAATTAGGGGAAGAAGCTGCACTGGCAGGAAGTGAGCGAAAGCTGATTCAGACGGTGGACTTAAATGTGGAGACAAAGGAATTTGACCTCCTGATGTCTACCCTGGAACAACAGGTAGACGCCATGGGCGGTTATATCGAGCAGATGGACACCTATAATGGCAGCAGCTATTCCGGTTACCGCACAAGCAGATATGCCAGTATGACGCTTCGGATTCCAAAGGATAAGCTGAACGGATTTCTTGATACGATATCGGAAATCAGTAATGTGGTAAACCGCTCCGAGTATGTGCAGGATGTTACGTTAGCCTATGTGGATGTGGAAAGCCGCAGAAATTCCCTGCGCACGGAGCAGGACAGACTGCTGGAGCTTTTGGAACAGGCGGAGAGTATTGAGGACATTATCACCATTGAAGACCGTCTTTCCACTGTGCGATATCAGTTGGAAAGTATGGAATCACAGCTAAGAACCTATGATAACAAGGTGGATTACAGCACGGTAAATATCTATATTGACGAGGTTCGGGAATTGACGCCGGTAGCGGAGGAAACCACATGGGAGCGTATCTCGGGAGGCTTTATGGAGAGCTTGCGGGATATCGGAAACGGTATCAAAGAAACGGCTGTCTGGTTTGTGATTCATATTCCATACATAATCATCTGGGGTGTCGTGATTATTGTTTGTATTCTGATAATCAGAAGATTTCGGAGAAAGAGACGTGAACGCAGGCAGAAGAACAATATGGAACAGGAGAAAAAATAAATGAATGAAAATCCTTCCTATAAATCAGGATTTGCAACGCTGATTGGCAGACCAAACGTGGGAAAATCCACGCTGATGAACCATCTGATCGGTCAGAAAATAGCAATTACTTCCAACAAACCGCAGACGACCAGAAATCGTATCCAGACAGTGCTGACGCTTAAGGAGGGACAGATTGTTTTTCTGGATACGCCGGGTATACACAAGGCGAAAAATAAGCTGGGAAATTACATGGTAAACGTGGCAGAGCATACGCTGAATGAAGTGGATGTGATTTTGTGGCTGGTGGAGCCCACCACCTATATCGGAGCGGGAGAGCGGCATATCATTGAGCAGCTAAAAAAAACCAAAACCCCGGTGATTCTGGTTATCAATAAGACGGATACCGTGAAAAAGGAAGAAGTCCTTACCTTTATTGATGCTTACAGGAAGGAACTGGATTTTCAGGAAATTGTTCCCGTTTCTGCATTAAAGGGATATAATACGGATGTACTGATACAATGTATTTTAAAATATCTGCCTTACGGTCCCGCTTTTTACGATGAGGATACCATCACGGATCAGCCCATGCGCCAGATTGTAGCGGAGCTGATTCGTGAAAAGGCACTGAGACTTCTCGAGGAAGAAATTCCTCACGGAATCGCTGTCAGTATTGAGAGCATGAAGGAGCGGAGGAATATCTGTGATATCGAGGCGACTATTGTGTGCGAAAAAGATTCCCACAAGGGAATCATTATCGGAAAAGGCGGTCAGATGTTGAAAAAAATCGGTTCCGCCGCTCGTCCCGAAATCGAAGATTTGCTGGAAATGCAGGTAAATTTGCAGCTTTGGGTCAAGGTAAAGAAGGATTGGCGGGACAGTGATTTTTTGCTGAAGAATTTTGGATACAATCCAAAAGATATCAAACCGTGCGAATAGAAAACGGGAAAATGCAGACCCTATAAACATACTTTTACGAAGCTGATTAGGGGGATGCAGTTGATGGAATCGTTAAATTACTGGAAGCAATTTGAGCACACCGGAAGAGTGGAAGATTATTTATCCTATGTCTCGGAAATGAGTATTTCGGAAGGTACGGCTGCCATAAAAAACGGAGACAAAGCGGATAAGGCAGGAGTGAATCCTTATGCAGGAATTCATATGGGTAACAGGAATGATATTAAAACAGACGCCTGTCGGGGAATATGACAGGCGTATCTGTTTGCTGACAAAGGAAAGGGGAAAGATATCCGCATTTGCCAGAGGAGCGAGAAGACCGGGCAACAGACTGGCAGCGACTACCAATCCCTTTTCCTTTGGGACGTTTAAGCTGTATGCAGGCAGGGATTCCTATACCTTGTCGGAGGCAGAGATACAGAATTATTTTCAGGAGCTGATGACGGATTATATCGGCGCCTGCTATGGTATGTATTTTGCGGAGATGGCGGATTACTACACAAGAGAGAACAATGATGAGCGGGAAATGTTAAAGCTGTTATACCAGTCCCTGCGCGCGTTGTGCGCGCCGACGCTTCCCGATGAACTGATAAAATGTATCTATGAATTGAAGGCGATTGCGGTAAACGGCGAGTATCCCGGTGTACCGCAGGACAGAAAGCTGGAACAATCCACCATCTATGCGTTAAATTACATAGCGACAAGTTCCATCGAAAAACTTTATACATTTACCGTGACCGACAATGTTTTGCGGGAACTTGAGCAAGTGGCGGAGGATTATCGAAAACGCTTTACCGACAGGGAATTCAAAAGTCTTGAAATACTGAAAACTCTGTGTTAGAATTTGATATAGTCTGACGCAAAGAACAAAGAGAAAAAAGCCGGACTAAAGGAGTATTCGATGAATAAATATAGAATAAAGGGCATCTGTGTCTGGATGCTTGTCATGTTTATGCTGACAGGATGCGGACAGGCGAAGCTGCCGGATGTGATTGATGTTACATCAATTGTCGTTACCGATAATGGAGAAGTGACCTCCTATCTGGTAGGAGAATTTGATAAGGAATATTATAGCCTGTCAGAGCTTACAGCTATGGCAGTGAGCGAAGCGGCTGAATATAACACGGAGCATCAGACCGGAGAGACGGTTCCTGTTACGGTGGAGAAGGCAGAGGTTTTGGAGAACGACAGCGACAAGGTGATGCTGATTTACAAGTACGACAGTACGGAAAGCTTTATGGACTTTGATGAAAACATCCTGTTCTATGGAACCGTAAATGAGGCGGCGGATGCCGGATATGATTTGGACGTTATTTTAAAAAATGTCAAGGACGGCACACTGTTTTCAAAGGATCAGTTGCTGCAGGAAGCGGACAGATATCTGCTGATAACCGATGAGAAGGCAAAAATTTATTGCCCTAAGAAGGTAACTCATGTCAGCGACGGTGCGGTTTATGAGGAGAACGGAAGTGTGGACGGCACACAGACGGAAGAAGTCATATATATTTTAATGAAGAAATGATAATCAATAAATACGAAAGGTATGGTTAAATATGATGGAAAAGACAATGGAGAAAATCGTAGCGCTTTCAAAGGCGAGAGGATTCGTATATCCCGGTTCCGAGATTTACGGCGGTCTTGCAAATACATGGGACTATGGTAATCTTGGCGTTGAACTGAAAAACAATGTAAAGAAGGCCTGGTGGCAGAAGTTTATTCAGGAGAATCCGTACAATGTAGGCGTGGACTGCGCGATTTTGATGAATCCCCAGACATGGGTTGCCAGCGGACATCTGGGAGGCTTTTCGGATCCTCTGATGGATTGCAAGGAGTGCCATGAGCGTTTTCGTGCAGATAAATTAATTGAGGATTACTGTGCAGAGAATAACATCGCGCTTGAGGAGAGTATAGATGCCTGGAGTCAGGAGCGGATGAAGAATTTTGTGGAAGAGCATAATATTCCCTGCCCTACCTGCGGAAAGCATAACTTTACCGATATCCGTCAGTTTAACCTGATGTTTAAGACCTTCCAGGGTGTTACTGAGGATGCAAAAAACACTGTTTACCTAAGACCTGAGACTGCACAGGGCATATTTGTCAACTTTAAAAACGTACAGAGAACTTCCCGTAAGAAAATTCCGTTTGGTATCGGTCAGATTGGTAAATCCTTCCGCAACGAGATTACGCCCGGAAACTTTACCTTCCGTACCAGAGAGTTTGAGCAGATGGAGCTGGAGTTCTTCTGCGAACCGGGGACTGATTTAGAGTGGTTTCAGTATTGGAGAGGCTTCTGTCGTGACTGGCTGCGGAGCCTTGGCATTAAAGAGGAGGAAATGCGTCTGCGCGACCATTCTCCCGAAGAGCTTAGCTTCTATAGTAAGGGCACTACCGATATCGAATTTCTGTTCCCGTTCGGATGGGGTGAGCTCTGGGGTATTGCAGACAGAACCGATTATGATTTGACACAGCATGCAAATACCTCCGGTGAGGATATGACTTATTTCGACGACGAAAAAAAGGAAAAATATGTTCCGTATGTTATTGAGCCTTCTTTGGGTGCGGACCGTGTTGTCCTGGCATTTCTCTGTTCGGCATACGATGAAGAAGAATTGGAGGGCGGTGATATGCGTACCGTTCTGCGTTTCCATCCTGCGCTCGCACCTGTGAAAATCGGCGTGCTTCCTTTATCCAAGAAGCTGAACGAGGGCGCTGAGAAGATTTACGTGGAGTTATGCAAAAAATATAACTGCGAGTTTGATGACAGAGGAAATATCGGAAAGAGATACCGTCGTCAGGACGAAATTGGTACTCCTTTCTGTGTTACCTATGACTTTGAATCTGAGACGGATGGCTGTGTAACGGTTCGTTTCCGTGATTCCATGGAGCAGGAGAGAGTTGCCATTGCAGACCTTGACGCTTACTTCGCAGATAAGTTTACATTTTAGTTCCGTTAAGTAATGAATGACTTGGGAGCAGAATCTTTATTCTGCTCTCTTTTTACACTCGGCAAACGCTGCGGCGCCAGCGGGATATTTTTGCAAACAAAAAAGAGGGATATGTATGGAACAGATAGAAGTGTTTCAGATTTTGGGGATAGAGCCAACGAAGGATGAACGAGCGATTAAGAATGCTTACAGAGAAAAGCTCAATGTGACAAATCCGGAGGATAACCCGGAAGGATTTAAAAAACTTCGCGGAGCTTATGAGGAGGCGTGCCGTCTGGCAAAGCAGAAGGAAGGAGAACAGGAAGAAGAAAAGGACTTGTCTCCTTCCGGCGTGTGGGTCAGCAAGGCTTCTGATATTTATCGGAATATCAACAGCAGACAGGACATAGAACAGTGGAGGAAGCTTTTTCATGAGGATGTATTTTTATCGTTGGAGGAAGAAGAAAACTGTCGTCTGAAGCTGCTCCGGTTTATGATGGAACATTACAGGCTTCCTACGGCAGTGTGGAAGCTGCTTGATAAGAAACTGAATATTACCGGTGATATGGCGCATCTGCGGGAACGTTTTCCGGCAGAATATATCAGCTTTATCGCAAGTAAATGTGAACGCGGTGAGGATGTGGTTTTTGAGCAGTTTGAAGGAGAACCCACAGCACCGTATGATTTGTTTTTACAGTATTATGAGCAGTGCTACCGGGCGTTGGAGGGGGAGCAGTTAGAGCAGGCACAGGACTTGATTGCAAAGAGCGACGCATTACATATTTTTCATCCCGTGCTTGAGGTATGCCGCGCTGACCTTTACGAAAAACAGGGAAACGCGGAGGAAGCGATTGCTCTGTTACAGGGATTGCAGAAGCGTTTTCCCAAGGATGCAATGGTGTGCTATAACTGCGCGGAGATGCTGTGGCACCATGAAAAGAAGGCAGAGGCTGCCGCGATTTATGAAGGCTTAAAGGAAGAAAACGAATCCCATTATATGTCCAATGTCCGCCTGACAGAGTGGTATTATGAGCAGAAACGCTATAAGGAAGCCAAAAAATGTGCGGAAAAGGTACTTTCCTCCGGCGGAGACGACAACTTCATGATGCTGTTGAAACAGGTGAATAAAGAAATTGAAAAAGAACTGGAAGCGCACTATGAGAAAGAAAAGGACTGGGAATCCGGCTTGGAATTAGGCTGGTGTTATTTGCAGGATGGCAAGATAAACAAGGGCATTCGTCTTGCGAAGGAGATTGAAACGGACATACCGGAGGAGAGGGATTCCGAGCATAAAGGACTGCTGACTAAGCTCTATATGGAAGAGACGGAATTTGAGCTTGCCGTTGATATGGCAGATAAATGGGCACAGGCTTTGCAGAAAAGACTGGATGGAGATGAGACGGAAGAGGAAAAGGAGAAGGACGGGGATCGTATCAGACAGTACCATGTGATAAAAATGCACTATTTCCGTTCTCAGGGAGACAGAAAAAACGAGTTTTCCAAAGAGGATTGTATCAAATACTATGGATATGCCATTGAAGAGGCGGAAAAGCTGGAAAGGGGAAACTCCAAGGATATCGGAATTTTGTTGGAAAAAGCCCAGATTTATGTAGAAATGGAGGAATACGACAAGAGTCTGGAAATTGTGCAGAGACTGATTACCGATTATCAGATTTATGCGGCATATGCCATAGAGACAGAATGTTACCGCAGACAATGGGATGCTGCCGGGGTCGTCCGTGCAGCGCGCCAATGTATAAACTGTTTTCCTACGTATGTCCGTTCCTATGAGCATATTGCCAAGGTATTTCTTGATTTGCAGAGGAAAGAGGATTTGCTCAATGTGCTTAAGGAGGCGGAAGACAACGGCGTAAAAAGTGTAATTCTGGATGCTTATCGCTATCAGATGGACAGGGAAATTCCGGATACCAAGGTATTGGATGAGAAGCTGGCTGCCTTCCGGAAAAAATATTTTTCCGCCGTGGAAAAGGGAGATTTGTCCGCCTATGAAGAGGGGCTGCCTATCCTTACAGAGTATTTGTACTGGTATCCCGGTTCCTATATGTTGGTGGAGAGAGGACTGTTTCACCGTGCAGCTCATCACTATGCGGAAGCGACAGCAGACTTTGAGAAGGCGCTGGAGGAGGTTCCCAATCAGCAATATGCACTGTATGGACTGAGTTTTGTATATAAGTATAAGGGTGATTATGAGAAAGCCCTCATTTATATCAAACGGGCAATCCGCTATCGAAATCAGGAGATGTCCCATGTGCTTTTTGCGGATATGGCGAACCTGTATTCTCTGCTTGGGGATGCGGAGGGAGCGTTGAAGGCATACGAGATGTTTGCGGATTATGACGAATATAAAAGCGTATATCATATGAACAAACTTGCCATGTGTATGGCGCGCTGTGGGGATGTGGAAAGGGCAATCAATACCTTGCGGGCTGCCAATCAGGATTATAAAATTAACTTTTATGATGAGGCGGTAAATATTTATCAGTTGACATGCAATCCGGAAAAGGCGCAGAAGCTTTTGGATGAATGGGAACATCTCATGCAGAATATTGAGAAAACCTTAAGCAATGAGAATCGTGCTGACTATCACTGCCGCAGGGCGTGGCAGGAGCTGATGTACGGAAGCGGTGAGCGGGCAATGGATTCCTTTGCGCTTGAGGTGAAGCATAAGGAGCATTCCGCCAGACTGGCGGGAGCGCTTTGTGACACCATTTTTGCAGCGATTCTATGCGGCGATGATGAAAAAGGACGGTTCTATGCCGGGAAGCTCCGCCTGTATCGCAACAAGGAAAAGGGCGAGGGAAAAAATGACTATTTCAATCGGGAAAAGGCACGGTTGCAGATGGATTTTCTGGCGGATTATTACCGTATGACAGGGGAGGAACTGGAAGGGATGCTTTCAAAGGAGGATACCTGTGAAATCTGCCATTTTTGCACCTATGGTATCTGTAAGGAGCTTGAGGGCGTAAGGATTCTTCTGATGCTTCGTATGGGCAGAACCGAAGAGGCGATGGAGCGCCTGAAGGAGAACCTGAAAAAACAGCCTCTTGATGAGTATATGATGGCAATCAGGCATATGTGTGCGAACGGCGTCAAGGTAACAGCAGAGGCGGAATTACTGCGTGAAAACAATAAGAGGGCGTCAGAGGAGACGGCGGAAAACGCTTCTGATACCGTGAAAGCAGGGACGGAAGAAAGAGGATTCCTTGCAAAGCTGGGAAAGATGTTTAGACGTAATCAAAAAAGACCAGAGAAAGTGTAAGAGTAAAGGGAATAGAAACAAGATGATAGTAGGAATTGATTTGGGAACAACAAACAGCCTGATAGCGTATTTTACGGAGGAAGGACCAAAGATAATCCCCAACAGACTGGGGAAGAATCTGACGCCTTCCGTGGTCAGCGTGGATGAAGAGGGAAACGTATATGTGGGCGAGACTGCCAGAGAGCGGATGAGCCTGTATCCCGACTCCGTGGCGATGGCATTTAAGCGGAGCATGGGAACGGAGAGAGAATATCATTTAAGCGGTCACCGTTTCAAGCCGGAAGAGCTTTCCAGTATGGTGCTTCGTGCGTTGAAGGAGGATGCGGAAAGCTATCTTGGCGAAGAGATTACCGAGGCTGTCATCAGTGTACCCGCATATTTTGACGACAAAAGAAGAAAGGCGACAAAGAGAGCGGGAGAATTGGCGGGCTTAAAGGTAGAGCGAATGATTTCGGAGCCGACGGCGGCAGCAGTTGCCTATGGTCTGTATGATAAGACGAAAGACACCAGATTTCTGGTATTTGATTTGGGCGGCGGAACCTTTGACGTGTCTATTCTGGAGCTATATCACAATATATTGGAGGTAAGAGCCGTTGCGGGAGACAATTATCTGGGCGGTGAGGATTTTACCGAGGTGATGATGAAGCTTTTTCTGCAAAAGAGTGGTATTCAGAGGCAGAATTTGTCCGAAAAGGATCAGGTCAGGCTATACAGACAGGCGGAAAAAGCCAAGAGAGCCATCAGTGACAAAACGGAGGTCACCCTTTCTTTTCTATATAGAGAAGAGACAAAGGAGGAAAAAATCACTTATCAGGAATATGAGGAAGCCTGCGAGGATCTTTTAATGAAGATTCGCGAACCGGTGAAGAGAAGTCTGGCGGATGCAGGACTGAAATTAAGCGATATTGACGAACTGCTGCTGATTGGCGGCGCCACGCGACTGTCCATTGTCAGGGATTTTCTGATTCGATTATTTCGTAAATTCCCGGATACCAAGCTGAATCCTGATGAGACGGTAGCGCTGGGGGCGGCAGTACAGGCGGCGATGAAGGAACGGCGGGAAGAGGTAAAGGAAGTGATACTGACGGATGTCTGTTCCTTTACGCTGGGTACGGAAGTGGTCGTGGAGTATGAGGAAGGAAAATTCGAGGACGGCAGATTCTGCCCTATTATCGAGAGAAATACCGTGATTCCCGCCAGTCATACCGAACGCCTTTATACGGTTCGCGATAATCAGGATAAGGTACGTGTGCGCGTGCTGCAGGGGGAAAGCAGATTCGCCAGAAACAACCTCTATCTGGGCGAGGTGTCTGTAGAGGTACCCAAAGCCCCGAAAGGACAGGAGGCAGTGGATGTAACCTATACCTATGATATCAATTCGCTGTTGGAGGTGGAGGTTACGGTAGTGTCCACAGGAGCGAAACAGAAGCTGATTATCAAGGGAGCTGACAATCAGATGACGGAGGAAGAGATTGCAAATCGCATGGAGGAGCTTTCCTATCTCAAGATTCAGCCAAGGGATTACGAGGAAAACCGTCTGGTGCTTCTGCGGGCGGAACGCATGTATGAGGAGGCGCTGGGAGACCGCAGAAAGAAGCTGGATCGTTATATCACAGCTTTTGAGGCGGCGCTGAAGCGCGGCGACCACGATGAAATCATGGATGCCCGCGAGGAGTTGAATGTTATTTTGGAGGAAGAGGATGATTAAAGCATTTGACAAGTGAAATAATAGATTTTATAATGTATTGAAGTTACTATAATTTTGGAGGATAAAACCATGAAACCATATGGTGTAAACGAATTACGGAGAATGTACCTTGACTTCTTTGAAAGCAAGGGACATTTAAAGATGAAGAGCTTTTCGCTGGTTCCTCACAATGATAACAGCTTATTGATTATTAACTCCGGTATGGCGCCTTTAAAGCCGTATTTTACCGGACAGGAGATTCCGCCCAGACGCAGAGTTACCACCTGTCAGAAATGTGTCCGTACCGGTGATATTGAAAATGTAGGTAAGACGGCAAGGCATCTTACCTTCTTTGAGATGCTCGGAAACTTCTCCTTTGGCGATTATTTTAAGCATGAGGCGATTGCGTGGAGCTGGGAGTTTTTGACAGAGGTGGTAGGTATGGAGCCGGAGCGTCTGTATCCTTCCATTTACTGCGAGGATGATGAGGCATTCGATATCTGGACAAAGGAAATCGGTGTGCCTGCTGAGAAAATTACCCGTTTCTATCGCGATGAGACAGGCGCCTGTGATAACTTCTGGGAGCACGGCGCAGGTCCCTGCGGTCCCTGTTCTGAGATTTACTATGACAGAGGCGAAAAGTACGGCTGCGGTAAGCCTGACTGTAAGGTTGGCTGTGACTGTGACCGTTTCATGGAAGTATGGAACAACGTATTTACCCAGTTTGACAATGACGGTCATGGCAATTATACGGAGCTGGCACAGAAAAATATCGATACCGGTATGGGGCTGGAACGACTGGCGGTTGTTGTACAGGATGTGGATTCCGTATTTGATATTGATACCATGAAGGCAATCCGTGACCGTATCTGTGCGATTGCAAATGTGAAATATCAGGAGGATGAGGCAAAGGATGTGTCTATTCGTCTGATTACCGATCATATCCGTTCTTCTACCTTTATGATTAGCGACGGAATTATGCCTTCTAATGAAGGAAGAGGTTACGTGCTTCGTCGTCTGATTCGCCGCGCGGCAAGGCACGGAAGACTGCTTTCCATTGACGGCAAATTCCTTGCCGACTTAAGCCGGACGGTCATAGAACAATGTAAGGACGGCTATCCTGAGCTGGACGAGAAAAAAGACTTTATTCTGAATGTATTGACTCAGGAGGAAGATAAATTCGATAAGACCATCGACCAGGGCTTAAGCATCTTAAATGAGATGGAAGAGGAAATGAAGGCTGGCGGAGTTACAGAGCTTTCCGGCGTGAATGCGTTTAAACTGTATGATACCTATGGTTTTCCTCTGGATTTGACAGAGGAAATTCTGGCGGAAAAAGGCTTTACAATCGATCAGGCAGGCTTTGGCGCATGTATGGAGCAGCAGAAGCAGAAAGCACGCAAGGCGCGTAAGGTAACGAATTATATGGGCGCTGACGTTACGGTATACGAGTCCATTGACCCTGCCGTTACCACACAGTTTGTGGGTTATGACAGATTGCAGCACAATTCTAAAGTGACGGTACTTACCACGGAGACGGAGCTGGTAGAAGCGCTTACCGACGGGGAAGTGGGAACAATTATCGTGGAAGAAACGCCTTTCTATGCTACCATGGGCGGACAGAATGCGGACACGGGCGTGATTACTACCGCGGACGGCAGCTTTGAGGTAAAGGATACCGTGAAGCTTCTTGGCGGCAAAGTGGGACATATTGGCACCGTTACCAAGGGTATGATTAAGGTTGGCGATATGGCTACGTTAACCGTAAATGCGGAAAACAGAGCAGATACCTGTAAGAATCATTCCGCTACCCACCTGTTACAGAAAGCGCTGCGCGAGGTGCTTGGTTCCCATGTAGAACAGGCGGGATCCTATGTGGACGGCGAGAGACTCCGATTTGACTTCAGCCATTTTGCAGCTATGACCAGAGAGGAACTTGACCGGGTAGAGGCAATCGTGAATGAAAAAATTGCGGAAAACCTTCCTGTGGTGACGGAGATTATGGGAATTGAAGAGGCGAAGAAGACCGGTGCAATGGCATTGTTCGGTGAAAAATACGGTGAGAAGGTGCGCGTGGTAAAAATGGGTGATTTCTCCGTCGAGCTTTGCGGTGGTACTCATGTTGCTAATACCGGAATGATTACCGCGTTTAAGATTCTTTCCGAAAGCGGTGTGGCTGCCGGTGTACGCCGTATTGAAGCATTGACGGGGAATGCTGTATTTGCCTATTATAAGGGGCTTGAGGAAACTCTGGCGGCTGCCAGCAGGGTCATGAAGACAACTCCTTCCTCTCTGGTGGAGAGATGCGAACACGCAATGGCAGAGATTAAGGCGCTTTCCTCTGAAAATGAGTCTTTAAAGAGCAAGGCGGCAAAGGATGCGCTTGGAGACGTTATGAATCAGGTGAAAGAGGTGAAGGGCGTAAAACTCCTTGCAACCAGCGTGAAGGGCGTGGATATGAACGGTCTCCGTGACCTCGGCGACCAGCTTAAGGAAAAGCTGGGCGAAGGCGTTGTGGTACTTTTGTCTGAACAGGACGTCATTGCCAACGGAGTTGGCAAGGTCAATATGATTGCCATGGCAACCGACGGTGCAATCAAGGCAGGCGCCCACGCAGGCAATTTAATCAAGGGAATTGCTGCGCTTGTAGGCGGTGGCGGCGGCGGGCGTCCCAACATGGCGCAGGCAGGCGGCAAGAATCCCGCAGGCATTCCGGACGCAATCGCAGAGGCAGCTAAGGTGCTGGAAGGTCAGCTATAAGCCATATAATTTTTCTTTATAGCTTAAAAAAATCAAAAAAACAGTTGACGTGCGACTTTTTTATGTTATAATATTTAGTGTGCATGTGGAAAACAGTGCACAGAAGAATAACCCAATCAGTCGTGTTACTAGAGGGACTGAAGGGAGGTCGGGTGTAATCATGTCAAACGTAATCGTAAAAGAAAACGAGACTTTGGATAGCGCTTTACGTCGCTTTAAGAGAAGTTGTGCTAAGGCTGGTATTCAGCAGGAGATTCGTAAAAGAGAGCATTACGAGAAGCCAAGCGTAAAACGTAAGAAAAAATCTGAAGCAGCAAGAAAACGTAAATATAATTAAAACAGACAAAGTCCCCGGTTTATTGCAACCGGGGACTTTATGTGACGAACAATACTTATGAGGGACAAAGGGTGAAAATATGTGGACAAAAGAATTGCTGGGTACGGATGTTTATCATCTGGTAGCTTGTTTTGTGGTATACAGTATTTTAGGCTGGTTTGTGGAATCCGTGTACATGTCTTTCTGTAACAGGAAGCTGACAAACAGAGGCTTTGCAAAAGGTCCGTTCTGTCCGATATACGGTTTTGGAGCAGTTTGCTGTTATCTGATTTTAAGTCCTTTGAAGGGACAGTATTTGAAGGTTTATATTGTGGGCGCTGTTCTTGCTACCATTTTTGAGTATCTTGTGGGAATTGCCATGATTAAATTCCTTGGAGAGCTTTGGTGGGATTACAATGAAAAACCCCTTAATTACCGTGGAATCATATGCCTGGAAAGCACGATTGCGTGGGGCTTTTATGCAATCGGGATTGTCCACTTTCTACATATGGCAGTTTACCGGATGATTGATTTAGTGGATTATCACATTGGACTTCGCTGCCTTAAGGTAGTTCTGGCTGTTGTGTTGATTGATTATATTTTTAGCTTTATGAGAGTGTTTCACATTGACATCAGAGAGAAATGCCGTTCCTTTGTAGCAAGATTCTGAAAATTTAAGAATATATTATGCCGCGTTTCCATATTCTGTAATAGACGAAGAAGAGGGAGTGTGGCATTATTTATGTACCGGAAAAGGAGAATCATAGCGTTTTTCTTAAGTGTTTGTCTGTTCTGTACGGGTGGAATAACGGTAATGGCGGATGCGAACATCAACATTTCATCGCCGTCCGCTATACTGATGGAAGCATCCACAGGGCAGATTATTTATGAATTGAATGCTACGGAGCGAAGATGTCCGGCAAGTATTACGAAAATCATGACGTTATTACTTGCTTTTGATAATATTAAGGCGGGTAAAATCAAGCTGGATGATTTGGTGACCACCAGTGCTTATGCAAGCTCCATGGGAGGCTCTCAGGTGTTTTTGGCGGAAGGGGAAGTCCAGACCCTTGATACGATGCTGAAATGTATTGCGGTGGCATCCGGTAATGATGCCAGTGTGGCGGTGGCGGAGCATATTGCGGGCAGCGAGGAAACGTTTGTAGGCATGATGAATGAGCGTGCGGTGGAGCTGGGAATGACAGATACCCATTTTGAGGATTGCTGCGGACTGACCAACTCCGACAATCATTATACTTCAGCCAAAGATGTTGCCATTATGTCGAGAGAGCTGATTACAAAGCATCCCGAGGTATTCAACTATACACAAATCTGGATGGAAGAAATTACGCATGAGACAAGGCAGGGAACAACAAACTTTACGTTAAGCAGCACCAACAAACTGTTAAAGCAGTATCAATGGACAACAGGACTGAAAACAGGTTCTACTGCCAAGGCGAAGTATTGTCTTTCGGCAACTGCCAGTAAGGACGGGATTGACCTGATTGCAGTAGTCATGGGAGCTCCTGATTATAAAGTGCGTTTTCAGGATGCGCAGACCCTGTTAAGCTATGGGTACAGCGTGTGCGACCTTTACATAGATGAGAATACGGATGCGCTGCCGGATCTACCCGTGGACGGCGGCGTGGAGGAGGCGGTTCCCATCAGATATCAGGGAGAGTTCCGGTATCTGGATACCCAGGGCAGCGCGCTGGATACCATCGAGAAGGTGATAGACCTGCCGGAGTCCGCGCAGGCTCCTGTATCAGAGGGAGAACAGGCGGGATGCGTGCGTTATCTGTTGGATGGTACAGAGATAGGCAGCGTACCGATTTTGTATGCACAGGATATCTTAAAAGCGGGATATTCCGACTATCTGAAAAAAATATTCGGATTTTTCCTTTTGTAGCGCAGGGGAATATGATATAATGGCGCAAGAGAAAAACAAGCGGCTGCGAAGCAGACATTTGTTTTTCTCTTGCGCCATTAACGAGCAAACCGTCTGCGAAGCAGACGATAAGCAATGAAGTACAAATTATGAAAGGTATGGAAATTGTGCTGGCAGATATTCTGATTACGATATTTGGAATGATAATCATTGTTTTTCTGTGGGTTATGCTCTATGACAGCAACCGGTTTGTGGTAGTAGAGCATAGCTTTGCGGACAAGAGAATTAAAAAGCCCTGCAGGGCGGTGGTACTCGGAGATTTGCATAATAAGTGTTATGGAAAAAATAATGAAAAGCTGCTTGCTGCAATCAGGGAGCAAAAGCCGGATTTTATCCTGGTGACGGGAGACATTCCCACAGCAAAGCCTGGGAAAAGCCTTTCGATTGCGATTCATCTGATGCAGGAGCTTGCAAAGGATTATCCTGTCTATTACGGAAACGGCAACCATGAGCATCGCATGAAGCTGTATCCTGCGGTCTATGGGGATATGGATGAGGTTTATGGGAAAGCATTGCAGGAAGCGGGTGTCTGCCGGCTGGTGAATGCCAATATAGTTTTGGAGGAGTACGGAATTGCCGTTTTTGGTTCTGAAATCGATAAGTTTTATTATAAGCGTTTTGGGGTAAAGCCGATGGAACAGGGATATCTTGCAGAAATTTTGGGACAGCCAAAGCCGGACTGCTACAATGTTCTGATTGCGCACAATCCCGATTATTTTCCCCAATATGCAGCGTGGGGGGCAGATCTTGTTTTGGCGGGGCATATTCATGGGGGGATGGTGCGGATTCCCTTTGCGGGAAAGGGAGTGGTATCGCCGAATATCAGGCTTTTTCCGAAATACGACGGTGGAATTTTCAGACAGGACAATTCTGTGATGCTGCTTGGCAGAGGACTTGGTATGCACACGATTCCGATCAGGATGTTTAATCCGGGGGAGCTTCCGGTGGTAGATTTCCTGCCGGAGAAAGAGTGATAACAGCAATATACAGAACGTACGTTTATCTTGAAATCTCTTGTAAATATCAGTACAATAGTCTTTGTTGGTTAAAGGACAAAATAGCAGAGTAAGAGGATATCATGGCAATACCCGTTAAGCTGGAGGCATTTGAAGGTCCCCTGGACCTTCTCCTTCATTTGATAGAAAAAAACAAAATAGATATCTATGACATCCCGATTGTAGAGATTACGGAGCAGTATCTGGATTATATTAAACAGATGCAGAACCGGGATATGAACATTATGAGTGAGTTTCTTGTAATGGCGGCTACCCTGATCGATATTAAGTGCAAGATGCTTCTTCCCAAAGAAGTGAACGAGGACGGAGAGGAAGAGGATCCGAGAGCGGAGTTGGTTCAGAAGCTGTTGGAGTACAAAATGTACAAGTATATGTCTCTGGAGCTCCGGGATCGTCAGGTGGACGCCGCCCGGAATATGTATCGGGAACAGCATCTTCCCAAAGAGGTTGCAGCGTATCGTCAGCCGGTGAATTATGACGAGCTGGTGGGAGATATGACCCTGGCTAAGCTGCACGAAATTTTTAAATCCATTATCAAAAAGCAGGAGGACAAGATTGACCCCATCCGAAGCCGGTACGGAAATATTGAGAAGGATGAGATTGATATGGATGTCAAGACGCTTTATGTGGAGGCGTATGCCAGAGAGCACAAAAGTTTCAGTTTCCGAAAGCTTTTGGAAAAGCAGACCAGCAAGATGGAGGTTATCGTAACCTTTTTGATTATTCTGGAACTGATGAAAGTGGGGAAAATTAATATCAGTCAGGAGCATATTTTTGATGATATTATGATTACCTCCAATGTGGCATAACCGTGAAAATATTTTAGAAAGTATTGAGAGAAAATATGGATAAAGTAAAGGCAGAAGCCGTAATTGAGGCTGTGCTGTTTACCATGGGAGATTCCGTGGAAATCAGCAGGCTGGCGGATGTGATAGAGGAAGACATAAAAACCACAAAGAATATCCTGAGCGAAATGGCAGAGCGGTACGAGCAGGAAGACAGAGGGATTGCGCTGACGCAGTTTGACAATGCGGTACAGCTCTGCACCAAGTCGGATATGTATGAGTATCTGATTAAGATTGCCAAATCCCCAAGAAAAATGACGCTGACGGACACGGTTCTGGAGACACTTTCCATTATTGCCTATAAACAGCCGGTAACCAGAATTGAAATAGAAAAAGTGCGGGGCGTCAGCTGTGATCATGCAATAAATAAGCTTTTGGAATATGATTTGATTACAGAGCTGGGAAGACTGGATGCGCCGGGTCGCCCGCTGTTATTCGGGACGACGGAACAATTCCTTCGCTGCTTTGGCGTGAAAAGTCTTGAGGAGCTTCCTGAGTTAAATCCTGTTCAGATAGAAGAATTCAAACAGCAGGCGGAAGCGGAAGTACAGATGCAGCTTGACATCTGAGGATAAATTCATTGAATTGCCGTACATATGGTACAAGAACAGTCTCATATATTATTACAAATCATTGGGTTTGGTATGCCTATGAAGAGAATAATAGGGGGCTTTTTTTGTGCCTTTTTTTTGATGTTTTCCTGTGCCGGGCAGGTGCAGGCAGAGGAAGAAGCAAGTCGGATAAAGGACACTGACTTGTATGCAGCTTCCGCTGTTTTAATGGATGCGGATTCGGGGAGAGTGCTTTATGGGAAAAATGAAGATTCTCCTATGGCGATGGCGAGCACCACAAAAATCATGTCCTGCATTACGGTGTTGGAGAAAGGAAATCTTGAGGATGAGTTACAGGTTTCCGCTTATGCGGCAAGTATGCCGAAGGTGAAATTATACATACAAAAAGGCGAAACCTATCAGGTGAAGGATTTGCTGTATTCTCTGATGCTGGAATCCCACAATGATTCTGCCGTGGCACTGGCGGAATATATCGGCAAACAGTATCTTTCCGAGGAACTGAAAGAAAAAAGCACGGCAGACTACACAGTGGAGGAAAGCAAAAAGGCAGTGGCGGCGTTTGCTGCATTGATGAACCAGAAGGCGGAGGAAATCGGATGCAAAGATACTTATTTTGTTACGCCAAACGGACTGGATGCCACGGAAACCATTACCACAGAGGATGGAGAGGTGATTCAGAAGGAACATCATACAACGGCGGCGGATTTGGCAAAAGTTATGTCCTACTGCATCAAACAATCGGAGCAGAAGGATACTTTCTTAAAGATTACAAGAACGGCAAGCTATGGTTTTTCCGCAAACGGAAGAAGCTTTTACTGCAATAATCATAATGCGTTTTTGTCCATGATGGAGGGGGCGCTTTCCGGCAAAACCGGCTTTACCAATAAGGCGGGTTATTGTTACGTGGGTGCGCTTGAGCGGGACGGAAGAACATTTGTGGTGGCGCTGCTTGCCTGCGGATGGCCCAACAACAAAAGCTACAAGTGGAGCGATACCAAAAAATTGATGCAGTATGGACTGGATAATTATTTTTACCGAAGCTTTCTGGAAGAGGGAACCGTATTTGATGAGCAGCAATTAAAGCCTGTTGAGGTTACGGGCGGACAGACGGATATTCTGGGGGACGTGGCGTATACACAGTGCGCGGTGGAAGGGAAGGAGCAGGTATCACAGTATGAGGGGTTGCTATTGAGAGAAGATGAACAGATACAGGTGGAATATAGTCAGAAAGAGGTGCTGGAGGCGCCGGTTGAGCAGGGCGCGGTTGTGGGGAAAATTTATTATGTAGTGGATGATACCATATACCGCACGGAAAATATTGTGACGACGGAGGCAGTGGCAAAAATTGACCTGAAATGGTGCATGGAGCAGATTTGGGAAAGGTTTTGTATAGTGCGCTGAAAATTCCATAACAGGATAGATATTATCGAAATATATTGTTATAATAGGAATGTAAATGTGGCGATGGGAAAAGCTTAGGCGGAGGTGCGTTCATGGATGAAGTGACAATGATGGTTTCGGGTTTTATCGAAAAAGATAACAGAAAAATTATCAGAGTTTCTTTTTTAAGAGACAAATGCGTGGCTGAAGGGATTCTGCCGGACGGCTATATAGAGAAATCGGAAGGGTTTACGGAGGAGGAAACGACCAGACTGGAAAGTTATATGAGAGCCAACCGGCAGGAGATTGTAAGACAGGCTAAAGAGATAAATCCTTTGAGAAGCTGGCTGAGAGAGTAGAAAAAAGGACAAGCGCATATTCCGTATCAATGTGTGTAAAAATTATGCAAAAAAATTGCAATTCGTTCTTTGCGAGTTGCATTTTTTATGGTATACTACTACCGACATTAATCATGGGGCATTTGCGTCTTTTGCGGATGCAAACCATATATTAATTTGTTCGTATTTTTTTATTATAAATGGAGGGCTGAAAAAAATGAGTACTACTTCAAAAGCGAGTCAAAGAATAGCAGCTTTACTCGACGACAACAGTTTCGTTGAACTCGGCGGACTTGTAACTGCAAGAGCAACTGATTTTAACATGAAACCCACCGAAACTCCTTCTGACGGTGTTATCACCGGCTATGGAGTAATTGACGGTAATCCTGTGTATGTGTACAGTCAGGATGCTTCTGTTATGAACGGAACCATTGGCGAAATGCACGCAAAGAAGATTACTAATCTCTATGATCTGGCTATGAAAGTCGGTGTGCCCGTTGTCGGTTTAATCGACAGTGCCGGATTAAGACTTCAGGAGGCAACCGATGCACTTGCAGCATTCGGAGAAATCTATCTGAAGCAGACCTATGCCTCAGGCGTGATTCCCCAGATAACCGCAATCTTTGGTACATGCGGCGGCGGACTTGGCTTATTCCCTACTTTAACAGACTTCACTTTTATGGAAGAGAAAAATGCAAAATTATTTGTAAATGCGCCGAATGCGCTGGACGGGAATGAGATTAGCAAATGCGATTCTTCTTCCGCGGCATTCCAGGCAGAGGAAAGCGGTATTGTTGATGTGGTTGCTGATGAAGCGGCAATTTTGACGCAGATTCGCGAATTGGTCGGCTTCCTTCCAGCAAACAATGAGGAAGGCGCAATTGATGAATGTACTGACGATCTGAACAGGGTAAATCCTGAGATTGCGGGCTGCGTGGGAGATACTTCCATTGCTGCGGCTATTTTGGCAGATAATAATAATTTCTTTGAGATTAAAAAAGACTATGCCAAAAATATGGTAACCGGATTTATCAAACTGGACGGACAGACTGTCGGCGTGGTTGCAAACCGCAGCGAGATTTGTGACGGAGAAGGCAATGTAGTTGAGAAGCTGGATGCCGTTCTTACCCAAAAAGGCTGTGAGAAGGCAGCAGATTTTGTTAATTTCTGTGATTCATTCGCAATTCCTGTTCTTACCCTGACGAATGTAAAAGGTTATGAGGCGACTCTTTGCTCCGAAAAAGGAATTGCAAAAGCCGCTGCAAAACTTACATATGCCTTTGCAAATGCAACGGTTCCCAAGGTAAACGTTATTATCGGACAGGCTTATGGAACTGCTTGTATTGCAATGAATTCCAAGGCAATCGGTGCGGATATCACCATGGCATGGCCTGATGCAAAGATTGGAACGATGGACAGTAAGCTGGCTGCCAGGATTATGTATGAAGGTCAGGGCGCTGACGTAATCAATGAGAAAGCAGCACAGTATGAGGCGCTTCAGACAAGCGCAATGAGCGCTGCCAGGAGAGGATATGTGGACCAGATTGTAAATGCCGCCGATACGAGAAAATATGTTATCGGTGCATTTGAAATGTTATTCACAAAGAGTGAAAACCGTCCTGCCAAAAAACACGGAACAGTCTAGAAAGGGTGATTATAAAATGAAGAAATTATTAGCTTTACTATGTATGATTACCTGTATCTTTGGATTAACAGCATGTGGCAGCGGGGATGATTTATCAGAATATGAACAGCAGAAGGTTGAGTATGCGCAGCAGAGGGCATCTCAGGATATGATTAATCTGATTATGGCATATACCGGTGAAGCGGAAAGCGCAGAATTGGAACGCTATACAGCAGAAGAGATTCAGTACGTAATCAGCAACAATTATGCACTCAATGTAGACGGATACGCTTTCCTGAAAGCCATTGAGTCTTTCCAGTCCGGTCTGGATACGATTGGTTCAATTTCAAGTATTGGCGGAACCAGCGCTGTAATTGACGACGATCAGATTGTTGTAACCGTACAGATTGACGGAGAGCTGCAGGATGCAGAGGCAGAAGTGGTTCTTTCCAACGACATGTTTATGGTTTTGGAATCTGCAGCGCTCAATCCGGTATCTTCCATGGGGGAATTAATGTTAAAGGCGGCGTTGAATACCCTGATTGGTATGGGTACCGTATTTGTTGTGTTAATTCTGATTTGCGTAATCATATACTGCTTTGTTCTTATTCCTAAGATTCAGGCAAAATTAAGCAAGAAAGACAAGAAGGAAACCGTCACGGAGACAGGCGTTGATAATGCTGTTTCCCAGATACATTCTCAGGAGAACAGTGTAGACGTATCTGATGATCTGGAGCTGGTTGCAGTAATTGCGGCTGCTGTTGCAGCAAGCGAAGGCGCTGCTTCCGCAGATGGTTTTATCGTTCGCTCTGTTCGTAAAGTAAATAAAGGCAGACGTTAGGCGGCTGCCAGACAATTCATATCAGATTTTATGGAGGATTAAAAAATGAAAAATTATACCATTACCGTTAATGGAAACGTATATGATGTAGTAGTAGAAGAGGGCGCGCAAGGTGCAGCTCCTGTACCGGCAAAGGCACCTGCAGCACCGAAGGCGGCTCCCAAAGCGGCGGCGCCGGCAGCAGCTCCCAAGGCAAGCGGTGCGGCAGGCAGCATTAAGGTAGAGGCTGGTGCAGCCGGCAAAATTTTCAAAATTGAGGCAAGTGTCGGACAGGCAGTGAAAGCCGGAGATGCTGTTGTTATTCTCGAAGCTATGAAAATGGAAATCCCTGTTGTAGCTCCCCAGGATGGTACTGTAGCCAGCATTGATGTAGCAGTTGGTGACGCTGTTGAGGCTGGTGCTGTACTTGCAACCCTGAATTAAGCAGGTCTGATTAGTACTTAAAGCAAAACAACAGGAGGTCAACAAATGGAATATATAGCTACTACGCTAGACAACCTCATTCATCAGACAGCGTTCTTCAATCTTACCTGGGGAAACTACATTATGATTGCGGTTGCGTGCTTTTTCCTTTATTTAGCTATCCGTCATGAGTTTGAGCCATTGCTCTTACTCCCTATTGCGTTCGGTGTGCTGCTCGTTAATATCTATCCGGATATTATGCTGCATCCCGAAGATTCGGCAAACGGTGTCGGTGGATTATTGTATTATTTTTATTTATTAGATGAATGGGCGATTATGCCTTCCCTTATTTTCATGGGCGTCGGTGCAATGACTGACTTTGGTCCGCTGATTGCAAACCCCAAGAGCTTTTTGCTTGGTGCAGCAGCGCAGTTTGGTATTTTCGCCGCTTATTTCGGAGCTATCTGGCTTGGGTTTAATGACAAGGCTGCTGCAGCGATTTCCATTATCGGTGGTGCGGACGGTCCTACATCCATTTTCCTTGCAGGTAAGCTTGGACAGACTGCGATTTTGGGACCTATCGCAGTGGCAGCGTACTCCTACATGTCACTGGTTCCTATTATCCAGCCGCCTATTATGAAGCTTTTAACAACCGAAAAAGAGAGAAAAATCAAGATGGGTCAGCTTCGTCCCGTATCCAAACTGGAGAAGATTCTGTTCCCTATCGTTGTTACCGTTGTTGTATGTATGATTCTTCCTACAACAGCTCCTTTGGTAGGTATGTTAATGCTGGGTAACCTGTTCAGAGAGTCCGGTGTTGTAAGACAGCTGACTGATACTGCTTCCAATGCCCTTATGTATATTGTAGTTATTCTGCTCGGTACTTCTGTAGGAGCGACCACAAGCGCAGAAGCATTTCTGAATTCAGATACCTTGAAAATCGTTGCGCTTGGTTTGATCGCGTTTATGTTCGGTACTGCGGCAGGCGTGTTGTTCGGTAAGCTGATGTGCTGGGCTACCAAGGGAAAGGTAAATCCTTTGATTGGCTCTGCGGGTGTATCTGCCGTTCCTATGGCAGCGCGTGTATCCCAGAAGGTTGGTGCAGAAGCAGATCCTACCAACTTCCTGCTTATGCACGCTATGGGACCCAACGTAGCGGGTGTTATCGGTACCGCAGTAGTAGCCGGTACATTTATGGCGATATTCGGTGTCTTTTAAGCTGTGCGCAGACGAATCGGAATGCAGATGCTGTGCTTGCACGAGCAGATGCGATTTCGATTTCGGCTGTATGGAGCGCATAGCGCGATGAAGTAAGTCCGCAGGACTTACGAATGGCACAGCTTATGAAAGTTGACATTCGCCATACGCATAGCGCGATAACAGTGTGAGAAGAAGTTCAGCCATTTATGCTCACAGCAAAGGCTGTTTCGCAAAGAACTTCTATATCTCACACGATGAACGGCACAGCTTATGAGTATATCATTCATATAACAAAATTTTAATGGAGGAAATTCGTTAATGTCAGAACAAGTTAAAAAACCGATTAAAATTACGGAAACTATATTGCGTGACGCTCACCAGTCTCTGATTGCTACAAGAATGCCTACTGATTTCATGCTTCCCATCGTTGATAAGATGGACAAGGTTGGCTATCATTCTGTAGAGTGCTGGGGTGGTGCAACCTTCGACGCCTCCCTTCGATTCCTGAAGGAAGACCCGTGGGACAGGCTCAGAAAGCTGCGTGACGGATTCAAAAATACGAAGCTGCAGATGTTGTTCCGAGGACAGAACATCTTAGGCTACAGACCTTATGCAGACGATGTGGTAGAATATTTTGTACAGAAATCTATATCCAACGGTATTGATATTATTCGTATTTTTGACTGCTTAAACGATCTTCGCAACTTACAGGCTGCCGTAGATGCAACCAACAAATTTAAGGCTCAGGAAGGCAGAGGACATGCGCAGGTAGCGCTTTCCTACACGCTGGGAGATGCTTATACGCTTGAGTATTGGGCAGATATGGCAAAGAAAATCGAAGAGATGGGTGCAGATTCCATCTGTATCAAGGATATGGCAGGACTGCTTGTGCCTTACAAGGCAACAGAGCTGATTACCGCTATGAAGAGTGAAACCAAGCTTCCTATCCAGTTACATACTCACTATACCTCCGGTGTGGCAAGTATGACTTACCTGAAAGCTGTAGAAGCTGGCGTCGATGTGATTGATACCGCTATAAGTCCTTTTGCAATGGGGACCTCACAGCCTGCAACTGAGGTTATGGTTGAGACCTTCAAAGGAACTCCCTATGATACCGGATTGGATCAGAACCTTCTTGCTGAAATTGCTGATTATTTCAGACCTTACAGAGATGAGTGCCTTGCAAACGGACTGCTTAATCCGAAGGTTATGGGTGTTGATATTAAGACACTGCTTTATCAGGTACCCGGCGGTATGCTTTCCAACATGGTAAGCCAGTTGAAGGAGCAGAACGCAGAAGACAAGTACTACGATGTATTGAAGGAAATCCCTCAGGTTCGTAAAGACCTTGGTGAGCCTCCTTTGGTTACCCCTTCTTCCCAGATTGTGGGTACCCAGGCTGTATTTAACGTGCTGATGGGTGAGCGTTACAAGATGGCTACCAAGGAAACAAAGGCAGTTCTCCGCGGTGAATACGGTCAGACTGTAAAGCCTATGAGCCAGGAGGTTATTGACAAGGTTATTCCCGGTGAGGAGAGAATTACCTGCCGTTATGCGGATTTGCTGGATAACGAGTTAGATAAGCTGGAGGGCGAGATGAAAGAATGGAAACAGCAGGATGAGGATGTATTGAGCTATGCTCTGTTCCCTCAGGTTGCTACGGAGTTCTTTAAATACCGTCAGGCACAGCAGGAAAAAGTAGATATGACTCAGGCTGATACTAAGAACGGGGCATACCCTGTGTAGGCTGCAAGCCGGATAAGTGAAAAAACAGGAACCGCAGGAGAGAATATTTATATTCTAGCCATGTGGTTCCTTTTTTTGCTTATTGGGCGTCAGCCCAAATGAGCAAGAAAGCGAAAGCTTTCTGCGAATGGCGCGGCTTGTAAGGGAAAGAGAGGGAAGGTGCCAGCCCAATTTTATACTTTCTTTATAAAAGCTTCGCAAATCGAACATAGAAAAAACAAATTTCCAAATTAGAATACAAATATCAAAACGAAAGGAGGAAAGCAGTAGTAAATTTATTTGTTGCGTATTTATTTTGGAAAGGAAGTGTTGAAGTATGAGAAAGACAAGCAGAATTGGAAGAAAAAATATAGCATGTATCCTGGCGGCGCTGATGGCAGTGGGAATGCTGACAGCCTGTAGTAGTGACGATGACAAAACAGATACATCATCAGAGGTCAGTGAAAGCGTTGTGACGGAAACGACGATGGAAAGTGAGGAGGAAACCGTAGAAACAGATGTTGAAGAATCCGAAACGGAGGATAGCATAGCGGAGGACGGCATGGAAAGTGAAGATGCGACAGAGGATGTAACGACAGAAGCTTCTGATGCACTCGAATCAACATTGACTGACGGTGAAGCGGACGAAGTGGATACAGCGGACACTGAAACGACAGAGAATGACGCAGAGCCAGAAACGGAGGAAGAGATATCAGCAGAATAATCAGTATCCTTATCAGAGAAGAAAGGAGCGATAGGATATGGAGCTTACCATTTTAAACGGAGTAAGCGATAAGGAAATACATGAAAAGATTGATTATTTTTCTTTCCTCTGCGGAATCTCCACCGAAGAGCTGCAGGATTTTAAAGCGGAAAATATAAAAACGGGAAATCAATACATAGTGGCTTATTTTGATGCGGAAGGGCTTTTGAGTATCCGAAGGGAAATGGTATATCTTTTGCAAATTCATTGTCCGCTTATCGTGGTTACGACAAAGAATCATGATTTGACTGATTTCCCGTTGTATATCAGAGGTTTTTGCAGTAATTTGCAATATCCTTTTTCCTACCATGCTTTTTGCAGGGATTTGGAAAATTATATCGACAAGCAGTTGTGGACGAACAGGGTAAAAGTCTACGGGCAACTGAGGGTTGACAAGGGAAACAGACAGGTCAGCCTGGGAAATGAAATCGTAAACCTGAAAGGATACGATTATGAGATTTTTCTGATGCTGGTAGAGCATATGGGAAGCGTTATTTCAAGAGAGGTCATCAATGAAACGCTTCCCAGTCGAACCAGGCATTCCTATAGAAATGTAGATACGCATATCAAGTGTATCCGGAAATTGTTTGGAACGGAGGAGGTAATACAATGTGTCCGCTCCGTCGGATATTGTATTTTACCGGAAGTATTTTATAAGAAAGGGAGAGAAGCTGTAAACTAATTTTCTTGACATTTATTTTCTTGTATGTTATATTCTTTTTGGCGATGAAAGTCGTTGCAATTTATCAGACCGCTCTATTGCCTTTATGAAATAGAGAAAGCCTTACGGACAGGCGGGTCGGCTGCCGGGCGGTTCAATCCGCATTATTGATTGAGTTAGAAGCTCAAATTTTATAAGCTGATTACTTTATAATCATTATCATCTTGTGAAACGGTCAATAAGAGCAGCATGTCTGATACTTGCTGAATATACTCTGAATGAGCAGACACATAATCGCATAAAAAGTACTTGGATTTTTGGTAACCCAAATAATATGTAGTGGGCAATGTGAGATTAGTGGCAGATGGTAATGTACCATCTGCCATTTTGTGCGTATAAGTCTGCTGATATACGTATGAGAATAAAAAAACGGACAGAGTAAAATGACGACAGGTCAGAAAGAAGAGGGAGAGGTATGAATCTGGAAAAACAAGCTTACGCCCCTATCTGTGAGGCACTGGAACGATTTAAGCGAAAAAGAGTTGTCCCATTTGATGTACCGGGCCACAAACGTGGTCGCGGAAATCCGGAACTGACGCGGTTGTTGGGAGCGGAATGCGTGGGTCTGGATGTCAATAGTATGAAACCTTTGGATAATTTGTGCAATCCGGTATCGGTAATTGCTCAGGCGGAGGAGTTAACGGCAGACGCCTTTGGCGCGGCGCATGCCTTTCTTATGGTGGGCGGAACTACCAGTGCGGTACAGGCAATGGTGCTTTCCGTCTGCAAAAGCGGCGATAAGATTATTCTGCCTCGAAATGTACATAAAAGTGTTCTTAATGCGTTAATTCTTTGCGGCGCGGTGCCGGTGTATGTAAATCTGCGCATTCATCCGGTCATCGGCGTAGCGTTGGGAATGGAAGTTGAAGCTCTGGAGGAAGCCATTAAGGCGAATCCTGATGCGAAAGCGGTGCTGATTAACAATCCTACTTATTATGGAATTTGCAGCAATTTAAAGGCGCTGACAGAGCTTGCTCACAGGCATGGTCTGAAGGTTCTCTGCGATGAGGCGCATGGAACCCAGCTCTATTTTGGAGAAAATCTTCCTATGTCGGGAATGGCGGCAGGAGTGGATATGGCGGCGATTTCCATGCACAAATCCGGAGGAAGTCTGACGCAAAGCTCAGTGCTTTTGATTGGTCCCAATATGAATCAGGGACATGTGCGCCAGATTATCAATCTGACACAGACCACATCTGCAAGCTATTTGTTATTGTCCAGTCTGGATTTGAGCAGGCGTAATCTGGCGCTTCGCGGAAAGGAATGTTTTCGTGAAGTGGTGCGGATGGCGGAATATGCAAGGGAAGAGATTAATTCCATTGGGGGATATTATGCTTATGGAAAAGAATTGGTTGACGGACAGAGCGTTTATGATTTCGATGTGACAAAGCTGTGTATCTATACAAAATCGATTGGACTGACGGGAATTGAAGTCTATGATTTGCTGCGCGATGAATACGACATACAGATTGAATTTGGTGACATCGGCAATATTATGGCATATATATCCATCGGCGACAGAATCCGTGACATTGAGCGGCTTGTAGGAGCGCTGGAGGATATTAAACGCTTGTATCAGTCAGATGCGGGAGAGCTTGCTTATGTGGATTCCGTGCTGCCGGAGGTGGCATGCAGTCCACAGCAGTCCTTTTACGCCAGAAAGGAAACACTGCCCATTCGTAAGACCGCAGGGCGTGTCTGTGGCGAGTTTGTGATGTGCTATCCGCCGGGAATTCCGATTCTGGCGCCCGGCGAGCTTATTACAGATGAAATTATTGACCATATCCTGTATGCCCGGGAAAAAGGGTGCAGCCTGCAGGGAGCCGCCGACCCCGTGGTTGACCATTTACAGGTATTAGTGTAGATAGCAAGAGGTTGAAAAAATGAGAAAAAGTTCAGAGATTTGGTTTTCCGATTTGCAGACGGAGGATGTCAGTCTGGATATCAAAGTAAAGAAACAGTTATTCAGTGCAGTCAGTGAATATCAGCAGATTGATGTGTTTCAGTCCGAGGCATTCGGACGTTTTCTGGCGCTTGACGGTGCCGTTATTTTTTCGGAAGCGGACGAATTTATTTACAATGAGATGGTAACCCATGTGCCTATGGCGGTGCATCCAAATGTAAAAAAAATATTGATTATCGGCGGAGGCGACGGAGGAGTAGCCCGGGAATTTACGGCGTATCCTGAGATTGAGGAAATTGACGTGGTGGAGCCTGACGAGCAGATGGTGGAGGTATGCAGGGAGTTCTTTCCGGAGACGGCAAAGGGCTTTGAGGATTGCAGAGTTCATGTGATTCATCAGGACGGTCTGCGTTTCCTGAGAGGACGACAGGATGAGTATGACATTATCATAAACGACGCCACGGATCCTTTTGGACATGCGGAAGGACTGTTTACCAAGGAGTTTTACGGAAGCTGTTATAAGGCGCTTAAAGAGGATGGTATCATGGTTTATCAGCATGGAAGTCCGTTCTTTGACGAGGACGAATCGGCATTTCGTTCCATGCACCGCAAGGTGTTCCGCTGTTTCCCCATCAGCAGGGTGTATCAGGCACACATACCCACCTGTACAAGCGGTTACTGGATGTTTGGCTTCGCCAGTAAAAAATATCATCCCATCAATGATTTCAACCCGCAGAGGTGGAAGGAACGAAATTTGAAAACATGGTATTATACAACAAACCTGCATATCGGAGCATTTATGCTTCCCAAATATGTGGAAGATTTGCTGGAACAGGAGGAGGAGAGTTAGCATGGCAAAATTATTGATTATCGGTTGTGGCGGAGTTGCCCGCGTGGCAATCGCAAAGTGCTGTCAGAACAGCGAGGTTTTTTCGGAGATTTGTATTGCAAGCAGAACGGTTTCCAAGTGTGATGCGCTGAAGTCGGAATTGGAAGGAACGACTGCGACAAAGATTACCACGGCACAGATTGATGCAGATGACGTAACGGCGCTGACTGAGCTGATTCAGAAGTACCGGCCCGATGCCGTGCTGAATGTAGCGCTGCCATATCAGGATCTGAGCATTATGGATGCGTGTCTGGCAGCGGGAGTTCATTATATTGACACGGCAAATTATGAGCCGGAGGATACGGAGGATCCCGAGTGGCGTGCCGTTTATGAGAAGCGTTGCAGGGAAGCAGGATTTAGCGCTTACTTTGATTATAGCTGGCAGTGGGCGTATGAGGAAAAATTTAAGAAGGCAGGGCTTACGGCACTGCTGGGCACAGGCTTTGACCCGGGCGTAACCAGTGTGTTTACCGCCTATGCCCTGAAACATTATTTTGACGAAATTCATACCATCGATATCCTTGACTGCAACGGCGGCGACCATGGGTATCCTTTTGCTACAAACTTTAACCCGGAGGTAAATCTTCGTGAGGTCAGCGCGCCGGGAAGCTATTGGGAAAACGGAAAATGGGTAGAAATCCCTGCCATGAGCATCAAGCGGGAGTATGATTTTGCACAGGTCGGCAAAAAGGATATGTATCTGCTTCATCATGAGGAAATTGAAGCGCTGGCAAAAAATATTCCGGGTGTGAAACGTATCCGCTTTTTCATGACCTTTGGACAAAGCTATCTGACACATATGAAATGCCTTGAGAATGTGGGAATGCTTTCCACAGCGCCGATTGAATATGAAGGACAGAAAATTGTTCCGATTCAGTTCTTAAAGGCGCTTTTGCCCGACCCGGCAAGTCTCGGTCCCCGCACCGTGGGCAAGACCAATATCGGATGTATTTTTACCGGGGTCAAGGACGGAAAGGAAAAGTCCCTCTATATTTATAACGTGTGCGATCATCAGGAATGCTACAAAGAGGTGGGAAGTCAGGCGATCAGCTATACTACCGGTGTGCCCGCTATGATTGGTGCGATGATGGTCTGTACCGGCAAATGGCAGAAGCCCGGAGTATTTACAACGGAACAGTTTGATCCAGACCCGTATATGGAGGCGTTAAATAAATGGGGACTCCCCTGGGTGGTAGAAGAGAATCCCACCCTGGTGGAATAATGCGGCTGGAATGTGTGCCTACTCCCGCCTATGTGATTGACGAGGGCAGGCTCCTTTGGAATTGCAGGATACTTGCAGGAATAATGGAGAGAACAGGCAGCAGGATTCTTTTGGCGCAGAAAGCCTTTTCCGCCTACGCAGAGTATTCCTTGATTGGAAAGTATCTTTCAGGGACCACTGCCAGCGGTGTGTATGAAGCCAGGCTTGGAAAAGAAGAGATGGGAAAGGAAAATCATATTTTCTCTGCGGCATACCGGGAAGAGGATTTTTCAGAAATTGCAGAGCTGTGCGATCATATTGTGTTTAATTCGATAGGGCAGTTGAAGCGCTTTCAGAACCGCTGTCAGGGAAAGAGCATCGGACTGCGGATAAACCCCCAGTGTTCCACACAGCAGGGACATGCCATCTATGACCCTTGTGCGCCGGGAAGCCGATTGGGCGTCACCGCCGAGAAGCTTTCCGAATTGACAGAGGAGGAACTGTCATGGCTTGACGGACTTCATTTCCATACCCTGTGCGAGCAGAATGCAGATGCTCTCGCCGTTACACTGGATGCGGTGGAGGAGCGCTTTGGGAAGTTCCTGCCCCGGATGAAATGGATTAATTTTGGCGGCGGACATCATATTACGCGGGAAGATTATGATGTGGAGCTGCTGGAGCAGTGCATAAAGCGGATACAGAAGAAGTATGATATGGAGGTATATCTGGAGCCGGGGGAAGCGGTTGCGTTGAATGCGGGTTATCTGACGGCTTCGGTTCTTGATATTGTGGAGAACGGCGGTGTTACCACTCTGATTCTGGATACCAGTGCGGCATGTCATATGCCGGATGTGCTGGAAATGCCTTATCGACCGCCCCTGCGTGACAGCGGAATGCCGGGAGAAAAGGCGTATACTTATCGGTTGGCAGGCTATAGCTGCCTTGCGGGAGATGTGATTGGAGATTACTCCTTTGACAGAGAGCTGGCGGTTGGCGACAGACTGATTTTTGAAGATATGGCAATTTACTCCATGGTAAAAAATAATACCTTTAACGGCATTCCCCTGCCGTCCATTTATGGGATGGACAGCGACGGCGACTGTAGAAGGATAAAGGCTTTTGACTATTCTGATTTTAAAGGACGGCTTTCGTAATGCGGAATTTGATGGATGATATAAGCTTATTAGAAGGTTATTATATGCCCGCCGAGTTTGAGCCTCACGAGGGGTGTATTATGATATGGCCCGTGCGCCCCGGCAGCTGGCCCTATGGGGGCAGGGCGGCGCAAAAGGCATTTTGCGAAGTGGCATGTATTATCGCAGAGAGCGAGCAGGTGTATCTGCTGGCTGACAGAGCGCATCTGGAAGAGGCGCGGGCGGCGATAGAGAAGGCAGTCACCGTAAAGAGCAAAATATCAGGTGCAGAAGGTGAAACAACAGAAGATGTGCGCAACAATATTACCGTACTGGAGATTGAAAGTGATGATGCCTGGGCGAGGGATGTAGGTCCCACCTTTGTGGTGAACCGGCAGGGAGACCGTATCGGAATCAACTGGACGTTCAATGCCTGGGGAGGAAACGTGGACGGTCTTTATCCCCATTGGGATAAGGATGATAAGGTGGCTTCCCGGTTCTGTAAGCGGTTGGGGGAGAAGGAATTTGATGCCCACCCCTTTGTGCTGGAGGGCGGTTCCATCCACAGTGACGGAGAAGGAACGATTCTGACTACGGAAGCCTGCCTGCTCAGCAGGGGAAGGAATCCCGATTGGAGCAGAACGCAGATTGAGGAGATGCTGTGCGCCGTGTTGGGAGCGGAAAAGATTGTATGGCTGCCCTGCGGTATCTATAACGATGAGACAAACGAGCATGTGGATAATATCTGTGCATTTACTGCGCCTGCGGAAGTGGTGCTTGCATGGACGGATGACCCTGAGGATCCGCAGTATGCAATGAGCCGTGCCTGTCTGGAAGCCTTAGAGAGACAGCGGGATGCAAAGGGGCGCAGTTTTATCGTTCACAAGCTTCCGGTTCCTGAAAAACCTGTTTTGATTCGGGAAGAGGATTTGAAGGGATACGAGTTTGAGGAAGGCGAGGATATGCGGGAAGCAGGGGAAAGACTTGCTGCCAGCTATGTAAATTTCTATATTGCGAACGGAAGTGTTGTGGTGCCGCAATTTGGCGATGAGAACGATAAAGCGGCGGTGAAAATTTTGGGAAAATTATTTCCGGATCGCAGCATCCGCCCTGTGATGGCACGGGACATTCTGTTGGGCGGCGGTAATATTCATTGCATTACCCAACAGATTCCCTCCAAAAAAGTAAAAAGAGGAAAATGATATGAGGAAAGTTGTTTTAGCGGCTGTACAGATGCAGTGCAAAATTACGGTGGAAGAAAATATTCAGACGGCGGACAGACTGGTGCGTCAGGCGGCGAAGGCGGGAGCAAATATTGTTTTGCTGCCGGAGCTGTTTGAACGTCCGTATTTTTGTCAGCAGAGACGATATGATTTTTACGGCTTTGCCGCGCCTGCGGAGGAAAATCAGGCAGTGAAGCATTTTCTGCCCGTCAGCAGGGAACTGCATTTGGTTCTTCCTGTGAGTTTTTATGAAAAAGACGGGAACGTACTGTACAATTCCGTTGCGGTGCTGGATAACGGAAAACTGCTGGGAGTGTACCGGAAGACACATATACCGGATGATCATTACTATCAGGAAAAATTTTATTTTACTCCCGGCAATACCGGCTTCCGTGTGTGGGAAACCACTTATGGAAAGATTGGCGTCGGTATCTGCTGGGATCAGTGGTTTCCCGAGACAGCCAGATGTCTTGCGCTGAACGGCGCCGAGATCATTTTATATCCTACCGCAATCGGCAGCGAGCCTATTTTAGAATGTGACAGTATGCCTCATTGGCGAAGAGTGATGCAGGGACACGCTGCGGCAAATCTGGTGCCGGTAGCTGCGGCGAACAGAATCGGGGAAGAGACCGTGGAACCCTGTGAAGAAAACGGCGGACAAAGCTCTGCGTTACGTTTTTACGGTTCCAGTTTTCTGACGGATCATACCGGCGGACTGATAGCGGAGGCGGACAGAGATACGGAATGTGTGCTTGTGGCTTCCTACGATTTGGACGAGCTGGAACAGGATCGTTTTACCTGGGGACTTTACCGGGACAGAAGACCGGAAACCTATCACAGGATTACGGATTAGTTTCTCTTGACAAGCGTGCTTTGCGTTAGTAAAATAACAAGTGTTATAAAAGAACGTAACAGAAAATGAGGGAATACTATGGCGAGGAAAGAAACAATAACGCTTCAGACAATTCTGGACACGGCTTTTGCCATGACAAGAGAGGAAGGCTTTGTCAATGTTACGGCGAGAAAAGTGGCGGCGAAGGCGGGATGCTCTACCCAGCCGATTTTCCGTGTTTATAAGAATATGGAAGAGCTTTGGGACGCGGTTTATGAGCGGGCGGTATCTTTTTTTCGGGATTACTGCAGCCTGTATCCAAGAATGGGGAAGGTTCCTTTTACCAATCTGGGTATGGCGTATATTGCATTTGCCAGAGAAGAAAAGCATTTGTTTGAGCTGTTATTTGTGTCGGAGGATTCCCGGAAAAAGAGTATGTATGAGGTGCTGAACGGGGATGCGGGAAATGTAGTTTACGAAATTAATCTTGCAAGAGTTGCAGGATGCCCTAATCCGGGCGACTTGTTTATGAAAATGTGGATTTTTATTCATGGCGCTGCCTGTATGACTTTGACCGGAGATTATGACTTGTCAGACAAAGAAACGATAGAGCTTTTGGAGCGTTCCTATGATGCGTTTGCAGGGAACAGGGAAGGATAGAGGTCTGACAGGCAATGGAAAAGCAATATGATATTTTAAGCAGAATCAATGAAAATTATGATAAAATGAGTAAAAGTCACAAGGCTGTCGCAAGCTATATCTCAGAGCATTATGAGCAGGCGGTCTTTATGACGGCGGCAAAGCTGGGGGAGACCCTTGGTATCAGTGAATCTACGGTGGTGCGTTTTGCTTCGGGAATCGGTTATGACGGATACCCTGAATTTCAGAAGGCGCTGGAGGAGTGTGTCAAGGGCAAATTAAGCAGTATTCAGAAGATGGATGCGAAGTATGGAAAAAGCACTCAGTCCGAAATACTGACCTCAGTGCTGACGGCTGATATTGAAAAGATTCAGGATACCATTCAGAATTTGGATCCTGCGGCGTTTGAGTCTGCGGTAGCTACCATCCTGCAGGCCCATACCATATATATAATGGGACTGAGAAGCAATGAACCCCTTGCGGCATTTCTGCATTTTTATCTGAATATGATTCGCGGCGGCGTGGTGCTTGTGAATACAACCAGCGTCAGCGAGACCTTTGAGCAGATGATCAGAATCAGCGAAAAGGACTGCTTTATCGGCATCAGCTTTCCCAGATATTCCATGCGTACCTTAAAGGCAATGGAGTTTGCGGCGGACAGAAACGCCAAGGTGATTGCCATTACGGACAGCATTCATTCTCCGATGAACCTTTATTCCTCCTGCAATCTTCATGCAAGAAGTGATATGGTTTCCGTCGTGGATTCTCTGGTAGCGCCTTTAAGCGTTATCAATGCCCTGGTGGTTGCGTTATGCCTGAAATGTCCGGGAGAGGTAAAACAGAATCTGGAGATGCTGGAAGAGACCTGGAACAACTATCAGGTATATCTGAATGACGAAATTAATTTCATTGACGATGAGCCGATTTTGAATTATTCTTTGCGCAAAGAGCAGGGCGGACTATCATGAAAAAAATAATTGTAATCGGCGGCGGAGCTGCCGGAATGATGGCGGCGCTTGCTGCGGCTGAAAATAAAAACAACAGGGTAATGCTTCTGGAAAAGAATGAAAAGCTGGGAAAGAAGCTTTTTATTACGGGAAAGGGCAGGTGCAATGTAACCAACGGGGCGGATATGGATACGCTGTTTGCCAATGTCTGTACCAATGAAAAGTTTTTGTACAGTGCTTTTTATCAGTATGACAATCAGGCGGTAATGTCTTTTTTGGAAAAGGCGGGGTGCCCTCTGAAGGTGGAGCGGGGAGAACGTGTTTTTCCCGTGTCGGACCATTCGTCGGATGTGATTGGAGCCCTGCAGAGAGAACTGAAAAAAGCGGGTGTGGAGATTTGTCTGAATACGAAGGTTACGGAGCTTTTGACATCAGGCGCGGGGGAAGCAGGCTCCGCAGAAGAATCCTCTGTGATTACGGGAGTGAAGCTTACAGGCGGAAAAGTGCTGGAAGCGGATGCCGTGATTGTCTGTACCGGAGGATTGTCCTATCCAAGCACCGGCTCCACGGGAGACGGACATCGCTTTGCGGAGGTCACAGGACATAAAATAGTGGAGTGTAAGCCTGCGCTTGTGCCGTTGGAAACTGCGGAGGAATGGTGCCGGGATTTGATGGGGCTCTCCCTGAAGAATGTGAGCCTGCGTATGATTTCCGGCAAAAAAGAAGTCTATAGCGGTTTCGGGGAAATGCTTTTTACTCATTTCGGGGTCAGCGGACCATTGGTACTCAGCGCCAGCAGCTTTTATGCAAAGCAGAAAGGGGACGACATAAAACTGTATCTCGATTTGAAGCCTGCGCTTTCTGAAGAACAGCTGGATAAAAGACTGCTGCGTGACTTTGAGGAAAATAAGAACAAGCAGTTTAAGAATTCGTTGGGCGGACTTTTTCCTGCAAGGCTGATTCCCGTAATGATACAGCTTTCCGGTATTCATCCCGATAAGAAGGTAAATGAAATTACCAGGGAGGGGCGGAGAGCCTTTGTTTCTTTGATAAAAAACCTTCCGTTTACCGTGACGGGAACCCGTTCCTTTGCAGAGGCGATTATCACGCAGGGCGGTGTATCTGTCAAAGATGTGAATCCTTCCACCATGGAGTCAAAAAAGGTGCGGGGACTGTATTTTGCGGGGGAGGTGCTTGATCTGGACGCTATGACGGGCGGCTTCAATTTGCAGATAGCATGGTCGACGGGACATCTGGCAGGCGCCAGCGCCGGAACTTTTGATAAGGAAACGAAAAAGAGGATTGAACATGAGTTATAATGTGGCGATAGACGGACCCGCAGGGGCGGGAAAAAGTACAATTGCAAAAGCCGTTGCAAAAAAAATGAATCTGATTTATGTGGATACGGGCGCTATGTACCGTGCTATGGCGTTTTTTATGATTCGGGAGAAAATCTCTCCAAATGATGCGGAAGCTATCAGTAAAAAGTGCAGAGAAGCCGATATTTCTATCGGACATGAGAATGGGGAGCAGGTTGTTTATTTAAACGGAGAGAATGTAAATCCCTATCTCAGAACAGAAGAGGTCGGCAATATGGCGTCGGTCATCAGCCAACAGCCTGCGGTCAGGGAAAAACTGGTAGAGCTGCAGCAGGCGCTTGCGGCAAAAAGCGACTGCATCATGGACGGACGCGATATCGGTACCTGCGTGCTTCCGGGCGCTCAGGCAAAGATTTATCTGACTGCTGGAAGCGCTGTGAGGGCAAAAAGAAGATATGATGAACTGACTGCAAAGGGGCAGACCTGTGATTTGAAAAAAATACAGTCTGATATCGAGGAGCGTGATTACCGCGATATGCACAGAGAGCATTCGCCCTTAAGGCAGGCGGAGGATGCAGTGCTGGTTGACAGCTCCGATATGACGATTGACGAAGTAATCAACAAAATCATTTCCATCTGTGAAGAGGCGAAATAGTAAGGAGCGGCTTATGGAGGTCAGACTGGCGGAATGTGCGGGATTTTGTTTCGGCGTGAAGCGTGCCGTGGAAACTGTGTATGAACAGATAGAAACGGGGAAAACTATATATACCTATGGACCTATCGTTCACAACGAGGAAGTGGTGAAGGATTTGGAAAAAAAGGGAGTCGGAATTATCGAGAACAGAGAAGAGCTGATTTCCATGCAGAGCGGAGCGGCAACCGTAATCATTCGTGCACATGGGGTTCCAAAGGAAATTTATGATATTTTGGAACAAAAGGGCTTTGAGTATATTGATGCAACCTGCCCCTTTGTCAAAAGAATTCACCGGATTGTGGAGAAGGAGAGCCGAAACGGAAGACTTATTATTATTGTCGGAAATCAGGGTCATCCCGAGGTAAGAGGCATTATGGGCTGGTGCAACGGACCTGTAACAGTGCTGGAAACGCCTGAGGAAGCGGAGAAATTTATGCCGAAAGAGGGCGAAAAAATCTGTATCGTATCTCAAACGACATATAACTACAATAAATTTCAATATATAGTTGAAATTTTTCAGAAAAAAGGTTACAATGATAGTGTTGTGAATACTATCTGTAATGCAACAGAGGAACGACAGCAGTCAGCAAAAGTCCTTGCACGCGAGGCTGACATTATGATAGTAATAGGAGGAAAGCACAGTTCCAATACGAGGAAACTGTACGAAATCTGCAGCAGGGAATGTGCAAATACCTATTTTATACAGACACTGGATGACTTGCATTTAGAACTACCTAAAGCTGTTCGACTAGTGGGAATTACTGCCGGGGCATCCACCCCAAATAAATTAATAGAGGAGGTTCAAAATTATGTCAGAATTAACTTTTGAACAAATGTTAGAAGAATCATTAAAGACAATACATGCAGGAGAGGTAGTCGAAGGTACAGTTATCGATGTGAAACCGGATGAAATCATCCTTAACATCGGATACAAGTCAGACGGTATTCTTACGAAAAACGAATACAGCAATGACTCCAGTGTTGATTTAATGAGTGTAGCAAAACCCGGAGACACCATGGAGGTTAAAGTCCTGAAGGTGAACGATGGAGAGGGACAGGTTCTTTTGACCTACAAGCGTCTCGCGGCAGACAGAGGAAACAAGAGAATTGAGGAAGCTTTCAACAATAAGGAAGTGTTAAAGGCTACTGTTGCGCAGGTTCTCGAAGGCGGTTTAAGCGTTATCGTGGATGAAGTAAGAGTATTCATTCCTGCAAGCCTTGTGTCAGATACTTACGAAAAGGATTTGAGCAAATATGCAGGACAGGAGATTGAATTCGTTATTACCGAGTACAATCCCAAGAGAAGAAGATACATCGGTGACCGCAGACAGCTTATTGCCGCTGAAAAAGCAGAATTGCAGAAAGAACTGTTTGAAAGAATCAAAGAGGGCGATGTGGTAGAGGGTGTTGTAAAGAACGTGACAGACTTCGGTGCATTTGTTGATTTGGGCGGCATAGACGGTCTGCTTCATATTTCCGAGATGTCCTGGGGAAGAGTAGAGCACCCTAAGAAAGTATTTAAGGTTGGCGACAAGCTGAAGGTTCTGATTAAAGAAATCAGCGGCAACAAGATTGCGCTTTCTTTGAAATTTGAAGATGAAAATCCATGGAAGGATGCGGCAACCAAATACGCTGTCGGAAACGTAGTAACCGGTAAGGTTGCGAGAATGACCGATTTTGGCGCATTCATTGAATTAGAGCCCGGAGTAGATGCGCTGCTGCATGTATCCCAGATTGCAAAAGAGCATATTGAGAAACCCTCGGATGTATTGAAGGCAGGCGATGAAGTGACCGCAAAGGTTGTTGACTTCAACGAGGCTGAAAAGAAGATATCTCTTAGCCTGAAAGCGCTCCTTGCTCCGGAACCTGAGAAGGAATCAAAGGAAGAGCCCAATGAGGATGTTGTTTCTGTAGATATTGATGCGGTAATTGCGGCAGAGGACGCTGAAGAATAATACACAGGATGGTATCTGCTCATGGCATATGATTATGAGTATTTTAAAAAGGAAATACTGGCGCTTACAACGATTGACTTAAACAGCTATAAAGAGAAGCAGATGAAGCGTCGTATTGACACTTTGATTTCAAAGAATAAAATTGTAGGCTATGATAAATATGTACAGGCACTCAAAACGGATAAGAAGCTGTTTGAAGAGTTTGTTAATTATATTACCATTAATGTTTCGGAATTCTATCGCAATCCCGACCAGTGGAAAATTCTTGACCAGACGGTGATTCCTGAACTGTTAAATAAGTTTGGCAAAAATCTTAAAATATGGAGCGCTGCCTGTTCTACAGGTGATGAACCTTATTCACTGGTTATGGCATTGTCCAGACATCTGCCGCTGAATCAGATTAAGATTTACGCAACGGATTTGGATAAACAGGTCATTGCAAAAGCGAAGGTTGGTCTTTATTCGGATAAGAGTATTGCGGCAGTACCTGATGATTTAAAAAAGAAGTATTTTACGCAGGTAGGACCTTCCTTTAAAATTTCCGATGAGATTAAAGCGAGAGTAGAATTCAAAGAGCACAATTTGTTAAAGGATACTTACCCTACAGATTATCATATGATTGTGTGCCGCAATGTACTGATTTATTTTACGGAGGAAGCGAAGGACGAGGTATTCCGCAAGTATTTTAAATCTTTAGCGAGCGGCGGTATTCTTTTTATCGGCAGCACCGAACAAATTATGAATTATCGGGAAATCGGTTTCGACAGAAAGAGTTCCTTCTTTTACGTCAAGCCTACGGCTTGACGTTGTTAAGACGTAGGCTTGACGTTGGTAAACCTTAGTTTGACGTTATAAACTTAAAATGAAGCCCTGAGCTATGTATAAAATCATAACTCAGGGCTTTTTGTCTAGTAGGTAGCCGCAATCATGGAAAGTACATGACCGGCATACTTGCAGAAGCTCTCGCGGTCCTTTTTCATCTCGTCAGTAAGCTCGAAGAAAAGTTCTTTACTTGTGTAATCGCGCTTAAAAAATGGTTCAAACAAAATTCCCCATTGCGGCAGGTAGCTGGAAAATTTGCGGGTATAGCAGTTGGCGGCAGACGCCTGCAGACGATGCGCCTTATCCACAAAGCCGGCAACTGATTTGTGAAGCGCTACATCCTCAGCAGGAAGATAATAATAGTCTTTGTAATTGGAGTAAAAGTATTTCAGCTCTTCCTCATAAATAGGCACTTTTAAAGTGGCGTTTTCCCCTTCACCTCTAAAATAGCAGTTGTTTGCCGAAGCTGCTACAGGTTTTGGGAGGGGGGTGACAAGAGACAGGGTAATTAATAACTCTTTGCGGCGGCAGCCGTTTACATCCTTATAATAATTTGCCTGAACCTTTTTTGCCCTGACGTCACTGTTAAATAAATCATAGTAGGCGAGCATGGGAAGGGTTTCCAACATGCCTTTTAAATCGTCGGCGTTGTGCAGAAAAAGCGATTTTTCGGAAAACTCGGCAGGTGATTTTACATAATCATGGTAGATACCGATTAGTTCGCCGCCGGAGAATACATCCTTGCGGTTAATACCTAAAAATTGTTCCAGAGTTTTCTGCTTGCAGTTCGGAAGCTTTAAGAAAAATTTATAGGGAGCAACTCGTTTGTACAGGTCAATTCCGGTAAAACCGTCAAAATTGTAGGGCAGCGATAACTGATCGCATTTCTGTGTCAGAAACGGCAGGTCAAAATTATTGCCATTGAAATGTATTAAATATTTATATAATTTAGAAAATTCAAAAAAAGCACTCAGTATTTCTGCTTCCTGACTGTAATTTTCAGCCATCCATTGAATGGTATGCCACTTTCCTGCTTGAAAATAAGCGCAGCCAATCAGATAGAGATAAGAAGATTTTGCCGTGAATCCTGTTGTCTCTATATCGAGGAACAAAATACGTTCCAGAGGAGCCAGATTTTCTAATGGGTATGAAATGGAATAATTTTCCAGAGTTTCTTCTGAAATTTTCATATAATCCCTCATTTCTTTTTATATTCAGATATCTGCATACTAAATTTATGATAGCATATTTTTTTAAAATGCAGTAGTATTTTGCAAAAAAAAATAGTATATTTATAAGTAGCAGGAATATGACGAATTGTGATGAAATTCCAGTCTATTTGATAATATTTATCAGAAAGGATAAGAGAATATGGCGAAGTTAACGTTTGCGGGAGGCATACATCCCTACGACGGCAAAGACCTTTCAAAGGACAAGCCGGTTCAGGATGTGCTTCCCAAGGGTGATTTGGTGTATCCGCTGTCGCAGCATATCGGCGCACCTGCAAAGGCGATTGTGCAGAAAGGGGACAGAGTGCTGGCAGGACAGAAGATTGCAGAAAGCGGAGGTTTTGTGTCTGCGCCCGTCTATTCGTCCGTATCCGGCACGGTTAAGGCAATTGAACCCCGGCGTGTAGTGACAGGCGACAGCATCATGAGTATTGTGATCGAGAATGACGGACTGTATGAGGACGCGGGCTTTTATCCTTCTGCGCCCCTTGATAAAATGTCTAAGGAAGAGATTATTGACGCCGTCAGGGAGGCAGGTATCGTCGGCATGGGCGGTGCAGGATTTCCGACTCATGTGAAATTATCGCCGAAAGCTCCTGAGAAAATTGAATATGTTATCGCCAACTGTGCAGAATGTGAACCCTATCTGACTTCTGATTACCGCAGAATGTTAGAGGAGCCTGAGAAACTGATTGGCGGTTTAAAAATTATTTTGAAGCTGTTTGACTCTGCACAGGGAATTCTGGCTGTTGAAGATAATAAGCCGGAATGTATTTCGCTGCTGAAACAGCTTACAAAGAGTGAACCCAAAATCAGCGTGAAGGCGCTGAAGACAAAATATCCCCAGGGTGCAGAGAGACAGTTGATTTATGCGACCACAGGGAGGAAGATTAATTCTTCTATGCTGCCCGCTGATGTGGGATGTATCGTAAATAATGTGGATACTATCGTTTCGGTTTACCGTGCGATTGGGGAAGGCAAACCTTTGATGGAGCGTATTATCACCGTAACAGGTGACGCCATTGCCGGTCCCCGCAATTTCCGTGTGCCCATCGGCACAAGTTATGCCCAACTGGTGGAGGAGGCAGGGGGCTTTAAGACGCAGCCTGAAAAGATTATCTGCGGCGGTCCGATGATGGGATTCGCCATGTTTGATTTACAGGTTCCCGTCACGAAGACATCCACGGCGTTGCTTGCCTTTTCCCAGGATGACGTATCGGCGATGGAGCCGGGACCCTGCATCAACTGCGGACGTTGTGTGGAAGTTTGTCCCGGAAGAATTATTCCCAGCCGTCTGGCGGATTATGCGGAGCATTTCAATGAAGAGGCATTTCTTGCAAATGACGGCATGGAATGTTGTGAATGCGGCTGCTGCAGTTTCGTTTGTCCCGCAAAACGTCAGCTGACTCAGGAAATTAAGTCTATGCGTAAAATACAGTTAGCAAAGAAAAAGAAGTAGGAGGAAGGAACAGTGAGCGAACTTTTGAAAGTATCATCGAATCCGCATATCCGTTCTAAGGCGACAACAAATGGAATTATGACAGCAGTGATTATCGCCTTGCTGCCTGCTACAGGATTCGGAATTTATAATTTTGGTATCAGAGCGCTGCTTGTTGTTTTAACCACAGTTGCAAGTACCGTACTGACGGAAGCTTTATTTGGACTTTACAAAAAGAAAACAACCGTTACCGATATGTCCGCAGTGGTTACCGGATTGTTGCTGGCTTTGAACCTGCCGGTGTCCATCCCTCTCTGGATGGCGGCGCTGGGCGGTGTTTTTGCTATTCTGGTTGTAAAAATGTTATTTGGCGGACTCGGGCAGAATTTTATGAACCCTGCGTTGGCAGCAAGATGCTTTCTGCTGATTTCCTTTCCGTCACAAATGACAAATTTTGATTGCGACGCCTATACCGGCGCGACGCCTTTGGCTGCCCTGAAAGCCGGTGAGAGTGTCAATATTACGGATATGATTGTGGGGCATACCGCAGGAACCATCGGTGAGACCTCTATGATAGCCCTTCTGATAGGTGCGTGTATCCTGATTCTGCTTGGAGTTATTGATTTGCGGATACCGGGAAGCTATATTGTGACTTTTCTGCTGTTTGCAGGGATTTTCGGAGGACATGGATTTGACCCTGCATATCTTGCTGCACAGCTTGCTGGCGGCGGTCTGATGCTGGGCGCTTTCTTTATGGCGACGGATTATGTGACAAGACCGATTACGATAAAAGGGCAGTATCTGTACGGCATTTTTCTGGGGGTTATGACAGGTATTTTCCGTATCTTCGGACCGGGAGCAGAGGGTGTTTCCTATGCAATTATTCTTGGAAACCTTCTTGTTCCGCTGATTGAAAAGCTGACGCGCCCTACCGCCTTTGGAAAAGGAGGTAAGAGACATGAAAAATAATTCTGACGTAAAAATCATGTTAAAGGAAGCCGGTATTTTATTTGCAATTACGCTGGCGGCAGGTCTGATACTGGGCTTTGTATATGAGCTGACCAAGGAGCCAAGACGCATACAGGAGGAAAAGGCAATTCGGGAGACCTGTGCTGCAGTATTTGCAGATGCGGCTGAATTTGCGGAAATCGAATATACGCCTGGGGAGGAAATGCTTTCACAGCTTGATGAAATGGGTGTGAAAATCGGTACGGTTTATGAAGCGTATGGTTCCGGAAGCGAACTGCTCGGATATGTTATAGAGACAACATCCACCGAGGGCTATGGCGGAAATATTGTTCTCTATGTGGGGGTTACTTTGGGCGGCGTTTTGAACGATATTTCGATTCTGGAGATTGACGAGACGCCGGGACTTGGCATGAACGCAGAAAGTGTGCTGGTTCCGCAGTTCCATGAAAAGGCGGCAGACACCTTTACATATACCAGGACAGGAAGTACGGGGGACAGCGAGATAGATGCGATCAGCGGCGCTACCGTTACCACGAGTGCGGTTGTCAATGCGGTAAACGGAAGTCTGCTTGTTTTTGAAGATTTAATGCAGGGAGGTGGCAGCAATGAGTAAAGTAACGGAACGGCTTTATAATGGATTGGTGAAGGAAAATCCCACCTTTGTGCTGATGCTGGGCATGTGCCCCACACTGGCAGTAACCACATCCGCCATAAACGGTCTGGGTATGGGACTTACCACTGCGGCGGTTCTTGCGCTGAGTAATATGATAATATCAGTGTTTCGGAAAATCATTCCCAACAGAGTGCGCATTCCTGCATTTATCGTTATCATCGCATCCTTTGTGACGGTGATACAGCTTTTGCTGGAGGCGTACATTCCTGCGCTGAACGATGCGCTGGGCGTTTATATTCCACTGATTGTTGTAAACTGTATTATTCTCGGAAGAGCAGAGAGCTATGCCTATTTCAATCCTCCGATACCTTCTTTGTTTGACGGTGTCGGAATGGGACTTGGATTTACCGTTGCACTGACCTGCATCGGTGCGGTGCGTGAGCTTTTAGGCGCCGGGACGATTTTCGGTTTTGGAGTCATGCCGGATTCTTATACCCCGATTGGTATTTTTGTACTGGCTCCGGGCGCTTTCTTTGTATTGGCATGTCTTACCGCACTGCAGAATTATATTAAGCTGAAAGGCGAAAAAGCGGGAAAAGACCGCAGTAGATTTCAGTCCGGCTGCAATGAGGATTGTATGAACTGCTCCGACAGCGGATGCGCCAGACGCTTCTATGATACAGGTGCGGAGAAGAAAGAGGGGGAAAACTAAATGGATAGCGTAAAAGAATTGTTGATTCTGTTGATAAGCTCCTCTTTAGTGAGCAATGTAGTGTTGAGCCAGTTCCTTGGACTTTGCCCCTTCCTCGGCGTATCCAAAAAGATTAAAACCGCAGTGGGAATGGGAACGGCGGTTATTTTCGTTATCACGCTGGCAAGCGCAGTGGCAGGAGTGATTTATAAATATGTATTGCAGGCTTTTGGTGTGGAATATCTGCAAACCATTGTATTTATTCTGGTAATTGCTGCGCTGGTACAGTTTGTCGAGATGTTTTTGCGCAAGGCAATGCCGTCACTCTATGAGGCGCTTGGCGTTTATCTGCCGTTAATTACTACCAACTGTGCAGTACTTGGCGTTGCCCTTACCAATGTACAGAAGGAATACGGTATCCTGGCGGGCATCGTGAACGGCTTTGCGACTGCCGTCGGTTTTACGATTTCGATTGTAATTCTGGCAGGACTGCGTGAAAAAATGGAATATAATGATGTTCCGAAAGCTTTTCAGGGAATGCCCATTGTGCTGATAACTGCAGGTTTGATGGCAATCGCATTTTGCGGCTTTTCCGGATTACTGTAGAAAGGGGAACAACATATGAGCATAACAGGAATAATTGCAGCGGCGGCTATTGTGGGAATTGTCGGTATCTTTGTGGGACTGTTCCTCGGTGTGGCAGGTATTAAATTTAAGGTAGAAGTAGATGAAAAAGAAGAAGCGGTTCTTGCAGCGCTGCCTGGAAATAATTGCGGCGGATGTGGATTTGCGGGCTGTTCCGGTCTGGCAGCCGCGATTGCAAAGGGGGAGGCTCTCGTAAATGCCTGTCCTGTGGGCGGTGATGCTGTGGGAGAACAGATAGCATCCATTATGGGCGTCAGTGCCGGAAAGACGGAGAGAAAGGTGGCTTTTGTCCACTGTAAGGGCGACTGTGAAAAAGCAAAGGCGGACTATGAATACACCGGAGCTGAGGACTGCCGTATGCTGAGTTTTGTTCCAAATGGAGGACCTAAGTCCTGCAGCAGCGGATGTCTGGGATTCGGAACCTGTGAGAAGGTCTGTCCCTTTGACGCGATTCATGTGGTGAATGGCATTGCTGTAGTGGATAAGGAAAAATGTAAGGCATGCGGAAAATGTGTGGAAGCATGTCCGAAGCATTTGATTTCCCTGATACCTTACAGTGCGAAGCTGGTAGTCGCATGCAGATCCACGGATAAAGGACCGGTGACGATGAAAGCATGTGATGCGGGGTGCATCGGCTGTGGAATCTGCGTGAAAAATTGTCCGCAGGGGGCAGTGAGGGTAGAGAATTTCCACGCAGTCATTGACCATGAAAAGTGTACCGGATGCGGCGTCTGTGCCGAAAAATGTCCGAAAAAAGTAATTGTGAAGGCATAGAAAAGATACAGGAAAGGAGGAAGGAATGAATCTTCCGAATGATTATGAAGAACATTCCAGGCTGACGCCCACGGTAATGACGGCGATTGTAGCGGTAACGTTATTTGTGGTAGCGGTTCTTGTAATGGTTCTTTTGATGAATCGTCAGAAAACGGGTTCCGGAGGGAACGGACAGGAGAGTGTGACGGCAGCAGTGGAGGAAGCAACTGCAGAAACGGAATATCCGGATACGGATGAACTGATATCCGGAAGCACACTGTCTCCTGATGATTTGGATTTTTGGGATAAGTATCCCTTGGAAACCACAGAACCGTCTGTGGAGCCGGAAGAGGAGGAAACAGAAGAGATTGCAGAGAGCGATCCGTCCACTGACGGCAAACATACGCTGGTGAAATATGCGGACGGCAGTGAGGAGTGGGTATTAATCAGTCCTTATCTGCCAAAACATGAGTATGATTTTACGAAGCTGGTATGCCAGTCTGATATTATGAAATATTATGAGGACGGCAAGCAGGTTTCTTATGTGGGAACGGATATTTCAAAGTATCAGGATTATGTTGATTTTGTAAAGTTAAAAAAATCGGGAATTGATTTCGTAATGATTCGTGTGGGCGCGAGAGGGTACGGCAGCGGACAACTGGTGCTGGACGAATATTTTGCGGATAACATCAAGCGTGCCACGGATGCCGGTCTTGAGATAGGAGTATACTTCTTCTCGCAGGCGATTAATGAGGCTGAGGCGATTGAGGAGGCAAACATGGTTCTGGAAAATATTAAGGACTACAAAATTACTTATCCGGTGGCTTTTGATATGGAATATATCGCTAATGATACGGCAAGAATCGATAACTTAAGTAAGTCGGAAAAGACAACCATTGCAAAGGCATTTCTTGACACCGTACAGAATGCCGGTTATAAGCCTATGATTTATGGCGACAAGGAATGGCTGATAAAGCATGTGGATATGTCAAAGCTCACGGCTTATGATGTGTGGCTGTCTCAGGAAGAGGATATTCCGGATTATCCGTACAAATTTACGATGTGGCAGTATAAAACAGATGCCGCCATCGACGGTATTGCCGGATATGCCAACCTGAATATCAGTTTTATTGATTACTCTGAGAAATAGGCTGATAGTCAAGTATTTTCTGAGAAATCTGTAAAGAGGAGTATATTTCGGCGTATTCCCTCGGAGAAAATCCTTCAATGTAATTGGGGGCAAAGTTTCTCTGTAAGCCGTTCTTTTTTAAGATATCGATTGCCTTATTATAGGCAATGGCGGCTTCCAGCTCGGTAGGATAGGTTCCTATCACGTAATTTCCGTTAATATGAATGCGGGCAGTATAGAGATACTGTCCGTTTTTTTGTGTCATTTGCACTCCGTGATAAGTGTTCCAAATATCCAGATTTTCACGACGAAAATCAGTGCAGTCTCCGTTTCGGAAACGGAAGTCCCTGCCTGCAACCGCATAATTTTTGATTCCATAGCGGGAGGCGATGTTTACCTGCATACCGTAATCCGCCACAAAGTAGTGATTTCCCCGGCACATGATTTTGTGGGAGGAGTAATAAAATAAATCATCCATATCGAATTTGAGAATATGGGCAGGAGACAGATAATAATAAAAAAGGCGCTGTCCGATATAGATGGGGTTGCTGAAATAAATGTTGTTGTCGCGAAAATTTAACAGACAGACCCATTTCTCAAAGATGAGAGGGGATGATTTGCGGTAGTGCAGCAGAGTGACGGAAGGATCCGCAAGAAGTCTGCTGCCTTCAAGATATGCCTGATGGGCAAGCTCAGGCGTGGAATAGCTTCCGAGGCTGATGTGCTTTCTTTTGTGGGTTAAGGATGCACGAAAATAAACCTCGCCATTTTTTCTGGTGGCGGGGAATACCCCTTCATAATGTTTCTGAGCATGAAATTGATTTCCAGTATCATTTGCCTTATTCATGAATAAATTATAACATTGTTTTTTCCTTTCGTTAAGCATAATTTTGGGACTTGCCTCATAGACTAATAATCGGTATTAGTATATTTATTTAGGGGAAAGGATATTTCAGAGCTATGTATAAAAAAGCTATGAGCGGTTTAATGCTGATAAATCTGCTGATTCTGTTTAGTTTTCTGTGCATTAAGGGAGTAGAAGGGAATACGGCTTTAGCAAAGCCGGTTTATGAGACAAAACTGGACGAGATATATACGGCGGATGCTGAAAAAAATGCGGTAGGAATCGTATCGGTTTCCGCGTCCGGACAACGGATAGTAGATTATCAGGTGGTGGACAGGGAATTAAAATACAATCTGACGGAGAAGGATTTGGACACACTTTTGCGGATTGTAGAGGCGGAAGCCGGCGGGGAAGACGAGGAGGGAAAGCTCCTTGTGGCAAATGTTGTATTGAATCGTGTGGAATGCGATAAATTTCCGGATACGGTGACGGAAGTGGTATTTCAGCAGGATAACGGTGTAACCCAGTTTTCTCCGGTAAAAAACGGAAAATTCCGTTCCGTGGAAATCAGTGAAGAGACGGTGAGGGCGGTGGAGCGAGCGCTGGAGGGAGAGGACATTTCCCAGGGTGCACTATATTTTGCGGCGCGTAAGTATGCAGACAGTGAAAAGATGAAGTGGTTTGACGAAAAGCTTACTTTTCTGTTTTCTCACGGTGGTCATGAATTCTTTACATCACCTTATTAAATTGATTGCACGGCGGAGGAAAGTGTGCTATAATACCATAGATTTGGAGAACAAAACCGATATTTGAAAAGATACAAGAGGGAGATAAGATGGAAGTATTATATAACAGTACACGAAGCAAGGGTAATCCTGTAAAAGCCTCTGAGGCAATCTTAAAGGGACTTTCCGACGATGGCGGTCTGTTTGTGCCTGACCACATTCCTGCACTGGACAAGAGCCTGAGAGAGTTATCGGACATGACTTACCAGGAAGTGGCATACGAGGTGATGAAGTTATTCCTGACAGACTTTACGGAGGAAGAGTTAAAGAATTGTATTAACAGAGCATACGACAAGAAATTTGATACAGAAGAGATTGCACCGCTTGTAGAGGCAGAGGGGGCGTATTATTTAGAGTTGTTCCACGGTCAAACGATTGCTTTCAAGGATATGGCGCTTTCCATTCTGCCGCATCTTATGATTACCTCTGCGCGCAAGAATCATATAAAGAATGAAATCGTAATCCTGACTGCGACAAGCGGCGATACCGGTAAGGCGGCGCTGGCGGGATTCGCAGGGGTAGAAGGTACCAGAATCATTGTATTTTATCCCAAGAACGGTGTCAGTCCTATTCAGGAAAAGCAGATGGTAACCCAGAAGGGAGATAATACGCTGGTTGTAGGTATTCACGGTAATTTCGATGATGCGCAGACCGGTGTGAAAAAGATTTTCTCCGATAAGGCGCTGGCAAAAGAGATGGATGCGAAGGGCTTCCAGTTTTCCTCTGCAAACTCTATTAATATCGGGCGTCTGGTTCCTCAGATTTGCTATTATGTATACGCATATGCAAAATTGCTGCAGGAGGGCAGAATTGCCGATGGGGAAACCATCAATGTAGTCGTTCCCACCGGTAATTTCGGCAACATTCTGGCTGCTTTCTATGCAAAGAATATGGGACTGCCTATCGGCAAGCTGATTTGCGCTTCCAATGATAATAAAGTCCTGTATGATTTCTTCCGCACCGGTACATATGACAGAAACAGAGAGTTTGTGCTGACCAGCTCGCCGTCCATGGATATTCTGATTTCCAGCAACTTAGAGCGCCTGATTTACCGTATTGCAGGGAATGATGCGGATAAGAATAAGGAGTTGATGGCGGCGCTTGGCGGTCAGGGAAAATATGAGATTACCGAAGAAATGAAGGCTGCGCTTTCTGATTTCTATGGCAATTATGCAACCGAGGCTGAGACTGCTGAGGAGATTAAGCGTCTTTACAATGCCTGCGGTTATGTGATTGATACCCATACCTCCGTGGCTTCCGCAGTCTATCAGAAATATGTGGCTGAGACAGGAGATCAGAAGAAGACGGTTATTGCATCAACGGCAAGTCCCTTCAAGTTCACCAGAAGCGTTATGAACGCCATTGATGAAAAATATGATTCCATGGGTGATTTTGAACTGGTGGATGAGCTATCCAGAATTGCAAACGTAAAGGTTCCCATGGCAATCGAGGAAATCCGCACGGCTCCTGTCGTACATGACAAGCAGTGTGATGTAGATAAGATGCAGGAGGTTGTAAAGGAATTTTTAAATATTTAATAGGTATTTGGAATAGAAAGGGGATGGATTCTTTGGAGAGTCCGTCCCTTTGGAATATTGGACAAATGGAAACGGAGGTTTTATGACAGCAAAAGAAATATTAAGTAAGGTGGACCACACACAGTTAAAGGCGTTTGCCACATGGGAGGATATAGCAAAGCTCTGTGACGAGGCGGTGGAATACGGATGCGCCAGCGTCTGCGTGCCGCCTGCCTATGTTAAGAGGATTCATGATACCTATGGCGATAAAGTGAATATCTGCACGGTTGTGGGTTTCCCTTTGGGCTATAGCGTCACCGGGGCGAAGGTGGCGGAGGTAAAGCAGGCGCTGGCGGACGGCTGCAATGAAATTGATATGGTTATCAATATCAGCGATGTGAAGAACGGACTTTTCAAAAAAGCAGAGGAAGAAATCCGTATATTGAAAGCGGCTTGCGGGGAGCATATTCTCAAGGTAATCATAGAGACCTGTTATCTGACTGAGGAAGAAAAAATAGCCATGTGTAAGGCAGTCACTAATGCGGGAGCGGATTATATCAAGACCTCCACGGGTTTTGGCACGGGCGGCGCTACAAAGGAGGATGTGGAGCTGTTCAAAGCCCATATAGGTCCCGGCGTCAAAATCAAGGCTGCGGGCGGCGTGTCGACCCTGGAAGATTTGGAAATGTTCATAGGCTTAGGCTGTGACCGCATCGGAACCTCCAGAGCGGTGGGACTTCTGAAAGGAGAAATATGATTCAAAAACGATTAAAAAAGTTAAGAGAACAGATGAAAGACAACGGTATTGATTATTATATGATACCTACCGCAGATTTTCATAATTCCGAGTATGTGAATGATTATTTCAAGGTAAGAGAGTATTTTTCTAATTTCACAGGGTCGAACGGAACGCTGCTGGTATGGCAGGACGGCGCGGGTCTGTGGACCGACGGAAGATATTTTATCCAGGCGGAAAGGGAGCTTCGGGGAACCACGGTTTCCTTGTTCCGTATGCTGGACGAAGGGGTTCCCACAATTTTGGAATTTTTACTCTCTGAGATGAAGGAAGGTCAGACATTGGGATTTGACGGAAGGGTCATTGCTTCCATGGATGGCAAAAAATATGAAAAAGTGTTACAGAAAAAGAATGTACGCTTTGTATATGATAAGGATCTTGCAGAGACTATCTGGCAGGACAGACCCGCTTTTCCCGCAGGAAAGGTCACTGTGCTGGAGGAAGCGGTTGCAGGCGAGAGTGTGGAAAGCAAGCTGAAAAGAACCCGTGAAAAGTTTGTCGAAGAAGGAGCAGAGAGTATGCTCCTCACTAAGCTGGATGACTTAATGTGGCTTTTTAATATCCGGGGCTGTGATGTGAAATGCAATCCCGTTGCCTTATCCTATGGTTATATCACAAAAGAACAGGCGGTGCTGTTTGTTCAGAAAAAGGCGTTGGATGAGCAGACGGAGACGTATCTGAAAGAACATAATATTACCGTGGAAGCGTATGAGAATATTACAGATTATCTGAAAAAACTGCCAGAGGGCGGCAGGATTCTGATTGATGAAAGATATTGCAGCTATATGTTGTACAAGATTCTTTGCGAAAAACATACTTTGGTGGAGAAGAAGAATCCCACAGAGCTGTTGAAAGCCATTAAGAATCCGGTGGAGCTTGCCAATATGGAGAAGATATATCTGGCGGACAGTGTGGCTGTGACGAAATTCATTTACTGGTTAAAAACCAATATCGGCAAAATGGAAATTACGGAAATCAGCGCTGCCGATTATCTGGAACAGTTAAGAAGACAGATTCCCGAATTTCTGGATTTGTCCTTCCCTACCATTGCAGGCTATAAGGAAAATGCGGCAATGATGCACTATGAGGCAACGCCGGACAATTTTGCCCCGCTGGCTCCCGAAGGGATGTTATTGGTGGATTCCGGCGGGCAGTATGTGGGCGGTACTACCGATGTCACAAGAACTATTGTACTGGGACCCATCAGCGATGAAATCAAGATGCACTACACATTGGTTGCAGCAGGAATGCTCCAGCTTTCTGCTGCCCGCTGGCTATATGGCTGCACCGGAAGAAATCTTGACATCATGGCGCGCAGGCCCCTTTGGAATATCGGAATGGATTATAAATGCGGTACGGGTCACGGTGTCGGGTACATCTTAAATGTACATGAGGGACCCCAGAATCTGAGATGGCGTTTTACGGATGGAATGGTGGAGGCAGTTATTGAGGAAGGGATGGACATTACGAATGAACCCGGCGTGTATGTGGAGGGAAGCCACGGTATCCGCATTGAGAATGTTATGGTGGCAAAGAATGATGTGAAGAACGAGTACGGACAGTTCATGCACTTTGATACGCTCACGTGGGTACCCATTGATATGGATGGCATCGATGAAAAATATCTGACGGAAGAACAGAAGATGCTTTTGTATGCTTATCAGAAAAAGGTATATGAGAAGGTGTCTCCCTATCTGAATGAAGAAGAGAGGGAGTGGCTGAAAACGGAGACGTGCGCTGATTCCATAATTGTTTTAAAGAAGGAGACGGGCGGGAGTACGGCGGAATTGTAAAATCCCGATAAAATTTACCTGCCATTTATTGACTTTTTGAAATGGGTTTGAGATAATACAGAAGATGTAGAAGAATTTATATGTTAAGGAGGACGTAAGAAATGTCAACAAAAGCTTATTATCCGATTTCCGAAATCGGTGCCGGCAAGCCTGGTTTCAGTAAAACCCGTTCCATCATTGAGGCTGCTTTCTATGGCAATAATGTAGTTAAGGTTAATACGTTAAGAGAGGCATATGAATTGGCCAAAAATTCACCGGGAACCATCGTTACCGATATGCCTGTTTATAGAGCGGAAGAGCAGGGTCTTGATAAAGATGCAAAGGTTCTGTTATTCAACGACGGTGCAGTTACCGGACGTTACGCAGCGGCGCGCCGTATCAAAGGAGAACCCGGTGTTGATTCTGCAAAATTGGACAAGGTTGTTATGGATGCGGTTTACAGAACCCGTTGGGAAACCCTGTATCATGCAGAGTGCTTTATCGGTCTTGATCCGGAATTTATGATAAAGGCACATCTCTTAATTCCTGAAGGAGAAGAGAATATTCTTTACAACTGGATGCTGAATTTCCAGTATATGTCCGATGAATATGTAAGAATGTACAGAGAATCCAAGCCTGTAGGCGACGGAAAGGAAACGGATATTTATATCTTCTCCAATCCCCAGTGGACTCCTGTTGAGGCTCCCGATGTAGATTATAGCTGCTTAAGCGATCCTTTGACCCTGTGCTATTTTGATACGGACGAAAACTGCGCGGCTATTCTGGGTATGAAATACTTTGGCGAGCACAAGAAAGGTACCCTGACAATGGCATGGGCTATGGCTAACAGAAACGGTTATGCTTCCTGCCATGGCGGACAGAAGGAGTACATACTGGCAGACGGCAGCAAGTATGTTGCATCCGTATACGGTCTGTCAGGATCCGGTAAATCCACTCTGACACATGCAAAACATGACGGAAAATATGAAATTAAGGTTCTTCATGACGACGCATTTATCATCAACACTGATACCTGTGCATCCGTTGCACTGGAGCCTTCTTACTTTGATAAGACAGCAGACTATCCTACCGGATGTGCTGACAACAAGTATCTGTTAACTGCTCAGAACTGCTCCGCGACGCTTGATGAGGACGGAAAGGTTCAGCTTGTAACGGAGGATATCAGAAATGGTAACGGACGTGCTATCAAGTCTAAATTATGGTCTCCTAACCGTGTAGATAAGATTGATGCTCCTGTAAACGCAATCTTCTGGATTATGAAAGACCCTACCATTCCTCCTGTAATTAAGCTGAAAGGCGCTGCCCTTGCATCTGTTATGGGTGCAACTCTGGCTACCAAGACCTCTACCGCAGAGCGTGTTGCGGCAGGTACCGATATGAATGCACTTCGTATCGTTCCTTATGCTAACCCTTTCAGAACTTATCCTCTGGTAAACGACTATGAGAAGTTCAAGAAGCTGGTGGAAGAGAAGAATGTAGACTGCTATATTGTAAATACCGGTGACTTTATGGGAACCAAATGTAAGCCTGCTGATACGCTGGGAATCCTTGAGACTATCGTGGAAGGCAAAGCGAAATTTGAGCAGTGGGGACCTTTCTCCGATATCGAAATTATGTATGACTGGTCCGGCAAGACAGCAGACTTCACTCCTGATTTAAACAACAAGGAGTACACAACTGCACTTAAAAACGCTATGCAGAACCGTGTGGACGCCGTAGAAGGCTTCGCAACCAAGAAGGAAGGCTATGACAAGCTTCCCGACGAGGCGCTTGCAGCACTTAAGAAAATCGTTGAAGAGGCTGCTTCTCTGTAAGCGACAGACGATTGTACGTATTTGCTTAAAATCCGATAAAAATTAAGAAAGAGAACATAATTGTGAATGAAGTCACTCACATTATGTTCTCTTTTTGATGATATTTTTTTAACGCTTGACATTAATCAATTAATGGTTTTTTCATTTTGGTAATTTTTACAGTTGTGTTATTGAAGCAGATTGGCTATAATATAATTAACCTGAGATGTACGATAACTCTTGTTAGTTTTGAACCTACATTTTCTTTAAACGGGATTCCTATATTGCCAAGTGGCTGTCAAGCCCTCACTCATATTTGAGGATTGGAAGGGAAGGCAAAAGGTTGGTTGCGGTTACCCACCTAGCTATGCTAGGAGTCAAAAAACAAGACGCGGCATTTTGGGCAATATTACAAAAGAAAAGAGCAGTCCGGGAGGGCTGCTCTTTATAAATGTGTAAAGCAGCACCGGGAATTTCAGGAAAAATTGAGGTTGGATGATTGAGAAAAAACAAGCGGAATCTGAATAAGTCTCAGCGGATGCAGTTGAAGGCAATGGTTTGCAGTCTTGGATTGTTATTGCTGATCATATTATTGTTGGGACAATTTTTTAACATACTGTTTAACAGAAAAGAAGAACAGGAAAAAGAGATACATATTCCGGTCATTGAACTGCATTCAAATGTGTGGATTATGGAGGCGGATGAGGACGGGATTCTGGTTTACCGGGATGGGAATGAGGAAGCATATCCCTATGGTATGATATCGGATACTTTGGAGGATTCCGACGCGGCAGTGGAAGTGCAATATATGCCTTCCGAAGATGTAAGAGAGCAGATAGCCGATATCGTTCTTACGGATGGAGCGGTGACGGATATTCAAATCAAGACCGAAAAAATTAACGGAAAAATTCTGAGCGCAGATGATTCCTTTGTGGAGGTGGAGGGCTATGGAAAACTGCCGCTGGCGCCGGACTATAAAGGATACCGTATCTATAGAACGTTGGCTATGTGTCAGAGCAGGGATTTGCTTATCGGTTACGATTTTGCGGATTTGGTGTTAGAGGACGGAGAAATCTGTGGACTTCTGATGGTAAAAGAACAATCCATGGAATATATCAGAGTGCTTTTAAAAAGTGCTGATTATGCAGGACTTTTGCATGAGCAGGTGGTTCTGACCGGGACTTCGGATTTTACGATTCAGTATGGAACTTCCGGCAATTTGCTGCAGGAGCGGCACAAGGCGGGGGAGGAAATCGCAATCAGTAGGGACAGCGGGTATTTTACGGGAGACCGGATTATCATTACTCCGGATGTACTGACGGGAAAGACGGTGTTAATGAGCGTGACCCGCAGTCAGGGCAATCCGGAATACAGGGGGCGGATAGAATTGCTTCTGACAGAAGAAGGAATCGCGGTAGTGAATGAGGTGCTTTTGGAGGAGTATCTGTACTGCGTGGTTCCCAGTGAAATGCCGGCTTCCTACCCGGATGAAGCGTTAAAGGCGCAGGCAATTTGCGCCAGAACTTATGCTTACGGACATATGTTGAGGGCGGGATATCCTGAGTACGGAGCCCATGTGGATGACAGCACTTCCTATCAGGTATACAATAATATTTTAGAACAGGAGAGTACTACCACAGCGGTAAAGGAAACCTATGGACAGCTGCTTTATACCTGTGACGGTTTCCTTGCGGGAACCTATTATTATTCCACTTCCTGCGGTGTGGGCAGTGATGCAAATGTCTGGAAGACGGAAGAAGCAGGGGCAATCAATTATTTAAGCGCAAAGGGTATCAATCACAGTGCGATGCAGGCAAAGCTTACGACAGAGACGGCAGCACAGACAGAAGAAGCGGCTCAGGCGACGGAGAAACCTCTGAGCGAGCATCTGCAGGATGAGAAAGAGTTTGAGGATTTTATTACCTCCAAAAATGCGGATGATTTTGAGGTGGCGGAGGGATGGTATCGCTGGACTTATCAGGTAAAAAAACCCGATGTGGAGCGAATCTGCAGCTTGCTTCAGAAACGCTATGAGGCGAATCAGAAGCTGGTACTTACTCTGGATGGAGAGGAGTATATCTCAAAACCCATAGAAAAATTTGAAAAGATTCAAGATATTTACATTGCCAAAAGAGGAGCGGGAGGAGTTGCGGATGAGCTGCACATCGTGACGGAAAAGACAACGTACAAGGTGATTACCGAGCACAATATCCGTTATGTGCTCAATAACGGGGAGAGTAAAATACTGCGTCAGGACGGCAGCGAGGTAGACTGTCCGACGATTCTGCCAAGCGCTTTTTTTATAATAACAGTTGGCAGGGAGAAGGATAATGTGGTAGGATATACATTGTCGGGAGGCGGTTTCGGCCATGGCGTGGGAATGAGCCAGAATGGGGCAAAACAAATGGCGAAGAGCGGCTATACCGCCAATGATATTTTACTGTTCTTTTACGATGATTGTCTTGTGAAAAATGTATACGAAGATACACAATAAATAAATTCTTGTAAAAGTAAGAAGGAAAGCGGGAAATAAGCATGGTTCGTAAGCTTTATGCCATAACGCGTGATTGTGCTGCGCAAATGAAAAAACAGGATATTAGTGCGTATGCGTCCAGCACAGCATTTTTTCTTTTTTTATCGCTGGTCCCCATGCTGATTGTGATATGTATGATTATACCTTATACGCCGCTTACGGAGGAAAATCTGGTGAATGTGGTGACAGATATCACTCCTGATATTGTGGATCCTGTGGCGGAGAGTTTGATATCAGAGGTCTATGGTAAGTCTGCGGGGGTGTTGTCCGTGGCGGTAGTCGCTATGATCTGGTCGGCGGCGAAAGGGGTTATGGCATTGATGAAAGGGCTGAATGCCATTAATGACGTGGACGAGGAACGCAATTACTTCGTGGTGCGGACGGTGGCGTCCTTTTACACGATTGTAATGCTGGTTGCTATGATATTATCCCTGTTCATTATGGTATTTGGAAATCAACTGGTAGACTTGGCGCTCCATAGAATTCCGCAGCTACAGGTACTGGTTTCTTTTTTTATGAATTTCCGTTTTATATTTGTGTGGCTGATACTGACGTTTCTATTTGCCATGATTTATGCGTATATACCAAACGTGAAGCTGAAATTGAAAGAGCAGCTTTTCGGCGCTATGTTTTCGGCGATATTATGGAGTATTTTTTCATGGGCATTTTCCATATATGTAACGTATACGGAATCCTTCGGTATTTACGGAAGTCTGTCCATTATTGTCATTATTATGCTCTGGCTGTATTTTTGTATGTATATTATGATGATTGGAGCCTATTTGAACCGTTATTTTAACGCTATGAACCCGGATGTGTAAGAAAGCCTTGACATTTGGGGATAAAATCACTAAAATAGTGAACAGTTGATAAAAGCGATGATGGCACACAGTAGCGTTTCATTTTCTTGCAGAGAGAGGAAGTCACCGTCTGAAAGCTTCCTTAAGTTCAGATGAAATGTCGAATTTCCTGCCGGAGCTGCCTGAAGGAACGGATTGTGAAAACTTCCGCAAAGAAGCATTCGCAAGACAAGTATTTCAAGTCGGAACGCGCCCGTTATGCGCAAATGAGAGTCTGATAAGTTATCAGGAATTAGGGTGGTACCGCGGAAATTTCGTCCCTTGCATATTTTTATGCAAGGGACTTTGCTATGTATAAAAGAAGAAAGGAAGAACAAAATGAACGCAAATTTAGAGCAGATTAAGCAGGAAATCATTGCCGGTGCAGAGGAATTGAACTCTTCAAAAGAAGTATATGAGTTCAGAAAGAAGTTTCTGGACGGCAAGACGGGTAAAATCGGTCTGTTGATGAGAGAAATGAAGAATATTCCGCCTGAGCAGAGAGCTGATTACGGCAAGGGCGTCAATGAATTGAAGGAATGGGCGCTGGATTTCTTAGGCGGGCTTGATACGAAGATGAAGGCAAAGGAATTGCAGGACAGATATGAGGCTGAGAAGATTGATATTTCCCTTCCTGCGGTAGAGACAGAAGAGGGAAATCTGCATCCGATTACCCTGATCCGGAATCAGTTGATTGATATCTTTTCAGGAATGGGATTTGAAATTTATGAGGGAACGGAAATCGAGACGGATTATTATAACTTCACGGCGTTGAATACGCCCAAGGATCATCCCGCCAGAGATATGCAGGATACCTTTTATCTGTCACCGGAGTTCCTGCTTCGGACGCAGACTTCTGCCGGACAGATTCATGTGATGGAGAATAAGAAGCCGCCTATCAAGATTTTATCTCCCGGTAAGGTATTCCGTTCGGATGATGACGCCACACATTCCCCGATGTTTACCCAGATGGAAGGACTTGTTGTGGACAGGGGAATTACGCTTTGTGACTTACAGGGAATGCTGGATGTGTTTGTAAAGAAGATTTACGGAGAGGATACCAGAACAAGACTTCGTCCCTCTTACTTCCCGTTTACGGAGCCGTCTGTAGAAGTGGACTGCAGCTGCTTTGAATGTGGAGGAAGCGGCTGTAAGCTTTGTAAGGGAACGGGCTGGATTGAAATTTTAGGCGCAGGTATTGTAAATAATAAGGTACTGGAAAACTGTGGAATTGATTCCAATGAATACAGCGGATTGGCATTCGGTATCGGTATTGAACGTACAGCGATGTTAAAATACGGTATCAATAATATTAAGCTGTTATTTGAATCCGATTTGCGCGTTTTAAAACAGTTAAATGACTGATGTATGAAAAGAGAAAAGAAAGGATAGGTTAATAAATATGATAACACCGCTTAGTTGGCTGAAGGAATATGTTACGATAAATGTGACGCCACAGGAATTACAGGAAAAATTATTCTCCTGCGGCTTTGAAGTAGAGGAAATGTATGAGGTGGGAAAAGATATCAGTAAGGTGGTAGTGGGAAAGGTGCTTACCTGCGAAGCCATTCCCGATACCCATCTGCATGTATGTCAGGTGGATTGCGGAGCGCACGGGCAGTTCCAGATTTGCTGCGGAGCAGATAATGTGGCAGCGGGAGGCAAGTTTCCGGTGGCTCTGGTGGGAGCAACCGTATACGCTACCGCCAAGGATCATGTTACGGTGGAGGGCGTTATGACAATCAGCAAGGGAAAGCTTCGCGGTTATGAATCCTGCGGTATGCTTTGCTCCGGTGTAGAGCTCGGCGTCAGCGAGAATATGTATCCGGGTGCAGGCTATAACGGACTGCTGGTGCTGCCGGAGGATGCGGAGATTGGCGCGGATGTAAAGCCCCTGCTTGGTTTGGATGACTGGATTTTTGATATTGCCATTACCGCAAACCGTCCCGACTGCCAGAGTATCTTCGGCATTGCAAGAGAGGTTGCGGCAGTACTGGAGACAGAATTAAAGATGCCGGATTTGAGCTTTACGGAAACGGATGCTGATTTGGAAGGTTTTACCGTAACAGTAGATTGTCCCGATTTGTGTCCGCGATACAGCGCCCACTATGTGACGGATGTAACAATCGGCGAATCTCCGGCGTGGATGAAACGGAGACTTTCTCTTGTGGGAATCGACGCCATTTCCAATGTGGTGGATATCACCAATTATATTTTAAAGGAATTGGGACAGCCGATGCACGCCTTTGATCTTGCAACACTGGAAGGAAATGCAATTAACGTAAGACGTGCAAAGAACGGCGAGCCCATTACCACGCTGGACGGTCAGGAACTAAGTCTTACGGACGCCAATATGGTAATCTGTGACGGCGTGAAGCCGGTTGCCCTGGCAGGCGTCATGGGAGGACTGAATTCCGAAATCCGTGATACCACAGGCAGCGTCTTGTTTGAAGCTGCAAAATTTGCCCGTGATAATATCAGGAGAACCTCCAGAGCCTTGGGAAAACGTTCTGATTCCAGCGCCCGTTACGAGAAGGGTGTGGATGAATATACAACGGTTATGGCAATGAAGCGGGCGCTTCACTTAGTCGAAGAGCTTCATTGCGGCAAGGTGTCCCGTATGCACGTTGACGTCAATACGGGAAACAGCGTGGAGCCGAGAGAATTAAAAGTGAGCATTGATAAGGTAAACGCATGTCTTGGTATTGTGGTGCCGAATGAGGAAATTCTCAAAATAATGACTAACCTGTCATTTGAACCGAAGATAGAAGGGGATTCTCTGATTTTACAGGTTCCTGCATACCGTGAAGATATTGAAACCTATCAGGATATTGCGGAAGAAGTAATCCGTATGTATGGCTACGAGCATGTAGTTCCTGCATTTATGCCTTCGGCACAGGTGACAATCGGCGGAGAAAATTTAGCGCAGAAGAGTGAACTGAGACTGAAAAAAGCACTTTGCAGCGCAGGCGCTTATGAGTGTATCCATTATTCCTTTTTCTCCCCCGCAGACCTTGATTTGCTGAGACTGCCTGAAGACGCTGCAGAGCGCAAAGCAATCAGAATTTTGAATCCGATTAGTGAGGAATTGTCCCTGATGAGAACAACGCTTGCCCCATCCATGATTAATGCCGTTGCGCGGAATCAGAAGAGGGGCAATCTGGAAGGAAGATTATATGAAATCGGCAATGTATTTCTGCCCCATGAGCTTCCGCTGACACAGTATCCCGACGAAAAAGCAAGACTCTGCGTGGGTATTTTCGGTGAAACAGAATCTTTCTATACGATGAAGGGAATTGCGGAAAAGATTGCAGATACCTTACATGTAAGCTTTACCTATGAAAATGACAGCAAAACATTTTTGCATCCGTATCAGACAGTCCGCATTCTGTGCGAGGGTGTAGAAATCGGTTACTTTGGCAAGCTTGCTTATGATATTGCAGAGACTCAGGATTTGCGTACCCCGATGTTTGTTATGGAGATGGATTTGAAGGCTGTCTCCCGGTGGTACGGCAGGAAGCCGGTGTTTACGCCCCTTTCCAAATTCCCGGAAGAGCAGAGGGATTTGGCTCTTGTGGTTTCCAGAGAAATCACCTGCGGCGAAATAGAGGCAACGATGAAGGAAGCCTGCAAATATATTACGAAGATTTCCCTGTTTGATATCTATGAAGGGGAACAGATTGCTTCCGATAAAAAGAGTATGGCTTTTTCCGTAGTATTTACCCCAAAGGAGGAAGCATTTGAAGCAGATTCCGTGGATGCTTTTGTAAAGAAGATATTAAAGCAGTTGAATAAAAAGTGTGGTGCAGAGTTAAGAAGCTAAAAGGAAAGGTGTAAAAATGGAAAAGAAGAATATATGGGAAACCTATGATGCAAAGCAGTTAAAAAAATTAGAAAAAATTAATCGGGAATATCGGAACTTTCTGGATAACGGCAAGACAGAGCGCGAATGCGTGGATACCATTGTCAATACGATTGAAGCCGAAGGCTATATGGAGCTGGAAAGCGTTATTCAGAAAAACGGCAGACTGAAAAAAGGCGATAAGGTTTACAGCGTGTGGATGAATAAAGCCATCGTGATGTTTCAGATTGGCAAAAATCCCATGACTGAGGGTATGAATATACTGGGCGCCCACATTGACAGTCCCAGACTGGATGTAAAACAGAATCCTCTCTATGAGGAAGGCGGCTTTGCTTATCTGGATACGCATTATTACGGCGGCGTCAAGAAATACCAGTGGGTTACGATTCCGTTGGCAATCCACGGCGTTATTGTGAAAAAGGACGGAACCACCGTTGAAATCAATGTAGGTGAAAACGAGGATGACCCTGTATTTTTTGTTTCGGACTTATTGATACATCTGGCGCAGGAACAACTTGAGAAAAAGGCTGCGAAGGTAATCGAGGGGGAAGCGCTGGACATCATTATCGGCAACAAGCCGATTCTGATGGATAGGAAAAAAGACGGGGAAGAAAAGGGTGCGGATGAAAAAAATGCAGGAAAAGAAGCGGTAAAGAAAGGCATCCTGCATATTCTGAAAGAGAATTACGATGTGGAGGAAGAGGACTTTATCTCTGCGGAATTGGAGGTTGTGCCTGCCGGGAAAGCGAGAGAAGCCGGATTTGACCGCAGTATGATTCTCGCTTACGGACAGGATGACAGAGTATGCGCGTTCACCTCCATGAGAGCCATGCTGGATATTTCCGAAACCGACAGAACCGTGTGCTGTATTCTGATAGACAAGGAAGAAATCGGATCTGTAGGCGCTACCGGTATGCAGTCCCGTTTCTTTGAGAATGCAGTTGCAGAGGTGATGAATCTGTGCGGTGAGTATTCCGAGCTGAACGTGAGGAGATGTCTGTCCCATAGCTGTATGCTGTCCTCCGATGTCAGCAGCGCTTTTGACCCCTCTTATGCCGCAAGCTTTGATAAAAAGAATGTGGCATATCTTGGCGGCGGCATGGTATTGAATAAATTTACGGGTGCCCGGGGAAAATCCGGCTCCAATGACGCCAATGCAGAGTATATTGCCCATATTCGTCATATTTATGAGAAGAAATCCATTCATTTCCAGACCGCAGAGCTTGGAAAAGTAGATTTGGGCGGAGGCGGAACCATTGCGTATATCCTTGCGCTGTACGGTATGAACGTCATTGACAGCGGTGTTGCCGTTCTGAATATGCACGCGCCGTGGGAGGCAACCAGCAAGGCGGATGTATACGAAACCTACCGCGGATATAAAGCGTTTGTGGAAGGAGCGTGCCTGTAATGGCGGAGCTTCTGAAATCTGACTTTTATTTCGATTTGCCAAAGGAGCTGATTGCACAGGACCCTTTGGAGGACCGTTCCGCCTCCAGACTGCTGCTGCTGGATAAAGATACGGGAGCGGTGTCCCATCATGTTTTTCGGGATATCGTTGACTATCTTTATCCCGGAGACTGTCTGGTGCTGAATAATACGAAAGTAATTCCCGCCCGACTTCTGGGCGAGCGGGAGGGAACGGGAGCCCATGTGGAGGTATTGCTGCTGAAAAGAAGAGAAGGGGATGTGTGGGAGACGCTTGTTAAGCCGGGAAAAAAATGCAGACCCGGAACCAGACTCCTCTTCGGCGGCGGACTGTTGCGGGCGGAAGTGCTTGAGACGGTGGAGGAAGGAAACCGTCTGATTCATTTTGAATATGAAGGAATCTTTGAAGAAGTGCTGGACAAGCTGGGCGAGATGCCCCTGCCTCCCTATATCACACATAAATTACAGGATAAGGAACGTTATCAGACAGTATATGCGAAATATGAAGGCTCTGCGGCGGCACCCACCGCAGGACTGCATTTTACGAAGGAGCTGCTTGCAGAGATTGAAGCAAAAGGCGTGGAAATCGCTTATGTAACTCTTCATGTGGGACTGGGAACCTTCCGCCCCGTAAAAGAGGAAAATGTATTGCAGCACCATATGCACTCCGAATACTATCAGGTGACGGAAGAAGCGGCGGAAAAGATTAACCGCACAAAGCGAAGCGGAGGAAGAATTGTCTGTGTGGGTACGACAAGCTGCCGCACCATAGAGAGTGCCGCAGATGAAAACGGCATTGTGCAGTCAGGCTGTGACAACACGGAAATTTTTATTTATCCCGGCTATCGGTTTAAGGTGCTGGATGCGCTGATTACCAACTTCCATTTGCCGGAATCCACGCTGGTTATGCTGGTGTCGGCACTGGCAGGCAGGGAAGCGGTGCTTTCCGCGTATGAGGAGGCAGTCAGAGAGAAATATCGTTTCTTCAGCTTTGGGGATGCGATGTTTATTGCAGATTTTTCCCAGTCGGAGAAGGACAGGAACAGGAAATAAAATACATGAAAAAAATCCGGCATAACCACAACGGTCAGCGCCGGATTTTTTGTGCGGCTATATCATCTGGTGTATGGAATACTGTTTGTCTGTCAGGATATCTTTCGCTTTCTGGATGGCAGACTCTTCATAAAATTCAATGCGGAGTACACCGCCCTCAAATTCCCTGTTATGGGAAATGCCGATGTTTTTGATGCTAATGCCTTCTGCTGCAAGGATGGCGACAACCACAGCCAATGCTCCCGGCTCATCCTCAATGTCAATGCTGATACTGTAGCTTCGTTTGATAGGGCCGCTGGAGGCATTGATAAAGGAATCTCTGTAAATGCGCGCCGTGTCAAATAATTCATAGAGGGAATCTTCCTTGCGCATATCCAGATTTTTTTTGATTTCCGTCAGGGAAGCAATGTAATCGGACAGCAGTTCGGAAATATTTTCCGTATTGGTGAGACAGATTTGCTGCCACATAACGGGCGAGGAGGAGGCAATGCGGGTAATATCCTTAAATCCGCCTGCGGCAATCATTTTCATGATGCCGTCCTCGGAATCGCTGTCCTTTACCAGATTCACCAAAGAGGCGGCAATCACATGGGGCAGATGACTGACTGCAGCAGTCACATAGTCGTGCTGTGCGGGGGTGAGAATCAGGGGAAGAGCGCCCAGTCTTTGTATCAGTGCTCTGTATGCAGCGACCTTTTCCTTGGGAACCGTATCGGTGGGAGTCAGAATATAGTAGGCATTTTCCAAAAGAACAGCCTTGGAATTGACAAAGCCTACACGCTCACTGCCAGCCATGGGGTGTCCGCCGACAAACTGACGGTCAAGTCCCGCTTCGTGGATAGTGCGGTGGATTTCCGCCTTTACGCTGCCCACGTCGGTAAGCAGGCAGGCGGGAGACAATACCGCCTTTACCGCCTGAAGATTTTCATCGTTTTTCTGTACGGGGGCGCATAGAAAGATATAGTCGCAGGCGGAAAAAGCTTCATCAATGGATGAGGTAATAACATCAGCCACATGTTCCTGCTTCGCCGTTTCCAGCGTTTCCGGATTAATATCATATGCGATAACGAAAGCATCGGTTAGCTTTTCTTTTATCGCACGGGCAATGGAACCGCCAATCAGTCCCAGACCGATAAAACCAAATGTATTAGACACCATAGAAAAATCTCCTTAAACAAATGTCGAAAATACTATACCAATTTAACGTGCGAAAGTCAAGGTTTCTGATTACATTTTGTAAAATTTGTAATGTTGCCGGGTGGCATTGCATTGGGAAGGGGAAAATGGTAAAATATTTTCGGATTTGAAACGTATAATCTATGATGAAAAAGGAGAAAAAGATGAGATATAAAATACGTAAAGCTTTCTGCGGCGTGATGGCTGCCGTAATGTTTACAGGGATATCTGCGCCTGTGATTGTCCGCGCAGACGGCTATACCGGCTGGACGGAAGAAAACGGTAACCGGTACTGGTATGAAAATGGTGTGAAGCAGGGCAACGAGGGACGCGGCAAGGAAATCTATGACCCGGCAAGTGATGGGTGGTACTGGCTGGATGCCATTGACGGAGGAAAGATGGCGGCGGGAAAGGATGTGTATCAGGAATCCAATGCAGGACCATGGGCGGAAAATGAGGACGGAACCGGCAAATGGGTTCGCTATGACGAGAACGGGCGCATGGTAAAGGGGTGGCATACGAATGAGAACGGTACCTACTATTTTGATTTGACTTATGGAACCATGGCAAAGGGAGATGTGGTAATTGACGGAATGCCCTGTTATTTTGACGAGATTACCGGTATTGCCCTGAATAAGCAGTGGAAGGAAATTGACGGCGCAAAATACTGGTACGAGGGAGGCGTTCGTCAGGGCTATGACCCTGAAAATCCGGATTATCGCGGCAAAGAGATTTATGATCCGGCATCGGACGCCTGGTATTGGCTGGATAATATTGACAAAGGTAAGATGGCAGTCAGCAAGGACGTCTATCAGGAGTCTTTGGCAGGTGAATGGGGTGACATAGTAACTGGAGACGGCGAACGTTACGGCAAATGGGTTCGTTATGACGAGAACGGTCATATGATTAAGGGTTGGCAGACCACGGATGCCGGTACTTATTACTTTAACCAAACCTATGGAACCATGGCAAAGGGAAATGCGGTAATTGGCGGAAAGACCTATTACTTTGACAATATTAAAGGTATTTTGCAGAATAATGAAGAAGACGTCGATATCCGCTTTGATTGGGGACTGGTACTAAAATAATAAAAATAGAATTGTGAAACGTATTGCAAAATGTGGGAATAAAGTTATATAATATAGAGGTAGATTTTCTACTTTTGAAATATCTTATGAGGGGAATCGCAAATAAATACAGGAAAGGATTGTATGCGATGAAAAAAAGTAAAATGCTTAAGAAAGCGGCTTCCGGCGCAATGGCGTTAATGTTGGCTGCAAGCGCAATTCCCATGACTGCTTGGGCAGAGGAAATAGTAGGAGAGTGGCGTGAGGAAAACGGCGCCCGTTACTGGTATGAAAATGGTGTAAAACAGGGAACGGAAGGACGCGGCAAGGAAATCTATGATCCCGGAACTGACGCATGGTACTGGCTGGATTCCATCGCCGGAGGAAAGATGGCAACCGGCAAGGATGTTTATCAGGAATCCGAAGCAGGTCGGTGGGGCGACATTGAAGGCGAGAACGGCATTCGTTACGGCAAATGGGTTCGTTATGATGAGAACGGACATATGATTAAGGGTTGGGATACCAATGAAGACGGTACCTATTACTTTGACCCCATCTTTGGAACCATGGCAAAAGGAGAAACGGAAATTGACGGAATCCCCTGCATCTTTGATATGGGGACAGGCATCGGTCTGAATCTGCAGTGGGTGGAGAAGGACGGCGCTAAGTATTGGTATGAAGGCGGCGTTCGTCAGGGCTATGACCCGAATAATGCGGATTATCGCGGCAAGGAAATCTATGATCCCGCATCGGATGCCTGGTATTGGCTGGATAATGTAGATCAGGGTAAAATGGCAACCGGCAAGGATGTCTATCAGGAGTCTGATGCAGGTCAGTGGGCAGACAGGGCAGACGGAACCGGCAAATGGGTTCGTTATGATGAGAACGGACATATGATTAAAGGCTGGGATACGAATGCAAACGGTACCTACTACTTTGATCCCATCTATGGAACCATGGCAAAGGGAACCGCAACCATTGACGGCGTAACCTATTACTTTGATGAGAATACCGGCATCTGTCAGGGCGAAGTGGATGTAAAGACTTATTATACCTGGAGAAATGAAAAAGGTACGGAGTATGATGCGGATGGGAATGTAGAATCCACCTCAACATATACATATGACAGCGAGGGCAATAGAACCTCTTACGCATATAAATCAGATACCTATGAAACAACGACTCTCTATGACAGTCTGGGACGTGAGACAGAGGAGACTTCTATTTCCAGTTATTCAGAAACTCCTTCTTACATCCGTACGGTTTATACCTATGATGGTGACAGCATGGGAGAATCAAAGAGCATCAGATATAGGAAAGATGACACGACGGACTGGACAGTAGATGAAATTATGGTTTATACCCGTAATGAAAAGGGCGACATATTGACGGCAAAGAGATATTATGATGCAGAAGATGATGCTCATTTATATAACGGATATGAATATAAGTATAATGAGCGGAATCAGAGAACAGAATATATTACTTACAACTATGATAATGGAGTTGCAGAAGTAAGTTACAAAACATATTATGAATATGACGGTAACGGTAATCTGACAAGAGAAACCCAGTATGTTGGCGAAACCCAGGAGAAGTACACGGAAGGAATTTATACATATGACGAAAACAACAATGAGATCGAGTATGTATATAACAGTTATTATGATGGTGAGATATCATATGGTTATAAAACGACATATGAGTATGATGCCAATGGTAATTGTGTAAAACAAACCCAGTATAATATGAATGGTGAACGGACAGGATGGACGGAAAGCACCTATCAGAATATATACGGCGGAAGCTATTATACCACAACGTCCAGATTCAATTATAATCAGGATGGTGTTGTAACCAGTGGATATGAATATTTCTATACTGACAGGAATTTGGAAAGACAGAACTACTATGGTATGAATAAAACGCTTACACACTATACTGTCTATGATACAGCATCCTTCCCTAAGAGTGAGGAAGGGGCAACCTTTGTAAGTACAGATTATTACTATGATGGTTCGGATAACCTGACCGGTAGATATGAAACAGAATACAGGTGCTATGCTTACACCAGATAAACAATAAGCAAACAGCAAAAGAACTTATTCGGGATTTCCTTGAATAAGTTCTTTTTTATGTGCAAAATGCTAATAATTACTTGTAATAGATGAGAATATTTAGTAAAATAAACGCATAGGGTTTATGGATTCAAAGAAAAGAATTGTGATAACACCTAAAAACATTGTAATTGGAGGACGGCAGTATGAATATTTACACAACTGACAAAATTCGTAATGTGGTATTATTGGGTCATGGCGGCAGCGGTAAGACCAGCTTAGTGGAAGCCATGGCATATTTGTCCGGAATCACTTCCAGAATGGGAAAAGTGGCGGATGGCAATACCATAAGTGATTACAGCAAGGAAGAGCAGAAGAGACAGTTCTCCATCAGTTCATCCGTAGTTCCGATTGAATGGGACGGCTGCAAAATTAATATCATAGATACCCCCGGCTACTTTGATTTTGTGGGCGAGGTAGAAGAGGCAGTGAGTGCGGCGGACGCGGCAATTATTGTGGTCAACGGCAAAGCAGGCATTGAAGTGGGGACACAGAAGGCATGGGAACTCTGCGAAAAGTATAAGCTGCCCAGAATCGTTTATGTTTCCAATATGGATGTGGATAATGCTTCCTTCCGTCAGGTTGTGGAGGATATGACTGACCTCTATGGCAAGAAAATGGCGCCCTTTAATCTTCCTATCCGTGAAAATGAAAAATTTGTAGGATATATTAATGTGATTACCGAAACCGGTAACCGCTGGCAGGGCAAGGAGGTAGTAACAAGCGAGGTCCCCGATTACAATAAAGCAAACCTGCAGCTTTGCAGAGACACTTTAATGGAAGCGGTAGCCGAAACCAGTGAAGAATTTATGGAGAGATATTTTGGCGGAGAAGAGTTCTCGGAGGCTGAAATCCGCGCGGCGCTTCGGACCAATGTCTGCGACGGCAGTCTGGTTCCCATGACGATGGGCTCCAACATTCTGTGTCAGGGCGTTTATACACTGCTGGATGATATTATTAAGTATCTGCCCAGTCCGGAGAATCAGGAGATTGCAGGTATTAATTTAAAGACCAATGAGATTTACCATGCGGATTACGATTTTGCAAAGGCAAAATCCGCATATATCTGGAAAACCATTGTAGACCCCTTTATCGGAAAGTATTCCCTGATTAAAGTGGCTTCCGGCGTGTTAAAGACGGATGATTTGATTTACAATGTGGATCGTGATATCGAAGAAATGATAGGAAAGCTGTATGTGCTTCAGGGAAATAAGCCTTTGGAGGTAAGCGAGCTGCATGCGGGCGATATCGGCGCGCTGGCGAAGCTGACTGCGGCGAGAACGGGCAACAGTCTGTCCACAAAGGCAACAACGATTAAATACGGTAAATTTGAGATTTCCACGCCATATACATATATGAGATACAAGCCTAAGAATAAGGCTGATGTGGATAAGATTTCCCAGGCGCTGCAGAAGATTACCCATGAGGACCTTACCGTGAGAGTGGTCAATGATTCTGAGAACAGACAGCTTCTGTTATATGGAATGGGCGACCAGCATCTGGAAATCATAGTCAGCAGACTTTTGAATGAATATAAGGTAGAAGTAGAGTTGTCCCAGCCTAAGATTGCATACAGGGAAACCATTAAGAAGACTTCTGATGTGGAATATAAATACAAGAAACAGTCCGGTGGTCACGGTCAGTATGGTCATGTAAAGATGCGCTTTTCACCGGCGTCTGACCCTACAGTGCCTTATGAGTTTGAACAGGAGGTAGTCGGCGGCGCGGTTCCGAAGAACTTCTTCCCGGCAGTGGAAAAGGGCATTCAGGAGTCCGTTTTGAAGGGACCTTTGGCGGCATATCCTGTTGTGGGAGTCAAAGCTGTGCTGTATGACGGTTCCTATCATCCGGTAGATTCCTCGGAAATGGCATTTAAGACAGCGGCGATTCAGGCATTTAAGAAAGGATTTATGGAGGCGCATCCTGTTTTGCTTGAGCCGATTATGTCCCTGAAGGTTACGGTACCGGATTCCTATACCGGAGACATTATGGGGGATTTAAACAAGAGAAGAGGTCGTGTGCTTGGCATGAACCCTGTTGCAGGCGGCAAGCAGGTAATCGAGGCGGATATCCCCATGAGCGGACTGTTCGGTTATTGTACGGATTTGCGATCCATGACCGGAGGACGCGGAGAATATTCCTATGAATTTGCCAGATATGAGCAGGCTCCTTCTGACGTACAGGAGAGGGAGGTTGCGGCAAGGGCAGCCAAGGTAGCTGAAAATAACGCAGAGGATTAGAACAGGGATTCATAAAATGTTTCGGAAGGTGCGGAAGATTTTTTCCGCACCTTCTTGACGGTCTGTAAAAAACAGGCTACAATAGGCGTTAGTTTTAGCACGAATTTATGGAAAAATATATCAATGAAATAAAGAGAGGTTAAATGATGGAAAGAGTTTATAATCCGAAAGAGATTGAAAAAAAATGGCAGACCTATTGGGCGGAAAATGAAACCTTTAAGACCGATGTGTGGGATTTCAGCAAGCCAAAATATTATGTACTGGATATGTTTCCGTACCCTTCGGGCGTAGGTTTGCATGCAGGACATCCGGAAGGGTATACTGCGACAGACATTATGTCCCGTATGAAGCGTATGCAGGGCTACAATGTACTGCATCCGATGGGTTATGATTCCTTTGGACTGCCTGCGGAGCAGTATGCGGTAAGCACCGGAAATCATCCCAACGGGTTTACCGAAAAAAATATTGAGACTTTCTCAAAGCAGTTGAAAGAGCTGGGCTTTGACTATGACTGGAGCAAAATGATTGCCACCAGTGACCCGGAGTTTTATAAGTGGACCCAGTGGATTTTTAAGCAGCTTTATCTGGATGGCTATGCGAAATATGTGGATATGCCGGTCAACTGGTGCGAGGAATTGGGCACCGTGCTTTCCAACGATGAGGTTATTGACGGCAAATCTGAACGCGGCGGATATCCGGTTATCCGTAAGAATATGAAGCAGTGGGTAATCAATCAGCCTGCGTTTGCGGAAAAGCTGCTGGAGGGTCTGGAGGAAATTGACTGGCCGGAGTCCACGAAGGATATCCAGAGACATTGGATTGGAAAGTCCGAGGGTGTTGAGGTGGATTTCCAGATTGTGGGCGGAGGAAAATTCTCCATTTACACTACCTGTATCGAGACGATTTACGGTATCACTTTTATGGTACTGGCTCCCGACGGACAGATTGTAAAGGATTTGATGCCCAGAGTGCAGAATCCCGAAGAAGTGCAGGCATATATTGATGAAACTCTGAAAAAGAATGATATGGACCGTACCGAGCTGAACAAGACGAAGTCCGGCTGTATTCTGGAGGGGCTTTATGCCATCAATCCCGTTAATGGTAAGGAAGTACCTCTCTTTATCGGCGATTTTGTTCTTGCAAGCTATGGAACAGGTGCGGTTATGGCAGTTCCTTCCCATGATCAGCGCGATTTTGAATATGCGGTGGCACACAATATCCCCATGCTTCAGGTAATCGACGGCGGCGATGTCAGTGAGAAGGCGTTTGAGAAAGGTGAGTATCTCGGCAAGGGCTGCAGGTTGATGAATTCTGAGGAATTCACAGGGCTTACTGTGGAAGAGGCAAAGGAGGCAATCACTTCCAAGCTGGAAAGACAGGGCGTTGCCCGCAGAACCGTGAATTATCATTTCCGCGAGTGGATTTTTGCAAGACAGCGTTACTGGGGAGAGCCTGTTCCCGTGGTTCACACGGAGGATGGACAGATTTATGTACTGGAGGATTCCGAGCTGCCTCTGGTATTGCCTGAGTTGGAGGATTACAAAGGTAAGAACGGAAAAGCTCCCCTGGAGAATGCAGTTGAGTGGAAGCAGTATGACAAAAACGGCGTGAAGGGTGTCCGCGAGACGTCCACCATGCCCGGCAGTGCAGGCTCCAGCTGGTATTATATGAGATATATTGATCCGCATAATGATAAGGAATTTGCCAATCAGGAGCTGTTAAAGCACTGGCTGCCCGTTGATCTTTATGTCGGCGGTCCTGAGCATGCGGTAGGTCATCTGATTTATTCCAGAATCTGGAACCGTTATCTTTATGATAAGGGATTGTCCCCGGTAAAGGAGCCCTTTCAGAAGCTGGTACATCAGGGGATGATTCTGGGAGAGAACGGTATCAAGATGGGCAAGCGTTTCCCTGAATTTGTGGTAAATCCCAGCGATGTAGTAAATGATTTCGGCGCGGATACTCTGCGGTTATATGAAATGTTCATGGGACCTTTGGAGGTTTCCAAGCCTTGGAATCCCCAGGGTGTTGAAGGCGCCAGAAGATTTATCAACCGTGTATGGGCGTTTTTTACCAATGAGGAAAAGCTTACTGACGAAAAGGATGATGCGCTGACAAAGGTGTACCATCAGACGGTCAAGAAGATAACGGAGGATTTTGAGCAGCTTGGATTCAACACGGCAATCAGTCAGATGATGATTTTCATGAACGCGGCATACAAGGAGGGAAGATGTCCCAGAGAGTATGCGGAAGGCTTCGTGAAGATGTTTTCCTGCATCTGTCCCCATGTAGGTGAGGAAATCTGGCAGCTTCTGGGACACGAAACCACCATCGCCTATGAGCAGTGGCCTGTTTTTGACGCCGAGGCAATCAAGGAGGATACAGTGGTCATCGGTATTCAGGTAAACGGCAAGGTGAAAGGAACTGTGGAAGTAGGAGTGGATGAGGAAAGCGATTCCGCGGTTGCAAAAGCGAAAGAGGTTGCTTCCGTACAGACAGCGATTTCCGGTAAGACCATTGTCAAAGAGATTTACGTAAAAGGAAAGATTATTAATATTGTAGTAAAATAAAAAAAGAACCGGTGGCTCAAATGCCGCCGGTTTTGCCCTGCGCTTTTTCCAGAATCTTATCCATCTGCCGGTTTTCTTCGTCAGAATTGTGTTTTCGGATGGCTGCAATCGCAGCGTTCATCTCCGCGGGAGTAAAGGTAAGATTTTCCTGCTTTGCCCGCTTCATCATCGGCATCAGAAAAGCCATCATTTCTTTCTGGTTTTTCCCCTGACTTTCCTGAAACATTTTTTGCAGAAAGTCAAGCTTTTGAGGAGAGATGCCTGCTACCAGATCATCGTTCATCCATGTGGGTCTTTTCGGTGAATCGCTCATAAAAGCTCCTTGTTATGATTTATTTTGAAACATTTCAAATATCTGTGACATATCCATCCCTGACATTCCCGACATTCCTGAGAAAATTTCGGAAGGGTCTCCGCCAAAAGGTCCTTCACCCTCCGGAAACAAATCCTTCATCATTTGCACCATTTGCATCATTTCCTGCATGTTTTCAAAATTCTGCATCATTTTCTTTATATTATTTATTTTTTCCTGTTCTGCAGGACTGCAGAACGGAATGATTTCATCGCAGAGTCTGGACGTATTAAAATTTTCCCCGCTGTGGGAGTTGGGAAGAGAAGAGGAGGGATGTATTTTAAAAAACGAAATGGTGTACTTTAGTTCCATCAGTTTTATGTAGACAGCCATGTGTTTTTGCTGGGCGGGTTCCATATAAGTCAACAGGATTTTTAGCATTTGAATCTGATTGGTTGTAAACAGCGTGTCAAACGCCGTAATTTTTTCCTGTCCGTTTTCTGTCATAGCCGCCTCCATAAAATGTATTTAATATATCCTATGTAATCTTAAAAATACTTATGAAAATATCCTTGGAAAATAGGCTCCCGAGGGAGCCTATTTAAAATCAGAAATACTGATTAGCAGCAGCCGTTGTTGCATCCGCAGTTGTTGTTTCCGCAGAAGCAGGAGAGCAGGATAATCCAGATAATCCAGTCGCAGCAGTTATTGTTGTTGCAGCCACAGTTATCATTGCAGTTGCCGCCTAAAATTCCGTTGCCGCATCCGTTATTTCCGCAGCAGAACAGTAAAAGGAGAATCCAGATACAGCTTCCTCCAAAAACATTATTTCCGCATCCGCAGGAATTGTTGCAGCCACAGTTTGTAGCAGTTAAATCACTCATGTTAAAGCCTCCAAGTTTTATTTATGCTTTATTGTATGTAGCCCTGCCTGTCAATGTTTCCATAATGTTACTTGATTTTTTTATAAAAATAGGATTACAATATATGGATAAAAGACTTGCATAAATTTCAACATATAGTAAAATAGAAATTATAATAGAGTAGTTGTGAAAACAGTACATAAGGAAGGAATATGACACAGAAAACGTACATTGTAGAAGGCAGACAGTTCCGCACGGAAGCGGACTACAAGCGTGCTGTTCATGATAAAGAAATAATAGATAAGCTCCGCAGAGAAAGCAACGGATACACCCGGAAGCAATTAGAGCAGTTAAAATCGGCTGTTCATAGTGGAAAATACCGTTTTCTGACAATGCTGGGGCGTGATTTTGAGGATGAACTGACGGAGAGAATCCGAAAGGCATCTGGCACAAAGACAGGGAAAAAGGCAGCGGCATCTAAGAAAACTGTTAGGACCTCAGAAAAGAAAACGACCGGACAGAAAGCCTCCGGCGAAAAAGCAAAAGGTCTGTCTGACACGGAGATGGATGCCATTGTACAGGAGGAGCTTAAGAAAAGGGAAAAGCGCAGAAGGCTGTTTATTGCGCTGTGCAGTCTGCTGGCGGTCTGCTGTCTTGGATATTTCGGGATTTATTCTTATTATGATTACCGCACGAACAGCACTTATGAGCAGATGAGTGAGTTAAAGGATAAGGTATATGTGCAGAGAGAAGCAACGCAGCCGGTTATCCATTATACCACGGATGAGACGCAAGAGCCCAGTGAAGTGCTGGATGAATATAAAAATTTATTAAATAAGAATAAAAAGCTAATCGGATGGGTTAAAATTGACGATACTAATATAGACTACCCCGTAATGCAGACTTCAGATAATGAATATTACCAGACTCACAATCTGAATCAGGAGTATGACAGGAATGGGTCCATCTTTATGGACAAGGATTGCGATGTGCTTAAGCCCAGTACAAACTTTATTCTGTACGGGCATCACATGAAAAGCGGGCAGATGTTTGGTAATTTGGATTTGTATGAGGATAAGTCATATTACGAGGAGCATCCGTATATACAGTTTGATACCATATATGAAAAGGGTGTTTATCAAATTATGTATGTATTCCGCTCACGGGTATACAGTGAGGAAGATATTGTATTTAAATATTATCAGTTTATAGATGCGCTCAGTGAACAGGAATTTGATTCCAATATGCAGGCGATGGCAGAGATGTCATTGTATGACACGGGCGTAACTGCGCAATATGGGGACCAGCTGCTTACACTTTCCACCTGTGATTACCAGGAACAAAACGGGAGATTTGTAGTAGTTGCGAAAAAAGTAGCAGCAAAGGAGTAGACAAAGATGGCAAAAGTGATTAAGGGAAAGCACAGAAGAATGAAGAAAACGGTCAGGAAGACATTGGGAACCCTGTTTCTGGTATCCGCCATTATCGTGGCGGCAATTCCTGTTGAGGGGCTGCAGGCTGCGCCCGGAGACGGCGATTTAAAGGTCACTGTTGATATAGACGATTGCAGTATCCCTATTGTAGATAACAGCGAAACCATTTATACCACGGGAGACGGTCAGTATCAGTTTGCTTATGTGAGTCCCAAGAATTCCAGCAGCAACAATAAGGTGGCTGTTATTTTAGGGTACAACGGCGGATATCTGGAGGGCGGCAGACTGACCATACCGGAGACCGTCGATGCGTATCTCAAGTATTCTGATAGTATGGGTACCTCCAGCGGTTATGCGGCTGTGGGAAAGAAGGGAAATTTCCTGTTCTATAAGATGGATGTGCCTGTCTTAGACGATAACGGTGAAATCATCTATGACCTTGTGCCAAGACAGTATTCTAACGGTGACCCTGTTTTGAATGACGAGGGAGAACCAGTTTATGACGAAGTAATGAGAACAGAGACAGAGTTTCATCCCTGTTATTATGAAGACCAGGCCAACTGGAATGATTTGGATGTAACGGAATTTTACTATGAAAACGGTACGGAGGCGGATGGCAGTACCAAATATTCGTTAACACTCACCTCAGAAGTGCAGCGTATTCAGGCTGTAGAGGTCTGGTATATCGGCAATCAGTATCTCGTGGAAGGCAGTACGTCCGGTACATGGACAGTAGGCGGTACGATTACGGAAGCCTCTCAGGGCGTATTCGCCAGACAGGGTAATATCAGGTCTTTGACAGTAGGCAATAAGCTCAGCGGTATCGGTAATTATGCTTTTTACGGCTGCAGCAGTATGCAGAGTATTACGCTGGGCAACGGTCTGGATACCATCGGCAATTATGCTTTTGCGAACTGTATTAACATGACTACCGTAAATCTGGATCTTTCCTCAAGAGTTGATATTATAGGAGACCATGCCTTCTATAACTGTCAGGCGCTGCAGCAATTTACAGTACCGATTTCCGTAACGGCAATCGGAGATTCAGCGTTTGAAGAATGTTACGCAATGACACATCTGGAACTGTGCGGTAACGGGGCAAATGTAAGTCTGACAGAGATTGGAAATAATGTATTCCGCGGCTGTGCGAATCTGGAGAGCCTGACGTTCCCCAGAACGTTTACCAATGAGGGAGAAGCGATTGATATTGCAATGTTTGAGGGATGTACTTCCCTGAAGTATATTTCAACCTCTAACAATATGATTGAATTTAAGGATAGTACGGAATATTCATTCGCTCAGTTTAAAGAGGATATGATTGATGAGTTCTACTTTGAGGGACTGACCGATTCTCCTGTACATAAAATGTGTACGGCAAATTATTTTGCATTTAGTCACCTGGGCATGGATTTGTACGAAATTACCGTGGTTGACGATGAAGGAAATACAGCGGTATACCGTGTAAATTCTTCTAATCAGCTGGTTTATACGGATATTGACGAAAATATGACGGATGTAGAGCTTCCGCAAACAATCGGTCCTTACAAGATTGTGGAGATTGATTCCGGAACCTTCCAGAATAATTATAATCTGGAGAAGATAACGATTCCTTCTTCTATCACGACAATTCATTCGGATGCTTTCAGAGGCTGTTACAATCTGCGGGATGTAATATTTACCGAACCGGTGGGTGTAACCTCCATCGGCGAGAATGCGTTTAAGACACAGGATGTTACCGTACGTGATGAAACAACAGACAATTTGCCAACCTTATCCGATGAACCGGTATTGAATTTTGTAGGAACGATTTCCTATGACAGCGCAGTTTTCCAGTATGCAATGGACCCTGACAGCTACATTAATGTCGGTACACAGAAGAGAACCTATATTACATTCTACAGCGGATGGCCTACCAATCTTGTAGTTCAGTACAATCCGGATACTGACAAAAATGAGCTGATTGATTATCCTACCTTCCAGGATATTAAGGATGGTACAAAGTATACTACGGATAATTATGCCTATATGACTGACGACTATGAAGAAGCGGCGGAAAATGCAGTAGATAATTATACTCAGGGCAACTGGGATGTTATGACGGACTATGAATGGGAAATTATCAATGCCGCACTTGAAATTGTACTTCCTGCCGGTATTGAGTCCATTCGGTCAGGTCTGTTTGTAGAGAATGAAGCGGATGAAGCAGAGGTAGAGAAGACCATCACTGCGTACAGTCTGAATGAAGTTGCCGGAGCGGTGTACGATGAGGACGGAAGTAAAGTATCAGGCGGCGCTTTTGAAGGCTGCACCAATCTGAAGGCTGTTTATCTCATGGGAGAAACGACCTCAATTGGTGATTATGCGTTTGAAAACTGTGAGAAGCTGACAACTGTATATGTTCCCACAACCGTTACGGAGCTCGGACTGAGACCGTTTACCGGATGTACAGATTTGGCATATGTGGAATTTCAGGGCAGTCCATATTTTACTTGTGATAATTCTATTATTTATCAGCTTGACGGTAATGGAAACAAGTATAAGCTGATTGAGTTTTTGGAGGGCAGAGATACCGGTGTTATTGATGTTTCAGAATTAGTGGGCGTATCGGAAATCGCAGAAGAAGCCTTCATGGGTACGAAGGTAAGTTCTGTTGATTTCAGACAATCTTCGATAGTTGATATTCCGGAGAAAGCTTTTGCATCGACGTCCAGTCTGTTCTCGGTATTTTTGCCAAACACCTGCCGCTCCATCAGTGCGGATGCCTTTACGGACAGCAGTATTCAGTATATGGAGGTTCCCGGAAGTGTAAGCTATATTGACACGGATGCTTTTTCCGGTACTACGAATAAGTCCGGTCTGACCTTCTACTGTGAAGATGACAGTAACGCTTATCTGTATGCAGTAAAGAATGGTATAAAAACAACTTCAAAGCCGGTTGAGATATATTATACCGTAACATTCTGGGATTATGACAGTACCCTTCTGGATACGCAGACGGTAGCTGCCGGAGAGGATGCAGTAGCGCCTGAGGTTCCGGGGCGCGAGGGATATATCCATACCGGATGGGTGCCTGATTATCATGCGGTAACCTCTGATTTGCAGGTAACTGCGCAGTATGAAGCGGAAGACCCTGATGCAAGAAAGTTTACCGTTACTTTTCTGGATTATGACGATACGGTATTAAAGACGATGCTGGTATCGCCCGGTGAAGACGCGGAGCCGCCTGTTGACCCTGTGAGAGAGGGATATACTTTTACCGGATGGAGACCTGCAATTACCAATATTCAGGCAAATACGACGGTGTATGCCCAGTATGAACGGAATGATTCCAGCGAATCGCAGCTGACCGTAAGATTTATAGACTATGACGATACCGTTCTCTATACCCAAAGGGTTTCCTATGGCGAAGATGCAATTACGCCGCAGGATCCTACCAGAGAGGGTTATGTATTTACCGGATGGAGACCTGCTATCACGGGAATTACCAGAGATTTGGATACGTATGCTCAGTATGAGAGAGCAGACGAAAACGGCGGTTCCGGTGACAACAATAACGGTGATAATAACAATGGTGATAATGACAACGGAAACAACAATAATAACGGCAACAATGGAAACAGCGGCACGGGAAGCGGAAATAATGCCGGCACCGGAAGCGGAAATTCCGGGACTACTTCAAGGATGTATACTCTGACGGTAAGGAACGGCAGCGGTTCCGGCAGCTATGTAGCGGGTTCACAACCTATCATTATTGCAAATGATCCGGCGTCCGGTCAGGAGTTTGATTATTGGTCCATTGACCCTGCCAACACCACGATTGCAAGTAAGGTGCTTACAGCTACCGTTATTACGATGCCTGAGAGTAATGTTACCGTAACTGCTCATTATAAAACGAGGAGTTCGACATCTACCGGAAGTGGAAATTCTTCCACGGGCAGTTCGAATCGTCCGAATAATTCGACGAACACGGTTACATCGGGAGGAACGACGGTTGTAATTGACAAGAACGGTTTATCCAATACCGGTGTGGTTTCCGCAACGGTGTACGGATCCTCTGACAACTTTACTATTAAGGTATCCGAGAGTGCCGAAGCGACGGAAGCGGTTTTACAGGCTTTGAGGGCGGAGTACGGCGATGATTTAGGAAACATCAAGTATTTCCCTATGGATATCAGCTTATACGATTCCACGGGAACAACAAAGATTACCGATACAACGGGACTTTCCGTGCAGATTACTTTGCCGCTGCCCGATTCTCTGATTGAATATGCCGGCAATAATAAGGTGGCTGGTGTTGTAAATAACAGACTGGATAAGCTGACTCCCAGATTTACCACAATTTCAGGAGTTCCCTGTATCACATTTACAGCAGAGCATTTTTCGCCTTATGTAATTTATGTTGAGACGAATAATCTGACAGCGGGCGCTACAACTGACAGTACGCCGAAGACGGGAGACGGTATTCATCCGAAGTGGTTCCTTTCACTCGGACTTGCGTGTGTTTCAGCGGTTTTCTTTATGAAGAAAGACAGACGTACCGCACAGAAGGTAAAGGTTCGCGCTTAAGGCAAAATGAAGAGAGTTTAAAGGAAGAATATGGAGTGCGTATGAAGAGAAAGAGAAGGGTATCCGGAGTCCTGCTGATCATCGCAGCACTTATCATTATGCAGCTTCCTGTAGCGGAAGCAGATGCAGCAACATCTGCTTCCGATTTTAAAATGGAAGGAACTACATTGGTGAAGTATCGTGGGACAGAAACGGATGTTACGATTCCCAATACGGTAGAAGTGATTGCACAAAGCGCTTTTGATGATAATAACGATATTAAGCGTGTGGTAATCCCTGATTCTGTCACAACGATAGAAGGCTATGCCTTTTGGGGATGCGATAATCTGAACACGATAGTTTTGGGAAGAGGATTGACGGAAATAGGAGATTATGCCTTTACAAACTGTAAGGGACTGACGCAGATATCGATTCCTGCCAGTGTGGACAGAATCGGAATTAAGGCATTTGCCGATTGTGTCAATCTGACGGATATTACAATCCCCACAGAGGTAAAGCTGATTCACGAAACTGCATTTGACGGCTGCTATAAGGTGTATATCCACTGTGAGGCAGGCAGCATTGCCTATGAGTATGCCCAGGAACTGTATGAAAGGCAGGAAGAAATGCCGGAATACGAGGATGTACCTGATTATGAGGATTCTGAGGAAGAGACAGATGAAACGGCGTCTGATTCCACAACAGATTCTGTAAGTCCCTCCGACACAGATACGGAAGGTAATTTGCTGGGCAGTACCTGGATTGTAGGAAATAGCGCGGTTGTTTTTATTGACAATACCAGTCCTAAAGTACTTGATGGAAATGAAAGTATCAGCGAGGAAGAGGATCGGGAGATTACGACAGATGTTCTTCCGGATACCGAACAGGGAATCCTTCCTAAATATACGATTGTTGACGGAAAAATAGTGGCTGATCAGGCATATTATAAGAACCAGACATTGGAACAGGTGGTGTTGCCTGGCGGAATAGAAGAAATAGGGCAGTTTGCATTTTCGAGAAGCTCCGTTACGGCGGTTGAGATTCCTGAGGGTGTGAAGGATATCTGTTATGGTGCTTTCTATCACTGTGATGATTTGCAGACGGTTTCTCTTCCCACCACAATAGAGAATGTGGAACCGAAGGCGTTTGCTTATACTGCATGGATGGAAGAGTTTTTGGAAAACGGTACTGAAGATTTTCTGATTAGCGGAAATGTGCTTGTGGCATACCGCGGTAATGAAGAACATGTAGTAATACCGGAGGGCGTGACTGTCATTGCAAGCGAAGCCTTTATGAATCAGACCCAAATGAAAAGCGTTACGCTGCCGGAGAGTCTGATTACGGTTGGGGAAGGCGCCTTTGAAGGCTGTTCCTCTCTTGCAGAGCTCAATATATTAAGCAGGCATCTGTCACAGATAAAGGACAGAGCCTTTGCGGACTGTGCTCTTACAGAAGTGGATTTGCCCTCCTCGGTAGAAGAAATTGGTCTTATGGCGTTTGACGAGGGTGTATCCGTAATTTATGAAGGGGAAACGCCTCCTGTTACAACCCATGAGGTTTCCGCAGAACGTTTATCCAATGAAGATTACAGACCGTATGCTGAAACAGATGCGGAAAACGGAGCGGAAAGCGGCGTGCAGGTTACAGGTATCAGGAATGCCGTTGCAACGCTGGAGGGAGCCGTCAGAAGCTATACGCTGTCCGTTACTGCAGCAGATGATAAGGAGCCCATGGAGAGGGCGTATTTAAGAAGTTATCAGACAGAAATGCCCGCGGACATGACAGTATATGATTTACAACTGACAGACAGCAGTGAAATACCGTTAACCAAGCTTGGCAGACAGATTCTTACGGTAACGCTGCCTGTACCGGAGGAGCTTTCACAGGAGGATGTGATTGTATATACGCTGGATAGAAACGGTCAGTTGGAGAGACCGGAAAGCGAGAGGGTATTGCTTGACGGTGTGGATGCGGTAAGATTTCAGACTACGCATTTGTCGCTTTTCGGCATCTGCGGCGACGGCAGCGGCTACCCCACGGAGCAGATTATTGAAGTCTCAACAACGATTCAAAGCATGAGCGAAGGATCGGACAGTACAGAAGGCAGCGGGACGGTAATCAGCAGTTATTTATTCTGCGCAAAATGGGGATTGGGAGCGATTCTTCTTTTGACGGGAACTGCTAATCTTCTAAATGTGAGAAGTATCAGAAAAAAAGCATAACGTAACGAAAAAACTGCCTCGGCATAAGATAGGAATAAGTATATGCCGGGGCAGTAGTGTTTTATGCAGCGAGTATTGGAACAAATTGAAGCCCGTTTTGAGGAAAAAGAAGTAACGGGGCAGGGAGTTACGGTGGCGGTATTGGACACCGGTTTTGTAAGACATCCGGATTTGCTTGGAAAAATTCTCTGTTTTAAGGATTTTGTCAACAACAGGCGTCTGATGTATGACGATAATGGTCACGGAACCCATGTCTGCGGGATTGTCTGTGGGGACGGTTCCCTTTCCGGCGGGCGATGCCGGGGGATTGCTCCGGGAGCAAATCTGGTGGTCGGTAAGGTTTTGGATGAAAAGGGGGACGGAAGTACAGAGCATATGCTTGAGGCATTGAAATGGATTCTTGACAACAAAGAACAATATCGAATCCGGATTTTAAACATTTCCGTGGGAATTGGCGATTTAAAAGAAGCGGAGAAGGAAAGAGCATTGCGCAGCCGGATTGAAGAAATCTGGGACAGCGGAATTACCGTGATATGCGCCGCAGGAAATAAGGGACCGGAAAATGGTTCTATTTCTTCTATTGGGGGCAGTGATAAGGTAATTACTGTCGGGTGTCATGACGGGAGATTTTATATGGACAGTCCGGGAAGGTGTGCATCCTATTCGGGCAGAGGCACAGCGCTGTCGCCCATCCGAAAGCCCGATGTGGTGGCGCCGGGAACAGATATTATGTCCTGTAACGCTTTCTACAGGAAAAATCATGGTGCGGTTAATCATGCTTATGTAAAAAAGAGCGGCACTTCTATGGCAACGCCCATTGTTTCGGGTGCAGCGGCGCTGACCTTCTCCAAATTTCCGTTTATGAGTAATGAGGAATTTAAGCAAAAGCTGACCATGACTGCTACGGACCTGGGAGAAGCATGGAATTTGCAGGGGTGGGGAATGGTCAATGTGAGGAGACTTTTAGAGATATCATAAGCAAAAATGAAAGGAATTATAAAAAGAGGTTGACACGTCTCGTATGATTGTATACAATTATACGAGACGACGCATTTTAGATAAGAGAATACGATAGTTAAGTGCGAAGAAAGGCATGGTATAATATGAGAGAGAATGATACATTTCAAAATCGCCCTGTCACGATGAATCAACAAAACAACTTACTGGAAATAGAGGAGCATATGTACATATTGGATGATGTGGAGAAGCCCAATGTGTTCCGCAATATGTTTCCTTATTCGGAGATTCCGAAGATTCCGTTTAACGACAGAATTGTGCCTCACAATATGCCGAAGGAGATTTGGATTACAGATACTACGTTCCGTGATGGACAGCAGTCCCGTGCCCCCTATACCACAGAGCAGATTGTAAAGATATACGATTATTTGCATCAGTTGGGCGGTCCCAACGGTATGATTCGTGCCAGCGAGTTTTTCTTATATAGTAAAAAGGACAGAGATGCCGTGTACAAATGTATGGAGCGCGGTTATCAGTTCCCGGAGGTAACCAGTTGGATTCGTGCGAGCAAAGAGGATTTTAAGCTGGTAAAGGAAATCGGTATGAAGGAGACGGGTATTCTGGTAAGCTGTTCCGATTATCATATTTTTCTGAAACTGAAAATGACAAGACGTCAGGCCATGGATCATTATCTGAGTGTTGTCAGGGATTGTCTGGAGGAGGGCATCAGTCCCAGATGTCATCTGGAGGATATTACCAGAGCGGATATCTATGGCTATGTTGTGCCGTTCTGTCTGGAATTGATGAAATTAATGAAGGAATATCAGATTCCGATTAAGGTCAGAGCATGTGATACCATGGGATACGGTGTCAATTACTCCGGCGCGGTAATTCCCAGAAGTGTACAGGGAATCATTTATGCGATTCATACCCATGCAGGCGTACCCCATGAGTTAATCGAATGGCATGGACATAATGACTTTTACAAGGCTGTGTCAAATTCCACGACTGCATGGCTGTATGGCTGTTCCGGAGTGAATACGTCCCTGTTCGGTATTGGCGAGAGGACGGGTAATACACCGCTTGAGGCAATGGTATTTGAGTATGCACAGCTTAAGGGCGATTTGAATGGTATGGATACCAGGGTTATCACTGAGCTTGCAGAGTATTACGAGAAGGAAATCGGTTATCAGATTCCTCCCCGGACACCGTTTGTCGGTAAGAATTTTAATGTGACCAGAGCGGGAATTCATGCGGACGGACTTTTAAAGAATGAAGAGATTTATAATATTTTTGATACGGAGAAATTTCTGAATCGCCCGGTACTTTGTGCAATTTCCAATACCTCCGGTCTGGCTGGTATTGCGCACTGGATTAATACTTATTATAAGTTAAAGGGGGATAAGCAGGTGGACAAAACCTCTGAGCTGGTGCGCGAAATTAAAAAGTGGGTCGATGATGAGTATGCAGGAGGACGCGTGACGGTTCTTACCGACGAAGAAATCGTGGCATGCTTAAACAGGGTATGTCTTGAGAAGAATATTACGCTTGGTTAAGATTTTTGGAATTAGTATGAATTAGAAAGCCGCAGGAGGCGGATAGGAGAAGAATTGGGCAATTATGATGTAAAGCAGGAGGTGACGGATAAGTACTCCCTGCGCGGACGTGTGTTTCATAAGCTTAGAGAGGATATCTTAAGCGGAAAATACCGGGAACATGAAGAACTGAAAGAGGTTGCCATCGGCGAGGAGATGGGGGTCAGCAGGACGCCGGTAAGAGAGGCGTTCCGACAGCTTGAGCTGGAAGGGCTGATTCAGATTATTCCCAATAAAGGCGCTTATGTGACAGGTATTACCGAGAAGGATGTAAAGGATATCTATATGATACGTTCCCTGTTGGAGGGGCTTTGCGCCCGCTGGGCAACGGAGCATATTACCAAGGAACAGATGGAGGAGATGGAGGAGAATGTTTATCTCGCAAAATTTCATGCGGAAAAGGGGCATTTGGAGCAGCTTGCCGAACTGGACAACCGTTTTCACGATATTCTTTACGAGGCATGCGACAGTAAGATTCTGGAGCATCAGTTGAAGGATTTTCATCAGTATGTTTTGCGTGTCCGCAGGAAGACGCTTTCCAGCGCCAACCGGGGACCGCAGTCCAATCAGGAGCACGAGCAGATAATGGAGGCAATCAAGGCGGGGGACGCCGCCCTTGCAGAACAGCTTGCGAACAGGCATATGATAAATGCCTATGAGAATATGGTGAAAAAAGGGCTGCATGAAGCATATGAGAAGCAGCCGGAAGAGACAAAATAGAAATTGCAGGAGGAACAGAAAAAATGGACAAAATTAAAATGACAACCCCCTTGGTTGAGATGGATGGAGACGAGATGACCAGAATTCTCTGGCAGATGATTAAGGATGAACTGCTGCTTCCGTACATTGATTTAAAAACGGAGTATTATGATTTGGGTCTGGAGCATCGAAATGAAACAAATGATCAGGTTACAGTTGACTCCGCAAACGCTACTTTAAAATACGGGGTTGCCGTAAAGTGTGCAACCATTACCCCCAATGCCGCGAGAATGACAGAGTACAATTTAAAGGAGATGTGGAAAAGTCCTAACGGAACTATCCGTGCGATTCTGGACGGAACTGTTTTTCGTGCGCCGATTCTCGTAAAGGGTATCGTTCCCTATGTAAAGAACTGGACCAAGCCTATTACGATTGCGCGTCACGCTTACGGTGATGTTTACAAGAATACCGAGATTAAAGTACCCGGTGCGGGAAAAGCGGAGCTGGTATACACCGCAGAGGACGGCACTGAGGTGAGAGAGCTGATACATAATTTTACAGGCGCCGGAATTATTCAGGGTATTCACAACACGGAGGAATCCATTTCCAGCTTTGCAAGAGCATGTTTTAATTATGCGATTGATACGAAGCAGGATTTGTGGTTTGCTACCAAGGATACCATTTCCAAGAAGTATGACCACACCTTCAAGGATATTTTCCAGGAAATTTATGATAACGAGTATAAAGCAAAATTTGAGGAGCTTGGCATTGAGTATTTCTACACCTTAATCGATGATGCGGTAGCAAGAGTCATTCGTTCGGAGGGCGGCTTCATCTGGGCATGTAAGAACTATGACGGTGATGTAATGTCCGATATGGTAGCTACTGCATACGGTGATTTGTCCATGATGACCTCCGTGCTGGTATCCCCCAGCGGCGTCTATGAGTATGAGGCGGCACATGGTACAGTGCAGCGCCACTATTACAAGCACTTGAAGGGAGAGGAGACCTCTACCAACTCCATCGCAACTATTTTTGCATGGACCGGTGCGCTCAGAAAGCGCGGCGAGCTGGATGGCATTAAAGAGCTGTGTGAGTTCGCAGATAAGCTTGAGCAGGCATGTATCAAGACCATCGAGGACGGCAAGATGACCAAGAGCCTGTCCATGATTTCTACCTGTGAGAATCCTGTGATTTTAAACAGCCTGGATTTCATCAAGGCAATCAGAGAGACTTTGGACAGTCTGATGTAATTTTTGAGATATAATCGAATAAAATAATAAATTTTAAAAACTTTTCGGTTATAACCGTAAAAACATTATTGATAAAAAAAGATAAAAGAGGTATAATCATACTGTCTACAGAGGGAGGCGGGCAGTATGATTGAAAGACCTGATTATATTGATAAAATTTATAGCTATCGGGATACGCCTTTTATAAAGGTACTGACCGGAGTGCGAAGAAGCGGAAAGTCAACAATACTAAAGATGCTCATGCAGAAAATAGAAGAAAGCGGAGTGGCATCTGAACGTATCTTAAATTATCGCTTTGATTCGTTGGAATATGAGGGAATGAACGCAAAAGAAATGTTTCACGAATTAAAGGATAAATTATCAGTTTCAGGAAAGACCTATCTTTTTTTAGATGAAGTGCAGGAAGTGGAAGGCTGGGAGAAGGTCGTAAATTCTCTGGCTTCAGATTATGATGTTGATATCTATATAACAGGTTCTAATTCCCGAATGATGTCTTCTGAAATTTCCACATATCTGACAGGAAGATATATTTCGTTTCGTATTTTTACACTTTCTTTTGCGGAATATTTGAATTTTGCAAAAAGATATCGTGAAATAACGGATGTCCACAAAGAGCTGGTTACTTATATAAAGCTGGGAGGCTTTCCGGCGATACATTTACAGGAGTATACTTCTGATGAAGTATATACGATTGTAAGAGATATTTACAATTCTACCATTTACTCCGATATTGTAAGGCGTAATCAAATCAGGCGAGTGGATCAATTGGAGAGAATCGTGCGATTTGTGTTTCATAATGTTGGAAGAACCTTTTCGGCAAAAACAATTTCTGATTATCTTAAGGCGGAAAAACGTACAATAGATATCGAAACGATATATAGCTATTTAGAAAAGCTGGAAAATGCCTATATTTTACACAGATGCTCCCGATACGATATGCAGGGAAAGGAAATCTTAAAAACACAGGAAAAATTTTATCTTGCAGATACATCTCTGAGATATAGTGTTTTGGGATATGACCCGAATTCTGTATCAGCAATGCTTGAAAATGTAGTATATCTTGAACTTTTAAGAAGGGGATATTCTGTTTATATTGGAAAAAATAATGACGGTGAAATCGATTTCGTGGCAATAAAGCAGAATGAAAAGCTGTATGTGCAGGTAACACAGGAAATCAGGTCAGAGGAAACAATGAAGAGGGAATATAATCGTTTGTTGGAAATTGCAGATAATTATCCCAAATATGTCTTAAGAACGGATGAGTTTGCCGAAGGCAATTATCAGGGTATTAAGACAATACATGTGGCGGATTTTCTGCTGAAAAAAGAATGGTAGGAAAGGACATGCGTCAGCAGTCGCATGAAATAGCGGAGCAGCATAAGGCTACTCCGCTAATTTTTCCCATTCTTCATAGAGCTTTTCCAACTGTTCATTCAGACTGATTTGTTCCCTGGACAAATCCTGCAATTTGAGTACCTGGGTGCCGATTTCCGGGTTGGACATCTCGGCGTCAATTTCTGACAGACGCTCTTCAATAGAAGCAATTTTTTCCTCACATTTCTTTAAATCATTTTCCTTCTTGCGAAGTCTTGCCTGTTCTTCCTTTTTGGCTTTCCAGTCTGCCTTATTCTCGGATTCAACATTCTTAGTGACCGTTTGCTGGCAGACGATGCCGGAGGCATTATTTCCGATTGCAGAAGTGTTTGTTGTCTGAGCGACAGCAGCCATGACAGTATCGTGTTTTTCCAGATAATAGTCATAATTTCCGATATAGTTTACAAAGCTGTGCGCCGTCAGGTCGAGAATACGGTGCGCTGTCCTGTTAATAAAATATCGGTCATGGGAAACGTAGAGTACGGTGCCTTCATAGCCATTGATGGCGTCTTCTAAAATTTCCTTTGACATAATATCCAGATGGTTGGTAGGTTCATCCAGAATCAGAAAGTTAGCATTCGACAGCATCAGCTTGGCAAGGGAGACCCGTCCGCGCTCGCCGCCGCTTAAATCGCTGATTCGTTTCAATACATCATCTCCGGTAAAAAGAAAGGCGGCGAGTACGTTGCGGATTTCCGTATTGGTAAGGTAGGGATAATCGTCGGAAATTTCGTCAAACAGGGTTTTCTCCGAATGCAGTACGTGATGCCCCTGATCGTAATAACCGATTTCCACATTCGTCCCAAGCCGGAAGCTTCCGCTGTCGGCAGGAATCAGCTCATTCAATATTTTTAACAGCGTGGTTTTGCCGGTACCGTTATCGCCGATAATCGCCACGTGCTCGCCGCGCTTTATCTCAAAGTTTACATCGGAAAACAGCTTTTGTGCGCCAAAGGACTTGGAAAGTCCTTCCACCGTCAGAACATCATTGCCGCTTTGCCGGCGTGGTGTAAGAGTGAGCTTCATATCGGTACGTGCTTCGGTGGGTTTGTCCAGAACTTCTATTTTATTCAGCATTTTTTCACGGCTTTCAGCGCGCTTAATGGATTTCTCCCGGTTGAAGGACTTCAGCTTCTCGATAACCTCCTCCTGATGTTTGATTTCCCGCTGCTGGTTCAGATAGGCGTTCCATGCTGCCACGCGCAGTTGTTCTTTTTTGACGGCATAAGCAGAGTAATTTCCCTGGAAGGTAGTAGCCTTGGTCTGGTCGATCTCGATGACCTTGGTAGCAATACGATCCAGAAAATAGCGGTCATGGGAAACAATAATCACGGCGCCTTTGTAATTGAGCAGATAGGTTTCCAGCCAGGTGATAGAATTCATATCCAGATGGTTGGTAGGCTCATCCAGAATAATCAAATCCGGCTTCTGTAAAAGAAGCTTACCCAGTGCCACACGGGTTTTCTGACCGCCGGAGAGGGTGGCAGCCGCCTTGGAGAAATCTTCCTCCGAAAAACCCAGACCTTTCAAAACGCCCACGATTTCACTTTTATAGGAGTAGCCGTCGCCAATTTCAAAGGCGTGGGTAAGAGCGGTGTACTGTTTCATCAACGCTTCCAGCTCCCCGCTGTCTGCGTGCTTCATTGCATCTTCACAGTCACGCATCCGTTTTTCAATATCAATCAGATCCTGTTTGGCGGATAAAAGTTCATCATAAATGGTATTGTTCGTGTTTACGCCGCTGTTTTGGGCAAGATACCCCAGGGTTTTATCTTTGGAAAGGGTGACAAGTCCGGTATCTGCCTGCATTTCTCCTACGATAATGCGCAGGAGTGTGGTTTTGCCGGCGCCGTTGATGCCGACAATCGCAGCTTTTTCATAATCCTCAATATGAAAACTGACATCTTGCAGGACCTGATTTTCTGCAAATGCCTTTGAGATATTTTGACAGGAAAGTATCATTTTTATAGCATCCTTTTTTCTGTTATCTGTGTATTCGCGTATATTTTACCTTGAAGAAATTTAACTGTCAATTCATTGACAAGATTTTAACATTTAGCTATAATGAAACTATTGGATGGAGGAGGTATTTACCTTGGAAGCAAAAGAAATTTCACAGGCTGTTGTAGGACGGCTGCCGCGATATTTCCGATATCTCGGAGAATTGAAGGATGAAGGGGTTGAGAGAATATCTTCCCAGGAATTGAGTGAACTGATGAAAGTGACGGCGTCCCAGATTCGTCAGGATTTCAACAATTTTGGCGGATTTGGTCAGCAGGGTTATGGTTATAACGTTGAATTTTTATATAAAGAAATCGGCAGAATACTTGGTCTGGAAAACAAACATAATTTTATTATCATCGGCGCCGGAAATCTGGGCAGAGCATTGGGGAATTATATGAATTTTGAACGCCGCGGCTTTATTTTTAAAGGAATGTTTGATAAGAATCCCGAATTGATAGGCTCGGATGTACGCGGAATTAAGGTTATGCCGATGGAAGAGATGGAGCGCTTTGTCAGGGAGAATGATATTGATATCGCGATTCTTACGATACCGAAGACGAGCGCGGTGGAGGTTGCGGACAGACTGGTGCAGAACGGTATCCGCGCCATCTGGAATTTTGCACATGTGGATTTGAATGTCCCGGACGGTATTCAGGTAGAAAATGTGCATCTCTCAGACAGTTTGATGAAGCTTTCCTACAATATTAACCGATATATGAAGGAGAGCAATAAAGACTGACAAAAGAATGATTCATTTACGGTATAGGAGGAAAATATGGAGCGTAAAAGTGATAAACAGAGGAAAACAGCATTTTCAGATGCGCTTCTGGGGAAAAATATCCCTGTACTGACGTTGGATCACAAATGGTATCGTCTGTTTGACGAGGTTGGCAAAAAAGAAATAAAAAATCTGTCTGAGCAGCTCAATAACCTGTTAAAGAGACAGGGGCGCTTAAATACGGAATCAAAGGATATCCGAAAACTGAAAAAAAAGCTGATGAATGAAATGGTTTCCATGGTGAACGAAGCGGAGCAAACCGGCGACCCTAAAATTGACAGGCGAATCGACGACCACAAGCGCCTGATAGAGGAATGCAATCAAAAGCTGGCAAGCTATAAGGATGAACTGCTGGAGCTTCCCCATGAGATTGAGGAGGTAAATCAACAGCTCATGCTGCAGACAATGGAGAGCTGCTATATGATTATGCAGAAAAACACTGCGGAAATAGAGGCGATTGAGGAATGGGTAACGGAGATTCGTATCGAGCTGAAGAAGCGTCTTGTGGAAAAACAGGAAAAGGAGCAGAAAAATCACGAAATATACTCTTATATGCACGATGTTTTCGGCGCGGAGGTTCTGAATCTGTTTGATATGAAATACAATCCGGAGAAACAGCATCCGGCGATTCCGGGCAAAGAGAATCCGAATTGAATAAAATGTGGAAAGGGATCGCTGTTTTTTGCCAGTGGTCTTTTTTGCTACAAGAAGGAGCAGTTATGAAATATCTTGTCAACTCTGAAGAAATGAAACAGTATGACAGCAATACGATAGAAAAAATCGGAATTCCGGCTATGGTTCTGATGGAACGTGCGGCGCTCGCGGTTTTGAAAGAAATTGCAAAGCGTTTTGGGGAAAAGAACCCGGCGGAAATACGGGTTCTGATTCTTGTGGGAGTGGGTAATAACGGCGGAGACGGTCTTGCGCTGGCGCGCCTTCTTGCAGAAAAGAAAATCTCCACGGACGTCTGGTGCGTGGGCAGTGAGGAGAAGGCGTCCGAACAATGGAAGCGGCAGAGAGAAATTCTTCGTCATTATTCCGTTCCGATAGGTAGCAAAGCGCCGGATTCGGAATATACTATACTGGTGGATGCTTTATTCGGCGTGGGACTGTCCAGAGAGGTGGGCGGCGAATATGCCAAAGCGATAGAATATTTTAACCGGAGAAAAGGATACCGGATAGCCGTTGATGTGCCGAGCGGACTGAACGCGGATACGGGAAGAGTGTCAGGCTGCGCGGTCAGGGCAGACCTGACAGTTACCTTTGGATTCTGCAAGAGAGGACTTGTGTTGTATCCCGGCTGTGAATATGCGGGCGAGGTGGTGACTGCCGATATCGGAATCACGGACAGAAGCTTTTTCGGAGAAGAACCCGCCATGTTTTATTATGACGAGCCGGTGAGAAATTTACTGCCGGCGCGGGCACCGGACGGAAACAAAGGAACCTTCGGAAAGGTGCTGCTGGTGGCGGGCAGCGTAAATATGGCTGGGGCTGCGGTACTTGCGGCAAAAGCGGCATACCGGACGGGCGCGGGAATGGTAAAGGTGATTACGCCGTCCCCAAACCGCGTGATTCTGCAAGGGGCAGTTCCGGAGGCATTGCTGGGGACAACCGAGGATTTGAGAGAAAGTCTGAAATGGGCGGATGTGGCGGCGGTTGGACCGGGCGTCGGAAAAAGCGAAGAGGCGAAGGATGCGCTGAGGACAGTGATATCAGAAAGCGGGCTGCCTTTGCTGATAGATGCGGACGGTTTGAATCTGCTGGCAGAGGATGCCGGATTACAAAAGGCAGTGACAGAACGGGAAGGCGCTGTGATATTGACGCCTCATGTGGGAGAGCTGTCGAGACTGACGGGGGAAAGCATTGCTTCCTTAAAAGAAGATATGGTTTTTTACGTAAAAAAACTGGCGGAACGGTTACATGCAGTTGTGGCTGCCAAGGATGCCCGTACGGTTATTTGCGGAGAGAATGCAGCGACTTGTGTAAATGTAAGGGGAAACAGCGGCATGGCAACGGCGGGAAGCGGAGATGTGCTGACAGGTGTGATTGCAGGTCTGCTTGCTCAGAAGATGAAGCCCTTTGAGGCGGCTTCCGTGGGCGTATATGCGCATGCTCTGGCGGGGGAATGTGCGGCGGAAAGCCTTGGCGAATATGCTGTGATGGCAGGAGATATTGCAGAGAAGTTATTTTCCGGCGCGGGGACTGACGTAAGATACAGAGAGGCGGACTTTTTATGATGAATGATTTGCAGGTAAAAACGGATATCTGTCAAAGAGGTTATATTCAGGTGGACTTGGATGCCATTCTGAGCAATATGCGCAATATGAAAGCCAATATTGCGGAGCATACGAAAATGATAGGCGTAATTAAGGCGGATGGCTATGGACACGGCTGCGTTCCTATTGCCCATTGTCTGGAGCAACTGGATTTTGTGTTTGGCTTTGCGGTGGCTACCGCAGAGGAAGCCCTTGTACTTAGAAGGGCGGGAGTGAAAAAGCCGATTCTGATTCTGGGCTACACTTTCCCTTATTCTTATGAAATGCTGGCAAGAGAAGAAATCAGACCCACGGTATTTCGTTATGATACTATCCCGGAGCTTGTTTCTGCTGCAAAAAGTACGGGGCATCCTGTAAAGGTACATATTAAAGTGGATACCGGTATGTCAAGAATCGGTATCACTCCTGATGAAGAAGGTCTTCGTTTTGTGGAAGAGCTGATGAATCAGGATGGAATTGAGATTGAGGGCATTTTTACCCATTTTGCCAAAGCGGATTATCGGGATAAAAGCGACGCGGAAAGACAGCTTGCATGTTTCATAAGTTTTCTGCAATTAACAGAGGACAGACTGAAACTTTCCATTCCCGTAAAACACTGCTCCAACAGCGCGGGAATATTAGAGATGCCGGAAGCGAATATGGATGTAGTCAGGGCAGGCATTACCCTATACGGGCTGTATCCTTCCGATGAAGTGAGCCGCGAGGCGGTGGCGCTTACCCCGGCATTGTCTTTTTACAGCCATATTGTGTATGTTAAAACGATACATGCAGGACAGAGCGTAAGCTATGGAGGAACATTTACGGCGGAAAAGGATATGCGTGTGGCGACTGTTCCCGTGGGTTATGGGGACGGTTATCCCAGATCTTTATCAGGCAGGGGCTATGTTCTTATCCATGGGAAAAAAGCGCCGATTCTCGGAAGAGTCTGCATGGATCAGTTTATGGTGGATGTATCGGATATCCCGGAGGCAAAAGAGGGAGACCGGGTGACGCTGATTGGCTATGACAAAACGGAACATATCAGCGTTGAGCTTTTAGGAGATATGTCAGGACGGTTTAATTACGAGCTGGTTTGTGATTTGGGCAAACGAATCCCCAGAGTATATATAAGAGATGGAAAGCCGATGGCAATACAGGACGGACTTTGCTCCATATAAATAATACAAGTGAATACCTCCGGATAAAACGGCAATACTATCCGTACAGATAAATACAGATTTGTATAGCAAAATGGAGGCAAAATGAAAAGAGGAGATGTATATTATGCAGATTTACGCCCGGTGATTGGCTCCGAGCAGGGAGGAATCAGACCGGTTCTGATTATACAGAATGATGTGGGAAACAAACACAGTCCGACGGTAATCTGCGCGGCTATTACCTCAAAGATGAATAAAGCAAAGCTGCCTACACATATAGAGCTGAATGCTTCTTTATATGATATGGATAAGGATTCCGTCGTATTGTTGGAACAGCTTCGCACGATTGATAAAAAACGGTTAAAGGATAAGGTGTGTCATTTGGACGGAGAGATTATGAAGAGGGTGAACAGAGCCTTGATGATCAGTCTGGAGCTGGATACATAAGGCGTCAGTCCTTGACGAATAGTGACAGGGATGTTATAGTTACAACGTCTAATGAGAAAATTTGACAAATATACAATAAGAAGAGAGGTTATCTTGAATGGACGACAGCGGACCTACTGCCAGTATTATTTGTTTTCTGTTACTATTGTTTGCAGATATATTTTTTTACGGCTTCGGTACGGCTTCCAGAGCGTTAAACAGCAAGGATATCGAGAGGCGGACGGAAGGCGAAGGAGATAAAAAATCACTTCGTTTAAAAAAGCTTGTCAACAGTCCTTCGGAATATGTGAATACGCTGCAATTAATTATTACACTATTAAATGTGGTAATGGGAGCGGTCTGTGTAAGCATCTGGTCCCACTCCATAAAAAATGCGTTGCTTTTTCTGGTGGAGAGAAAACTGAAACTGGAGAATATTTCATCGGAAGCGCTTACTGTCTGTGCGTTTGTGCTGACAATGATTGTTCTTCTGTACATAGTACTGACCTTCGGCGTGCTGCTGCCGAAAAAGATTGCGGCGAGAATTCCGGAAAAATGGTCCTATGCCTGCATTACGCCGGTGTATTACATTACCGGAATTCTAAAGCCGTTTACAGGTCTGGTTACCGTTACGGTGGACGGTATTCTGTTTTTGTTTGGTGTCAGGGATAAGGAAGATGAAAACGATGTAACGGAAGAAGAAATTATAAACATGGTGAACGAGGGTCATGAACAGGGACTGATACAGGCAAGCGAGGCGGAAATGATATCCAATATTTTTGAGCTTGGCGATAAGGAAGCGCAGGATATCATGACCCACAGAAAAAATATTGTTGCGATTGACGGCAATACAGGACTTAAGGACGCGATTGATTTTATGATTGCGGAGAGAAACAGCCGTTATCCTGTTTATGAGGAAAATATTGACCATGTTATCGGTATTCTGCATTTGAAAGACGCCATGCGGGTATATACCGAAGGGCAGCGGGGAGATATGCCCGTAAAGGAAATAGAAGGGCTGCTGCGGGAGGTTTATTTTGTGCCCAGAACCAAAAATATTGACGAGCTGTTCCAAAAGATGCAGTCACAGAAGCTTCAGATGGTTATGGTTGCGGACGAGTACGGACAGACAGACGGTCTTGTGGCGATGGAGGATATTCTGGAGGAAATCGTCGGAAACATTATGGACGAGTATGACGAGGACAGGGAATATATCGAGGATAAGGGAAACGACGAATATATCATAGACGGAAAAACACCGTTGGAGGAGTTGGAGGAACGCTTAGGGATTGATTTTACCGGGGAGGAGTTTGAGACCCTGAACGGTTTTCTGATAGCAAGGCTTGACAAAATCCCGGAGCCGGATGAAGATTTCGATGTGGATTACAAGGGATATAATTTCAAAATTCTGTCTGTGGAGAACAAAATGATAACAAGCGTATTTGTGACAAAACTGCCCGTGGAGACACAGGAAAAGGCAGAGGATGGAGAGGTTTCACAATCCATGCTTGAAGAAACCGAAAAATAATGCTATGATAAGGAAAGCTTATGCGATAAAAGACTGTTAAAAGATACAAAATAATAAAAGGAGTAAAGGTATGTCAGGACATTCAAAATTTGCAAATATTAAGCATAAAAAAGAAAAAAACGACGCTGCGAAGGGGAAGATTTTTACCATTATCGGAAGAGAGATTGCAGTAGCCGTAAAAGAGGGCGGACCGGACCCGAACAACAATTTTAAGCTTGCAACCGTGATCGCAAAGGCAAAGGCAAATAATATGCCAAACGATACCATCGAGCGAGGTATCAAGAAAGCTGCGGGAGACGTGGGCAATGTTAATTATGAATTTGTGACCTATGAGGGATATGGACCTAACGGTATTGCAATTATTGTGGACGCGCTTACCGACAATAAGAACCGTACCGCTGCAAACGTCAGAAGTGCGTTTACAAAAGGACAGGGAAATGTAGGTACGCCGGGTTGTGTATCTTTTATGTTTGATAAAAAGGGTCAGATAATCATCGATAAAGAAGAGTGCGATATGGAAGCTGACGACCTTATGATGACAGCTCTGGATGCCGGCGCGGAGGACTTTGCGGAGGAAGAGGACAGCTTTGAAATATTGACCGACCCTGACAGCTTTGAGGAGGTGCGCAAGGCGCTTGAGGAAGCCGGCATCCCGATGCTGAGTGCGGAAGTGACCATGATTCCGCAGAATTATGTGGAGCTTACGGATGAGACTGCGATCAAGAATCTGCAGAAAACATTGGATTTACTTGACGGTGACGATGATGTCCAGGCGGTATACCATAACTGGGATGAATAGTGCGAGAAGGGTGAAAAGAAGTTCTAATGCTCACAGCAGAGGCTGTTTCGCAAAGAACTTCTATGTTTCACCCTGAGATTGCTCAAAGTGAGGGCATTCTCCGCTCTGGTTTGAGATGCCGCTCAGTATATAAATTCAGAATAAGGTATCTGAGGGAAATGAGGTTACGATGGAAAGACTGGCAATAGTAGTTCCCTGCTATAACGAGGAAGAAGTATTGAAAATTGCATCCGAAGCGCTAAGAGGCGTATTGGATGATTTGGCTGGTAAGGGAAAGATTGCAGGGGACAGCTTTATTTTATTTGTAAATGACGGAAGTAAGGACCGTACCTGGGAGCTGATTGAGGAGGAACACAAAGCCCATCCGATACAGGTTTGCGGTGTGAACCTTGCGGGGAATGTGGGACATCAGTTTGCGCTGACGGCTGGACTGATTACGGCAAAGGATATGAGTGACGTCACCGTATCCATTGACGCGGATTTGCAGGACGATGTGGCTGTCATTGAAGAGATGATTGACAAGTTTCACGCAGGCAACGATATTGTTTACGGTGTCAGAAAAGAGCGAAAAACAGATACCTTTTTTAAGCGTACCACGGCGCAGGGTTTTTATAAGGTAATGGAACTGATGGGCGTAAAGACGGTTTACAATCATGCGGATTTTCGTCTGATGTCCAAACGTGCGGTGGAGCAGTTTTCTCTTTATAAGGAGACGAACCTGTTTTTGCGCGGAATGATGCCTTTAATCGGTTATCAGACAGATTGTGTCTACTATGACCGCAAAGAGCGGGTGGCAGGAGAATCCAAATATCCGTTAAAGAAAATGCTGGCATTGGCGTTTAACGGAATCTCTTCCTTTAGTGTGAAGCCAATCAGTCTGATTCTCGGACTTGGGGTTATTATTATTATTGCGTCTATATTGGCTGCAGTCTATGCCCTGATTTCGTACTTTACGGGTCATGTTGTGCCGGGATGGACCTCGCTGATTCTGTCCATCTGGTTTTTGGGCGGTTTGCAGCTGCTTGCGGTGGGACTGGTAGGTCAGTATATCGGCAAGATTTATATTGAAGTAAAACAGAGACCCCGCTACAATATTGAAAAGGTATTATCCCAAGAGGATAAATAGGAAAAGGGAAATGATCCAAAAGAAGGCATTCAGTTATTTTCTGTGGTTTTTATATTCGATGGCTGTATGCGTCAGTCTGTTTTGGATGTCGGGAAGCTTAAGCAGACAGGCAGGATATTCGGAAATCGTCGGCTTTGCGGGAAGCAGCGTATGGCTTTTACTCTGCGGACTGATTGTTTTTTTGCTGCACAGGTCTATGCAGAAATCAACCGGCTTTTGGGAATCAGGAAGCAAACCGGCGCTTGTGACGGAAGGCGTGACAGCGGTAATCCTGCTTGGAGCAGGGCTTGCACTCAGGATAAACGGACTGGATGGCGCAGGGCAGGATGCTGCCTATTATGAGCTGGCTAAGGTGGCGGAGGGACAGGTAATTCCGCCTGTGGTGCACGGTGCAACCTATATCTATCTGCAGTTGTTGCATGTAATATATGTAATTTTCGGCAATATATTTCTGGCAGGAATCTGGCTGCAGATTGCTTTGCAGATAATAGCATCCATTTTCATCTACGCGGCGGTCCGTAAGCAGACAGGTGCGGTGGCAGCACTTGTTGCGTTTGGATTTGTTATGGCAGAGCCGCTGATGGTGAGAGAGGCATTGACACTTTCTCCGAGAATGCTGCTTCTTGCTGTTTTTGCCATTTCCGCTTATTTCTGTGTCAGATGTATCAGCGGACAAAAAAAGCTGACAAAATGTGCGTTGTGCGGTGTGCTGATTTCCTGTGTGTGCTATTTGGATATAATAGGATTTTCTCTGCTTTTTATGACGGCAGCGGGTTTGCTTTTAAAAAACGTGGAAGAGGAGAGACCGGTTTCCGGACGGCTCTTCTGTAGTCTTTGTTGTGTGTCCGGCTGCGCGGCAGGTTTTGTACTGCTTGTTCTCATCGATTCTCTGGCAAGCTCCAAAGGGGTGCTAAGTATCATGGGCGCTTGGTGGAGCCTTTTCGTTCCTTCGGAATTTACAATGCCTGTCAGGGCGGATGTGATGCAGGATGGGGTTGGCATATTACTGCTTTTATCAGTGATGTCCTTCGGAATTTTCAGTTATTGGTGTAATCGCCGCAAAGAGGGTTTCAGCATATGGATTCTGGCAGGACTGATGCTTGTGCTAATGCAGTGCTTTGGAATGACCACGGCAGAGGTTGGCGGATATCCTTATCTCTATGTACTGGCTGCAATTCTGGCAGGTGTGGGCGTGACAGGACTGTTTACGAAGGACATGGAGGCTTTCATGTATGAAAGACTGGAAACCGAACTGGAAGCGATGAGTCGGGATGTAATTGAGGAGGCGCCCTCCAAAGTGCAGCTGATTGAGAATCCTTTGCCTCTTCCTAAGAAGCACGTCAAAAAGGTGCTTGATTTTGATATGGAGCCCGGCGAAGGACAGGAAGACTTTGATGTGCAGGTGGATGCAAACGATGACTATGATATTTAAGGATTTGCGTTTTTGATTCATAGAAAATCAGATAGTGGAAATACTAAAAAGGACTGTTCCGATATTTTTCGGAACGGTCCTTTTTGACACGCCAAAACAAAAACCGGAAGGGAGAAACATATGGCAGAGAATAAGAATGATAAAAAATCAGCAGATAAAGAGGAACAGAGAATAGATACGGAAAAGCATCAGGACGAACGCATTGAGCAGACCGGACAGCTTACCCTGCAGGATAATAAGGAAAAGCAGGATATTCATTTGCTTTCCATTATCGGAGAGATAGAAGGGCATGAGAACCTTTCAGGAAACTCCAAAACAACAAAGTATGAGCATATTCTGCCCCAGCTTGCGGCGATAGAGGACAGTGCCCACATTCAGGGTGTTCTGGTACTGTTAAATACGATGGGCGGAGATGTGGAGGCAGGACTAGCCATAGCGGAAATGCTGGCATCCTTAAGCAAGCCAACCGTGTCGCTGGTGCTGGGAGGAAGTCATTCCATCGGGGTGCCGATAGCCGTCAGTACGGATTATTCTTATATTGTGCCGACAGGAACCATGGTTATCCATCCGGTCAGAATGAACGGAATGGTGATTGGCGTACCCCAGACGTTTGATTACTTTAAGCAGATTCAGGACAGGATCACAGGTTTCGTCTGCAATCATTGCAAGATTACCAGAAGCCGTTTTGAAGAACTGATGATGGAGACGGAAATATTGACGAAGGATGTGGGAACCATCCTCGTGGGAGAAGAAGCTGTAAAGCATGGCATTATCGACGAGGTTGGAGGAGTCTGCGAGGCATTGAAAAAGCTTCATGGATTGATTGACGGAAAGAAAGAATAGACTGCCGCAAAAAAATTGTATACATGGTGACAAGACTTGATAAAAATGGTATACTCTTAGAAGTGTACCCTGCAATTCTATGCAAAAAAGCGGTGCAGGGTCGTAAGATTTTTTAGAAAGGTTGATGAAAATGGCATCATCATCAGGCAAAAGAACATCATCTTCCGGCAGATCATCAAACAAGTCATCAGGTAAAAGGAATACTTCCAATAATAGCAGCAGGAGAAAAAAAGCAGATGCTTATCAGGCAGAGCGGGACAGGGTATTGTTCCACGAAATAGGTCTTATTGTTTTTTTTGTGGCAATGGTTATTTTGTTTTGCTGTAACTTTGGTATTATCGGTCCGGTTGGGGATTCTGTCAGCGGTGTTATGTTCGGATTGTTCGGATTCACCGCATATGCAGTTCCCATTCTGCTTTTTCTTGCCGTTGCTTTCTGGTTTGCAAATGAAGGAAATCCCACAGCGCTCAGAAAGCTGATTGCAGGTGTGGTACTGTTTTTGATGCTTGGTATTATTTGTGACCTTTTTGCGAAAAATACAGCAGGCATGGAAGCGTATGATGTAAAATTAATATATGAAAGCAGCAGGGACAGCAAAAGTGGGGGCGGCGTAATAGCCGGCAGCCTGAGCTTTCTGCTCTGCCAATATCTGGAAATGATTGGAACCGTGCTTGTGGTTATCCTGTGTTCCGTTATCAGCGTTATCCTTCTGACGGAAAAATCACTGCTTGGCAGTGTGAAGTCCGGCGGCAGCCGTATCAGGGAGCGAAGCAGAATCGACGCGGAGCGCAGAAGGGAATATGCAGAGAGCCGGAGAGAGTATGCGGAAAACAGACGTATCGAGCAGAGAAAGCTGCGTGCCCAAAGAGAGGAGGAGCGCAGGCTTCGGGCGGAGGAAAAAGAGAACGAAAAAATTCTTCGGATGGAGAAAAAAGTAACAGGTGTTATGGCTGATACCTCCTTAAAGCCCCGCGAAGAAGAGCGGCGCAGGGACGATATTCATGAGATTACGATTGCGGAAGAGAACGGAACGCAAACGGTTTCTGATAATTCCTTGGATTTTGACAGGATTCAGATCAGAAGCGCACATCAGCTTACCGTTGAGGAGACGGAGCCGGAAGAAGAGATTGCGTTTGAGAAGTCGGAGATGCTTTCCCCTCAGGCAGAGGCAATCCGCATCCATAAAGAAGGCGTGCCGGAGCCGTCCGCAGGCGGGATAAGCCGCAGGGGAACAAAAAAGGCGGATATAGCGGATGTTCCCGACAACGGTACGGCATCAGAGATACATAAGGGCATACAGAACGGGGAAAAAAAGCTGCCGAAAAAATATATGTTTCCGCCGCTTTCCAGATTGCAGAAGGGAACGGCGGCTGCGGGGGATTCCACAAGGGAACTGAAGGAAACGGCAATGCGCTTACAGCAGACGCTGAATACCTTCGGCGTGAAGGTGACGATAACGGACATCAGTCAGGGTCCCAGCGTTACCAGATACGAGATGCAGCCGGAGCAGGGCGTGAAGGTGTCCAAAATTGTGAATCTGGCGGACGATATTAAATTAAATCTGGCAGCTACGGATATCCGGATTGAGGCGCCGATACCCGGAAAGGCGGCAATCGGCATTGAAGTGCCCAACAAGGAAAACATGACGGTTGCGCTCCGTGATTTGCTTGAAAGCAGGGAATTCAAGGAGTTTCCGTCAAATCTTGCATTTGCAGTGGGGAAGGATATTGCGGGCAAGGTAGTTGTGGCGGATATCGCAAAGATGCCTCATATGCTGATTGCGGGAGCGACAGGATCCGGCAAGTCGGTCTGTATTAACACTTTAATTATAAGCATTCTGTACAAGGCGCATCCCGATGATGTGAAGCTTATTATGGTTGACCCTAAGGTGGTGGAATTGAGTGTCTATAACGGAATTCCCCACTTGCTGATTCCGGTTGTAACCGATCCGAAGAAGGCTTCCGCCGCACTGCACTGGGGTGTGACGGAGATGGAGGACCGTTATCGGAAATTTGCAGATTTTAATGTCCGTGACTTAAAAGGCTACAACAAAAAAGTGGAAAGCATGCGGGAGAACGGCGACGAGACAGCGCCGGCAAAGATGCCTCAGATTGTTATTATTGTGGACGAGCTTGCGGATTTGATGATGGTTTGCCCCGGTGAGGTGGAGGAATCCATCTGCCGTCTGGCACAGCTTGCGAGAGCTGCGGGAATCCATCTGATTATTGCAACCCAGCGTCCCAGCGTGGATGTTATCACGGGACTGATTAAGGCAAATATGCCCAGTCGTGTGGCGTTTTCCGTATCCAGCGGCGTGGATTCCAGAACGATTCTTGATATGAACGGAGCGGAAAAGCTGTTGGGTAAGGGCGATATGCTCTTTTACCCTCAGGGATATGCCAAACCTGCGCGCATTCAGGGGGCTTTTGTCTCTGATAAGGAAGTGTCCGACGTGGTTGATTTTCTCAAAAATCAGACGCTGGGTAATGTTTATGCGGAGGATATTGAAGAGAAAATCAAGAATATCGGTTCCTCTTCTGCGTCCGGCGCAGCTTCGGGCGGCAGTGAGAGAGACGAATATTTTGAGGAAGCGGGACGATTTATTATTGATAAGGACAAGGCTTCCATCGGTATGCTGCAGCGAGTGTTAAAGATAGGCTTTAACCGGGCGGCGCGAATTATGGATCAGCTTTGCGAATACGGTGTGGTGGGCGAGGAGGAAGGAACCAAGCCGCGCAAGGTATTGATGACAATGGAACAATTTGAGCAGCTTCTGGAAGAGATATAGACAAAAAAAGCGAGAGGTTAATGAGATGAAAACAGACATTCAGATTGCACAGGAAGCAGTGATGCAGCCTATTACACAGGTGGCGGAGAGCCTTGGGATTACGATGGAGGAATTGGAGCTTTACGGAAAATATAAGGCGAAGATTTCCGATGAATATATAAACAAGGTTTCATCTAATCCTGACGGGAAATTAATCCTTGTGACCGCTATCAATCCCACTCCGGCGGGAGAAGGAAAAACAACCATCAGTATAGGATTGGGGCAGGCATTCGGAAAACTGGGAAAAAAAGCGGTTATTGCTTTGAGGGAGCCCTCTCTTGGTCCCTGTTTCGGTATTAAAGGCGGCGCCGCAGGCGGAGGCTATGCGCAGGTGGTTCCCATGGAGGATTTAAATCTTCATTTTACGGGAGATTTTCACGCGATTACTTCTGCAAATAATCTTCTTGCCGCTCTGCTTGACAATCATATTCAGCAGGGAAATGAATTGCAGATTGATACCAGACAGATTGTCTGGAAGAGATGCGAGGATATGAATGACAGAGTACTCCGCAACATTGTTGTGGGGCTTGGCAGTAAGACGGACGGTGTGGTAAGGGAGGATCATTTTGTGATTACGGTTGCAAGTGAGATTATGGCAATTCTCTGTCTTGCTTCCGATATGAAGGATTTGAAGGAACGTCTGTCCAGAATTATAGTAGCGTACAATTATGCGGGAGAGCCTGTAACCGCAGGGCAATTAAAGGCGGTGGGAGCTATGGCGGCGCTGCTTAAGGATGCCATGAAACCCAATCTGGTACAGACCTTAGAGCATACTCCGGTGCTGGTACACGGAGGACCTTTTGCAAATATAGCGCACGGCTGCAATTCCGTAAGGGCTACAAAGACGGCATTAAAAATGGCTGATTACTGTATTACGGAGGCAGGCTTCGGCGCGGATTTGGGCGCAGAAAAATTCTTTGATATCAAGTGCCGTATGACGGGTTTGAAGCCGGATGCGGTTGTATTGGTTGCGACGATTCGTGCACTGAAATATAACGGCGGTGTGGCAAAGGCGGATTTAAATGCAGAAAATCTTGAAGCGCTTCAAAAAGGCATTGTAAATCTGGAAAAGCATATCGAAAATTTGCAGAAGTACGGCGTGCCCGTTGTAGTAACACTGAATTCCTTCCTGACCGATACCGAAGCGGAGATTTCTTATGTAAAGCGTTTTTGCGAGGAGAGAAATTGTGAATTTGCGCTTTCAGAGGTTTGGGCAAAAGGAGGCGAGGGCGGCGTTGCGCTTGCCGAAAAGGTGCTGGAGACGTTGGAGAAGAAGGAAAGCAATTTCAGGGTACTGTATGAGGACGAATTAAGCCTGAAAGAGAAAATTGAAACCGTAGCCAGAGAAATTTATGGCGCGGGCTATGTAAATTATGCCCCCGCTGCGCTGAAGCAGCTATCCATGCTTGAAAAGGCAGGATTCGGCAAATTGCCTGTATGTATGGCGAAGAATCAGTATTCTTTATCCGACGACCCGACTCTTCTGGGAAGACCTGTCGGTTTTGAACTGAATGTCAGAGAGGTTTATGTATCCGCAGGAGCAGGTTTTGTTGTTGTTCTTACCGGTGCGGTAATGACGATGCCGGGACTTCCGAAACAGCCTGTGGCATTTGATATTGATGTAGATGAAAACGGAAAGATTACAGGATTATTTTAAAGGGAAGGAGTGTCAAACATGACGCAGTTGATTGACGGTAAAGCAATATCCGCACAAATCAAGGAGGAATTAAAAGAGAGAGTTGCCACAATGAAGGAGCGGGGAGTGGAAGTCACCCTTGCAGTCATTCAGGTGGGAAACGACCCTGCTTCCAGTGTTTATGTGGGTAATAAGAAGAAAGCCTGTGCCTACATTGGAATTCATTCGCTGGCGTATGAGCTTGCGGAGGAGACCTCTGAGGAAGAGCTTTTAAAATTAATTGATGAGCTGAATGAAAAGAAGGATGTGAACGGCATTCTGGTACAGCTTCCTCTTCCGAAACATATCAATGAAGAAAAGATACTGGACAGAATTCATCCTTTGAAGGATGTGGACGGTTTTCATCCGCAGAATGTGGGTTCCCTGTGTATCGGCAGGAAAGGCTTTGTCTCCTGTACTCCGGCCGGCATTATACAGCTATTAAAGCGTTCCGGCATTTCCGTTGAGGGAAAGGAATGCGTGGTAATCGGAAGAAGCAATATTGTGGGTAAGCCTATGGCGCTTCTGCTCCTGCAGGAGAACGGAACCGTGACCGTTGCACACAGCAAAACCAGGAATTTGAAAGAGGTAACGAGGAGAGCGGATATCCTTGTGGTTGCTGTCGGTAAACCGAAAATGATTACAGCCGAATATGTGAAAGAGGGAGCAGTCGTTATTGATGTGGGTATCCACCGCAACGAGCAGAATAAATTATGCGGAGACGTTGACTTTGACGATGTGGCGCCAAAATGCAGTGCAATTACTCCGGTACCCGGTGGTGTAGGACCCATGACGATTGCCATGCTGATGAATAACTGTGTAGAATCCGTTGCATTACAAAAGTAGGCTGATAATAGTTAGAGCCGGAGAGGAGCCTGGGATGAAATGTCCGAATTGCGGCGCCAAAATGCCAGTGGGCTCTCTATATTGCGAGCAATGTGGGGAGGATATCCATATTGTTCCCGATTTTGAGCCGGAAGTTGAATTGAATATAGAACAGACAATCAGCGAAATTGCAGAGGATATCAAGGAAGAGCAGCAGATATCCGGGCAGGATATAAAACCGCAGAAAAAAGCAAGGAGAAATATACTGATTGCAGGAGTTGTCGGTATACTGTGTCTTTTGTTTGTCACCGGCACCGTGCTGACTTATCAGTATCATTCCGTTTCCTTTCAGACAGAAAAAGCAAAGAGGTGTGTGGAAAGGCAGCAGTATGACAAAGCAATAAAATACTACCAGCGGGCTTTGGAATTAAGTGAGGACGATGTCACTTTGATGTTTGGTCTGGCAGACGTTTATTTTTTAAAAAATAATAAAATAGAATATGAATATCTGTTAAGACAGATTATAAAACAGGAAAATGCGTCAAACGAGCAGGTGGAAAGCGCATATGGTAAACTGATTGCAATTTACCGGGCAAGAGAAGATTATCAGAGTATTAACGAACTGCTGTTGTCATGTGAAAATGAACGCGTCGTACAGAGTTATCAAAATTATGTGGCGATGGCGCCGGAGTTCAGCATACCGGAAGGCTATTATGCAGATATCCAGCCGCTGCGACTGACTGCCTATGGAAACGGTAAGATTTATTATACCCTGGACGGCAGCAAGCCGGATGAAAACAGCGCCCAGTATACGGCTCCGATTATTCTGGATGACGGCGATTATACCATTTGTGCCTATTTTGTCAACGAATATGGAATTGCCAGTGAATATGTAACGAAAACATATCATATCGAGATAGAAGCCCTTCCGATTCCGACGGTAACTACCGTGAGCGGCGAGTATGAGTTCCCGACTATGATTGAAATCAGCGGAGATGATTCAGAGGTTTATTACACGACGGACGGCAGTACACCTACTTTATCCTCCACGTTGTATACAGGACCGATTCCGATGCCTCTTGGAAAATCGAATTTCAAATTTGTCAGAATAGGCGGTGGAAGAAGCAGCGGGGTTGTAGAGAGGACTTACAGTCTTGTGATGAATACGGAGTATACGCCTCAGGATGCGGAAAAGGATGTAGTTGCATATTCGATGGAAAGTGGTAAGATATATGATGAGGCGGGACATGCTTATGATACATATATCTATAAATACCGGTATCAATATGTTACGAATATCAATGATGTAGACGATTTTTATGTGGTTTCTGAATTTTTGCAGGGCGAAGATGAATCCCTGACCAGAACGGGAAATCATTTTGCGGTGAATGCGTATACCGGAAAGGTTTATAAATTACAAATAGATGAATATGGCAACTATACATTAGTTGAAATAGAAGAGCAGTCTTAAAATGTGACTGAGAGAGGTGGATTATGTATAAGATAGTGAAGAAACAGGAGCTTACTACAAACATTTATCTGATGGATGTAGAGGCAAAGAGGGTTGCAAAGACATGTAAACCCGGTCAGTTTGTAATTGTCCGTATGGATGATGAGGGAGAGAGAATTCCTCTTACTATCTGCGATTACGACAGGGAAAAAGGAACGGTTACGATTGTTTTCCAGACTGTCGGTGCAGCAACAAAGATGATGGCGTCTCTGAAAGAAGGCGACAGCTTTAAGGATTTTGTCGGACCTTTGGGATGCCCTTCCGAGCTGACGGAGGAAACTCCGGAGTCCCTTAAAAATAAGAAGATTCTTTTTGTTGCAGGCGGTGTAGGCGCTGCGCCCGTATATCCTCAGGTAAAATGGCTGCATGAGCAGGGTGTGGCTGCAGATGTTATCGTCGGCAGCAAAACCAAGGACTTATTGATATTGGAAAAAGAGATGGAAGCTGTTGCCGGTAATCTCTATGTGACAACCGATGACGGTTCTTACGGAAGAAGCGGTATGGTTACGCAGACGATTAAGGATTTGGTGGCAGAAGGAAAACAGTATGATATCTGTATTGCAATCGGTCCTATGATTATGATGAAATTTGTTTGTCTGCTCACCAAAGATTTAAATATTCCTACGATTGTCAGCCTGAATCCTATTATGGTGGACGGTACCGGTATGTGCGGTGCCTGCCGTGTAACGGTAGGAGGTAAGGTGAAATTCGCATGTGTGGACGGTCCTGAATTCGACGGTCATGCGGTTAATTTTGATGAGGCAATGAGACGTCAGCAGATGTATAAAACCGCTGAGGGCAGAGCTGTTCTCAAATTAGAAGAGGGCGACACCCATCACGGCGGATGCGGCAACTGTGACTAAGGATATAATAAGGGAGAGAAAAAATGGATGTATTAAAGAAAATTCCTGTAAGAGAGCAGGATGCAAAAGAACGTGCAGCCAACTTTGCAGAGGTATGTTTAGGATATAACAAAGAGGAAGCAATGGAAGAGGCTTCCAGATGTATTAATTGTAAAAACGCACAGTGCATCAAGGGATGCCCCGTTTCTATTAATATTCCCGGCTTTATTGAAAAGGTGAAGGAGGGAAATATTGAAGAGGCTTATCAGATTATCAGTGAGTCCAGTGCGCTTCCCGCAGTCTGTGGTCGTGTATGTCCTCAGGAGAGCCAGTGTGAGGGAAAATGTATCCGCGGTATTAAAGGGGATCCCATTTCTATCGGTAAATTGGAGCGTTTTGTTGCTGACTGGGCACGTGAAAACGGAATTAAGCCTGCAGGGGCAACAGAGAAAAAGGGCAAAAAAGTTGCAGTAATCGGTTCCGGTCCCGCAGGTCTTACCTGTGCAGGCGACCTTGCCAAGATGGGCTATGACGTAACAATCTTTGAGGCGCTGCATGAGGCGGGCGGCGTACTTGTATATGGTATTCCTGAGTTCCGTCTTCCCAAGGAGGAAGTGGTTGCAAAGGAAATCGAGAATGTAAAGTCTCTTGGTGTGAAAATCGAGACCAATGTTGTGGTAGGAAAATCCGTTACCATTGATGAACTGATGGAGGAGGAAGGGTTCAGCGCTGTATTTATCGGTTCCGGCGCAGGGCTTCCCAAGTTTATGGGGATTCCCGGAGAGAACTCTAACGGTGTATTCTCTGCAAACGAATATCTGACCAGAAGCAATCTGATGAAGGCATTTGATGAGGAGTCCAATACGCCTATTATGCGCGGTAAGAAGGTAGCTGTTGTCGGAGGCGGCAACGTTGCTATGGATGCGGCAAGAACGGCGCTTCGCCTCGGGGCAGAGGTACATATTGTATATCGTAGAAGTGAGGAAGAGCTTCCTGCCAGAGTAGAAGAAGTCCATCATGCAAAAGAAGAAGGCATTATTTTTGATTTGCTTACCAATCCTGTCGAAATTCTCGCCGATGATAATGGTTGGGTAACCGGTATGAAATGTATCAGGATGGAGCTGGGTGAGCCGGATGAATCCGGCAGAAGACGCCCTGTAGAGGTGGCGGGGTCTGAGTTTGTGATGGATCTGGATACCGTTATTATGTCCCTGGGTACTTCTCCTAATCCGCTTATCTCGTCTACAACAGAAGGGTTAGAGACAAATAAATGGAAATGTATTGTAGCCGATGAAGCAAACGGCAAAACAACAAAAGAAGGCGTATATGCCGGCGGTGACGCCGTTACCGGAGCAGCAACCGTTATCCTAGCCATGGGCGCGGGGAAAGCGGCAGCGAAAGGAATTGACGAATACTTAAGTGGCAAATAGTCTGCGCCCATGGCTTGCGTGAGGCGCGGGAAAAGCGGCAGCAAAGGGAATTGATGAATACTTAAGTAGCAAATAGTCTGCGCCCATGGCTTGCGTGAGGCGCGGGAAAAGCGGCAGCAAAGGGAATTGACGAATACTTAAGTGGCAAATAGTCTGAAAATGAGCAAAGGGGATTCTAAGATGGTAAAACACATTGTATTGTGGAATTTTGTGGAAACTTTATCAGAGGAAGAAAAAAAGGAAGCTGCAAACAAAATGAGCCAGCTCTTGGAGCCGATTAAAGAACTGGTTCCCGGAGCAGTAGAGATTCAGGTTATAAGAAACGAATTTTCTTCCAGCAATCGGGATGTTGCGCTGATTTCTACCTTTGAGACGCCTGAGGCGCTTGCGGCTTATCAGACGCACCCTGCACATGTTGAGGCAGGCAAGTATGTGGGAAGTGTGACATGTAACAGATCCTGCATGGATTATAGCTTTTAATGGATGACAAGTTACCCGTAAATCGGGTAACTTGTTGTGTATAGAAAGGAAGGTATTGGGTTATGGCTTGGTGTCCGAAATGTAAGAATGAATATCGGGATGGGGTTTCCGTTTGTGCAGATTGTGGCTGCGAGCTGGTTACAGAAGAGCAGTATGATGATTTGGTTCCGCTTATTTTCGGTGACGAAGAGCAGATGAATTCTCTGAAAAAATATCTTGAGTTCAATAAACTAAAAGGGGTTACGATAAGATATAGTGAAGAGGATAATGTCTACGAGATTCTTGTCCGCGAGCAGGATAAAGGTCCTGCAAGTGCAATGGCAAAGGTTTTTCTTGAGCAGGAGGCAATCGTAAAAGAAGCAGAAGCAGACGGGCAGGAAACGAAAGTGGATGAGGAACTCCAAAAGTCTGCGGCAGAGAAAACTGTGCGCACAACAGTGTATTACAATAATACGGAGCGTGCCGAAGAGAATCGCTCTTCTGCATGGATGCTTCTTATCGTGGGGGCTGTCGGGCTTGCGGCTATGGTTCTGGGAATGCTGGGCGTCTTGCCGCTGCGCCTTGGGAATCCCTATATGTTTTATGGTGTAATGTGCACCGTATTTTTCCTGTTTATTATTATGGGTGTGGTTTCCATGAAGAACGCAAAACTCTTTGCCAAGAAAGCAGAATCGGAAAACACCCTGCGGGATGCCATGACGAAATGGTATCAGGATAATTTACAGGCGGATATCATTGACGAGGAGTTGGAGATTACGGAAGATGTCACGGATGAAGTGATTTATTTTAAGCGTGTGCAAATCCTGAAAGACAAGTTTAACTGTCAGTTTATGAATCTGGATCAGGATTTTCTGGAGCATTATATTGACGATGAAGTGTATGATGCTGTTTTTTCAAATGAAAAATAGCAGGAAAGGTGAAGCATGAAAATAACCATAATCTGCGTAGGCAAAATAAAGGAACGTTTTTACCGTGACGCCATTGAGGAATATGCAAAAAGACTTGGTAAATATTGTAAATTTGAGATTGTTGAGGTCGCGGATGAAAAAACTCCCGATAAAGCCGGTCCGGTAGAGGAGGAGCAGATTAAGGAGAAGGAAGCCCGGAGAATCCTGTCTAAAATCAAACCGGATTCCTATGTCTGTACTTTGGAGATTGCAGGAAATGCGCTTTCCAGTGAGGAGCTGGCAGACTGGATGGAACAGTCTGGCATTGGCGGAAGGAGTCAGATTTGTTTTGTGATTGGCGGTTCTCTGGGGCTACATTCGTCCGTGCTTGCAAGGTCTGATTTTGCACTGAGCTTTTCGCGCATGACCTTTCCGCATCAGCTTATGCGTGTGATTTTAAGCGAGCAGATTTACAGGGCGTTTCGGATTATTAATAAGGAACCATATCATAAGTAAGCTTAGAGGAAATTCAGGCAGTGGAAAATCTATCATTGCGAAAAAATTACAAAATTGACTAGGGCAGAATACTATGATTATTTCGCAAGATGAAATAGGGAGGAGTGATAATATGATGTATCCTTTTATGACACTGAACGATGAAACGGAAATTGTACATTCTGACATGCAGAAAAATGGAACAGTAAAAGTATATATTGAGAGACCGGATGAACGATATGGTTTTAAACATGCTACATGCTGGCTTCCTCATTATACATGGGAAGATGTTTACCATTTTTCAGAAGAAGAGATTAAGCAGTTCGAAGAAATAATAAGATCTACCGCTCATCTTATTATTGAATTCTCTCAGGAAGGGGGCTTTGAAAATGCCTCAAATCTTTAGAATGGGAGAATACTGGATTTATTTCTGGACAAATGAGAATAAACCCGTTGAACCGATTCGCGTACATATCGCAAAAGGAAAGCCTTCCGAAAATGCGACAAAGGTATGGATTACTAGCGCAGGGAAATGTCTGCTCTGCAATAATAATTCAAGAATACCTTCACATACGTTGCGCAATATCATAAGGATGATAGAAGCACGGAGTAATGATGTTATCCAGAAAGGGTATTCATATTTTGGAGAAATAAGATATTACTGCTAATTTCTATTGAAATATTGAAAACGCATTTAGAGACGTTATGGAGAACCATATCATAAGTAATGAAGGAAAAAATATGTATAAATCATCAGAAAAAACCAGAGAGGAAATGTGTCAGGAAATTTTCCGGGCAATGAAAAAGCGGGAAATACAGGTATACTATCAGCCCCAGTACGATGCGCTTACCGGGCAGCTTACCGGAGCGGAGGCATTGGCGCGATGGACAAAAGACGATGGTTCGATGACCATGCCGGGCAGTTTTATCCCGATGTTGGAACAGGGAACTGAGATTACGAGGTTTGACTGGTATATATTAAGGGAAGTCTGTATGTTCCTGAAACAACAGCAGGAGAGGAAGATACCTATGGTCCCTGTGGCGGTGAACTTTTCGAGACAGCATGTGAAAGAGGAGGATTTTACCAAACAGCTTTGTGAAATAGTAGATTCTTACGGGGTACCGCATACAAAAATTGAGATTGAGATTACGGAATCGGCTTTTACCGGACAGGAAGAAAGGATAGCCAAATGGACACAGAACGTTCGTAAACAGGGATTTAAGGTTGCCATAGATGATTTTGGAAGCGGTTTATCCTCCTTAAGCTTTGTGAAGGATATTTCTGTGGATGTGTTAAAAATTGACAAATCTCTGATTAGCCGGAATTGTGAAGACGAAAAGGAACGCATTGTATTGGAGAGTATTTTCAATTTTGCACACAGACTGAAGCTGGTAACGATAGCGGAAGGTGTGGAAACAAGAGAACAGTTAGGTTTTCTCAGAACCTGCTCCTGCAAGGCGATTCAGGGGTTTTTATTTGCAAAACCGCTGGATTGGCAGTCGTTTATGGAGCTTTGCATTAAGGATGAAGAGGTGGAGGAGCCGGAAGATATTCTGGTGGTGCAGGCACCCTCCAGTGCAACACAGCTATTGTTGGACGCTGTGTTTACCAGGTATCCGCTGGTGATTTTTGCCAATCTTACGAGAAACAGCTTCTATATGATGGCATATGAGAATTTCACAGCACAATCCTGTCCTTCCACCGGTGTGTTTGAGGAGTTGATTGCTCACGGGGCGTCAACGATGCACCCGGAGGATCGGGAGTTGTTCCGTACTACCTTTCGGATTGACAATCTGTTGGCGGCACAGGAACGGGGTGAGAAGTTTGTTAGTGTTGTCACACGCCAGTTGGGGGATGACGGTATTTACCGCAGAGTGGAAACAGCGGATTATTTTGTGAAAAATCCATCGGTGGATGATGTGCTGGTAATAGCGCTTTGTCATAATCTGGATTAGGAAAAAGTGTTTAGGCAGCACGGCTTTTAGCGTGCGCTAGATGTGAAGGAGTGCCATAAATGAAAAAACTTGAAATTCGTAAAGTAGAAAACCAGTCTCTCCTTGAACGTTGCATGAAGATACGTAATCAGGTATTCACGCTTGAAAAGGGAGTTTCAAAAGAAATTGAAGTTGATGAAAATGACTGTTTGAATGAGCGATGTAATCACTTTTTGATTCAATATGAAGAAAAGGATATAGGAACCATCAGGTGTCTGCATACACCGGAGAATACAATAAGAATCCAAAGATTTTGCTTTTTAAAAGCTTACAGAGGCATGGGGTTCGGAAAAACCGTCATGGCGTATCTTGAAAATTATTATAAGAATGAAGGCGTGACAGAAATTGAAATGGATGCGAAATATGAGGTTTTCAGTTTCTATGAAAAATGCGGATACAGAAAAATTTCGGATGTCTTTATTGAGGCTGACATAGAACATGTTAAAATGAGGAAAGAAATATGATTAGAATTTTGCAGGAGAAATGGTATATATGTTCAGTAAAGTAAGCACAAAAGAAATTTTTGAAACAAAATCAGTTCCCTCCGCATTGGCAAAAATGGCGATTCCTACCATTATGAGCCAGTTAATTACGCTGATTTATAATATTGCAGATACATGGTTTATCGGACAGACGGATAATCCTTATATGGTTGCGGCATCCTCGCTGGTGTTGACGATTTTTCTGATGACATCAGCGATTGCGAATTTATTCGGAGTGGGAGGCGGAAGCTTAGTTGTCAGATTGCTTGGAAGTAAAGAAGAGGAAGAGGCAAAAAAGGTTGCTTCGCTCAGTCTTGTAATGGCAACGGTTGCCTCGCTGATCTTTTCTCTGTTATGTTTAATTTTTATGAATCCGCTGCTTTATTTGCTTGGAGCAAGTGACAATACTATCGGATATGCCAGACAGTATCTATTGTTTGTTGTAGTTATCGGTGGTGTGCCTGCCGTTCTTGCCAATACAATGAGCGCAATGGTACGGAATATCGGCTATGCCAAAGAAGCCGGATTTGGTCTGGGATTGGGCGGGATATTGAACGTTATTCTTGATCCTGTATTTATGTTTGTGCTTTTTCCGGACGGTTATCAGGTTGCCGGTGCCGCAGTTGCAACCATGCTGTCCAATGTGATTACGCTGGTATATTTTATTTTGGTTTATCGAAGGCTGAAAGAAAAAACAGTGCTTTCCCTGCCACACAGAATCGAAAAAATCCGACGGCAATCGTTGCGCTCTCTTTTTTCTGTGGGGATTCCGGCTGCAATGAGTCTGCTGCTTTTTGATTTGACCAATATTGTAATCAATAAGCTTGCATCAGGACATGGAGATATTGAGCTTGCAGCCATTGGGATTGTGTTGAAGGTGGAACGCCTTCCTTTGAATATTGGCATCGGTATCTGTCTTGGAATGATACCGCTGGTTGCATATAATTATGCGTCTAAAAACCATAAAAGAATGAAGGGTTTTTTCGTGGCTGCACGTCTTGCAGGTCTGATAGTCTCTATCCTTTGTGTGATTTTTTACCGCATATTTGCACCTGACATTATAAATGCGTTTATTTCTGATGCGGATACAGTGAGATTTGGTACCGAATATTTGCAGTCACGTTGCTTTGCAACACCATTTATGTTTTTAAGTTTTCATATGGTACATTTTATGCAGGCGGTTGATAGAGGAAAGGTTTCCTTTAGTTTGGCAATTATCAGACAGATTTGCCTGAATATTCCCATTTTATTGCTGATGAATTATCTGTTCGGAATGAGCGGAATTGTTTGGACACAGTTGATTGCAGATGTAATTAATGTTATTATTTCTTATATCATTTATGGACGTTTGATTGGAAAGATACAAAATATTTAAAAACAATGGAGGACAAATTTATGTATGAGTTTAAGGATGAGTTTTTAACCGGAATAGAACAGATTGATAATGAGCACAGAAAATTATTTGAAATCGCGGAGGAGCTGTATACTCTTAAGAACGAGCAATTTATTCCCGACAAGTATGATAATATCAGGGAAATATTAATTCAATTAAAGAATTATACAATCACTCATTTTGAACATGAAGAGGCGTACATGGAATCAATCGGTTATAAAAGGATGTTTACCCAGAAAATCCAGCATGACGCATTGCGTGAAATTGTCAATGAATGGGATTTGGAAGCCCTTGATGAAAATCAGGATGAAGCAATAGATGAAATGCTTCGTACAATTACAGACTGGCTTGTGAATCACATATTAAATCAGGATAAACTGATTGGGAAATAGAAGCATTAGAATGCAGAATTGGATAGAAAGGGGAAGATGGAGATGGTAAAAATTATTTCAGACAGTACCTGTGATTTATCTGGAGAGCTGCTGCAAAAGTATGAGGTGTCGATTTTGCCCCTGCATATTATTTTGGGGGATAGAGAATGTGAAGACGGTCACGGCGATATCTCCCCGGATGATATTTACCGTTGGTCGGATGCGAATAAATCCACACCGAAAACATCGGCTCCGGCGTTGGATAAAGCGATGGAGTTGATGAAACCCTATGTGGAAGCCGGAAGGGAGGTAGTATGTTTTTCCATATCGGAAGAGATGTCGACATCAGCGAATGTTATGCGTCTTGCTGCGGAGGAACTTGGAGCGAGCCATTTGGTTACTGTTATAGACTCGGCAAATCTTTCTACCGGCATCGGACTTCTGGTAATCGAAGCTGCAATTATGGCGCAGAAAGGAAAGAATGCTCATGATATTGCCCGAAAAATGGAAGAATTAAAACCCCTTGTCCGGGCAAGCTTTGTGGTAGATACCCTGGTTTACCTTCATAGAGGGGGAAGGTGCAGCGGTCTGGCGGCTATGGCTGGAGGAGCACTGAAGCTTCATCCCAAAATTGTGGTCGAAAATGGCAAAATGAATCCTTCTAAAAAATACCGGGGGAAAATGGACAAGGTTCTTTTGGATTATGTTCATGAGATGGAGAACGATCTAAAAAATGCAAAAAAGGATCGGGTATTCATTACACATTCCGGATGCAATAAGAAAATAGTTGAAATGATTCGTGACTACCTGCGCAGTTTAAATATTTTTGAGGAAATTCTGGTTACCAGAGCAGGAGGGGTCATATCCAGTCATTGCGGACCGGGAACTCTGGGAGTTTTATTTATTGCGGAAAACAGAGATGTATCTTGAAGGGAGGAATTTTATATGCGTAAGAAAATCAGTACACTAGTGACCGGAGCGACAACGGTATTTGTATTATCAATAATGGCAGGTTCTGTTTCCGTAAATGCTGCCGTGGAGAACGGCTGGGAGGAAGCAGACGGCAAATATTACTGGTATGAGAATGGTGTACTGCAGGGTTATGATGCAAATAATCCTGCTTATCGGGGTAAGGAAATCTATGACCCGGCTTCTGACGCATGGTACTGGCTGGATAATGTACAGGGCGGTGCAAGGGCAGTCAGCAAGGATGTCTATCAGGAATCCAAGGCAGATGACGCGGGAAATATCGGCAAGTGGGTTCGCTATGATGCGGAAGGTCATATGATAAAAGGCTGGGATACCAATGAGCAAGGCAACTACTATTTTGATTTGACCTATGGAACCATGCTGAAAGGGAATCAGACTATCGACGGCGTGGATTATTACTTTAATGAAAACAACGGTATTCTGGAGTCCTGCAGTGTTGGGTTTGACAATCACTGGGTTACGATAGATGGCGTGGAATACTGGTATGAAAACGGTATCCGTCAGGGCTATGACCCTATGGATAGTTCTTATCGAGGCAAGGAAATTTATGATCCCGGTACGGACGCATGGTACTGGCTGGATAATGTACAGGGCGGTGCAAGGGCAGTCAGCAAGGATGTCTATCAGGAATCCGAAGCCGGTCAGTGGGGCGATATTGAAAGTGAGAACGGCGTCCGTTACGGCAAATGGGTCCGCTATGATGAGAACGGACATATGATTAAGGGTTGGGATACGAATGAAAACGGTACTTACTACTTTGACCCCATCTATGGAACGATGGCAAAGGGAAATGCGACGATTGACGGAGTTACCTATACTTTTGATAAGGCAACCGGAATTCTTGCGGGAAATCATGAAAATTCCGTGAGTACCGTCTGCAATCTGCCAACAAACAGTTCTTACTATAAATATGAATATGCTTACAGAAATCAGGATACTTCAGGATTATCAGAGAGCGACATAGCTTTTTATAACGGTTTAAAGGAATACCTGGATTGTGCATATCGTTTTTCTTCTCCTTATGAGCAGGAGAAGGCTATTCATGATTATATGACAAAAAACTGCGAATATGACTCTGTGAATTATGTAAATGGAACCGTTCCGTGGGTGTCTCATTCCCCGACAGGAGTGTTTGTCTACAAAAAAGCTGTCTGTGATGGATATGCAAAAGCCTTTCAGTTATGTATGGATATTCTGGGGATTGAATGCGAGACAATTGATGGAATAGCAGGGGCTGGGGGGGTCAGGGAGGCTCATGCGTGGAATGCAGTGAAACTGGACGGAGAGTGGTATCTGGTTGATGTGACATGGGATAACGCCGGAGAATATGACTATTTTAATTTGCCGTCCCGTGCGTTCCAAAAGGATCATACGCCGAATTCTGATTCAGTCGTCGAGGCAAACGGTGTGAAATACCAGGGAGATTATGTTTTGGAGACAACGACTGCAACGGCAAAGGCAGATATCGACGCTCTGCTGGAGACGCATTATATGGAAGATAATTCCTCCACCGTTTATCGGGTCATTGTAACGAAGGAGGATGGTACAGACTGGACGGAGGATGATTTAAATGAGTATTATTCTCTGGAAAGTTCAAAATATGCAGGTGTAGTGAAAATGGATTATACGTCTGTTCATATGGACGGAGCAACCATGTGGGCTACCTATGTGGGGAATGATGTGACATTGATGGAGTATTTTCTTACAGTAAATGACTCGGTAAGCGAGGTGGAAGCTTATACAGGAAAGCTTTATGAGACCTTGGACGAGAATGAGGAAATGATACTCTATCTGGACAAGCCGGGAACGGACTGGGAAAATAAATATAAAGCACAATCGGAGGCGAAACGGCTTTTTGGAGTAAGTCAGTTGAAGTATGAAATTTATCCGGTCAATACAGATGGAAACAGGGCTGTACTTAGATGTTTTAAGAATAACAAAAAAGTATGGGAGTATACAATCGAGGATGCTGAAAGACTGGATGATATTGATATTGCGGCACTGAATCAGTTCTTAAGTGATTGTGCCGCAGAAAATCCGGCTCAAGATGATGCAGTGGTTGTCCGGATGAAAGCAAAGGATGGTGTCAGATGGTCGTCCTATGACGTGGATGCTCTGGCGGATAAGCTGACAATCCCCCAAATTTTTTATTCCTCCTCAGTAATTACTTATGAGGATGGAAGTGCTGCGAAAATTTTTGGAAGTTATGGTTATAACGGGAGTTGGTCCTGGAGCAATATGGACACAAACGGATAAATGGAATAATGTCTGCCATGGTATTAGACATTGATAAAATGAGGTATCAAATGACCAAAAAACAATTAGCTTTGGAAATCATAGAACGGTTAAAAAAAGAGTATCCCGACGCGGCGTGTTCTCTGGATTACGATCAGGCGTGGAAGCTGCTTGTCAGTGTGCGTCTGGCGGCACAGTGTACGGATGCAAGGGTAAATGTAGTAGTGGAAGGGCTGTATGAGAAATTTCCCGACGTGAATGCGCTGGCAGAGGCTTCAGTGGAGGAGATTGAGGCGATTGTGAAGCCCTGCGGACTGGGACACAGCAAAGCCCGAGATATCAGCGCCTGCATGAAGATACTGCGGGATGAATATAGCGGAAAGGTGCCCGATGATTTTGATAAGCTGCTGGCGCTGCCCGGTGTAGGAAGAAAAAGTGCAAATCTGATTATGGGGGATGTGTTCGGAAAGCCTGCTATCGTTACGGACACCCACTGTATCAGACTGGTAAACCGAATGGGGTTGGTGAACGGCATAAAAGAACCGGCAAAGGTGGAGAAGGAGCTTTGGAAGATTATTCCGCCAAAGGAGGGAAGCGACTTCTGCCATCGCCTTGTGTATCACGGCAGGGAGATCTGTACGGCGCGGACAAAACCCTATTGTGATAAATGTTGCTTGAAGGATATCTGCAAGAAGGTTGGTGTGTAAGGACGAAAAGAAATTCTTCATAAAGATTAAACATTAAATGGGGTAAAGACTATGAGAATGTATGATATTATCATGAAAAAGCGGAATGGCGGGGAGTTGTCCAGAGAAGAAATTGATTTTTTTGTGGAGGGTTACACCAAAGAGAGAATTCCTGATTATCAGGTGTCTGCCCTGATGATGGCGATTTATTTTCAGAAAATGACAGAGAATGAAACCCTGCATCTTACCATGGCGATGGCTCAGAGCGGTGAGATGCTGGATTTGGCTTCTATCAATGGAATAAAGGTAGATAAGCACAGTACCGGCGGCGTGGGGGATAAGACGTCCCTTGCATTGACGCCCATGGTGGCAGCATGCGGCATTCCGGTTGCGAAAATGAGCGGCAGAGGGCTTGGTCATACCGGCGGAACCATTGACAAGCTGGAGAGTTTTCCGGGATTTTCCACAGCGCTTACAACGGAGCAGTTTATCCAAAATGTAAATGAAATCGGAATTGCCATTATGGGACAGACAGCAGATTTGGCGCCTGCGGATAAAAAACTTTATGCCCTTCGGGATGTTACGGCAACTGTTGACAATATGTCCCTGATTGCAAGCTCCATTATGAGTAAAAAGCTTGCTGCGGGAGCGGATGCCATTGTATTGGATGTGAAGACCGGAAGCGGCGCTTTTATGAAAACGGAAGGAGATGCGTTGGCGCTTGCCCGTGAGATGGTACAGATTGGCAATAACGCGGGAAGACGTACCGTGGCGGTGGTTTCCGATATGGATCAGCCGCTGGGACGTGCCGTCGGCAATGCGCTTGAAGTCAGGGAAGCCATCGACACCCTGAAAGGCTGCGGACCTAAGGATTTTGAAGAGCTGTGTATGACCCTTGGCACCCAGATGCTGCTTTTGGGCGGCGCAGCGTCCGATAAGGATGCGGCGGAAGCGATGCTCCGTAAAACGATATCAGAAGGCAGTGCATTAAAGAAGCTGGCGCAGTTTGTGGAGGCGCAGGGCGGAGACGCGGAAGCGGTTTACAATCCGTCCATGCTGCCTGAGGCGTCCATTGTGGAACCGATTCGATCTGAGACGGAAGGGTTTATCACCCATATTGAATGCGATGAAATCGGCGTCTGTTCATTGATTCTCGGCGGCGGCAGAGAGACGAAGGAGAGTGAAATTGACTTGTCTGTGGGACTGGTGCTGGAAAAAAAGGTAGGCGACTTTGTGAAAAAAGGAGATATCCTTGCTTATCTGCATGCCAACGACAGAAGCAAGGCGAAAACGGCAGCAGACCGTTTCTTAAAGGCATACCACATTTCTGCCCAAAAACCTGAAATGCGTTCCATTATCAGGGAGATTATAGGATAAAGTCATTCATTCTGTCCTATGGGAATATAATGATACCATGAAGAAAAAAGATAAAACTCCCAAAAAAGAATTGTTTATGGAATCATTGCAGCTTCCCAAGGACATCTGTATGGGCGCATTGCGCATTACAATGACGGGCAATACAGAGGCGTGGATTGAAAACTACAAGGGTATTCTCGAATATACGGAACATACCATATTGCTTCAGGCAAAAACATGTCAGGTCTGCTTTGAGGGAACGAGACTGTCTGTTGATTATTATACCAACGAGGATATGAAAATCAGCGGCTGTATCTGTAATGTCCGATATTTGTAATATAAAGGTTAGAGGTTTGGCATGATTGGTTTGTTGAAATATTTGAAAGGTTACGTGCGGATAAAAGTCTGGGGTTTTTCGCCGGAACGTTTTATGAACTTGTGCGGCAACAGGGATATTCTTTTGTGGGATATCGTGAAAGACGGAGATGCCTGTTATATGAGCATCAGTCTTCAAAATTTTTATAAGCTTCGCCCGATTGTAAAAAAAACGGGAACTAAGGTAGCCATATTGCAAAGATGTGGACTACCTTTTTTAATTCCGTTTCTATCGAAAAGAAAAATATTTATACTGGGACTCTGCCTGACGGTGGCATTCTGGATGATTTCATCGCTGTTTATCTGGGATATTGAAATTTCCGGAAATTATCAGATTACGGAAGACAGTTTTATGACCTTCCTTGAGGAGTACGATGTGCGGGTTGGCATGCGCAAAGAGAAGCTTGATATTCAATCCATGGAGAAGGAGATACGCAGGGCGTTTCCGCAGATTACATGGACTTCTGCCAAACTTTCCGGAACCAAGCTTTTGATTGAGATTAAGGAAAACGACGCCCCCATTATCACCGCTACAGTGGAACAGACGCAGGGGTCCGATCTGGTGGCAGAATATGACGGTAAAATTACGGCAATGATAGTAAGAAAAGGGGTGCCCAAGGTGGGAATCGGCGATGAGGTGACAAAGGGAACCGTACTGGTGGAGGGCAGCGTACCTGTTTATAATGAGGATGCTACTGTGCGGGAATACACGTATGTGGATGCAGATGCGGATATCGTGTTAGAGCATATAAGAACCTTTCGGGCAAGACTGCCCTTTGATTATGTAAGCAAGGAGTATACGGGAAGAACAAAGAAAAAATATTATTTGCGGCTGGGAGAAAAAGAATTCCGGACGCCGGAGGACAGACCGTTTCTGCTGTACGACAGTCTGATTAAGGAGAGCAGACCGCTTCTTTTCGATAAGTTGTCTATTCCCATTTATTTCGGGTGTTATACTCATCGGGAATATCAAAATACAGAGCATGAATATACGCTTGATGAGGCACAGCGGATTCTTAATGAAAAATTAAACACTTTTCTTATAAGTTTAGATGAAAAGGGGGTACAAATAATTGAAAAAAATGTTAAAATAGATACGAATAGTGGAACGTGGGTTATTGAAGGAGAATTTCTTGTTCAGGAATCCATTGGAGTGAGCACCACTATTTTGAAAGAGGATACCGGAGAGAATAATATTGATGAATCAGATTTCCAGGAAAATTAATATACCTGCGGAGCATATGCAGAAAATATTTGGTATGCAGGATGCGTATATCAAAAAATTAGAACAGGATTTTCAGGTTTCCGTGATTGACCGGAATGGCAGTGTGGTAGTCACAGGGGAAGAAAAAAACGTAAGCAGGGCTGCCGGGGTATTGGAGCAGCTTGTGAGAATCTCCGAGAGGGGAAATGAAATTGAGGAGCAGAGCGTAGATTACGCGATTACGATGGGAATGGAAGATCAGGAAGAAAAGCTTGCGGAGATAGACTCCGATTGTATTTGTCATACCATAAACGGAAAGCCGATTAAACCGAAAACTTTGGGGCAGAAGAACTATGTGGACGCCATCAGAAATAATATGGTGGTATTTGGCTTGGGACCTGCCGGAACCGGCAAGACCTATCTTGCTATGGCGATGGCTATCACAGCCTTTAAAAATGACGAGGTGAGCAGGATTATCCTGACCCGTCCCGCTATTGAAGCGGGGGAAAAGCTGGGATTTTTGCCGGGCGATTTACAGAGCAAGGTTGACCCGTATCTGAGACCTTTGTACGATGCGCTGTATCAGATTATGGGAGCGGAGAGCTTTGCCAAAAATATGGAAAAGGGATTGATTGAGGTAGCGCCCCTTGCCTACATGCGTGGACGTACGCTGGACAATGCCTATATTATTCTGGATGAGGCGCAGAATACCACACCCGCTCAGATGAAAATGTTTCTGACCCGTATCGGTTTTGGCTCCAAGGTGGTGGTAACAGGTGATTCCTCCCAGAAGGATTTGCCTGCGGGAACAAAATCCGGTCTTGATATAGCCGCAAGAGTACTTAACAAAATTGACGGAATTGCATTCTGTAATCTTACCAGCAAGGATGTTGTCAGACATCCTCTTGTACAGAAGATTGTTAAGGCTTATGATGATTATGAAGCAAAGGAAAAGACAAGAAGCAGAGAGAAATATGGAAGAAAATAAACCAAGGATTACATGGCGTAATATGATGCCCGAACTATTCAGCATATTGTTTACGGGCTTGGGAATGGGCGGTATCTCGCTGTGGAACCAGAAGACCGCCGATATTGTATTGAGCAATGTGGTATTCGGTGTGGCGGGTGTTATGATTTTGGGATTTCATCTGCGCCAGGCGTATTTGGAGCAGGAGCTTGCATATGACAATGGCGAACATTATTACAGATTCTGGCTCTGCTTTCTGATTGGACTGGCCAGCGCCTTTGCGTGTGCGTTTCTGCCGGTGGCAGGCTGGTCTTATATGCCGGTTTTTGTGCTGCTTTCTCTTTTTAGTAATATGAGTACGGGAATTTTGGCGGCATCCGTGCTGCTTACGCAATCCACGCTGCTTGGCGGAGACGGAGTGACTGTGTTTTTTCTGTATTTTCTTTCGGGCGTCTTTGCGGTTACACTGTTTCGGCATTTGAACGAAACCTTTCAGATTGGCGGCAGGCTGTTTTTGTCACTGCTTGGTCTGCTTGTCTGTCAGACAGCGGGAGTTGTGCTGCCTGCGAATGAGCGCTTAAGCATGGAGCTTTTTGTAATTCCGGGGATCAATGTGATTATTTCCGGGATTCTGCTGCTTGGAATTTTAAAGCTGTTTTCAGCGCTTGTAATTTTTAAATACAGAGAAAAGTATCTGGAGCTGAATGATACGGAAAATGCTATTCTGGCGGAGTATCGGAAGACTTCCCGAAAGGATTATATGCACAGTATCCATACGGCGTATTTCTGTGAGCGGATAGCCGCAAAGTTATCCCTGAACGCGGAGGATTTAAAATGTGCCGGATATTATCACAGATTGGTGCAGACAAATCCTGATATTCTGGAGGAACAGCAGTTCCCGAAGAGCGTAAAACGCATTCTGTCGGAATATTCCGACAAAAATATGTCCACGAAAAGCAGGGAGACTGTGGTTTTAATGTGCGCGGACGCCATAGTGAATGTGGTACAGCAGCTTATAGCCCAAAATTCAGAGCAGAATGTAAATTATGACGCGGTGATAGACCGGGTATTTAATCATTTTTTGGAAGAGAATCGCTTTGGGCAGTGTGATATTACGATGAGAGAGATAAACACGATGCAGAGCATATTTAAGGAGGAAAAGCTGTATTATGACTTTTTACGTTGAAAATGAAACTGCGGAGCGTTTTCCCTTTCCAGTGGAAGAAACCGTAAAGCAGGTGGCAGAAAAGGTGCTGGATATGGAAAATTGCCCCTATGAGGTGCAGATAAATGTATTGCTTACGGATAATGAAGGCATACATAGCTTTAACAAAGAATACCGCGGCATTGACAGGGAGACGGATGTGCTGTCCTTTCCAAACCTTGACTTTGAGAAGGAAGGCGAATTTCTGATTGACGAGGATGAGGAGGCGGATTATTTTGACCCGGATACCGGTGAGTTGATTCTGGGCGACATCATTATTTCCGTGGACAAGGTAAAGGAGCAGTCTGAAAGCTATGGACACAGCCTGAAAAGAGAGTTCGCTTTTCTGATTGCGCACAGCATGCTTCATCTGTGCGGCTATGACCATATGGAGGAAGCGGAAGCAGCCGTAATGGAGCAGAAGCAGGAAGAGGTACTGGGAGCATTAAATATTACAAGAGATGAGTGTGAAAAATAATTCCAAGGCAGCAAAAGACACTGCCTGAGAATTATAAAGTTTCACACAGGAAAACGCCAAGGACAGCGTTTTTCATCCGCCAAAGGGGCATGGAGGAGTTTCATGAATCAAGTGGAATTGAAAAGACGTCAGATAGAGATTTTTGCGGACATTATCGGTCTGATTACTGTTTGTATATGGGGAAAAACGCTGGGAAATAACGGAATCGCTTATCTGGTGATTGCATGGGGAGCGTTTTGTTTCGTTTATACTTTGGCAGCAGGAAGCCTGCCAGATACTCTGGGTAAAATGCTGCGGACGAGAAATGCGAAGGCGCAGTATAAGAATACGAGAAGTATTCGGAAAAAAGTGTTGATTTTGGAGGGAGGCATAGGAATCGTCTGCAGCATTGCGCTTGCGCTGTGCGGAGGACTGATTGCAGACAAAATAGTTAAAGTGCCATACAGTGGTTTTATTATATCTCTGCTGGCACCGGTACTGTTTTTGCGAATGATTTCCTCCGTGCTGATTGGCTTCTTTCAAGGGGAAGGAACAGAGCTGCCCGCCGCGGTTGCGTCGCTGCTCAGACAGCTTTTGTTTCTGGGACTTGGACTGCTCTTTGCCAATATTTTGGGAAATTATGGCGCAAAGGTCAGCAGTCTGTTAGGAAACGATTTTTATACGGCGATGTACGGCGGGGCGGGCATTGCCATTGCGGGAATTTTGACGGAAGTACTGATTGTGTTGTTTTTAGGTCTGATTGCTTTCGGAAGCAGGCATTCCCGGTTACGGAAAAGCAATGAGGGAATGAAGCAGACGGATTCCTTTGCGGATATTGTAAAGATTCTTTATGGTTCTATGGGCATTATGGCGTTGATTTCATTATTGGAACAGCTTCCCTTTTGGCTGGGTCCGGTTTTTTACCGGAAAAGTGTAGAAGATATCGGCAGCTTTGGAGAAAATTACGGACTGTTTGCAGGAAAATATGTGGTTTTATGCGGAATTCCCCTGCTGATTATCTGTATGGTGATACTTCCTTTGGCGGTTAAAACGACAGCCGCATTTCGGAAAGAAGATTTTAGGAATGCTAAAATGCTTTTTCAAAACGGACTGCACATCGGAGTGGTACATGCGTTATTTGCCGCAGTCTATGTCGGCATTATGGCAGAACAACTATCGGGAATGCTGGGCGGGACAGGTGCGGAGACGGCGGCAGGAATGCTGCGTTTCGGTTCCGGATTGATTTTGCTTACAGTATTATTCTTTTATTTTTCCAGGCTGATACAGCTTTTGGGAAAAAAATATCATTTGTTGGGAGCATTGGGACTGATGAATATTCTGTTTGTGATTGTGTTGTCCATACTGCTTAATACCGGAGAAGCTGGCGTACTTTCATTAGTATACGCCTATATGGCGTCAGTGGGAATCGGATGTATTGTGCTCGGTTTCTTTTGTTTTCGCCTTTTGCATACGGGAATGGATTGGCTGCGGGTGATTGGCATTCCGACAGGCGCAGCGTGCGTTGCGGGACTTCTCTGTATGCTTCTTGGCAGGGTATTTGCGCCGCATTTGGGCAATTTTGTCACGGCATTTGTATGTCTGGTGCTTTCTGCTGTCTGTTACTGGGTGATTTTGCTCCTTCTCAAGAACTTTAAAGAGCAGGAGCTGAAAAATGTTCCGGGTGGACGCCTGATTCTGGCAGCAGGACAAATTTTACGGGTTTTTGAATAATTTTTGACAAATAAGCTGATACTGATAGCAAAAACAAAAAGGTCATGTGATAATATGAAATATGTGAAGGCTATCGGTTTATTTGTTCTATATCCTTTAATTACGTTTGCAATCGGTATTTTCGTGGGAGTAAAGACAACACATTTCTTCTATCCCGGCGAGCAGAAAAAAACAGAGCAGGTAATTCCTGTTCCGGAATCAACGATAGAGATTGAGGATTATTCTGTGGTGCAGGAGGCGGAAGCGGAGAATGCACAAAAGACATTATTGGGTGCGGCAATCGGAATAAATGATTCATCGGCAGCAAACAGTACCGCCTCTTCCGTTGCGGAAGTGACGTCATCAATGGAGACTCTTTCCGTGGATACCCAGTATGTTCTGGAGGAGACGGATATTGTGAGCGGCAGCGTTGTGGAGACTGTGTGGAAGCTGCCTGATAAATATGTGGGTCTGAACAGAGAGCAGTTTCTGGAAGCTATGGAGGCTTATGAAAGTTTTCCGCCGTTGTCCGAGATGGAGAGAGGCTTTGTAAATCTTGAGGTACTTTCTTTTTCCAGAGAAAAGGTTGTAGTGCAAATGAATTATCAGTATATACAGCCAAGCAGCAGTTTTTATCTGGCGGTGCGGGATAATGAGGTTGTTGTGTATCTGGAAGATATGGAGACGGTTTATATTAACACAGGCATTGCGCCGGATTCCCTTCCGGAGGATATGCAGATGGAACTGATGCAGATGATTTGGATTGAGAATGAGGAAAGTCTGTATCATTTTCTGGAAAATTATTCCAGTTAGTCAGATGCGAAACCGCGTACCGCGGTAAAGAAAATCAGAAAGGCAAGACGGATGGACAGATTAAAAATAGGAATTGTCGGCGGGGGCGCCGCCGGTATGATGGCGGCAATTACAGCAGCCGGACAGGGCGCAGCAGTCACGATTCTGGAGCGCGGCGAGCGGTTGGGAAGAAAGATTCTGGTAACCGGAAACGGCAGGTGCAATCTGGGAAACCGGAATCTGGATATTGACTGCTATTACGGCAGGGATAAGGAGTGGATTGCGGGATGTCTGAAGCGGTTTGGAACGGAGGAAACGATTCATTTCTTTCAGGGCTTAGGTCTGCTTATCAAGAATAAAAACGGATATCTGTACCCCGCCTGTGAACAGGCGGCGGTAGTGCTGGACGTGCTTCGCAATGAACTGAAAGTACTTGGTATAGAAGTAATATACGAATGTAAAATTAATCAGATTCAAAAGGATAAAAACGGTGACGGAATTTTGGTTTCCGATGGAAACAGAACGTTTATGTTTGACCGGGTGATTCTTGCCTGCGGCAGCAAGGCGGCGCCTAAGACCGGCTCGGATGGAAGCGGCTATAAGCTGGCAGGACAGTTGGGACATTCGATTGTTCCTACAGTGCCTGCTTTGGTACAGTTAAGATGCCGGGAAGAATATTTAAAAGCGGTAGCGGGCGTCAGGGCGGAAGGAAAGATTTTTGTTTATCGGGGAAAATCCTGCATTGCCGAGGACGCAGGGGAGATTCAGTTTACGGATTATGGAATTTCCGGCATTCCCGTTTTTCAGGTGAGCCGAGAAGTAAATTACATATTGAGAGAACAGAAAGAGGCGGAGGTTGTCATAAATCTTCTGCCCGGATATGATGATAAGACCTTTTCACAGCTCATTGAGAACCGCAGGCTCCTGCAGACGGACAGAACCGTTGAAGAATTTTTTACCGGAATGTTACATAAAAAAATCATGACCCTGTTTATAAAACTCTCCGGCTTAAAACCGAATCTGTCTGTGGAGCAGGCGGATGAGGGAGCGTTGAAACAGGTCTATGCGTTGTGTCGAAGCTGGAAACTGCATGTGACGGGAAGCAATCCTTATGACAGCGCTCAGGTGTGCGCCGGCGGTGTTGATGTGTCGGAGGTCACGGAAAATATGGAATCCAAGCGTATGTCCGGCGTTTATTTTGCAGGGGAAATCCTTGACGTGGACGGTAAATGCGGCGGATATAATTTACAGTGGGCATGGTGCAGCGGATATTTGGCGGCAGCAGCGGCAGCGGAAAGGTAACCCCTTATGATTCGGATTAATCAGGTAAAAATTCAGACAGAACATACGAAAGAGCAGCTTGCGAAAAAAGCGGCGGAGCTGCTTCGGATTCCGTTAAAGGACATCAATGGGATGGAAATTGTCAGACAATCTATTGACGCCAGAAGGAAGCCGGAGATTTATTATAGTTACACCTTGGACATTGAGACGGAGAACGAGGAACAGATACTGAAAAGGCTGCGAAAGAACAAGGGGGCAGGCGTACAGATTCAGCAGGCGGAAAAACAGGAATATCGTTTCCCGAAATTGGGAAAACACCCGCAGACATATCCCACAGTAATTGTGGGAACGGGACCTGCGGGACTTTTCTGCGGTTATTATCTGGCGCTTCACGGATACCGTCCCATCCTTTTAGAGCGCGGCAGGGACGTGGATGAAAGATGTGCGGATGTGGAAGCCTTCTGGAACGGCGCGCCGCTGCAGGTATCCTCTAACGTACAGTTTGGCGAGGGCGGCGCGGGAACCTTTTCTGACGGGAAATTAAACACGCTGGTAAAGGATAAGGACGGCAGGAACAGGGAGGTATTAAAGACTTTTGTGAGCTTTGGCGCCAAAGAATCCATTCTGTACGAGGCAAAGCCCCATATCGGTACGGACGTACTTGCCGGTGTGGTCAAAAAGATGCGGCAGGAGATTATCCGGCTGGGCGGCGAGGTTCGTTTTTTAAGTCAGGTGACAGATATATTGTTACAGGACGGGCATGTAACCGGCGTCAGGGTAAACGACAGCGAGGAAATTCCCTGCGGGCAGCTTGTGCTTGCCATCGGACACAGTGCGAGGGATACTTTTGAAATGTTGTATGAAAAACAAATTCCGATGGAGGCAAAATCCTTTGCGGTGGGGCTTCGGGTGGAGCATCCGCAGGAAATGATAAATGTAAGCCAGTACGGAACGGAGCAGCCGGGAAGTCTTGGTGCGGCGCCCTACAAGGTTACGGCAAAGACCGGTACAGGGCGCGGCGTGTATTCTTTCTGTATGTGTCCCGGAGGATATGTGGTCAATGCGTCCTCCGAGGAGGGCAGGACGGCAGTGAACGGCATGAGCTACAGCGGACGGAACGGAAAAAACGCCAACAGCGCCATTATTGTGGCAGTGACGCCGCAGGATTACGGCTCAGGGCATCCTCTGGCGGGCATCGCCTTTCAGCGCAAGCTGGAGGAGAGGGCTTTCCGTCTGGGAGCGGGAAAAATTCCGGCACAGCGATATGGCATCTTTAAGGAATGTGTGACAAACGCCGTCACGGAGGAGGAATTTGCAGCAAAAAACCCCATGGAGTATAACGGGCTGATGAATCGGGAAAGCTTTGCCCCCTGCTGCAAGGGCGCTTATGTATGGGCTGACGTAAGCCGGATTCTCCCAAGGGAATGTAACCAGGCTTTTGTGGAGGGCATGGAGGTGTTCGGCAGACAGATAAAGGGCTTTGACAGGGAGGACGCTATCCTGCTTGGCGTGGAGAGCAGAACATCCTCCCCGGTTCGTATTCTCCGTAATGATGAGCTGCAGTCGGAAATACGCGGACTTTATCCCTGCGGCGAGGGAGCGGGCTATGCGGGAGGTATCACCTCAGCGGCGATGGACGGAATCAGGGTTGCAGAGGCGATTGCAAAATACTTTGCGCCCGCCGAAACGGAAAGTTGACGATTTCATTGACGAAGGAAAAAAAATGCAGTAGAATAAAGACTATTGTATCGGAGGTATCGCAGTGGATAATATAAGAGAATTACTGAAGGATAAAAAGAGAATCGTTGTAAAAATAGGTTCTTCTTCTCTGCAGCATGCAGAAACGGGGGACATTGACTATATCCGTCTGGAGAAGCTGGTAAGGGAGCTTTGTGATATCCGCAACAGCGGGAAGGATGTGGTGCTGGTATCCTCAGGCGCGATTGCCGTTGGAAAAAAGGCAGTGAATTTAAAGGAAATCAACGCAGAGACACAGGCGGAAGCCATTGCGGTAAAGCAGGCGTGCTCTGCAGTCGGTCAGGCAAGACTGATGATGATTTACCAGAAGCTTTTTGCTGAGTACAATCAGGTTGCCGCGCAGATATTGATGACCAAGAATACCATTGTGGATAATCTGAACCGCTATAATGCACACAATACCTTTTCGGAGCTTTTAAAAATGGGGGTGATTCCCATTGTAAATGAAAATGATACCGTTGCCACTTATGAAATTGAAATCGGTGACAACGATACGCTTTCCGCAATCGTGGCGGCGCTGGTGGGGGCGGATTTACTGATACTGCTGTCCGATATTGACGGTCTGTATACGGATGACCCCAGACAGAATCCCGACGCACGGTTTATCGATCAGGTGGATGAGCTGACGGACGAGCTGATGGAAATGGGCAAATCCAGTACAGGAAGCAGTGTGGGAACCGGCGGTATGAATACGAAGCTGATTGCGGCGGAAATCGCCACCAAATCCAATGCAGATATGGTGATTGCCAACAGCAGGGATTTTGGCGTATTACATAGAATTCTGGAAGGTGAGAAAGAAGGGACGCTGTTTGTGGCGCATAAGGACGAAACCTTTGATTTACCTCTTTTTGTGGACGCGCTGCATAAATAAAAGAAGGCGGGTGAGAAGCCATGAATATGGATGAAAGAATCAGGCGAATTAATGAATTGTACCATAAATCAAAGGATGTGGGACTGACCGATGCGGAAAAACAGGAGCAGGACCGTCTGAGAAAAGAATATGCTGCCAGCGTAAGGGCAAATCTCAAAGCGCAGCTTGACAATATTGATGTGGAAAATGAAGACGGCACCATTGAAAATCTGGGTGAAAAATACAGAGCAAAGAAAAGCGGGGGACCGGGAAAGAATGGAGAGGAGCAAGACTGATATCCGAAGAGAGGTTTTAAAACGGCGGGAGCTTCTCAGTGAACAGGAAAGAGCAGAAGCTTCTCTTATGCTGACGGAAAGAATTTTGAAACACCCATGGTATTATCTCTCGAAGGTACTGCTGGGCTTTGTCCCTTACGGAAGTGAGATTGATATCAGGGAAATTTTGCAGGATGCCCTGGAATGTGGCAAAAAGGTGTATCTTCCCAAGGTAGCGGGGGATGAAATGCAGTTTTTCCGCGTCTTTTCTCTGGAGGAATTGAAAGAAGGCTATAAGGGGATTTTAGAACCCGACGGAAACAGCGGGAGTTTTGTCTATGATAACGCTGCGGCGCAGCATACGTTAATGCTGATGCCCGGTGTGGCGTTTGACTATAACCGCAACCGCATTGGATATGGCAGGGGCTTTTATGACAGATATTTGCAGGGAAAGACTGTTTTACAGCTTCGCACCATAGCGGTGGGTTATCGATGCCAGATGACGGAGCGGATTCCGGCACAGGAGACGGATATAAAGCCCTGTCAGATATTGTGCGTCTGACAGGCATAGAATATAGGAGACAACATAGAAGCAGATTGCAAAGGAAGGGTGAGGAAGATGACAGATTTGCAGGCAATGGGAAAAGCGGCTGTAGCTGCAAAATATTTATTACAGAAGGCGTCTACAGAGGAAAAAAACAAGGCGTTGCATCATGCTGCACAGTGTCTTTTGACATGTAAGCAGGAGATTTTGGAGGCAAATGCCCGGGATATTGCAAATGGAGAGAAGAATGGAATGCACCCCGGCATGATTGACCGTCTGCGTCTGACGCCGGAGCGTATCGAAGGCATGGCAGAGGGCTTAAGGCAGATTGAAGAGCTTCCTGACTGTATCGGTGAGGTAATGGAACGTTTTGAACGTCCCAACGGGCTTAAGATAGAGAAAAGAAGAGTGCCTCTGGGGGTTATCGGTATCATTTATGAATCCCGTCCCAATGTAACGGCAGATGCCTTCGGCTTATGCTTTAAAACAGGCAATGCTGTGATTTTAAAGGGCGGAAGCGACGCGATAAACTCTAATATTGCGATTGTCAGGGTGTTGCGGGCTGCCCTTGCTGAGAGCGGCATTACGGAAGACGCTATTCAGTTGATTGCGGATACGGATCGTGCCGTGACGGCTGAATTTATGAAATTAAAGGATTATGTGGACGTTCTGATTCCCCGGGGCGGAGCAGGGTTAATCCGCAGTGTTGTGGAAAACAGTACGATTCCCGTTATCGAGACCGGTACCGGAAATTGTCATATTTATGTGGACAAAGAAGCCGATGTGGATATGGCGGTAAAGATTATTTTTAATGCCAAGACACAACGGATCGGCGTATGCAATGCCTGTGAATCCCTTGTGGTGCACAGGGATATCAGAGAGGCGCTGCTGCCGAAGCTTGCGGAGGCGCTTCGCACCAAAAATGTGGAAATGCGCGGCGACGAGGGAATTCAGGAGATTCTGACGGACTGTGTTCCTGCAACAAAGGAGGATTACGGGAAAGAGTATCTGGATTACATTATTTCCATGAAAACGGTCAATAATGTGGAGGAAGCGATTGCCCATATCAACAGGTATAATACAAAGCATTCCGATTGCATTATTACAAAGAACGCGAAGAACGCCGCGAAGTTCTTAAATGAAGTGGATGCCGCGTGCGTTTATGTAAATGCCTCCACCCGTTTTACGGATGGTTTTGAATTCGGCTTTGGAGCGGAAATCGGCATCAGTACCCAGAAGCTTCACGCAAGAGGTCCCATGGGCTTAAAAGAGCTGACCTCCTACAAATATACCATCTGCGGTAACGGACAAATCAGAGGTTAATTGTTATTTCTTGACAGATATGATATGATAAAAAAGAAAGCTTTCATGCAGAAGCCGCGAAGGGAAGGATGAGAAGATGAGCGAAACAAAACAAATAAACGGTAGTATTTGGCACACAATGGATACCAGAAGAGTAACCCCCACGGATTTCATTTGTGTTATTGAGATATCCAAGGGAAGCAAGAATAAATACGAGCTGGATAAAGAGACCGGTCTGCTGATTCTGGACCGTATTTTACACACCTCAACACATTACCCTGCGAACTACGGATTCATTCCCCGTACCTATGGGGATGACGGAGACCCGTTGGATGTGCTGTTGCTCTGCTCTGAGCCGGTTCAGCCCATGACTTTGGTAAGAGCTTATCCCATCGGTGTTATTTCCATGTTGGATAACGGTAAGAACGATGAGAAAATTATTGCGGTGCCGTTTAATGATCCGAATTATAACTGCTACAAGGATATCAGTGAGCTGCCTCCTCATGTTGTGGCAGAGATGGAACATTTCTTTACGGTGTATAAGGCATTGGAGAATAAGACAACAGCAGTGAATGAGAAGGGGAATCGGGAAGAAGCTGTTGAGGTTATCAGGAAATGTCTGGATAACTATATAGATACCTTTATCAAGAGCTGGTAAAAAGAAATCGGGTCACAATTCAAAAGAGGAGTGTGGAAGCTGTCATGACATTATATGAGGCAGACAAAGGGCACAGTTATTATATAACGGGTCTGTATGTGGAACCGTCCGTCACCAGGAGACTGCAGGCGCTGGGATTAAACGACGGTACGGTGGTTAAGGTACTGAACCGCAAAAAGCGCGGTGCATTGATTATTCAGGTCAGGGGAACGCGACTCGCACTCGGAAAGCATATTTCCTCCAATATCGAGGTTAAGATAAAGGAAGAGGGAACGACGGAAGATGAATAGCGGAGAAAAAAAGAAGCATATAAATGTGGCATGTGTGGGAAATCCAAATTGTGGAAAAACCACACTTTTTAATGCGTTGACAGGTTCCAGACTAAAGGTTGCAAACTGGCCCGGAGTAACGGTGGAAAAGGTGGAGGGTGAAACCGCTTATGAGGATACGAAAATCACATTGATTGACACGCCGGGTATTTATTCCCTGACCTGTTATACCATAGAGGAAAAGGTTACCCGTTCCTGTGTGATGGATGATGAGATTGACGTAATTATCAATATTGTAGACGCCTCCTCATTGGAACGCAATCTTTATTTGACCTTACAGCTTCTGGAACTGGGGAAACCCATTGTACTGGCGTTAAATATGATGGATATTGTCAAAGAGCGGGGAATGGAAATTGATTTGCACAGACTTCCGGAGATGCTTGGCAATGTTCCGGTAGTGCCTGTTTCCGCAGCAAAGCGCACAGGGCTGGACATTCTGCTGCATGCTGTCATCCATCATTATGTAGAGGGCATGGAAGAGTATATTCTGGACTACCCTGAGGTAATTGAGAATAAGATTGCCAAGCTTTCCGTGATGATGCAGGCGCATTATCCCACCCATTCCTCTGTGCGCTGGCATGCGATTAAGCTGCTTGAGGATGATGAAGAGGTGAAGAAAGAGCACCCTATCCAAGTGACGAATGTGGCGGATAAAAGCTATGAGAAAGAGATTATACAGTGTAAATACGCTTACATAGAGAAGGTGGTGCATGAATGTCTGTTCCACAAAAACAGAAAAGCGGCGGTGACAGATAAGGCAGACCGGGTGCTGACCCATCCTGTGTGGGGCATTCCTGTGTTCTTGCTTATTATGTGCTTTGTATTTTTCTTAACCTTTACCGTGGGAGATGCGCTGAAAGGCGTATTTGAAGAAGCGCTTGCCATATTTTCGGATGGCGTGACAGGGTTTCTTGCGGGAATCGGCGTAAGCGGATGGCTGAAATCTTTGATTGTAGATGGAATTATTGCAGGTGTGGGAGGAATTCTTACCTTTATCCCCAATATCTGTATCCTGTTTCTGGCTCTCGCAATTTTGGAAGACAGCGGCTATATGGCAAGAGTGGCGTATGTCATGGATTCCGTTATGGGCAGGGTCGGTTTGTCGGGAAAAGCGTTTCTTCCTATGATTTTAGGCTTTGGCTGTACCGTGCCTGCCATTATGGCAACCCGTTCACTGGAAACGGAGCATGACCGGAGAAAGACCATGATGGTGATTCCGTTTATGTCCTGTTCGGCACGGCTGCCTGTATATGTGCTTTTTTCGGGAATGTTTTTTGAAAACTATGCAGTATTTGCAGCGCTGTCCATGTATATTATCGGAATGGTTATTGCTATTATTTCAGCACTTGTCTTTAATCGTCTGGAAAAGGGAAAAGTTAATGATTCCCTGCTGATTGAACTGCCGGAGTATAAGCGTCCCAATGCAAGAACCATCCGTATCTATGTGTGGAACAAGCTGAGAGACTATTTGTCCAAGGCGGGAACCACCATATTTATTGCTTCCATTGTGATTTGGTTTCTTTTGAATTTTGGTGTGACGGGAATGGTTGCTGATGCGGCGGACAGCTTTGGCGCGGTCATTGGGCGTATTCTTGTTCCGGTTTTGAAGCCTGCGGGACTTGGCATGTGGCAGATTGGCGTGGCGCTTTTGGCGGGAATTTCCGCAAAAGAGGTTGTGGTATCCAGCTTTGCGGTACTGTTTGGCGTGACGAATGCCAATTCTGCGGCGGGAATGAGTACCATATTGGAAAATGTGCATGCCGTCAATCCGGATTTCGGTTCCCTGAATGCGTATTGTCTGATGCTGTTCTGTCTGTTGTATGTACCCTGCATCGCCACGGTGGCGACCATCAAAAAAGAGAGCGGCTCCTGGAAATTTACACTGAAAATGCTTGCATTTGAACTGCTTCTGGCATGGTCGGTATCTACTCTGGTATTTCAACTCGGAAGCCTGCTGCAGGGTTTGTTCTAATAGATACTTGATTTTACAGGTGGTTTATGTTTTAATAAAAGAAGCAACTGTGTTAAAAAAATATCAAACAAGAGGGCAAAATAATGAGTTCCATGAGAGGTATTGATACACCTGTTAGAAAAGTAAGAAGACGAGTATTTAAGGAGGTCGCGAATCTCGCATACCATTCCCAGAATCTGAAGGATGATATGGAGGCGCTTCCTTACCAGATTGTAGATTATGATGAACCGGAGTTCTGGGAGAGTGTTTATCGTGACCGCGCGATTATCCGTGAGCGTATCCGTCTTGCGATGGGTATGAGCTTAAGACCGGAAAACAGAGAACGTCCGGGACATCTGACGCAGGGGTTGGAGGAAAGCAATATTGATGAGAAATATTATGAGCCTCCTTTGATGCAGGTGATTCCTTCCGCATGCAATGCCTGCCCTGAAAATCGTTATGAGGTGACGAATTCCTGTATGGGATGTGTGGCGCATCCCTGTCAGAGTGTTTGTCCCAAGGGAGCAATCAGTTTTGTAAATGGAAAATCCGTAATCGATCAGGAGAAATGTATTAAATGCGGCAAATGTAAAAGCGTCTGCCCTTACGACGCCATTTGTCATAAGGAAAGACCCTGTAAGGCAGCCTGTGGTGTCAATGCCATTAAGTCGGACCGTGTGGGAAGAGCCGTAATTGACAATGATATGTGCGTATCCTGCGGTCAGTGTATGGTAAGCTGTCCCTTTGGCGCGATTGCAGACAAATCCCAGATATTCCAGTTGATTCGGGCAATGCAGTCCGGCAGAAAGATTATTGCTCAGGTTGCCCCTGCCTTTGTGGGACAGTTTGGTCCCAAAGTGACGCCGGATATGTTTAAGACGGCGTTAAAGGAGCTGGGCTTTGCAGATGTGTATGAGACTGCAATCGGTGCGGATATGGGCTGTATGGCGGAGGCAGAGCACTATGTGAAGGAGGTTGCAAGCGGAAAGCAGGCGTTTGCGCTTACGTCCTGTTGTCCTTCCTGGTCCATGATGGCAAAGAAGCTGTTTCCTGAGACCATTGATAAAATCAGCAACGAACTGACGCCCATGGTGGCGACTGCCCGTGTGATAAAAAGGGAGCACCCGGATGCTTCCGTGGTATTTATCGGTCCCTGTGCCTCCAAAAAGCTGGAGGCGAGCCGCAGAACCGTCCGCTCGGATGTGGATTTCGTGATTACCTTTGAAGAGCTTGTGGGTATGTTTGAGGCAAAAGGGATTTTACTTGAGGAAATCCAGGCTATGGATCAGATGCGGGATGCGACTTCTGCAGGAAGGGGCTATGGTGTGGCAGGCGGCGTAGCGAACGCGATTGAGGAATGTATCAAGAAATATTATCCCGGTACGCAGGTGCATATAGAACATGCGGAAAGTCTTGCGGAATGCCGGAAAATGCTGTTGCTTGCCAAAGCCGGCAAGAAGAACGGATGCCTGATTGAAGGTATGGCATGTCCCGGCGGCTGCGTTGCCGGTGCGGGAACCAATATTGCGGTTGCGCAGGCTGCCAGGGAGTTGAGTCAGTTTAAAGCCGCTGCGGAGAAGTCCGTGCCTGACGAAGGAGTGGGACAGTATTTTTGATTTCTTATGCAGTAAATATTAAAGACTATGAGCCCGACAGGATTAGGAAAAGGTTCATAGTCTTTTTAGATGTTGTTTACTGACAGAAGACGGGGGCTGTGGTAAAATAAAAAGGTCTAGTCTACAAAGGAGGAAAGATAAATGGGCGGTTTGAATCAATTTTTCAAACAGACACAGAGACAGTTTGTGCGCGACAATCTGATGTCGGATGAGTTTATCGAATTTTTACAGCAGAACCGTCTGCCTTATGATACCCTGATGGCATATTACCGATGTGCGATTATGGAGGTGGAAACGAAATTTAAAGTATTAAATGAACAATTTTCCCTGCAATATGACCGTAATCCCATAGAGAGCATCAAATCCCGTGTGAAGTCTATGGAGAGTATTGTGAAAAAAGTGCGCAGCAAGGATATTCCGCTGACATTGGCATCTCTGGAGGAAAATATCAGGGATATCGCAGGCGTGCGTGTGGTCTGTTCCTTTCAGGATGATATTTATATGCTGGCAGATTGCCTCTTAAAGCAGGATGATGTGAGATTAATTGAAAAGAAGGATTACATTAAAAATCCAAAACCCAGCGGTTACAGAAGTCTGCATCTGATTGTGGAGATTCCTATCTTTCTGCATAATGAGAAACGAATGATGAAAGTAGAGGTACAGCTTCGCACCATTGCCATGGATTTCTGGGCGAGTCTGGAGCATAAGCTGCGCTATAAGAAAAATATTCCTGATGAGGAGGCGGAACAGCTTGCAAGGGAGCTGGTTGCATGTGCGGAGACCAGCGCTGCGCTGGATAAGCATATGCAGGATATCAGAAAGAGAATTGCAGAATCGGAGGAAGAACACAAGGATAAGAAGGATTTGCCGCAGACGATGGGAACGATGATGTTAAAGGGACGATTGTTTCGGAATTAAAAAATATTCGGAAAAAGATTGCGGATTTTATGAAAAGAAGATAAAATAAATTGATTAAATATTTAGGAGGCAGTCATGACAAAGATTAGAACAAGATACGCGCCAAGTCCGACAGGCAAAATGCACGTTGGCAATCTGCGTTCTGCATTATATGAATTTTTGATTGCAAAGCATAGCGGCGGCGACTTTATGCTGCGTATTGAGGATACCGATCAGGAGAGATATGTGGAGGGTGCTACGGAGATTATATACCGTACGCTGGAAAAGACCGGGCTTATCCATGATGAAGGTCCCGACAAGGACGGCGGCTACGGTCCCTATGTACAGAGCGAGCGCATGAAGACCGGTATCTATATGAAATATGCGAGGGAGCTTGTGGAGAAGGGCGAGGCATATTATTGTTTCTGTGATAAGGAAAGACTTTCTTCTCTGAAAACAGAGGTGGTGGACGGCAAAGAGATTATGATTTATGACAAGCACTGCCTGACCTTATCCAAGGAGGAGGTAGAGAAAAATCTGGCGGAAGGCAAGCCCTTTGTAATCAGACAGAATATTCCCAATGAGGGAACGACAACCTTCCATGATGAATTGTATGGAGATATCACGGTAAGCAATTCCGAGCTGGATGATATGATTCTGATTAAGTCAGACGGTTATCCCACTTACAATTTTGCGAATGTAGTGGATGACCATACCATGAATATCACCCATGTTGTGAGAGGAAACGAATATCTTTCTTCTTCCCCTAAGTATGTGAGATTATATGAAGCATTCGGCTGGGAGGTTCCGGTTTATATCCATCTTCCCCTGATTACTGATGAGAATCATAAGAAGCTGAGCAAGCGCAGCGGACATGCTTCTTTTGAAGACTTAATCGATCAGGGATTTGTGACGGAGGCCATTGTCAATTATGTGGCGCTTCTCGGATGGAGTCCTGAGGACAACAAAGAAATCTTTTCTCTGGATGAGCTGATAAAAGAGTTTGATTATCACAGAATCAGCAAATCTCCAGCGGTATTCGATATTGTGAAGCTTCGCTGGATGAACGGCGAATACTTAAAGGCGATGGATTTTGATACCTTTTATGAGATGGCGGAGCCCTATTTAAAAAAGGCGATTACAAAGAATTATGATTTGAAGAAGATTGCGGCAATGGTCAAGACACGTATCGAGGTGTTCCCTGATATCGCAGGTCATGTTGATTTCTTTGAGGAGCTTCCCGAATATGATGTGTCTATGTATACCCATAAGAAGATGAAAACTGACAGCGCTTCTTCGCTTGAGGTTTTAAAGGAAATTCTTCCAATTCTGGAGGCACAGGAGGATTACAGTAATGACGGGCTGTATCAGACTCTTGTAACATATGTGGAGGAGAAGGGCTGTAAGAACGGCTATGTGATGTGGCCCATTCGTACAGCGGTATCCGGCAAGCAGATGACGCCTGCCGGCGCGACGGAAATCATGGAGGTTCTGGGCAAAGAAGAGTCCCTGATAAGAATCCGTAAAGGAATTGAACTGTTGGAAAATGCTTGATTTAGGCAGCTTAAATGACGCACAGCGGGATGCTGTGATGCACGGGAACGGGGCTTTGCTGGTATTGGCAGGTCCCGGTTCCGGAAAAACCCACACGATAACACAACGCATTTTTTATCTTTTGGAGAGAGAAGATGTAAAGCCTGAGAACATTCTTGTCATTACCTTCACAAGGGATGCTGCATTTTCCATGCAGAATCGATTTCAACAACTATCCTCTCAAATATTACCCGTCAATTTCGGAACCTTTCACTCTGTTTTTTATCACATATTGAGAGAATCCCATGTTCTGAATTCCAATCAGCTTCTGACAGAAGCACAGAAGCGGAAACTCATTACCCCTGTTCTCAAAGAACAGATTCCCAAAGAAGAACTGCAAGACAGACAAAATAACATATCGGACGACGCACTAAATATCCTGGCTGCGATAAGCTGTTTTAAGAATACGGAAAACTTTGAGGAGGCTAAAAGTAAGCTTTCTATGGAGTGGCAGTCTCATTTTCAGATGATTCTGGAAAAATATGAAAGAGAACGGAAGCGTGTAAGAGCCTTTGACTTTGATGATATGATTTATGAATGCCGCAAGGCATTGAGCGACGACAAAAACCTGAGAGAATACTGGCAGGGGCGCTTTCACCATATTCTGATGGATGAATTTCAGGATATTTCGCCCATGCAGTATGAGGTAATCCGTCTGCTGGCGGCAAAATCTGCAAACTTATTTGCGGTAGGCGACGACGATCAGTCCATTTACGGTTTTCGCGGTTCCAAGCCTGACTGCTTAAAGCGTTTTGCGCAGGATTATCAGGCGAAGCAGATATCTTTAAATCTTAATTACAGAAGCAGACCTGAGATTATCCGGGCTTCTTTGGATGTAATAGGAGAAAATAAGAACAGATTTTTTAAAGAGTTAAAGGCATCGCCGGATAAGGAGCAGGCTATGTATGACAGGGAAGAGGCTGTAACGATACGGGCATTTTCAGAGCGAGATCAGCAGTACCGCTATCTAATTTCCAGACTTAAGAAACCCCCTTCGGAGAAAAAGATCGGCGTACTGTTCCGGACGAATTCCTATATGCAGGGTCTTGCAGTCAGACTTAACAGGGAAGGGATTGCCTATACCATGAAAGAAAAAGTCAGAAGTATTTACGAGCATTTTGCCGTCAGAGATATCATGGCGTATATCAGGCTGGCGGCGGGGCAGAATGACAGAGCCTCTTTTTTACAGATTCTGAATAAGCCCTCCAGATATATCAGCAGGGAAGCTCTGGGAGCGGAGGAAGGGATGCCGGATTATCAGAAAATATGTGATTATTACCGTCAGAGAGAAGTAACTCCCAAAACAGCGGAAGTTATACGGAGAATAGAAAAATGGGAGAGGCAGATGGCGTATTTAAAGAATTTGTCCCCTTTTCTTGCGGTACATTATATCAGAAGAGTGATTGGATATGATACTTATTTACGGGAGAGAGCAGGCAGTCGGAAAGAACAATGGCGGGAATGGGAGGAATTGCTGAAATGGCTGGGAGAGGATGCGGCGGGCTATGAAACAGTGTCCGAATGGATGGAGGCGCAGGAGAATTATTCGAAAAATTTGGAGAAGGGCGCAGCGGGGGGCGCGGAAGTTCCCGCAATATCCCTGATGACGGTGCATGCCGCAAAAGGCTTGGAATTTGACAGTGTTTATATCCCGGACTGCAATGAAAAGATATATCCCCATGGAAATATGCCGGATGATGAGAGCTGTGAGGAGGAGCGGAGAATCTTTTATGTGGCGATGACAAGGGCAAAGGAAAGCCTGGAGCTTCTATACCTGACAGGTACGAAGGAACGCCCCAGGCTGCCATCCAGATTTTTAAATAAACTGTTTAAGACTTATTCTTCCACCAGCTCATCAAATTCACAGTTATCAAGATACTCGTCAAAGGCATCCGCAACCTTTTCATACTCATCGTCATCCTCAATGAAATCCAGTTCGGGTTCTTCATTGGGGTCATCGGGATTTTCGTGATAGCGATAAAACCATACTTCACCGTCCTCGTTATCGCCGTTCTCATTTAAAGGCAGGAGAACGATATAATCATTTTTCTCCACAGTGAGGATGGTAATGACAGCACAATTGACAACAGTGCCATCCTCCAGCTCTAACTCAACAGTCATTTCTTCATCGTTTACATCATTGTTCTTTGCCATAGCAGTCTCCTTATTATGTGCTTTTTTGTTTTCAGGTGTGTTGTTTCCTGTTTCTATAAGTATAACCGCTTGTGATTTTTCATGCAATACATTATAATAAAAACAGTACATTGATTTGCCGTGGGAGGCGGAATGGAGGTTGTGATGACAGAACATAATATGCAGATAAAGCCATATCCTCTTGGCGCGCATTGTGAGGGAGACGGTATTCGGTTTTCCTTTGTTTCCGCGAAGCAGTCCTGCGGAATTCTGATATATGACAGAGCTTCAGGGAAAAAACTTGAAAAAATTCCGTTTGACAGGAAGCAAAAAATTGGAAATGTTTATGTTCAATTTTTGACAAAATATAAACCTGATGAAATTTCTTATCAGTTTTATGAGGAAGATACGATTGTGCCGGACTATCATGCAGCCGCCTTCGCAGGCAGAAACAGATATGGAAGAGAACGAAATAATAAGGATTTGAAGGCGGCGTTTTTGACAGCGGATTTTGACTGGCAGGGGACCACGAATCCCAGAATTTCTTATGAAGATTGCTTCTGTTATCTTTTGCATGTAAGAGGCTTTACGAAGCATATATCCTCCGGCGTTGCCCATCGCGGCACTTTCCGGGGAATATTGGAAAAACTTTCTTATTTGCAGGAAATCGGTGTAACTACGGTAGAATTGCAGCCCGCTTATGAGTTTCTTGAAATTCCTTCCCGAGAGGAGCGGAAAAATGAACTGCCTTATCTGGTAAGCGATGAGGATTTGGATATCCTTTCCTCTAAGAAGCTGAATTACTGGGGCTATAAAAAGGGGTATTATTATGCGCCAAAGGCAGCCTATGCGGCGGGAGATGATGCTTCTTTGGAATTTAAGGAGCTTGTCAGAGAGTTTCACAGGCAGGGAATGGAAATTGTAATGCAGTTTTATTTTCCGAAGGAGGTAGCATTTACCGAAATTCCCGAGATATTGCGATACTGGGTTCTGGAATATCATGTGGACGGTTTTCACCTGATGGGGGAAAATCTTCCGGTGGAGCTGCTTGCAAGGGATCCGCTGTTTGCGGATACAAAGCTTTGGTATTACGGTTTTGATACGGATGTAATCTACAAAAAAGAGGAATATCCTGCATATCGCAATCTGGCTTGTTATCAGGATGATTATTATTATGCCGCAAGAAAGTTTTTAAAAGGGGACGAGGGCATGGTGCAGACAGCTCTTTATCAGATGCGCCATATTCCGGAGAAGATGGGACGGATACATTATATGTCCAATTATTACGGAATGTCTCTCATGGATATGGTTTCTTATGACAGAAAGCATAATGAAGCTAACGGCGAAAACAACAGGGACGGCAGTGACTATAACTGTAGCTGGAACTGCGGAGAGGAAGGAAAATCACGGCGCAGGAGGGTGACGGCTCTGCGTTTGCGGCAGATAAAAAACGCTTTTTGTATGCTGCTGTTTAGTCAGTCGGCTCCCCTTATTTTTATGGGAGATGAATTCGGCAATTCTCAGAAGGGGAATAACAATCCTTACTGTCAGGATAACACGGTGACGTGGCTTGACTGGCGGGATATAGAGCGAAATGCGGAGATTCATTCCTTTTTTAAGCAGCTTGTGAAAATCCGAAAGGCACATCCCATTCTGCATCAGCCTAAGGAACCGAGAATTATGGATTATATTGCCTGCGGATATCCCGATTTGTCCTATCACGGACTGAATGCGTGGCATCCCCGGATGGAAAGCTACAGCAGATGCGTGGGATTAATGTATTGCGGTAAATACGCGAAAGTTAACCGCACGGAGGAGGACTGCTTCTTTTATATGGCTATGAATCTCCATTGGGAAGAACATGAATTGGGACTGCCCAGACTGCCAAAGGGGTTGAGATGGCAGATGCTTTTGACCACGGAGGAAGATGCCGTTTGGCAGACACAAAGAAAGGATAAAACTTCTGCATCTGATATTCCGGAGAAGCCGGCGAATGTCGGTGTGGAAGAAAAAAGTGCGGAAATCAGATGCAGGGTTCCAGCAAGAAGTATTCTGATTTTCATAAGTGTTTCTGACGAGACGGTAACGGAGATACATGGCGAAAAAGGAAAGAGGGATAAAAGGAACAGAAAGAAAACGCAGCAATATGATGACAGAACAATTTTTTAAGAACGGAATCGAGTAACGCAATGAGTAATGCTTGGAAACATTTTAAAACAATCACATATCACAAATATCTGGTGGCGAAGGGCTGCTTTCGGGTAGGGTTATATAAGCAGGGAATTACACATGATTTATCAAAGTACAGTCCGACGGAGTTTCTGGTGGGTGTGAAATATTTTCAGGGGGACAGAAGCCCCAATAATGCAGAACGCGAGATAAAAGGCTATTCCAGCGCCTGGCTCCATCATAAGGGACGAAATAAACATCACTATGAGTATTGGGTAGATTACAGCAGTCAGAGCGGCGGAGACTTGTTTGTGCCGGTTCCCATGCCTCCCAAATATATTGCGGAGATGATTATGGATCGCATCGCGGCAAGCAAGGTCTATAAAGGAAAGGATTACACGGATGACGCTCCTCTTGCCTATTATCTGCCCGGAAAGGGTAAGGTGCCCATTCATCCTGAAACTGCCAAGATACTTGAAAAAATTTTGCGGATGTTAGCGGAAGAAGGAGAGAAAGAAACCTTTCGTTATATCAAAAAGGAACTTTTGCAAAAGTAAAAACTTGCGCAGACAGGCAACAGATTACAGAAGCGGGAATACAATACAGTAAAACCATAGAGGTAAATAATATGAATTGGCTTATTATATTACTTTTACTGTGTTGCTGCGGAAATTCTAATGGAGCTTGTGGCAATGACTCCTGCGGATGCAGAGAGGACAAAGAGGATAATGGCTGCAGAAGAGAGCGGAGAGAAGAACGATGCGAGAGACGTGAGGAATGTCGTGAAGAGAGACGCGAAAACAGATGCGAGGACAGACGCGAGGAACGGCGCGAAGAGAGAAGAGAAAGCAGATGCTTTGACCGTTTTGACGATTCCATGAGAACGGCTCCATGGCAGGATTTTTCCGGACGCGGCGAGACCTGCGGATGTGAAGAAAAGTAACTTTCAGAGCTGCACACTTTTTGTGTTGCAGCTCTTTTTCTGCGCATATTCTACCGAAATAACGTATAAAAGAAAAAAGTGTTTCATAAATTGTTCTTTTGTGCTATATTTAAGTAAAGCAGAGGTATAATGGAGGTTGAGCTATGGGCAAAGAAAAATATGTTGCATATGTGTCTACCTACACACAGAAGGATAGTCACGGTATTAAAATATACGATGTAGATATGGAAAAGGGACGATTTATTCTTAAAAATGAAATTGAGATTTCCAACGCATCCTATATTTGTACTTCACACAATAAGAAATATCTCTATTCAATTACGGATTTCGGGGTGGAGGCGTATCGGATTTTGGCGGACGGAAATCTTGAGAAGCTGAACTTTGCTTCCATTAACGGCATGAGAGGATGCTATGTGTCTGTTGATTATTCCGACAGCTTCCTGTTTGTGGCAGGATATCATGACGGAAAACTGACAGTGCTTCGTCTGAATGAGGACGGTTCCATTGGCGAGATTACGGATGAGATATATCATAAGGGTCTTGGAACCATTGCAGAGCGCAATTTCAGACCGCATATCAACTGTGCGCGTATGACCCATGACAATAAATATCTGCTTGTGACGGATCAGGGGATGGATCATGTAAATGTTTATCATTTTGATACGCAGAAGGGAAAAGTAAAAATTGCGGATGTGGTACGCAGTGAGATGGAGTCCGGTCCGAGACTCATCAAGATTTCAAAGGATGGCAGATTTATTTATGTTCTTCACGAGTGGAAGTGCTATATAGACGTCTATTCCTATCAGGACAGGAACAATGTTCCTTATTTTGAAAAAATACAGACGGTGGAGACTGCCAAAATGAGCAAGGGAAATAATAACGCATCAAGCGCGCTCAGCTTTTCGGCAGATTACAATTATCTGCTCACCACGAATGCAGGTGATAATTCCGTTGTCATATACAATGTAAATCAGGAGGACGGAACACTTACTAAAAATCTGGCGCTTCCGATTAGCGGGGAATATCCGAAGGATGCGGAATTGTTTCCCAACAATAAATTTCTGGTGTCCCTGAACCATGAAAGCAATGAAATGACCTTTTTCCATGTGAATCTGGAGGCGGGAACCATTATTATGAACGGTCCCGGATTGAAGGTGAATGTGCCGAACTGTATTATATTCTGCAAATTGCCTGAGTAAGATATTTAGATAGAAGATAGAATAACAGCGGGCAGGAGAAAAACAATTTGTTTTCTTCCTGCCCGTTTTCTGATATGCGTTTTATTTTTGGTTGTAAAAATCCTTCAGGGAATCCAGTCTGGCGGACATATTAATCATCATGGCATCTAAAACGGTGAGTGCAGTCATACATTCCAGAACCACGACTGCCCTGGGAACAATCACAGGGTCGTGGCGTCCCTTGATTGCCACGTCGATTTCTTCGCCGTCACGGTTTACGGTCTGCTGGGTGCGGTAAATAGAAGGAGTGGGCTTTACATGTGCTCTTACGAGAATCGTATCGCCGTCACTCATGCCGCCGAGGATACCGCCTGCATGGTTGGTTTCTTTTACCACTTTTCCGTTCTTCATGCGGAAAGCGTCATTGTTTTCACTTCCGCATTTTTGGGATACCTGCATTCCGTCGCCGATTTCCACCGCCTTGACTGCGCCGATGGACATGACTGCTTTTGCAAGGTTGGCGTTCAGCTTTTCAAATACGGGGTCGCCGATTCCGGCGGGGACACCTGTAATCAGACATTCCATGGAGCCGCCCACGGAATCAAAACGCTTTTTGGCTTCCTCAAGATAAGCAACCGCTTTTGCATCAGCCGCAAGGTCCGGCATTGCCGTTTTTGTGGACAGGATTATTTTTTTGTCAGGACGGGAACAGTCAGCTTCAATGGGACCGAGAGAACGGGTATAGGCGCATACCGCAATCCCCATTTCCTTTAATATTTTACAGGCGATGGATCCGGCTGCCACGCGTCCGATGGTTTCCCGTCCCGAAGAGCGTCCGCCGCCGCGATAATCCCGGAAGCCGTATTTCGCATCAAAAGTATAATCCGCATGACCGGGGCGGTAGTAGGATGCAATTTCGCTGTAATCCTTAGATATCTGCGAGGTGTTGCGGACGATAAGGGAAATGGGAGCGCCTGTGGTACGCCCTTCAAAGACGCCGGATAGGATTTCCACTTCATCAGCCTCTTTCCTGGGAGTGGTGATAGAGCTTGTTCCCGGTTTTCTCCTGTCAAGATAGGTCTGAATATCCGATTCAGACAGTTCAAGCCCCGCGGGACAGCCGTCAATGACGACGCCCAGCGCTTTGCCGTGGGATTCCCCCCAGGTAGTTATTTTAAAAATGGTTCCGAATGATGAGCCTGCCATTATGATACCTCCAGTGTTGTTTGGCTTCGCCAAATGTCTCTGTATTCAGAGCCCTATGACTCCATTCAGAGCCCTATGGCTCCATTCAGAGCCCTTATGGCTCCATTCAGAGCCCTTATGGCTCCATTCAGAGCCCTTATGGCTCCATTCAGAGCCAAACTCGAAAATCCTGCGGATTTCCTCGTTGTTTGGCTTCGCCAAATAGATTTCCAGAAACAGGCGCTTCTGAATGCAAGCATTCATCGCTTCTGTTTCCGGAAATCTGCTTGGCTCTGAATGTTCACATTATAACGAATTGTTTGGCAAATAGCAACTTTTTTGCAGAAAAATGATGCGCATGCAGAAAATATATGATATTATTAGCTAAAATGCTAGATAAAAGGCTGATATGCAAATGAATAAATCAATAGAAGAACGTGTCAGATTGGATTTGCTGAAAATTGGAAAGAAAAATAAAATATGCAGTATCCTGATTTTGCCCATCCTGTCCTTGTGGGTGTTTCTTTTTTGCATGATTTCTTACTGTAAACGAAACGGCAAGCGTTTTTTCATGCTGTCGATGACTTTGGTGCTTTATGTTGTGTACAGCAGTTTTTCCTTTCCGGTTTTTATTACGGCTCCAAAAGATTCCGGCGAAATGTCTGTGAATGAGGAAATGCTGAATCAGGTCTCATTGGCTGAGGAGGAAGAACCGAATATAGAAGATGTTGAGATATTGGACGACAGGGATGTTTTAAACGATTATGAGTACGACGAGATATCTCATGGCTTGGACATCGTAGGAAAATATAAGGCGGAGGATATTTTAAAGTCCACGGAGAACAGAAAGCCGAAGTCTGCCGGAACGCAGGAAACGGATACCCCGGTTAAAAATCCAGAAAATACATATGAGTTTTCCAAAGATGACTGGCGGCTGGTATTAATCAATAAGCAGCATTCCATTCCTGAGGATTATAGCTTTGAGCTTGGCAATATTACCAGCACCATGCGCTGTGATGAAAGAATTATTGACGATCTTCGCAATATGCTGCAAGCGGCAAAGGAGGATGAAATCAATCTGGTTATTTGTTCTCCTTATCGTGATACGGAGCGTCAGGAGATGCTTTTTAACCGAAAAATCACCCGCTATATGCAGCAGGGCATGAATTTTGTGGAGGCGCATCAACTGGCAAGTCAGGCGGTTACGGTGCCGGGAGCAAGCGAACATCAGATCGGACTGGCGCTGGATATTGTGTCGGATGAATATACCTGTCTGGATGAAGGCTTTGGAGAGACGGAGGCGGGAATCTGGCTTGTGGAAAACAGTTACCGGTTCGGATTTATTCTGCGTTATCCGAAAGGCAAGGAATATATTACGGGAATCGAATATGAACCATGGCATTTCAGATATGTGGGCTTGGAGGCGGCTGCCGTGATTACGCAGAAGGGCATAACATTGGAAGAATTTTGGGAGGATTTGGAATAGATGTATCGTTTAATAAAGCAGGAGGGAAGAGCGAAGCGCGGAGAACTTTCTACCGTACACGGTGTGATTCAGACTCCGGTATTTATGAATGTAGGAACGGTGGCAGCGATAAAGGGAGCGGTTTCCACACAGGATTTGGAGCAGATAAAGACACAGGTGGAGCTATCAAATACCTATCATCTGCATGTGCGCCCCGGCGACCATATTATCAGGAAGCTGGGAGGACTTCATAAATTTATGTCATGGAACAAACCGATTCTGACCGATTCCGGTGGGTTTCAGGTATTTTCCCTGGCGGGGCTTAGAAAGATAAAAGAAGAGGGTGTTTATTTTCATTCTCATATAGACGGGCGAAAAATTTTTATGGGACCGGAGGAAAGTATGCAGATTCAGTCGAATCTGGGTTCCACGATTGCCATGGCGTTTGATGAATGCGCTCCCAGTAAGGCGGACAGAAATTATGTACAGGCTTCCGTGGAGCGGACAACCAGATGGCTGGAGCGCTGCCGGGCGGAAATGAATCGCCTGAATGCGCTGGAGGATACCGTAAATCCCAAACAGATGCTTTTCGGCATTAATCAGGGTGCAGTTTATGCGGATATCCGAATCGAACACGCCAAAAGAATTTCGGAAATGAATCTGGACGGATATGCGGTGGGCGGACTTGCCGTGGGTGAAACCCATGAGGAGATGTATCATATTCTTGATGAAGTGGTGCCGTATCTGCCCCTTGAGAAGCCTACGTACCTGATGGGCGTCGGAACGCCTGCAAATATATTGGAGGGAGTAGAGCGCGGAGTGGATTTCTTCGACTGTGTATACCCCACCAGAAACGGCAGGCACGGGCATCTGTATACTAACCATGGAAAGATTAATCTTTTCAATGCCAAATATGAGCTGGATGACAGACCCATAGAGGAAGGCTGCGGCTGTCCTGCATGCAAACGATATTCCAGGGCATATATCCGTCATCTTTTAAAAGCGAAGGAAATGCTGGGAATGAGATTATGTGTTTTACACAATCTGTATTTTTATAATACGATGATGGAAGAAATCAGGGAAGCGCTGGATGAGGGACGATTTGCACAGTACAAGAAACAAAAATTAGAAAATATGGCGACACCACTTGAATAATGAACTATTTTTGTGTATGATATCTATTTGAAAAGCTTTTTAGGCGCCCTGCGCCGGAATGGAGGAAGAATGGGAATTTTATTAACTGAGGCAGCAGCAGGCGGCATGAGCCTCATAAGTATTGTACTTGTATATGTGATTATGTTTGGCGCTTTGTGGTTTTTCTTTATGAGACCGCAGAAAAAAGAACAGAAGAGAGTCGCTTCTATGCTGGCATCGCTGGAAGCCGGGGATTGTGTATTAACCACATCAGGATTTTACGGAATCGTAATCGATATATCAGATGACACTGTTATTGTAGAGTTTGGTAACAATAAGAACTGCCGTATTCCAATGGAGAAATCTGCAATCAGTCGTGTAGAGAAAGCAGGCGAGAATTAATCGCATTTTTTTGAGAAAGATGAGGCAGTGCCAGTTTGTATGGCACTGCTTTGCTATTAAAGATAAAAATCAGAATTTATTAAACGGAGGATGTTATGGAATTACATATTACCTGTATTCCCGGCGACGGAATCGGACCGGAAATCGTCGCGGAAGCAAAGAAGGTTTTGGACAGAATAGCTTTAAAATACGGTCACAAAATGATTTATACGGATATTTTAATGGGCGGCGCTTCCATTGATGTACATGGCGTACCGCTGACGGATGAGGCGATTGCAACTGCAAAGGCTGCGGATGCGGTACTTATGGGCTCCATCGGCGGAAACACGACCACCTCCCCGTGGTATCAGCTTCCTCCGAATCTTCGTCCCGAAGCAGGACTTCTGAAAATTCGTAAGGAACTGAATCTGTTTGCGAATTTACGTCCTGCGGTATTATACGACGAGCTTGCAGGAGCATGTCCGCTGAAGGAAGAAATCAGCAAGGCAGGATTTGATATGCTGATTATGAGAGAGCTTACCGGAGGACTTTATTTTGGCGAGCGCAGGACAATCGAGGAAAACGGCGTAAGGAAAGCGATTGACACGCTGACTTATGACGAGAACGAAATCCGCCGGATAGCCATCAAGGGCTTTGATATTGCCATGAAGCGCAGAAAAAAAGTGACCAGCGTGGATAAGGCAAATGTGTTGGATTCCTCAAGACTTTGGAGAAAGGTTGTGGAGGAGGTTGCAAAGGATTATCCAGAGGTGACCTTAGAGCATATGCTGGTGGACAACTGCGCCATGCAGCTGGTAAAGGATCCGGCACAGTTTGATGTGATTCTGACAGAGAATATGTTCGGTGATATTTTATCGGATGAGGCCAGTATGGTGACAGGCTCCATCGGAATGCTTGCAAGCGCCAGCTTAAACGACAGTAAATTCGGTCTCTATGAGCCAAGTCATGGTTCTGCGCCCGATATTGCAGGTCAGGATATTGCAAATCCTATCGCAACGATTCTCAGCGCCGCCATGATGCTCAGATACAGCTTTGACCTTGATAAAGAGGCGGATGCCGTTGAGAATGCCGTAAAAGGGGTTCTTAAGGACGGCTACAGAACGGTTGATATTATGTCTGAGGGCTGCAAGAAGGTTGGCTGTTCCGAAATGGGCACGTTGCTTGCAGAACGTATTTAACGATATCGTAAACAGTGAAACGAAATATGATAAGGAAAGAGGATGGGAAAATGAGAAGTGATTCCGTAAAAACAGGTACCGCACAGGCGCCGCACAGAAGTCTTTTTAATGCACTTGGATATACAGAGGAGGAGCGCAGACGCCCTCTGATTGGTATTGTCAGCTCCTATAATGAGATTGTACCCGGTCATATGAATCTGGATAAAATTACGGAGGCAGTTAAGATGGGTGTTGCCATGGCGGGCGGTACCCCTGTCGTATTTCCGGCGATAGCAGTATGCGACGGTATCGCAATGGGGCATGTGGGAATGAAATATTCTCTGGTAACCAGAGATCTGATTGCAGACAGTACCGAATGTATGGCTATGGCACATGGCTTTGACGGACTGGTATGTATTCCGAACTGTGACAAGAATGTGCCGGGGCTTTTGATGGCTGCGGCAAGAGTGAATATTCCTACTATTTTTGTATCCGGCGGTCCTATGCTTGCAGGTCATGTACACGGACAAAAGAGAAGCTTATCTTCCATGTTTGAAGCGGTAGGCAGCGTTGCCGCAGGCACCATGACGATGGAAGAACTGACCGAGTTTGAGGAGAAGGTTTGTCCTACCTGCGGCTCCTGCTCCGGTATGTATACCGCGAACTCCATGAACTGTCTAACCGAGGCGATTGGTATGGGCTTAAAGGGCAACGGAACCATTCCTGCTGTTTATTCCGAAAGAATCCGTCTGGCAAAGCATGCCGGCATGAAGATTATGGAACTGGTAGAAAAGGATATCAAGCCTCGTGATATTATGACGGAAAAGGCGTTTATGAATGCGCTGACCGTGGATATGGCACTGGGTTGCTCCACCAACTCCATGCTGCATCTTCCTGCCATTGCAAGAGAGGCTGGTGTGGATCTGAACCTTGATATTGCAAACGAGCTGTCTGCAAAGACGCCTAACCTTTGCCATCTTGCACCTGCCGGTCCTACTTATATGGAAGACTTAAACGAGGCGGGCGGCGTATATGCCGTAATGAACGAGCTTACAAAGAAAAATCTGCTGCATCTCGATTGTATGACCGTAAACGGAACGACCATCGGTGAAAACATTAAAAATTGTATCAATAAAAACCCTGAGGTAATTCGTCCTGTTGAAAATCCCTATTCCGAGACAGGCGGTATCGCCATTTTAAGAGGAAATCTTGCTCCTGACAGCGGCGTTGTAAAACGTTCTGCAGTTGTGCCCGAGATGATGGTGCATGAAGGTCCGGCAAGAGTTTTTGACTGTGAAGAAGATGCGATTGCCGCAATCAAGGGCGGCAAAATTGTGGCGGGCGATGTTGTAGTCATCCGCTATGAAGGTCCTAAGGGTGGTCCCGGCATGAGGGAGATGTTAAATCCTACCTCTGCAATCGCAGGTATGGGATTAGGCTCCAGTGTGGCGCTGATTACAGACGGGCGTTTCTCAGGTGCCTCCCGAGGCGCATCCATCGGTCATGTCTCCCCGGAAGCTGCTGTGGGCGGACCCATTGCGCTGGTGGAAGAAGGAGATATCATCCGTATTAATATCCCTGAGAACAAGCTGGATGTACTTGTGTCCGATGAAATACTGGCGGAGAGAAGAGCAAAATGGCAGCCCAGAGAGCCGAAGATTACAACAGGATACCTTTCCAGATACCGCGAACTGGTTACCAGCGGCAACAGAGGCGCCGTATTGGAGGTACCTTCCAAAAACCAGTAAGAAGAATAACGGAGGATTAGATAAATGCAGTTAACAGGTTCTGAAATTGTAGTAGAGTGTTTAAAGGAGCAGGGAGTAGACACTGTTTTCGGTTATCCCGGCGGAACCATCTTAAATGTATATGACGCTCTCTATAAACATAGTGATGAGATTAAACATGTGCTGACCTCCCACGAGCAGGGAGCCGCTCATGCGGCGGACGGTTATGCGAGAGCAACCGGAAAGGTCGGCGTATGTATGGCAACAAGCGGTCCCGGCGCTACCAATCTGGTAACGGGTATTGCAACCGCATATATGGATTCCGTACCCATGGTTGCAATTACCGCCAATGTAACGCTGCCCATGCTGGGAAAGGACAGCTTTCAGGAGGTAGACATTGCAGGCGTAACCATGCCTATTACAAAACATGGATTTATTGTAAAGAACGTAGAGATTCTTGCAGATACCATCCGCAAGGCTTTCCATATTGCAAGAAGCGGACGGCCCGGGCCCGTGCTTGTAGATATTACAAAGGATGTCACCGCTGCGGTTTGTGAGTATACTCCCGAAAAACCAGAGGTTGAGGAGCCGGCTGTAAAATATACAGAGGCTGATTTGGAACAGGCGATTACCTTTATCAGTCAGGCTAAGAAGCCTTTTATCTATCTGGGCGGCGGTGCGGTTGCCTCCGGCGCTTCCGAAGAAGTGGCTGAGCTTGCGGAACTGATTGACGCGCCGGTCTGCGATACGCTGATGGCAAAGGGCGCTTTCGACGGCAAAAGTCCCCGTTATACCGGAATGATTGGCATGCACGGAACAAAGGCATCCAACTTAGGGGTAAGTCAGTGTGATTTACTGATTGCACTGGGGGCAAGATTTTCTGACCGCGTTATCGGTAATCCAAAGAAGTTTGCCGAGAATGCAAAGGTAATTCAGATTGATATCGATGCTGCGGAAATCAACAAAAACATCCGTGTGGACGCTGCGCTGGTAGGCGATTTGAAGACGGTACTGACTACTTTAAACGGTAAGCTTTCCAAGCAGGAGCACAGTGAGTGGATGCAGACTGTTTGGGATTTAAAGACAAGATTTCCGTTAAAATATGATGACGGACAGCTTTCCTGTCCCTATGTAATAGAGGAGATTGACCGCATTACGAATGGCGAGGCAATCATTACCACGGATGTCGGTCAGCATCAGATGTGGGCGGCGCAGTATTATCAATATACAAAGCCCCGCACGTTCCTGTCCTCAGGCGGACTCGGTACCATGGGTTATGGTCTGGGAGCCTGCATCGGCGCACAGCTCGGTCAGCCTGATAAGATTTGTATCAATATCGCAGGCGACGGCTGTTTCCGTATGAATATGAATGAGCTGGCGACTGCAAGCCGTTACAATATTCCGATTATTCAGGTGGTTATCAACAACCATGTGCTTGGTATGGTTCGGCAGTGGCAGACCCTTTTCTACGGAAAACGTTATTCCCAGACAGTACTGAATGACAAGGTTGATTTCTGCAAGGTGGCAGAGGGTCTGGGCTGTGCGGCAATCAGAGTAACCAAAAAGGAAGAGGTTGCGCCCGCTATCAAAAAGGCAATTTCCTTAAAAGCGCCTGTGTTGATTGAGTGTATCATTCCGGAGGATGATAAGGTATTCCCGATGGTTCCTGCAGGCGCGCCGCTTACGGACGTATTTGACGGAGAAGATTTACGCGAAAAGCAACAAGCATAAAAACAGTCATAATGATTAAAGGATAATCATATGAAGAAAAAATTATTTCTGCTTTTGATTCCGGTATTCGCAGTTTATTTTCTTTTGGCGTATTATTATAAAGACGGATTTTGTCTGAATACCTGGATTAACGGCGTGTACTGCACCGGAAAAACAGTGGAGGAAGTCAATGCGGAGCTTCTGTCGGAGATGGAGGCTCCCATCCTTATAATTACAGATAAGAACGGCGGACGATATGCCATTGATATGGCGGAGCTTGGATTTGAAGGAGATTATATTGCGTCGTTGAACCGCTATCAGGAAGAACAAAATGCTCTGTTGTGGATAGATAATCTTACCTTTCATCAAAAACATGAAATTGCTCCTGTGGTTACTTATGATGAACAGCTTTTACAGGCGGCATTTGAGGAGCTGGACATTGTAAGGAATGAGAAGCAGCGTCTTACCGATTATTTTCTTGTGCGCAACTGGAAGGACGGATATTTTTTATATGACGGACTGAAGGACAGACTGGATGTGGAAAAGGCGTTTGCTGCATTGAAGCAGGCGATTGCTGCAGGAGAGTATGAGCTGGATTTGATGCAGGCAGGATGCTACTATGATATTCCGCTGACGGAGGAACAGGCTGCCACAGAGCAGCTTTGGGAGAAGGTGGATGCTTTTCAGCAGTGCAATCTTGTGTATGATATGGGCGATGCCCAAATTCCGCTGGATGAGGTTGTCATGTCCGACTTTATCAGGATCGCCCGCGGTGAAGTACTGCTGGATGAAAACGGAAGTTTGATGCTGGACGAGGAAGGAATCCGGAACTTTGTGTCCTCTCTGGCGCAAGCTTATGACACCTACGGAAAAGAGAGAAAGTTCCAGAGTACCAGAGGTGATGTTGTCACTGTAAAGGGCGGAACCTACGGCACGGAAATCAATCAGGAGGAGGAAGTTGCTTATCTGATGGAAAATCTTCTTTCTGCCGAATTCCACACGGATACCGCACAGATACATATTCCCTCTTATAAAAGGGAAGGAGTGGTTCACGGCAAGGATGATATTGGCAGTACCTATATCGAAATTGATATGACTGAGCAGAAGATGTATTATTATGAGGACGGCGAACTGCAGCTGGAGACGGAGGTCGTAACCGGCAATACGGGCAGGAAAATGGGGACGCCGGAAGGTGTCAATTACGTTTATAACAAACAAAAAAACAGGGTGCTCCGAGGTCCCGGATATGCCTCGCCTGTAAAATTCTGGATGCCTGTCAAGGGCAATATCGGGATTCATGATGCAAGCTGGCGAAGCAAATTCGGCGGAACGATTTATCAGACAAACGGTTCCCATGGCTGTATCAATACACCTACAGAAAAGATGGAAGAGTTGTATGATATGGTGGAAATCGGTACGCCTGTTGTTATGTTTTATTAATATCTTCCCGAAAAAGACAAATGTCCGTTGCATACACACAAAATAAAAATAATTTATCAATGCAGTTGACTAAAGCAAACGGAACGATTATTCTATACCTATGGTCTTTTTTTGAGAATGCGCATCTGCATAAAGGATAATATGCCGCAGATGCGACCGCGCTTTGCGCTACATAATAATAATTGCCTATATTTAAATAATTTTGAGGAGGATTTTAACAATGGCAAGAGTTTACAATTTCTCAGCAGGTCCTGCAGTCCTGCCGGAAGAAGTGTTAAAGGAAGCGGCAGACGAAATGCTTGATTATCGCGGAACCGGAATGTCCGTAATGGAGATGAGCCACAGATCAAAGGCTTATGAAACCATTATCAAGGAAGCTGAAGCTGACTTAAGAGAGCTTATGAATATCCCTGATAATTACAAGGTGCTGTTTTTGCAGGGCGGCGCAAGCCAGCAGTTCGCCATGATTCCCATGAATCTGATGAAGAATGGCGTTGCTGATTACATCGTAACGGGACAGTGGGCAAAGAAAGCATATCAGGAGGCTTCCTTGTACGGCAAGGCAAACAAGATTGCATCCTCTGAGGATAAGACATTCTCTTATATTCCTGATTGTTCCGATCTTCCTATCAGCGAAGACGCAGATTATGTTTATATTTGTGAAAATAATACCATTTACGGTACCAAATTCAAAACCCTTCCCAACACAAAGGGTAAGACGCTGGTTGCAGATGTATCGAGCTGTTTTCTGTCCGAGCCTGTTGATGTGACCAAGTATGGTGTGATTTACGGCGGTGTACAGAAGAACATCGGACCTGCCGGTGTGGTTATCGTTATCATCAGAGAGGATTTGATTACTGAGGACGTTCTTCCCGGAACTCCTACCATGCTTCGCTATAAGATTCATGCGGACAATAATTCCCTGTATAATACGCCGCCTGCATATGGCATCTACATCTGCGGTAAGGTATTTAAGTGGATTAAGAAAATGGGCGGTCTGACAGCAATGAAGGAGCATAATGAGAAGAAAGCGAAGATTCTTTATGATTTCCTTGATGAGAGCAAGCTGTTTAAAGGTACTGTACGCAAGGAAGACCGTTCTTTGATGAATGTGCCTTTTGTAACCGGCAATGAGGAGCTTGATGCGAAATTTGTCAAGGAGGCAAAAGAAGCAGGCTTCGAGAACTTAAAGGGACACAGAACCGTTGGCGGTATGCGTGCAAGCATCTATAATGCAATGCCTATCGAGGGTGTTGAGAAATTAGTTGAATTTATGAAGAAGTTTGAAGAGGAGAATGCCTGATGTTTAAAATTAATTGTCTAAATCCCATTTCCAAAGTAGGTCTTGATAATCTGACTGCCGACTATCAGTTGACAGAGGATGTAAAGGAAGCTGAGGGCATTTTAGTCAGAAGCGCTTCCATGCACGAGATGGAGCTTCCTGACGGCTTGCTGGCAGTAGCAAGGGCAGGTGCCGGTGTCAACAATATTCCCCTTGACAAATGTGCAGAGAAGGGAATTGTGGTATTCAATACTCCCGGCGCAAATGCAAACGGTGTAAAAGAGCTTGTGATTGCAGGTATGCTTTTAGCTGCCCGCGATGTTGTCGGCGGTATTGAGTGGGTAAAGGCTTCCAAAGAGGACGAAAATATTGCAAAGAACGCTGAGAAGGAGAAAAAGAACTTCGCCGGAACGGAAATTCTTGGCAAAAAGCTGGGCGTCATCGGTCTTGGCGCTATCGGTGTCAAGGTTGCCAACGCAGCGGTTTCCCTTGGTATGGAAGTGTATGGTTATGACCCTTATCTGTCCGTGAATGCGGCATGGAGCTTAAGCCGCAGCGTAAAGCATGTATTTAATTTGGACGATATATATGCAGAGTGCGATTATATTACAGTGCATGTCCCGCTGCTGGATTCTACAAAGGGCATGATAAATAAAGAATCCATCGGCAAAATGAAGGATGGCGTAACCATATTGAATTTCGCAAGAGATTTGCTGGCTGACGAGGAGGATGTGCTGGAAGCATTGAAGAGCGGAAAGGTGGCTCATTATGTGTCAGATTTCCCGAATCCCACCACGGCAGGTCAAAAAGGCTGTATCGTAATTCCGCACCTTGGCGCAAGCACTGAGGAATCCGAAGATAACTGTGCCCAGATGGCAGTTGCTGAGATGATGGATTATCTTGAGAACGGTAATATCAAGAACAGCGTGAATTATCCTGCATGTGATATGGGCGTTTGTTCCAAGACGGGTCGTGTGGCGGTTTTCCATAAGAACATTGCGAATATGATTACCAAATTTACCGCTGTATTTGGTGAGAAGGGTATTAATATCAGTGATATGACCAACAAATCCCGGGGGGAAGTAGCTTACACCCTGCTGGATATTGAGGATGCGGCAAACGCTGAAATCGTGGATGCGTTGCAGCAGATAGAAGGCGTATTCAAAGTAAGAATCGTAAAATAAGGAAATTTTTAAAAGCCACATGGTTTCAATCATGTGGCTTTTATCGTGTGCGCCTTGCGGCGCACGTTTCTAACGGAACAACATCGGCGAACCGTCCCCATTATTCAAATCCTGCAGTTCATCACGCAGCTTCTGCTCAGTTAAGCAGGAGGCTTCGCTCTGGAGGTCCATATAGAGAATAAAAAAGTCCTCAAGACTGATATTCATTTCATCTGCAATTTCCTTCATAATTGGTTTTAATTTGTCAAGCTGCATGGATACGGGAACCTTCTGGGGGTCAATATCTCCCAAAACAGTTTCCGCGTATTTGTTGACTCTATTTAAGATGTTTCTTTGCTCGTCTGTCATTTTTTAAGCCTCCGTTTTTTATTACGACTGATTTCTTATCATATTTTAGCACCTGATGCTTGTTATGTATAGTTTTATTTGATAAAATATTAATAATCCGGGTGGAAAAGAAAAACAAAAGAAAGAGGAAACAATATGGCTAATATCAGACCGTTTCAGGCATACAGACCGCGAATCGGCATGGAGAAACGAATTGCTGCACTGCCTTATGATGTGTACAACCGACAGGAGGCAGCCGCAGTTGTAAAGGAGAATCCCGACTCCTTTCTGGCGATAGACCGGGCGGAGACACAGTTTGGGGAGGAAGTTGATACCTATGCGCCGGAGGTTTATGAAAAAGCGCGGCAAATGCTTCGGCAGCAGATTGCGGAGGGACGTTTTGTGCAGGAGGTAAAGCCCTGTTATTATTTATATGAGCAGACCTTTGCAGGCAGAAGCCAGACCGGCATTGTTGCCTGTGCTTCCATTGATGATTACTGCAATCATATTATTAAAAAGCATGAGAATACCAGAGCGGATAAGGAGCAGGACAGAATCAACCATGTAGATATCTGCAATATGCAGACGGGACCGATTTTTCTTGCGTACCGGGCGAATGATGTGTTACGGGAAATTGTTGCGGCGGCAAAGGAAGGAAAAACGGTCTATGATTTTGTCAGTGATGACGGTATTGGACATCGTGTGTGGATTATAGATGAGGATGAGCAGATTTTAAGGATTCAGAAGGCTTTTGCCCTGCTTCCATCAGTTTATATTGCGGATGGACACCACAGATGCGCTTCCGCCGTAAAGGTGGGATTAAAGCGCCGGGAGGCTTTCCCTGATTATACAGGCGAAGAGGAATTCAACTACTTCCTGTCGGTGCTGTTTCCGGACGAAGAACTGCATATTCTGGACTACAACCGTGTGGTTAAGGATTTGAACGGACTTTCCAAAGAAGAATTTCTCGCAAGGACAGCAGAATGCTTTACTGTGGAGAAGTTGGGCAAGCAAAGCTATCATCCCGAAAAAAAGGGAACCTTCGGGATGTATCTGGATGAGGAATGGTACAGACTTACCGCAAAGCCTGAGATTTTAAGTCAGGATGCGGTAGAGGGACTGGATGTATCCATATTGCAGGAGAATCTGCTGGCACCCGTTCTTGGAATTACAGACCCGAAAAGCGACAAGCGGATTGATTTCGTAGGAGGAATCAGAGGACTTGAGGAGCTGGAACGGAGGGTTCATACGGATATGAAGGTGGCTTTTTCCATGTACCCTACCTCTATCGGGGAGCTTTTTGCAGTGGCGGATGCCGGCAGACTGATGCCTCCCAAATCCACATGGTTTGAGCCTAAGCTGAGAAGCGGTCTGTTTTTGCATGATTTAGGGTAACGGCGTAGAAAATAAAAAGACTTAGAAATGGGGTATCTTATGACAAACAAATTGTACAAGCTAATGAACTGGCCTAAAATTGAAGAGATTATCTATTCTGAATGTGACAATCCCCATGCGCTGCTGGGACCGCACAGAGCGGGAAGCCAGACGCTGATTCAGGCTTATTTTCCCGATGCAGAAGCGGTCCGGATCAGATGGAACGCGGGAACGGATGCTGATGTAGAAATGGAAATAGCGGATGAAGACGGCTATTTTGCTGCGTTGGTTCCCGGAAAAGAAATAAAAAGATATCACTATGCAGTAAAATATAAGAATGGGACAGAGCGTATCATGGGGGAACCCTATGCCTTTGAGCCGCAGATTACACGGCAGGATACGGAAAAATTCAAAAACGGGATTCATTATACTATCTATGAGAAGCTGGGCGCACATCCCATGATCATTGACGGCGTGGAGGGAACTTATTTTGCAGTATGGGCGCCGAATGCGATGCGTATCAGCGTGGTCGGGGACTTTAACAGTTGGGACGGAAGAATTCATCAGATGCGCAGACTGTGGGATTCCGGTATTTTTGAGCTGTTTCTTCCCGGCGTGGGTGTTGGAATGAATTACAAATATGAGTTAAAGCTGAAAGGCGGAGCCACCTATCTAAAAGCCGATCCTTACGGAAATGCGGCGCAGATGCGCCCGGAAACGGCGTCGGTGGTTGCGGATATCAGCAAATTCAAATGGGAGGACGAGACGTTTATCAGAAACAGAAAAGCATTTCAGACTGGAAATGCGCCAATCAGCGTATATGAGATGTATCTCGGTTCCTTTGTTGACCCCGAAGAGGGGGAAGAGTATGCCAATTACCGTGTGATTGCAAAGAAGGTGATTGAGTATGTAAAGAAAATGGGGTATACCCATGTGGAGCTGATGCCGGTTATGGAGCATCCGCTGGATGGCTCCTGGGGATATCAGGTCATTGGGTATTATGCGCCGACAGCAAGATATGGAACGCCGGAGGATTTCATGTATTTTGTAAATGAGCTGCACAAGGCGGGCATCGGTGTTATTTTAGACTGGGTACCTGCTCATTTTCCGCGGGATACTTACGGTTTATCTAATTTTGACGGAACTTGTCTCTATGAGCATCGCGACCCGAGACAGGGCTTTCATGCGCACTGGGGCACTCTGATTTATAATTACGGCAGACCTGAGGTGTCTGATTATCTGATAGCGAACGCGTTGTTCTGGGTGGAAAAATACCATGCAGACGGCATCCGTATGGACGCCGTGGCAAGTATGTTGTATCTGGATTACGGCAAAAATGATGGAGAATGGGTTGCCAATATGTATGGCGGCAAGGAAAATCTGGAAGCCATCGAGTTAATCAGGCATCTGAATTCCATTATGAAAAAGCGGAATCCCGGCGTGCTGTCCATTGCAGAGGAGAGTACGGCGTTTCCGCTGATAACGGGTGCTCTTGAAGATGGCGGTCTTGGATTTGATTTAAAATGGAATATGGGATTCATGAATGATTATCTGCAATATATTAAATATGATCCCTATTTCAGAAGCCACCATCACGGAGAACTGACTTTCAGCATGATTTATGCCTACAGCGAAAAATTCCAACTGGTATTTTCCCACGATGAGGTGGTACATGGTAAGGCAACCATGATTGGGAAGATGCCGGGAAACAGGGAACAGAAATTCGCTAATTTGCGTCTGACTTACGCCTATATGATGACGCATCCGGGCAAGAAGCTTCTGTTTATGGGACAGGATATCGGTGAGTTTGACGAATGGAACGAAATGCGCCGTGTACAGTGGAACCTGCGGAATGTACCGGAGCATGAAGGGGTGGCAAAGCTGGTAAAAGACTTAAACCATCTTTATCAGACCAATAAGGCAATGTATGAATTGGACGATAAACCGGAAGGCTTTGAGTGGATTAACAATATTTCAGCCAATGAATGCTATCTGACCTATCTCAGAAAAGGCGCCGACCCGGAGGAGGTTCTTTTAGTGGTGGCGAATTTTTCCGGAGTGGAGCAGGACATTACAACCGGTGTGCCCTATGAAGGAAAATACAAGGAAATTCTGAATACGGATGATGCAAAATATGGAGGAAGCGGCATTGTAAATCCCTGTATCAAGCGTGCACAGGATACGGAATGGGATACCAGACCGCAGTCCATTACAGTGAAGATGGCGCCTCTTTCCGTGAGTATTTTACAGTTTGTGCCATATACGGAGGAAGAACTGGAAAAGGTGATAGAGGAGCGTATCCGCAAGAGCACGCCGGTAAAAAAGACGGTAAAAAAAGCCGTAACGAAAACCGTATCAAAGAAAACAGCAGGTAAAAAGGAGAAATAACGAATGGTTTATTATGTAGCGGCTTCTTCGGGACAATGGGCAATGCCGGAAGCAATAAGGGATTTTTGGGATACATTGCCTGAAAAAGCTTTACATCTGGGAATCCGCATTCTTCTGGCTATTGTATTTTTCTTTATCGGCGTACAGTTGATTAAGCTGATACGCAAGGTAATTGTGAAATCCATGAAACGCGCCAATGCAGAGGTGGGAGCCGTTCAGTTTGTTGACTCTTTTGTGAAAGCGGCGCTCTATATAGTGCTTGTATTCCTGCTGGCTTCCCAATTTGGCGTGGATGCCGCAAGTATTGTTGCACTGCTGGGGTCCGCCGGCGTTGCAATCGGTCTTGCGGTTCAGGGAAGCTTGTCCAATCTGGCGGGCGGCGTGCTGATTTTGATTTTGAAACCCTTTAAAGTGGGCGATTATATTATTGAGAGCGCTACCAACAAGGAAGGTCAAGTGTCCGAAATTCAGATATTTTATACCAAACTGGTAACGGGTGACAATCAGGAAATTATGCTGCCAAACGGTACCCTGGCAAACAACAGTCTGACAAATGTAACCGCCGCTCATTGCAGAAGGCTTGATATTTCGGTGGGAATCGCCTATAATTCGGATATTAAGCGTGCAAAAGAGGCATTGGAGCAGGTGCTTGAAAACGACCCAAAGGTAATGCGGGATAAGGATATGCTGGTGGTGGTGGATGAATTGGCGGATTCCTGCATTAAGCTTCTGGTGCGCTGCTGGTTTTTGAACGAAGATTTCTGGGCGGGAAAATGGCGGCTCACAGAGGAGTGCAAATATGCCTTGGATAAGGCGGGCATTGAGATACCGTTTCCTCAGATGGATGTGCATATGAAAGAGCGAAATGACAAAATTTAAAATTTATGGTTGCAAAATGAAGCAAGAGACGATATAATATTTTTTGTCGTGTGAATGTCATGAATATGATATTCACACTATGCTGAAATAGCTCAGTTGGTAGAGCACTTCACTCGTAATGAAGGGGTCGTGGGTTCGAGTCCCATTTTCAGCTTTGAGTGGCATCGCTTATGGCAGTGCTTTTTATGTAGGAGCTTTACAGCTCCTGAAACCGGAAGGTTTCCTGATTCTTAATCCTTACAGATTCATATGTTTTTTGATTTTACGCTCAATCAGCTGCGTCCCCTTATATAATCCCATAGCGATAATACACAACAGAATCACAGAGGTAATCACAAGGTTTAACTGGAACACCTGAGAGCCGTAAATAATGAGATAGCCCAATCCCCGTCTTGCGGCAAGAAATTCTCCGATGATAACGCCTACCAGCGAAAGTCCGATATTTACCTTGGTGGTACTTAAGAGCACCGGAATGGAGCTTGGCAGGACGACTTTGTGAAAAGCATCCCGGTTGTTGCCGCCCAGAGTGTAGATTAGCGTAATTTTTTCCCTGTCGCATTGTTTGAAGCCGCTGTAAAAGCTGATAATAGAGCCAAAAAGAGCCACGGAAATACCAGCCACAATAATCGTAGTGGTGCCGGTGCCAAGCCATACGATAAAAAGGGGCGCCAATGCAGATTTGGGCAGGCTGTTTAAAATAACCAGATAAGGTTCCAATACCTCCGAAAGTCTTGACGAATACCAAAGCAGGGTTGCTGTCAGAAGGCTTATCAGGAATACTAAAAGAAAGCTTATAACGGTTTCCCAAAGTGTGATGCCAATATGGAAAAAGATAGTGTAATCCATGCACATTTCCATAAAAAGCATAACGACCCGGCTTGGACTGGAAAAGAAAAAGCTGTCTATTAAGCCTGTATCCGCGCTGATTTCCCAAAAAACGAGAAAAAATACCAGCAAAAGAAAACGACAGGAGGTAATCTGCTTGCGGTGTCTTTTGTGCCTTCTTACAAATTTTTCCTGAGCGGTTAATTCCTGATTTTTAGTTTTCACTGATTAATTCCTCCCATAGCTGACTAAAATAGTTGGGAAATTCAGGTGCATTCCGGGCGGCAAGCGGAGAATCATCGGGGAGCGAAAGATGAATGGAAAGCTCCTTTTTTACAGTGGCCGGTCTGCCTGACAAAATAAGAACGCGGTCCGCGAGGCTGATGGCTTCGGATAAATCATGGGTAATAATGATCATGGTTTTTCCAGCTGCACGAATCAATTTACAGATATCAGCGGATACCATAAGTCTCGTCTGATAATCCAGTGCGCTAAAGGGTTCATCCATCAGTAGAAGCTGCGGATCCATTGCCAGAGTGCGGATGAGTGCAGCGCGCTGCTTCATGCCGCCTGAAAGCTCGCTGGGACGTTTATCTTTGAATTTATCCAGATCGTAATCATGAAACAGCCGGTTCACATGTTCCAGACGGTCTTTGGTAAGCATATGATTGATTTCCAATCCCAGAATCGCATTCTGATAAATGGTTCTCCACTCAAAAAGATGGTCGTGCTGCAGCATATATCCAATGCGAGGGTAATGCAGGGAGCCGTCGGGATTGTTCACCACGATTGTACCTGTCTCCGGCTGGAGCAGTCCGGCAATAATGGAAAGGAGCGTTGATTTACCGCACCCGCTTGGACCCACGATGGCAAGGAATTCTCCTGTCTTTACACCGAAGGATATATTTTTCAATGCGGTTGTCTCTCCATGCAGACTATGATAAGAATAGCCGATGTTATTCAGTTCAATAATATTTTGCACCTTTTCCGTCATAGATACAGGACCTTTCTTCGCGTTTTAAGTGTAGTTAAAATATCATATGAAGCGGGAAACAAAAAGGTGTTCTCAAGACCTGCAACATATTGCATTCAAAAAAAAATTATGGTATTATCAATCTTAAGTTTAGCGAATCGGATTGGAGAAATGGATTATGGCACAGTTGTGGGGAGGACGTTTTACAAAAGAAACCGAACAGAAGGTTTATGCGTTTAATGCGTCCATTCGTTTTGATAAAAAATTGTTTTCACAGGATATTGAAGGAAGTATTGCACATGTAATTATGCTGGCTAAGCAGGGCATTCTGACAGGAGAGGAGAGAGATTCCATTATTAAAGGACTGACCGGAATCCGTGAGGATGTGGAGAACGGCAGGCTTGAAATTACGGACGAGTATGAGGATATTCACAGCTTTGTGGAGGCGAATCTGATTGACAGAATCGGAGATGCGGGAAAGAAGCTGCATACCGGACGAAGCAGAAACGATCAGGTCGCTTTGGACATGAGACTTTATACAAGATTGCAGGTGCAGGAGACGGACAGGCTGTTAAAGGAGCTTCTTACGGTGATTCTTACCACCATGGAAGAAAATCTTGAGACTTATATGCCGGGCTTTACCCATTTGCAGAAGGCACAGCCTATCACGCTGGCACATCATTACGGCGCATATTTTGAAATGTTCAAGCGGGACAGACTGCGTTTGAAGGATATTTTCTACCGTATGAATTATTGTCCTCTGGGGGCAGGCGCGCTTGCGGGAACGACTTATCCTCTTGACCGCAATTACACGGCTTCTCTGATGGGATTTGAGGGACCCACCTTAAACAGTATGGATTCTGTGGCGGACAGGGATTATCTGATTGAATTTCTTTCCGCGTTATCAACAATCATGATGCACTTAAGCCGCTTCAGCGAGGAAATTATTATATGGAATTCCAACGAGTATCAGTTTGTGGAAATAGATGATGCTTATTCCACCGGAAGCAGCATTATGCCCCAAAAGAAGAACCCCGACATTGCCGAGCTGGTGAGAGGTAAGACGGGACGCGTCTATGGAGCGCTGGTATCCCTGCTTACCACAATGAAGGGGATTCCTCTTGCGTACAACAAGGATATGCAGGAGGATAAGGAAGTGGCTTTTGACGCCATGGATACCGTGAAGGACTGCCTTGATTTATTTACAGGTATGCTTCGCACCATGAAATTCCGCAGGCAGCGTATGGCGGAAAGCGCGATGAACGGATTCACCAATGCTACGGACGCAGCGGATTATCTGGTAAACAAGGGAGTGCCGTTTCGAGATGCACACGGCATTATCGGAAAACTTGTATTATATTGTATTGAAAAAAATACGTCTATCGATGCGCTCAGTCTGGAAGAACTGCAGGCAGTCAGCGATAAATTTGACGCCGATATCTATGATGCGGTATCCTTAAAGACCTGTGTGGAGAAACGTCTGACGATTGGAGCGCCCGGTTCCGATGCCATGAAGAAAGTTATTGAAATTGAGAAAGAATATTTGGCACAGGAGAGTATTTCATAGTATAATGATAGCGGACAGAATATCTTTTTCGGAGTAACAAATACTTCGTTGGAATAAAAAAAGGCAGATAATACTGCCACGAGGAGGAAAATATGAGTGAAAAATTAAAAGTCGGTATTTTAGGAGGAACCGGAATGGTGGGACAGAGATTTATCTCCCTGCTGGAGAATCATCCCTGGTTTGAGGTGACTACAATTGCAGCAAGCCCCCGTTCCGCAGGAAAGACCTATGAAGAGGCTGTAGGCGACAGATGGAAAATGACGACTCCCATGCCGGAAGCCGTGAAAAAAATCGTTGTTATGAATGTAAATGAAGTGGAAAAGGTTGCGGCAGAGGTTGATTTTGTTTTCAGCGCTGTCGATATGACCAAAGAAGAAATCAAGAAGATTGAGGAAGATTACGCTAAGACAGAGACTCCGGTTGTATCGAATAACAGTGCGCACAGATGGACGCCTGATGTTCCGATGGTAGTGCCTGAGATTAATCCCGAACATATGAAGGTCATTGACTTTCAGAAGAAGCGTCTCGGAACCACCAGAGGCTTTGTTGCCGTAAAGCCGAACTGTTCGATTCAGAGCTATGCGCCTGTTCTGACTGCATGGAAGGAATTTGAGCCGGTAGAAGTCGTGGCTACTACTTATCAGGCGATTTCCGGCGCAGGCAAAACCTTTAAGGATTGGCCTGAAATGGTTGAAAATATTATTCCCTATATCGGCGGTGAAGAAGAAAAGAGCGAAAAAGAACCTCTTCGTATCTGGGGTAAAATTGAGGACGGCGTGATTGTTCCCGCTACAAGTCCTGTTATTACCTGCCAGTGTATCCGCGTACCTGTTTTGAACGGACACACCGCAGCTGTATTTGTAAAATTCAACAAAAAACCGACGAAGGAACAGTTGATTGAGAAGCTTAAAAATTTCAGCGGCGAGCCTCAGAGACTTGGTCTTCCCAGCGCTCCGAAGCAGTTTATCCAATATCTTGAAGAAGATAACCGTCCTCAGGTAACTCTTGATGTTGACTATGAGAATGGTATGGGTATCAGTGTCGGACGTATTCGCGAAGATTCCGTTTATGATTTTAAATTTATCGGTTTGTCTCACAATACGGTGCGCGGCGCTGCCGGCGGCGCTATTCTTTGCGCGGAGCTGTTAAAGGCACAGGGGTATATTACAAAGAAATAGACCGGAAATTGATATAAGAGAGAAAGAGTCCATGATTCTTTCTCTCTGTGATTTATGTCTGGAAGAATTTAGGTGACATTTATGAAAGAATTGCGCTATCAATTAGATTTATTGAAGGCGATGAATCAGAAGCTTTCTACAAAAGAAAGAATGTACCATATCATATGCGATACGGTTTCCGGTGCATTTTTATATTATTCGTTTGATAAAAACGAGGCTACCACATTGGGAAAATGGCATGAGTTTTTTGATTTTGAAATCAGGGAAGCCAGAGATATCACAAAAATATTTGACGCTGTGGAGGAAGAGTATGTTCTGCCTCTGAGAGAAGCTTTTTTCCCTGAAAAAAAGAGCCGGGATTCTGCAATGTCAGACTGCAGACTGAAGGATTCCCGTATATGGCTGCATTTTTCAATTCAGATTATCTATAATGAAAACGGCAGACCTACAGATAAGATTGTAAGCATTGATAATATTACAAAATATAAAGCGCAAAACGAAGAATTAATGTATATGGCATACTATGATGGTTTGACTGGTCTGTATAACAGGAACTATTTTGTACGCCTCTTGGGAGAATTTTTACGCAGGGCAGAGGAGGAAGATAATATTGTCAGTCTGCTCATTATCGATATAGATGATTTCCGCAAGGTAAACGACGGTCTGGGTATTGTTGTAGGAGACGAACTGGTTCAACTGTTCGGTTCATTTTTAAAGGAATTCAGTGAGGAAAATATTATTGTCTGCCATATGAACAGCGATGTGTATTGTATGGCAATCTACAATCCTGTGGGGAACCGCAGCGTAGAGCATATACATAAAAAGATTCAGCAGCGCACGAAGGATGCTTTCCGCTTAAGCGGCGGACAGGAATTAAAAATTACGGTCAGCGTGGGAGTGGCAGAATATCCGGAGGCGGCGCAAAATGCGCTGGAACTGATTAATTGTGCAGAAATTGTTATGTTCAAGGGCAAGGCTCTGGGTAAAAACAGGATTCAGTATTTTAACACCCCTATTCTGGAGGACTTTTTACAGTCGGTGGAGATAGAGACAAAGCTGAAGGAGGCAACGTTCAACAAATCTTTTGAGTTGAATTTTCAGCCTCAGTTCTATGCCGGAAACCGTAAGCTGCGCGGCGTTGAAGCATTAATCCGCTGGCAGGATAAGCCGGGACATTTTATCAGTCCGGCGGTATTTATTCCGCTTGCAGAGAAAAACGGCACGATTATACCAATCGGAAGCTGGGTTGTGGAAGAGAGCATCCGGCAGTATGCTAAATGGCGTGAACAGTACGGCGTGGATTTTGTGATTTCAATTAATATTTCCGCCATGCAGTACCGCAAGGATGATTTTGTGGATGAATTGATAAAAATTTTGAATAAATATCAGGTAGACCCTTCCTTGGTTGAACTGGAAATTACGGAAAGCATTCTGATTGATGATTTTAATACAGTGTCTGAAAAATTGCGCATCTTAAAGGACTACGGCATCAAAATTTCGCTGGACGATTTCGGAACCGGATTTTCGTCTCTGTCCTATTTGAAAAAGCTGCCTATTGATACGCTTAAGATAGACAAATCCTTTATAGATACTGTACTGTCGGATTCCACGACAAGAATTATCACGGAATCCATTATCAATATGGTAAAATCATTAGGCTTCGAGTCCATTGCAGAGGGAGTGGAGGAGGAACAGCAGTACCGTTATCTGCATGCCATCGGCTGTGACACCATACAGGGTTATCTTCTGGGCAGACCGCAGTCTTCGGAACAGATAGATAAATTACTACAGAATATGCTGTAAGAATAAGGATGAAAATTTGTGGGCAAAGATTTATATATAGCAGAAAAACCCAGTGTTGCACGGGAGTTTGCAAATGCACTGAAATATCATATGAAATCAGGGGACGGATTTCTGGAATCCGACGAAGCCATTGTGACATGGTGCGTGGGACACCTTGTGACCATGAGTTATCCTGAGGCTTATGACGAGAGACTGAGACGGTGGAGTTTTGATACGATTCCCTTTATTCCGAGAGAATTTAAGTATGAGGTGATAGAAAGCGCGAAGAAGCAGTACAAAATTGTCAGCGCTCTGCTGAACAGGGAAGATGTTTCCACTATTTATGTGTGCACCGACTCCGGGCGGGAAGGAGAATATATCTACCGGCTCGTAGAACAGATGTCAGGCGTGAAGGGCAAGCAGCGTAAGCGTGTGTGGATTGACTCCCAGACGGAGGAAGAAATTTTAAGAGGAATCAGAGAGGCGAAGGATTTATCGGAATATGATAATCTCAGTGACGCCGCTTATCTGCGCGCTAAGGAAGATTACCTGATGGGGATTAATTTTTCCAGAGTTCTTACGTTGAAATACGGTAGAAGCGTAAAAGATTTTTTAAAGCGGGACAAGGCGGTTATTTCGGTTGGACGGGTAATGACCTGTGTGCTTGGCATGATTGTAAACAGGGAGCGGGAAATCCGCTCCTTTGTAAAGACACCGTTTTATCGCGTACAGGGTAATTTTAAATTGCAGGAAAAAGCATTTACCGGTGAATGGAAAGCGGTGGAGGGCTCTAAGTATTTTGCTTCCCCTCTTTTGTATAAGGAGAACGGTTTTAAAGAGGAGAAGGATGCCGCACAGTTAATTGCAGAGCTGAATCAGATTCCCTGGAGCGAAGTGCTGGTGGAGAGTATTGAACACAGGAAAGAAAACAAGAATCCGCCGCTGTTATACAATCTGGCGGAATTACAGAATGATTGTTCCAAAATTTTTAAAATCAGTCCTGACGAGACACTTCGTATCACGCAGGAACTGTATGAAAAAAAGATGGTGACCTATCCCCGTACCGATGCAAGGGTATTGTCCACTGCAGTGGCAAAGGAGATTCACAAGAATATCGGCGGACTGCGGAGCTACAATCTTGCAGGCGCTTTTGCGGCGGAGGTGCTGGAAAAGGGAACCTACAGAAATATTGCAAAAACCAGATATGTCAATGACAAACAGATAACCGACCACTATGCGATTATTCCTACCGGTCAGGGCTTAAATAATCTTGCGGCGCTGCCGCCTGCCTCCGCAAAGGTATATGAAATTATTGTCAGAAGATTTTTAAGCATCTTTTATCCCCCTGCGGTGTATCAGAAATTTTCTCTCTGTGTCCGTGTGGGCGGTGAGAAATTTTTTGCCAATTTCAAGGTGCTGGCGGAGGAAGGGTATCTGAAGGTGACTGCCTTTTCCTTCAAGAAAGATACTACGGCAAAGAAGGATGAACAGGAGAAGGAAGCTCCGGAAAAGGAAGCAGAGGAAGCGGACGAAAAATGCGATGCGGAATTTATGAAGCTGCTGCTAGGACTAAAGAAGGGCACGCAAATCGGCGTGGATTCCTATGAAATAAAGGAAGGAGAGACTTCGCCGCCGAAGCGTTATACTTCGGGAAGCATTATCCTGACCATGGAGAATGCGGGGCAGTTTATCGAGGATGAAGAGCTGCGCGCACAGATTAAGAGCAGCGGTATCGGGACCAGCGCTACCAGAGCTGAAATTTTAAAAAAGCTGGTAAATATTGAATACCTTGCCCTGAACAAAAAGACACAGGTTTTAACGCCTACACTGATGGGAGAAATGATTTACGATGTGGTAAATAATTCTATCAGACCCCTGCTTGACCCGGCGCTGACCGCAAGCTGGGAAAAAGGACTTACCATGGTAGCGGCGGGAGATATTTCCTCCGAAGAGTATATGCAGAAGCTGGACGATTTTGTTTCAAGAAGAACTAATATTGTGAAGCAGTTAAATAACCAGAGAAATCTGTATACGATGTTTCGCGATGCGGAGAGCAATTATAAAAAGTAATTTTAAGGAAGGAAAACCAATATGACCGATATCACAATTCAGGCATTATACAATTTAGAGGAGACCATTGCGGCAGACATTTTTGAGAAGGTAACTTATCCCTGGGAGGTGCTTCCGAAGATTCACGACTTTATTCTGGAGCTGGGGAAGTCCTTGCCGGAGGATATTTATGAGAAACGCGGTGAGGATATCTGGGTGGCAAAAAGTGCAACGGTGGCTCCCACTGCCTGCTTAAACGGTCCTCTGATTGTGGATGAGGAGGCCCAAATCCGTCATTGTGCGTTTGTGCGCGGGAATGCCATCGTCGGAAAAGGCGCTGTAGTCGGAAATTCTACAGAACTGAAAAATGTCATTTTGTTTAACAAGGTGCAGGTGCCTCATTACAATTATGTGGGCGACAGTGTGCTTGGTTATAAATCCCATATGGGAGCTGGCTCCATTACCTCCAATGTAAAGAGCGACAAGACGCCGGTGGTTGTAAAAGATAAGGAAATCCTGTTTGAGACGGGATTGAAAAAAATGGGCGCCATGCTGGGGGATTGTGTGGAGGTTGGCTGCAACAGCGTACTGAATCCCGGAACGATTATCGGAAGAAATTCCAATGTGTATCCTACCTCTTGTGTGAGAGGGGTTGTTCCTTCCGGACATATATACAAAGACGGTCAGAATATTGTACCAAAAGCAAAAAGTTTATAATGCCATGAGTCTGCAAAATATTGACTTAAGAAACGAAATGCGTTATATTAGTCCATATGGTGTATCGCTTTAAAAGGGTAAAGCTATAAAATACAGCCAAGGGAGGAAATTAGAATGAGAAAGAAATTATTTTCTGTTTTGCTTGTTGCGGCAATGGCAGTGTCCATGCTGACCGGCTGCGGCGACAGCGCTGAAGAAGGCTATGAGATTGGTATCTGTCAGTTGGTGGAACATCCTGCATTGGATGCTGCTACTCAGGGATTCAAGGACGCATTGACGGATAAGCTGGGTGACAAAGTTACTTTTTACGAGCAGAATGCGCAGAATGAGCAGACTGCGTGCGCAACAATCTGTAATGGATTTGTTTCGGATGGCGTTGATTTGATTCTGGCAAATGCAACCTCTCCTTTGCAGAGTGCGGCAGCTGCTACCACATCAATTCCCATTTTGGGCACTTCTGTAACAGATTATGCAACCGCTCTGGAAATTGCTGACTGGTCCGGCTCTACCGGCAGAAATATATCCGGTACTTCCGATTTGGCGCCGATTGAGGAACAGGAAGATATGCTTGTGGAATTGTTTCCTGATGCAAAACAGGTAGGACTTTTATATTGTTCCGCAGAACCCAATTCCTTATACCAGATTCAGTTGTTTGCAGCTGCTCTTCAAGCAGACGGTATTGCATACAAAGAATATGCAGTTGCAGACACCAATGAAGTACAGTCAGTTGTTACTGCGGCAATCGCAGACTGCGATGTACTTTATATTCCGACGGACAATACATTGGCTTCCGTTACGGAAACAATTTACAATGTAGTAGGTCCTGCCAAGGTTCCCGTTATTGCAGGAGAAGAAGGTATCTGCAGCGTTTGCGGCGTTGCAACCTTATCCATCAGCTATTATGACCTTGGTTATACAACCGGAGAAATGGCTTACGAGATTCTGGCAGAGGGCAAGGATGTTTCTACCATGGATGTCCGTTATGCACCGAATGTTACCAAAAAGTATAATGCAAAGATTTGTGAAGAATTGGGAATTACGGTTCCTGATGGTTACGAAGCAATCGCAACGGAAGAGTAAAGCGTTGATACAATTTCATATGTTTTATATATGAAAATATTGATAGGGATGGCGTAACTTTACGGTATCCCTATCTGATGTTTTATGAATATTTTGAGGAGGAAAGAAAATGGAGTATTTTATGTCTTTGAACCCTGTTTCTCTGTTTCGCGCACTGCCGGGGTCCATTGCACAGGGTATGATTTGGGGGATTATGGCATTAGGAGTGTACATAACTTTCCGGCTGCTTGATTTTGCCGATTTGACGGTTGACGGATCTATCGCAACCGGCGCTGCGGTGAGTGTTATGCTGATTCGCGCAGGCGTATCGCCTGTCGTTTCCCTCCCTGTTGCTTTCCTGGCAGGTATGCTTGCAGGACTGATTACAGGACTTTTGAATACATTGCTTGGTATTCCCGGTATTTTGGCAAGTATACTGACGCAGATATCGCTGTATTCGATTAACCTGAATATTATGGGCAAATCCAATCAGCCTGTCAGCGTTGACAACTATCCTTTGGTTGTTTCGCTCAGATATGTAACGGATAATGCAATAAGCAGAATTGTATTTTTCGCAGGTATGATAATTTTCCTGTTAGTTCTGGTAGCTGTTTTATATTGGTATTTCGGAACCGAGCAGGGACATGCTATCCGTGCAACCGGCTGCAACGGTAATATGGCGAGAGCCCAGGGCATCAATACGAATTTTATCAAGGTGCTTGCGCTGATGCTTTCCAACGGTCTGGTAGGCTTATGCGGTGGGATGTATGCCCAGTTTCAGGGTGCCGCCGACGTAAATATGGGACGCGGCGCTATCGTAATCGGTCTGGCTGCGGTGATTATCGGAGAAGTATTGTTTGGTAAGTTTGCAAGCAAAAGAAAGTTTGCATTTGGCTTTACCCTGATTTCCGTAATTTTAGGCGCGGTTATTTATTATATGGTATATCAGTTTGTATTATGGCTTAAGATGCCTTCCGAGGATATGAAATTATTCTCCGCCATTGTAGTGGCAATCTTTTTGGCAATCCCGTATCTGAAGGAGAAGAGAAGATTAAAGAAGGGGGTGGCTAAGTAATGGCATACGCATTGGAAATTATAGATGTTCATAAAGTGTTTAATCGCGGAACCATCAATGAAAAGGTTGCATTAAACGGTGTGAATCTCAATTTGAATCCCGGCGATTTCGTGACGATTATCGGCGGAAACGGAGCTGGAAAATCCACTACCTTAAATGCAATCGCAGGAGTATGGCCCATTGATGCGGGCAAAATCATTATTGACGGAAATGACATTACAGGATTGTCGGAGCACAAGAGAGCGGCATATCTTGGACGTGTGTTTCAGGATCCGATGACCGGTACGGCGGCAACAATGGATATTGAAGAAAATATGGCGCTTGCCTACAGAAGAGGGGAACACAGAACCCTGCGTTGGGGTATCTCCAAAGCGGAGCGGGAAGAATTCCGCGAAAAATTAAAAACACTGGGCTTGGGTCTGGAAGACCGCATGACCAGTAAGGTGGGACTGCTTTCCGGCGGTCAGCGGCAGGCAATCACCTTGCTGATGGCATCCTTAAAGCAGCCGAAGCTTTTGCTGCTGGATGAACATACTGCGGCGTTGGACCCGAAAACGGCGGCGAAGGTGCTGGAAATCAGCGATAAGATTATTCAGGAAAATCATTTGACTGCAATGATGGTTACACATAATATGCGCGATGCCATCGCACATGGCAACAGACTGATTATGATGCACGAGGGACGTGTTATTTATGATGTATCCGGTGAGGAGAAGCAGAAGCTTCAGGTAAAGGATTTGCTGTCGAAATTTGAAGAAGTGAGCGGTTCTGAATTTGCCAACGACCGGATGATACTTGCATAGGATGAAAACAGTGAACCCCGGTCGTTTATGACCGGATGATACTTGCATAGGATGAAAACAGTGAACCCCGGTCGTTTATGACCGGATGATATTGGCATAGACAAAAAAAGTCAAAAACCACTGGATTTTTTATGTCAAATATGAGAGAATGTACACGATGATTATGACACTATTTCTTAATAGTGTTATAAGTATAGATTTGAAAGGAGATTTCACATGATTTATTCAAAGGAAGTTGAAGAAATGTGTCCAGTAGCACAGGGTGTGAATCACGGTTGTGCTCCTATCCCAGAAGAAGCAAAATGGGTAAAAGCAAAAGAAGTTAAAGATATTTCCGGTTTAACCCACGGTGTGGGCTGGTGTGCTCCTCAGCAGGGTGCATGTAAGCTGACGCTTAATGTGAAAGAAGGTATCATTCAGGAAGCTTTGGTGGAAACCATCGGCTGTTCCGGCATGACCCATTCTGCGGCTATGGCTGCTGAGATTTTACCCGGCAGAACCGTTATGGAGGCATTAAATACTGACCTTGTATGTGATGCGATTAATACTGCAATGAGAGAATTGTTCCTGCAGATTGTTTACGGTCGTTCCCAGAGTGCATTTTCTGAGGACGGACTTCCTGTAGGCGCAGGTCTGGAGGATCTTGGAAAGGGTCTGAGAAGTCAGGTTGGTACTATGTACGGCACCTTAAAGAAGGGTCCCCGTTACCTTGAGATGGCAGAAGGCTATGTAACCGGTATTGCATTGGATGCAGAAGACCAGATTATCGGTTATCAGTTCGTAAGTCTCGGCAAGATGACAGACTTTATCAAAAAGGGTGATGATCCGAACACCGCATGGGAGAAGGCTAAGGGGCAGTATGGCCGTGTAGCTGACGCAGTTAAGATTATCGACCCCAGACAGGAATAAGATAGGAGGACAGTAAAGATGGCATTATTTGAATCATATGAAAGACGAATTGACAAAATCAATTCCGTATTAAACAGCTATGGTATTGCTTCTATCGAGGAAGCTGAGAAAATTACCAAGGACGCCGGACTTGATGTATACAACCAGATTAAAGGCATCCAGCCTATCTGCTTTGAGAATGCGTGCTGGGCGTATATTGTAGGTGCAGCTATCGCAATCAAGAAGGAGTGCAGAAGAGCAGCAGACGCAGCTGCAGCAATCGGTGAAGGTCTTCAGGCTTTCTGTATTCCCGGTTCTGTTGCCGATACCCGTAAGGTAGGTCTCGGACATGGAAACCTTGGAAAAATGCTTCTGGAGGAGGAGACCGAGTGCTTCTGCTTTCTGGCAGGACATGAGTCATTTGCAGCTGCTGAGGGCGCTATCGGTATTGCCGAGAAAGCGAACAAGGTTCGTAAGAAACCCTTACGTGTTATTCTGAACGGTCTTGGAAAAGACGCAGCTCAGATTATCTCCCGTATTAACGGATTTACCTTTGTTGAAACCGAGTATGATCCTTACACCAACACTGTTAAGGAAGTATTCCGCAAATCCTATTCCGACGGTCTTCGCGCAAAGGTTAACTGCTACGGTGCCAACGATGTTTGCGAAGGTGTTGCAATCATGCACAAGGAAGGTGTAGACGTTTCCATTACCGGTAACTCCACCAACCCTACCAGATTCCAGCATCCTGTTGCAGGTACTTACAAGAAAGAATGTCTTGAGCAGGGTAAGAAATATTTCTCCGTTGCTTCCGGCGGCGGTACAGGTCGTACCCTTCATCCTGACAACATGGCAGCAGGTCCTGCTTCCTACGGTATGACCGATACCATGGGACGTATGCACTCCGATGCACAGTTTGCAGGTTCTTCTTCCGTTCCTGCTCATGTAGAGATGATGGGACTTATCGGCGCAGGCAACAACCCTATGGTTGGTATGACTGTTGCGGTTGCTGTTTCGATTGAGGAAGCTGCTAAGGAAGGCAAGTTCTAAAACGGGAATTTCCTGACATAAAAATAAGAATCTTATTAAAAGCCGTAATCTTAAAAGGTTGCGGCTTTCTTCAAATTAAAAAAAGTAGGGAGGGGAATGAATGATGAAATTGAAAAAATATATTTTGATATGGGCGATAGCATGTGTCATGTTTATCCTTGGCGGCTGTTCTTCGTCGGATAAAGGTGATTTATTGTTTTTAAATGGCGTGGAAGACTACAATAATCAGGAATATGCTTCCGCGATTGAGAAAATGACGAATGCGGAGACGGAAGGATTAAAACGATACAAAATCGGCGATTTGTATACTTACCTCGGACATTGCTATTCGGAAATGAATATGTACGGGAATGCGATAACATATTACCAGATGGCATTGGACCAGGATTCGGATAAAGTAGAGTACATTGTGAATCTGGCGATAGCGTATCGTCGGTCAGGCGACAATGAGAGGGCAATGGATCTGTATATACAGGCATTGGAGATTAATCCTGATTATGCGGAATTAAATTCCAGTCTCGGTTCACTTTACATATTAGAGAATAATCCGGAACAGGCTGTTATATATTTTAATAAAGCAATTGAGCAGGATCCCGGTCTGGCAGTGGCTTACGGCAACGGCGCTCTGGCATATGCGTTAATCGGTGATTTTGAAAAAGCGGACGAATATCTGGAGCAAGCGATTGTACGCGGTTATTCCAATGCAGACGCAATCCGTGAGCGGATTGATGCGCTGCGAAATAAGTAAAAATTAAGAAATTTTTTATAAAATTTATATTTTTTTGTGTTTTATACTGGAAAAAATACGGAATGTCCTGTATAATATTGCTTGATGAATTTTATAAAAAATTCAGCATAAACTTTAGGAGGGAGGTAAAGATATGTATTATTGTAAAAACTGCGGTGAGCCATACATGACGGACGAAGCTGTTATGTGTGTAAAATGTGGTGTTGCAAAGGGACAGGGAAGCAATTATTGTCATAATTGCGGAAAGCCAGTAGCTCCTCAGGCAAGCGTATGCTTAAGCTGCGGTGTTGCCACATCACAGGCAGTACCTGCCGATGCAAAATCTAAAATTGCAGCCGGTCTTCTGGCAATCTTTTTAGGTGCTTTCGGTATACATAATTTCTATCTGGGATACACGTCAAAAGCTGTTACACAGCTGGTACTTACCATTGTCGGTTTTGTTCTGAGCTGTATAGTAGTAGGCGTATTTCTGGTATTCGGTATACAAATCTGGGGCATTGTAGAAGGCGTTATGATTTTAACCGGAAAGATTGACAAGGATGCAAACGGAATTCCCTTAAAAGATTAAAAAATATTTTATGAGAGAGGTTGGAAAAATGGACGGACAGAATTTTGAAAATCAGGACAAAAATAATTATCAGGATAACACAAATGTTATGCCGAATACTCCTGTAGCAGACAATACCAATAAGACGGATGCACTTGCCATTGTCAGCTTAGTAGCCGGTATCCTTGCTATCGTTATGGCATGCTGCGTTACTTACGTAGGTATTGTTCTCGGTATTGTAGGTATTGTATGTGCAGTTATGTCCAAAAAGAACAGTGGCAAATCCGCTATGGCAACCGCAGGTCTGGTTTGCTCTATCATAGCTATTGTGCTCGCAGTTGTTCTGATTATTCTTGCTTTTGCAGGGCTTGCAATTCTTAACGAAGCAGGTATAGACTATAATTCACTTTATTAATGAATGATGCGGCAAAAAGAAAAAACGCTGGAAGAACAGCTTTATCTGCTGGGGCTGGTCTTTCTGATATCCGGAATCATTTCGATAGTAATATATTTTAAAGTACTTATGCCTGAGATAAAGCCGTGTTTGTTATTAACCACATTAGGACTTTATTGTCCGGGATGCGGTGGAACAAGGGCATTGGAAGCATTGCTTCACGGACAGCTTCTAATGTCGCTGTGGTATCATCCGTTGGTTTTGTATGTGATTGTAATATACGGAGGCTTTATGTTGACGAACACCATGGAAAGGATTCCCGTCTTGCCTGTAAAAGGATGGAAGTTTCATAACTGGCATATGTACGGTGCTCTTATCATTGTAATCGGTAACTGGATTATAAAAAATATTCTGTTGATTTGCTTTCATATTACGCTGTGACTGCACGAAGCAGAAAGCTTCAGATTAGAACGGATGCACGAATGAGTGCGGAAAAGGAGAAAAAATGGATAAAAAAATGGATAAAAAAACTACAGGTATTGTAGCTTATATTACATGGATTGGTTTGCTCGTTGCTTTTTTTGCAGGAGACAAGGAGGGCGCTAAATTCCATATTAATCAGGCGCTGGTAATCTGGCTGTGCTATATTATTAATATTATTATCGGACAGATACCTTTTATTGGATGGATTCTTTCTGCCGTTATCGGTGTATTCCTGTTTGTATGTTTGATTCTCGGTTTGATTTCGGCATGCAATGGCGAGGAAAAAGAAGTTCCGCTGATTGGGCAGATTAAGATTTTGAAATAATTCAGAATCAGGCAAGAAAAAACGATGTACCTGAAATTCACATTCAGGTGTACATCGTTTTTCCTTTCCTTACGGATATCATCATTTTTCGGAATCTGTTGAAAGGTCCACGTTCTCAGGTTCTTCTCCGTGGAGAAAGGTAATAATAATCTGAATCCGTTTGTACGCTCTGGAATAATTTTCTCTTGCATACTCTGCGGTAGCGGTATCGTAGTTTCCGCTGTAAACCTTATGATAATTTTCTACAGCTTCGGTCATATAGGTGCCGGCTTCATCGGCAAGGCTTTCCAGATAATAAAATTCTTCCGGAAAATCTATTTCGGCAAATTCCTGAAATTCTTCATCCAGATCATCGAGATAGCCCAGCAGCTGTGCGGAGGCACCGTCTGTCTGCGCATCAATATTGTTAATCAAGGTATCAATCTCGGAAATGTCGGTACAAAAAGCTTCGATTTCACTCCTGAATCTGGTAAGTGCAGGATCCTGTCCGCAGCCGGCAAAGAGTGTCGCTGAAAGAATTCCCGCCGTCAGCAGAGTTAAGTGTTTCTTCAATGATAAACCCTCCAAATCGTATTCATTTATTAAAAAATTTAACATATATTGTCGCTTTTAGCAACTGTTTCTTATTTCGACCTTTACGATTGAAAAGGACATGTGGTATGATAAAAAGAACGATGTTAAGGAGCGGTATGGAATGACAAAAAAGGAATTTAAAGACTTTACAAAAAATCACATAATATATCTGGATGGAGCAACCGGCTCCAATCTGGTAAAAGCAGGAATGCCCTCCGGTGTTTGCCCGGAGAAGTGGATATTAGAGCATTCCGATGTGATGCTTGCCTTACAGAAGGAGTATGTGAAAGCGGGAACTCATATTTTGTATTCCCCTACTTTTACGGCAAACAGAATTAAGTTAAAAGAATATCATTTAGAAGATAACATGGACGCCATGATAAAAGAGCTGGTGGCAATTTCAAAAGAAGCAGCAGCGAGCAGCACAGATCAGAAGGTTTATGTTGCGGGCGATTTGACCATGACGGGAGAGCAGCTGAAACCTGTAGGCAAAATGGAGCTGGAAGAGCTGATTGACATCTACAAGGAGCAGATAGTTGCGTTGGAAAAAGCAGGTGTGGATTTGCTTGTGGTGGAAACCATGATGAGCCTTGCGGAAGCAAGAGCCGCGCTGATTGCAGCAAAGGAGGTCTGCCGGCTTCCTGTGATGGTGACAATGACCTTTGAAGCGGACGGACGGACTCTTTTTGGTACGGATGCAAAGACGGCGGCTGTTGTACTGGAAAGCCTCGGAGCATGTGCAATCGGAGCAAACTGTTCCACAGGTCCGGCGCATATGCAGAGCATTATCCGTGACATGGCTTCTGTGACCGATATTCCGATTATTGCAAAGCCCAACGCAGGACTGCCTGCTCTGGACGAAGAGGGAAAAACCTGTTATGACATGCAGGCGGATGAATTTGCGGAAGAGATGAAAATATTAGTGGAGGCTGGGGCTACCGTTTTAGGCGGCTGCTGCGGAACCTCGCCGGAATATATACAGAAGCTTCATGATACCTTCGGGGAAGAAATAAGCGTTAATGTGTGCAGAAAACCTGACGGAGTCCGTTTCCTCTCTTCCGAGCGCATGACGGTTTCCTTTGGTCTGGAAGGGAATTTTATGATTGTAGGTGAGCGAATCAATCCCACCGGCAAAAAGCTTTTGCAGGCGCAGCTTCAGGAAGGCAATATGGAAAAGGTATTACAGTTTGCTGAGGAGCAGGAACAGGGCGGCGCACAGATTCTTGATATCAATATGGGAATGAGCGGCATCGACGAAAAAGAAATGATGCTCCGCGCCATCGAGGAAGTAAGCGGCGTAAGCAATCTGCCGCTGTCTCTGGATTCCAGTTATGTGGAGGTGCTGGAAGCGGCGCTTCGCCATTATCCCGGCAGAGCTTTGATTAACTCTATCTCCCTGGAGACGGAAAAATTTGAAAAATTGCTGCCTGTCGCCGCAAAATACGGCGCCATGTTTATTCTGCTTCCTTTGTCCGATGCAGGACTTCCGAAGGACATTGAGGAGAAAAAACAGATTATTCAAAAAATCTATGACAGAGCCGTTTCGCTTGGGATGAGGAAAGAAGATATCGTTGTTGACGGACTGGTAACCACGATTGGCGCCAACAAAAAAGCCGGTATCGAAACGTTGGAAACCATACGTTACTGTAAGGAAAACGGTTTTGCAACCATCTGCGGCTTATCTAATATCTCCTTCGGCATGCCGGAGCGCGGTTTTGTAAATACGGCGTTTTTAACGCTGGCTATCAAAGAGGGACTCACGATGGCAATCGCAAATCCTTCCCAGGAGTTGCTGGTAAGCTGTGCCTTTGCCACGGATTTGCTTCTGGCAAAGGAGGAATCTGATATCCGCTATATCGAATATGCCAATCAGGTAAAAGAGAACAGAGAGGCGAAGGAAGAGCAGCTCAAAGCAAACGCAGGCGTACAATCCCAGACACCTGCAGGAAAAGCCGGAGCGGGTTTTCCTGCAGACGGTCAGACGGCAAAGGGCGGATCTGTCCCGAAAAATGACAGTGACATCGCAGCGAATCCGTTTCAAGAAAATCTGAGGACTGCGGTTCTGAAGGGGAATCGAAACGGAATCGTCAAGCTGACGCAGGAAGCATTGGCAAACGGGGAAGACCCTTCCGTTTTGTTAAATGAAGTGCTGCTGCCCGCCATTAACACCGTGGGAGAATACTTTGATAAAGGAAAATATTTCCTGCCCCAGCTTATCGCCAGTGCAGAGGCAATGAAAAACGCCATTGAGGTATTGGAACCCCTTCTGTTAAAACAGTCGGACAGTGAGAATATGCCGGTGGTAATTATTGCCACTGTGGAGGGGGATATTCATGATATCGGAAAGAATCTGGTGGCGCTGATGCTCAAGAATTACGGCTTTCAGGTGATTGATCTCGGCAAGGATGTGCCGAAGGAAAAAATCATTGAAGCCGCAAAGGAGCATAACGCCCAGATTATTGCATTATCGGCGTTAATGACAACTACGATGCAGAGAATGCGGGAGGTAATCAGCTATGCAAAGGAAGAAGGCGTTGATGCCAGGGTTATGATTGGCGGAGCCGTGATTACCCAGGAATATGCGGACGAAATCGGTGCCGACGGCTATTCAAAGGATGCAGCTGAGGCGGTAAAATTGGCAAAAAGGTTGAATTCATTATAGCCTTTGTGTTACAATGAGCGATATTGAATCAATTCAAGTTTTGGTTTACAAAAGGAGGTTTTTCTATGATTGGAGCAGATGCTATCATAAAATGCCTGGAGGCTGAAGGCGTGGAAACAGTGTTCGGTTATCCCGGCGTTGCAATCTGTCCTTTTTATAATAGCATATTAGATTCTGATATCCGTACCATTCTCATTCGCACAGAGCAGAATGCTGCACATGCGGCAAGCGGTATGGCACGGATTACCGGAAAGCCCGGTGTCTGTGCGGTAACTTCAGGTCCCGGTGCAACCAATGTGATTACGGGAATTGCCACTGCTTTTGCAGACAGTATTCCGTTAATCTGCATTACCGGACAGGTCAACAGTGCGCTCCTTGGCAGCGACGTTTTTCAGGAGGCGGATATTACCGGTGCGGTGGAATCTTTTGTTAAATACAGTTATCTCGTGAGGGATGTGAACGATATTCCGCGGATTTTCAAGGAAGCTTTTTATATCGCCAACACCGGAAGAAAAGGTCCTGTTTTGATTGATGTGCCTATTGATGTGCAGAATGCAACGATAAATAAATTCAAATATCCCGAAGAAATCAGTATGCGTACCTATAAACCTACCGTAAAGGGAAATGCGGTTCAGATCAAGAAAGTTGCCCGCGAGCTGGAGAAGGCAAAGAGACCCATTATCTGTGCAGGCGGCGGTGTAATTCTAAGCGAGGCGGAGGATGAACTGAAGCTATTTGCGGAGAAATACCGGATTCCCGTGGTTTCTACCATGATGGGTATCGGTGCCATGCCTACCAGACATCCCTTATATTTCGGTATGGTAGGCAATAATGGAAAAGCATACGCCAATCGTGCCATGAATGAATCCGACCTGCTGATTATGGTAGGCGCCCGCGTGGCGGACCGTGCGGTAAACCAGCCCGATTTGATAACGAAAGGCAAGATTCTGGTACATATTGATGTTGACCCTGCGGAAATCGGTAAAAATGCGGGTCCAACGATTCCCCTGGTGGGTGATGCGGACAATATTTTTCTTGATTTGATGAAGGAAGAATTTTCCTGTGATTCGGCGGAATGGCTGGATACCTTAAACGGTTATCGCCAGACCATGAAGAAGGAACGGACCCCGAATCCTGCGTATGTGGACCCGGCGGCTTTTATCACCGGACTTTCCGAAAAGATGGCGGAGGACGGTATTTATGTTGCCGACGTGGGACAGAATCAGATTTGGTCCTGCGGTTATCATATCGTAAAATCGGGTAAATTTCTGACCTCCGGGGGTATGGGAACCATGGGGTATTCCATTCCTGCGGCGATGGGAGCAAAGGTGGCTGCGCCGGACAGGCAGGTAATTGCCGTTTGCGGCGACGGTTCCTTCCAGATGTCCATGATGGAGCTGGCAACCATGCAACAGCATGACATACCCGTGAAAATCATTGTATTAAAAAACAATTATCTGGGTATGGTTCGTCAGTATCAGCATTTTACGTATCAGGATAATTATTCCGTGGTGGATTTGTCCGGCAGTCCCGATTTGGAGAAGCTTTCCGCAGCTTACGGAATAAAGTTCCTCCGTCTGGAAAATATGGACAAATGCGACGAGGTGATTGACGCATTCTTAAAGGAGGATGAATCCATGATTTTAGAGTGTCTGATTGATCCTATGGATTTGGTTTAATGGAGGTGCCGGTATGAAAAAAAGAATCTATTCCGTATTGGTAGAGAACCGTTCCGGTGTACTTTGCAAGGTTGCGGGTCTGTTCTCAAGAAGATGCTTCAACATTGACAGTCTTGCAGTGGGTGAAACCGACGATTCCCACATATCCTGCATGACCATCGTCAGCAGCGGGGATGAGCGTACTATTGAACAGATTGAAAAGCAGCTTAACAAGAAGCTGGATGTCATCAAGGTAAAGACCTTCGAGGAACAGCAGTGCATTACCAGAGAGCTGATGCTGATTAAGGTGAAATATAATAAAAGCAATCGAAAAGAGATTATGGAAATCTGCGAGATTCTGGGGGCTGAGATTGTGGATATGTCAAAGCATTATATGATGCTGCAGATTTGCGATACACCGGATAGGATTAAGCTTTTAATGAACCTGCTTCAATCCGTCAGTATAATGGAGGTGGCAAGGACGGGAACACTGGCATTGTCAAAGTGTATGGAGAATGATGATTAATAAGGTGTTTATTATTGACATTCTTAAGTGAACTTGCTATATTTTAATGTAATGGTTTAACAATTTGAAAGGTATTATGTGATTATGCAGAAAAAAGTATTTCAGTTATTGGTAGATAATACCGCGGGTGTACTGAGCAGGATATCCGGTATTTTTTCAAGACGCGGATATAATATAGAAAGTATTACCGTAGGTGTGACGGCTGACCCCAAAATTTCACGTATTACAATTGTTGCTTCCGGGGATGACGAAATTTTAGAACAGATTGAAAAACAGGTCGGAAAGCTTGTGGATGTACGTGATATCAGAGAGTTAAAGCCCGGAGAGAGCGTGTACAGAGAACTTGTTCTGATTAAGGTAAAGGCTGCGGCAGACAAACGCCAGAACGTGATTTCACTGGTGGATGTGTTCCGTGCAAAAATTATTGACGTGGCGCCGGAAAGCCTTATTATTGAGCTTACAGGTAATCAGAGTAAAATTGATGCCTTTATTACGATGCTGGAAGGCTATGAGATTCTGGAGCTTGCCAGAACAGGAATTGCAGGCTTGGGACGCGGTATTGAAAACGTTGTCTACATAGAAGATTGATTTTATTTTGTTAGCTCTAGGGAAACCTATCAGTTATAAAAATGCCGAATGGAGGAAAATAAAATGGCTAAAATTTTTTATCAGGAAGATTGTAATCTGTCTTTATTAGATGGAAAGACCATTGCCATTATTGGCTATGGTAGTCAGGGTCATGCACATGCTCTGAACTTAAAGGATTCAGGATGCAACGTAATCATCGGTCTGTATGAAGGCTCTAAGTCCTGGGCAAAAGCCGAGGCGCAGGGTTTTGAAGTATATACCGCAGCAGAGGCTGCAAAACGTGCAGATATCATTATGATTCTGATTAACGATGAGAAACAGGCAGCTCTTTACAAGAACGATATCGAGCCGAATCTGGAAGAGGGCAATATGTTAATGTTCGCTCATGGCTTTAACATTCACTTCGGATGTATCGTACCTCCTAAGAACGTTGATGTTACCATGATTGCACCTAAGGGACCCGGACATACCGTTCGCAGCGAGTATCAGGCTGGCAAAGGCGTTCCCTGTCTGATTGCTGTTGAGCAGGATGCTACAGGCAAAGCTCAGGATATCGCACTGGCATATGCACTTGGTATCGGCGGCGCAAGAGCAGGCGTACTTGAGACTACCTTCCGTACCGAAACCGAGACTGACCTCTTCGGTGAGCAGGCAGTTCTTTGCGGTGGTGTTTGTGCATTAATGCAGGCTGGTTTCGAGACTCTTGTTGAGGCTGGTTATGATCCCAGAAATGCTTACTTTGAGTGTATCCATGAGATGAAGCTGATTGTTGACCTGATTTACCAGAGTGGTTTCGCAGGAATGAGATATTCTATTTCCAATACCGCTGAATACGGCGATTACATAACCGGACCTAAGATTATTACGGAGGACACCAAGAAGGCTATGAAGAAGATTCTGTCCGATATTCAGGACGGCACTTTCGCAAAAGAATTCCTGCTGGATATGTCCGACGCAGGTAAACAGGTTCACTTCAAGGCTATGAGAAAGCTTGCTTCCGAGCATCCCTCCGAGAAAGTTGGCGAGGAAGTTCGTAAGCTTTATAGCTGGAACAACGAAGAGGATAAGCTGATTAACAACTAATTTTGGTTTTGTATTTTTAATTTTTATGTAAAGTCCCAAATGTGTATTTTCCCAAGCGGAATCGCATTTGGGACTTTTTGATTGGATGTTCTGAATTTCTCAAAGCTTTCTTTAGAATTTCTTTTGATTTTCCGTCAATTAGAATTTAGTTTTCCTATCTATACTAAACGTAACATTTAAGATGCGCAGGAAAGGAAGAAAACAATATGGATGTATCAACAATTACCATGTATTTTACGCAGTATGGAGCGATAGCTATATTTGTCATCGTATTTTTAGAGTATCTAAATCTCCCCGGATTTCCGGCAGGCGTGATTATGCCCCTTTCGGGCGTCATGGCGGCAAGAGGAAATATCAATTTCCTATGGGTTATGGTGATTACGGTGGCTGCCGGGCTGACGGGAAGCATTCTTCTTTATCTGCTGGGGCGGCTTGGCGGCGCTTCCTTTCTAAAGGCATATACGAAACGGTTTCCAAAACAGAAGGAAACGCTGGAAAAGAATCTGGAATGGATTCGTCAGAAGGGATGCGTAGGTGTGTTTGTTGCAAAGCTGATACCGATGATTCGCACCATTGTTTCGATTCCGGCGGGGGTAATCCAAATGAATCCGGCAAAATATATTATCAGTTCGACCTTGGGAATCTTTGTCTGGAATCTGGTGTTTGTAGGCGCGGGATATCTTTTGGGCGATCAGGTATTTTCTGTATTGGGTATTTAGGAAACAATTTCATATGCAGAAAGGAAACAATTATGAGAATTGCACTAATGACAAACAATTATAAGCCGTTTCTCGGCGGGGTACCAATTTCCATAGAGCGGCTGGCGGGAGGTTTGGAGGCGCTGGGACATCAGGTGACAGTGTTTGCACCTACCTATGAGGAGCAGGCAGAAGAGGAGAATGTGTTCCGCTATGCCACCTGTATGAAGCATTTTATTGGCGGAATTGTGCTGCCAAATCCGTTTGACAGGAGAATTGAACAGGAATTTCAAAGAAAATCTTATGATATCATTCATGTGCATCATCCCATGCTGATTGGAAGGACAGCGGTGTATTTAGCAAAGAAATACCGGATTCCTCTGGTTTTCACATATCATACAAGATATGAACAGTATTTATCTTATGTGAAAGGAATCCGTATGTTGGAAGAAAATGCAGCCAGGGAAGACAGTCCTTTTTGGAGAGAACAAAAAAGACTGCTCTGTTTGATTCAGGAAAAACTCGTCCCTGCCTATTTACATACGTTTTTAAAACACTGTGATTTTGTATTTGCACCCACAAAAGGAATGCAGGATTATCTGGAACGGGTTTGCAGGCTGCCTTATGAAAAAATTGATATCCTGCCAACGGGAATTGAAGCCCGTCATTTCAAAGTGACGGAAGAAGAAAAGGCTGCCGTGCGAAGACAGTATGGCGCAGAGGAAATTCCGCTGTTCTTATCGGTGTCCAGGATGTCCCATGAGAAAAATATAAATTTCCTTCTGGAAAGCATACAGAGGGTAAGGGAACGCTGTCAGAAGCCCTTTAAGGTATTGATGATAGGAGATGGTCCGGATAAGAAGGATTATGAACGAAAGTGCAGGGAACTTCATATCGAACAGGAGGTAATTTTTACCGGAACGATTCCCAATGCCGAAATTGCTCCTTATTTTACGGCGGCGGATGCTTTTCTTTTTGCCTCCAAAACGGAGACTCAGGGAATTGTGATTTTGGAGGCGCTGGCAGGTCAAACGCCGGTTTATGCGCTGGATGCCACAGGGGTATCCGATATTGTAAGGGATGGAGAAAACGGTTTTCTTTCGCCTGAAAATAAAGATATCTACTCAGACAGGATTCTGGATTTCTTAAGTGGAAACGTTGACAGGAAGAAACTTTCTGAAAATGCGCTGAACACCGCGTTGGAATTTCAGGAAGAAGCAGTTGCAGTAAAGGCGGTTCAAATCTATAATAAGATTATTGCGAGAGAATATGCGGAGTGTGTATTATTCGCAAAATAAAGACGGATGAGGAGAACTATTTAAAGTGAATGGAAAGGTAGAGGGAAAATATCATATTCTGGTGGTTGAGGATGATAAGGAAATCCGTGAAGGGGTAGAGATTTATCTGCGAAATCAGGGCTATGAAGTGTTTCAGGCGGCAAATGGAAAGCAGGGACTTGAAATCATTGAGCAGGAGGAGGTTCATCTGGCAATTGTGGATATTATGATGCCGGTGATGGACGGCGTTACCATGCTGATGAAGCTTCGGATGATGAATTATGAGTTTCCGGTAATTATGCTGTCTGCCAAGTCCGAGGAGGTCGATAAAATCATGGGACTGAACATGGGGGCGGATGACTATGTAACGAAACCTTTTACGCCGCTGGAGTTGCTGGCGAGAGTCAATTCCCAATTGAGAAGATATTCCAAGTATCTTTCCGCAGTCAATGCGGACTCAGACGGGGAACATATTTATAGTGTGGGCGGTCTGGAGCTGAACGAGGATACCATAGAAGTATTTGTTGACGGAGAACTGGTGAAGCTGACGCCCATGGAATTTAAAATTGTACAGCTTTTAATCAAGAATCCCGGCAGGGTATTCTCCGCAGATGAGATTTATGAGCGAATCTGGAATGAACGGGCTGTCAATACAGACACCATTATGGTACATGTCAGAAATATCAGAGAAAAGATTGAACTAGATCCTAAGAATCCCAAGTATCTAAAGGTGGTATGGGGTGTGGGATATAAAATTGAGAAGCAGTAGAACGCTATGGAGACAAAAATATGGAAATGAAGACGATAAAAAAGAGGAGGCTGCCTAAATGGATTATCCGGGGAATCGGTATCTCCCTGATTTGTTCGGCGCTTTTTACACTCACCTATGATTTTTTCCGGGATAAGGCGAAAAACGAACAGGTAAGTCCGATAGAAGAAGAGAGCAATATCAGCTGGCTTTACCAGAATTGCTATCTGCTTTACCGCGATTTATATAATAAAGTGAATCATGAGGATGTAAGCTTTAAAGAGCTGTATCTTCCTCCTGTAGAAGGGGCGGAGTGGATATGGGATACTTCTTTGAAAAATAATATTGTCTCCGATGATTATGAAAGTGCAGAAAGCGATGACGTTTATGACTCCCTGGAATATGATGAAGTGAATGCCCTTCTGGAATATGAAGAATGGGTAGACCAATATTTTTTTGAACTGGAGGAAGAGTTTTCTTATCTGAATGCAAATTATGATTATATTATTGAGGATTTGGAATCCGGGGCATATATCTCCAATCTCCCTGACAATACGTTAGAAACAGAAGTGCAGTATTTTTATCTTCAGTTTGTGTTTGATGAGAATGGTAATGTTACAGTCGGCAGTGACATTCAGGGTGATAATACCGTTGCAATCAGGAAGAATGCAACGGCTGCGGCAAGAAATTATTCTCTCTATGAGATGTTTCAAAATACCGAAATAACAGATGACCAAAAAAAGTATTATAACGTGCAGATGCCTTCAAACTGCCAGGTTACATTTTGTATCAGCAAAACCTCCTGGGAGGAGATGCAGAGACAGGGTATCTATTATATTAATTATCAGAATAATAACGATTTTTATCTTTATAACTATTCAGAATGGCAGACATTTCAATATTCCGGCATAGAAGATCTGCTGTTTCTGCTTCTGTGTGTTACGGCAGTAATTGCGATCTTCCTTCCCGGTACGATACAGGCGGAGGAACGAAAGCGGCATAAATTATTACAGATGCCCCTGGAATTAGTGGTAACAGGAAGTATTGTGCTGATTGCTGCGGCGGATCCGATAACGGAGCTGGCATATAGAGTCAGTTATGGCAATTTTATCGAAGAACTCAGAGTTATGATTTTTTATAAAGCGGCAGGCATCCTGGTTTACCTTATCAATCTTCTGATTGTTGCGGCATATTTTTTCTGTGCATGGTTTGCGGGCATATGTCTGCGGGAAATACGGGAAACAGGCTTTGGGGAATATATCAGGCAAAGATGGATTTTTTACCGCATTTTTCCTTATGTAAAGGGCAAAACAAAGGCATTATATGACGCGGTATCCCATTTTGACGTGACGAAAAAAGCCAATAAGCTGATTCTTAAGGTTGTGTTGGTAAATGCCGTTGTCGTCTTTATTATCAGCAGTCTGTGGGTGGGCGGTTTTGCCGTTGCAGTGGTGTACTCCATTATCCTTTATCTGATACTTAGAAAATATATCAGTGACCTGCAAAAGAATTACAGTGTATTATTAGGCGCATTGAATAAAATCGCCGAGGGGGATTTGAATGTGGCTATCACAGAGGATTTGGGCGTGTTTGAACCCTTCAAGCCAAATGTGATCCGGATTCAGAGAGGTTTTCAGAAGGCAGTGGAGGAAGAGGTAAAAAGTCAGAAAATGAAGTCGGAGCTGATTACCAACGTGTCCCATGACTTAAAAACGCCTCTGACCGCCATCATAACCTATGTGAATCTGTTAAAGGAAGAAAATCTTACCGAAGAGCAGCGAAAGGAGTATCTGGATATTTTATCCCGCAAATCCCTGCGCCTTAAGGGACTGATTGAGGATTTGTTTGAAGTCAGTAAGGCGAATTCCCAGAATATGCCCCTGAATCTGATGGATGTGGATATTATCAATCTGATTAAACAGGTTTCCTTTGAAATGTCCGACAAAATGGCGGATTCCCGGCTTGACGTGCGGATGAATCTTCCGGAGCAGAAGATCGTTTTGTCTCTGGACAGTCAGAAAACCTACCGTATTTATGAAAATCTGTTTGGAAATGTTGCGAAATATGCCCTGCCCGGAACCAGAGTATATGTGGACGCCGTTCTCCATGAGGATACGATTGAAATCACCCTTAAAAATATTACTGCGGAGGAAATTTCCGTAAACGCGGAGGATTTGACGGAGCGTTTTGTGAGAGGAGATGCTTCCCGAAATACAGAAGGGAGCGGACTGGGACTGGCTATCGCCAAAAGCTTTACGGAATTACAAAACGGACAGTTATCAATACAGGTAGACGGGGATTTGTTCAAGGTCATAACGGTGTGGAAATTAAAATAAGTCATTTTGCAGATTAAAAAATAACTATTTCAAAATCGCCTTTTCTATGGTATGATACCAAAAGATATATTTTTTGTGAAAGGCAGGTTTAAGATATGGGAATGACAATGACGCAGAAGATTCTGGCTGCTGCCGCAGGACTGGAAAAGGTGGAAGCGGGACAGCTCATCGAGGCGAATCTTGATTTGGTGCTTGGAAATGATATCACAAGCCCCGTTGCAATTAAAGAAATGGACAAAATGAAGGTAGAGGGCGTATTCGACAAGGACAAGATTGCATTGGTGCCCGATCACTTTGTTCCAAACAAGGATATTAAGTCTGCTGAACACTGCAAATGTGTAAGAGAATTTGCAAAACGCAATGACATTACCAATTATTTTGAGGTCGGCGAAATGGGTATTGAACATGCGCTTTTACCGGAGAAAGGACTGACGGTTGCAGGTGATGTTATCATCGGCGCAGATTCCCATACCTGTACATACGGTGCGCTGGGCGCGTTCTCCACCGGTGTGGGAAGTACGGATATGGCTGCCGGCATGGCTACGGGAAAGGCATGGTTTAAGGTTCCTTCCGCAATCCGTTTCAATATCGTCGGAAAGCCCGGACATTGGGTGAGCGGCAAAGACGTTATTCTGCACATTATCGGCATGATTGGTGTAGATGGCGCGCTTTATAAATCACTGGAGTTTGCAGGGGACGGTATCGCGAATCTTTCCATGGATGACCGATTCACGATTGCAAACATGGCAATCGAAGCAGGCGCAAAGAACGGTATTTTCCCTGTGGACGCTTTGACAGAGGAGTATATGAAGGAGCATTCCACCCGCGCTTACAAGATATATGAAGCAGATGCGGATGCTGTTTATGATGAGGAGTATACCGTTGATTTAAGTACCCTTCGTCCCACTGTTGCATTTCCCCATCTTCCGGAAAATACACATACCATTGATGAGATTCAGAAAATGGATGAAATTACGATTGATCAGGTTGTCATCGGTTCCTGTACCAACGGAAGACTGGATGACCTCCGCATTGCAGCTAAGGTTCTTAGCGGCAGACATATTAAAAAAGGGATGCGCTGTATCGTAATCCCCGCTACTCAGGCAATATATATGCAGGCAATGGAAGAGGGACTGTTAAAAACCTTCATTGAGGCCGGCGCTGTTGTAAGCACCCCTACCTGCGGACCCTGCCTTGGCGGTTACATGGGAATCCTTGCGGAAGGCGAGAGATGTGTATCTACTACCAACCGTAACTTTGTAGGACGTATGGGACATGTGAAGTCTGAAATTTACCTCGCAAGCCCTGCCGTTGCGGCGGCAAGTGCAGTTACCGGTAAAATTTCCAGTCCTTATGAACTGAATTAAGTAGAATGAGAGGTATAGATCATGAATGCAAAAGGAACCGTTTTTAAATTTGGAGACAATGTAGATACAGACGTTATTATTCCCGCAAGATATCTGAATTCTTCCGACCCCGCTGAGCTTGCAACTCACTGTATGGAGGATATTGATGCGGATTTCATAAAAAAGGTGAAAAAAGGCGACATTATCGTTGCGAATAAGAACTTTGGATGCGGTTCTTCCAGAGAGCATGCGCCTATCGCAATCAAGGCGGCTGGCGTAAGCTGCGTGATTGCAGAAACCTTTGCACGGATTTTCTATCGCAACGCTATCAATATCGGACTTCCGATTATCGAGTGCCCTGAGGCAGCAAAAGGGATTGAGGCGGGAGATGAGGTTGAGGTTGATTTTGATTCCGGCATCATTAAAAATATTACGAAGGGAACCTCCTTTCAGGGTCAGGCATTCCCTGAATTTATGCAGAAAATTATTGCTGCCGAGGGACTGGTTAATTACATTAACAGCAACCGGTAAGAATAAAAAGGAAGGGCTGCAGGAAACTGTGGTCCTTTGAATTTTTAAATAAAAAGGTTAACGAAAATGAATGAGAAGCTTAAGAAAAATTATGAAATAGATATGTGCAACGGTCCGTTGCTTGGGAAAATTCTGAAGTTTACGATTCCCTTAATGCTGTCGGGAATTTTACAGTTATTATTTAATGCGGCGGATATTGTTGTGGTGGGGCGTTTTACGGGAAGTGAAGCATTGGCTGCAGTGGGTTCCACCAGCTCGCTTATCAATTTGCTGGTAAATGCCTTTATCGGTTTGTCGGTGGGAGCCAACGTACTCGTGGCACGTTTCTATGGCGCCGGACAGAAAAAAGAGCTTTCGGCAATGGTACACACTGCTATTATGACTTCCATCGTAAGCGGTGTTATTCTTATCTTTGTAGGATTATTTTTGTCGGGTCCCGCTCTCAGGCTTATGGATACGCCGGAGAACTGTATCGGACAGGCGATTCTTTATATGAGAATTTATTTTGTCGGTATGCCTGCCATGATGGCATATAACTTCGGCAGCGCCATACTCAGGGCGGTAGGAGACACGAAACGACCGCTATATTATTTATTAGCGGCAGGCATTATCAATGTAATACTGAATCTGTTTTTCGTGATTGTATTTTCCATGGGAGTTGCCGGCGTTGCCGTTGCGACGGTAATTTCACAGACAGTTTCCGCAGTATTGGTGCTTCGCTGCCTCATGCGGTCTGATGCTGATTACAGACTGAATCTAAGGGAGATGAAAATTGTTCCCGACAAGCTTTTTAAAATGATGCAGATTGGTCTTCCTGCCGGCTTACAGGGAGCCCTGTTTTCCATTTCCAATGTGCTGATTCAGTCCTCCGTAAATTCCTTTGGCTCCGTCGCCATGGCTGGCAATACGGCTGCTTCCAATATTGAGGGGTTTGTTTATACCTCGATGAATTCCCTGTCCCAGACCGCAATCAGCTTTACGGGACAAAATTACGGTGCAAGCAAATATAAGCGCATCGGTAAAATTCTGCTGATTTGTCAGGCGTTGGTTATTGCGGTTGGCGTTGTAATGGGAAATGCGGCATATCTGTTTTCGGGAACGTTGTTAAAGCTGTATTCCACGGACGCAGACGTTATTCGGTATGGTGTGCTGCGGCTTGGCATTATCTGCACCACTTATTGTCTGTGCGGTATGATGGATGTTATGGTAGGAGCTCTTCGCGGAATGGGATATTCCGTTATGCCCATGATTGTCTCCCTGACGGGAGCCTGTCTGTTCAGGATTCTGTGGATTTATACCATATTCAGGCAATATCACACGCTGGAATGCCTGTACTGGTCCTATCCCATCAGCTGGGCGTTAACCTTTCTGGTGCATTTGCTGTGCTTTATTGTGGTGTACCGGAAAATATTAAAACGTAATAACGGTTGAAACGGAGACAGGATATGATAGCATATGTAAACGGGATAATAGAGGATATTTCGGAGGACAATGTGGTAGTGGATGTGGGCGGCTTGGGATATAACGTAAAGATATCCGCCGATACAGCCTCCAGGCTTCCGGGAATCGGAGAAAGGGTTAAGCTTTACACCTATACCTGTGTGAGAGAGGATGCGTTCTTGCTCTACGGCTTTCTTGGCAGGAATGACCTTGATATCTTTAAGAAATGTATTACGGTAAACGGTATCGGACCGAAAGGCGCTTTGGCAATTCTGTCAGTGATGGATGCGGACTCTCTGCGTTATGCAATTCTTTCCGGGGATACCAAGGCGATTTCCAGAGCGCCGGGCATCGGCGCCAGGACGGCGGAACGCTTGATACTCGATCTCAAGGATAAGGTAACGATTGATGATGCCATGATAAACCGTGAGATTGCAATGACGGCGCAGGGAAATCTGGGGGCATCAAACCCTCAGATGAAAGAAGCAGTGGAGGCTCTGGTTTCTCTCGGATATGGACAGACGGAGAGCCTGAAAGCAGTAAATGCCGTGGAGGGCGCAGAAAATATGGATGCCGGCACGCTGTTAAAGGCTGCTTTGAAAAAAATGTTTTAACAATTTGAGAGCAAAAGGAAAGTGACAATGCCCAGAAGAGTGATAGAGACCAATATTACGGAAGAGGACGTAAAAATAGAAGGCTCCCTGCGTCCCCAGACCTTAAATGACTACATTGGTCAATCGAAGATAAAGGAAAATTTAAAGATTTATATTGAAGCGGCGAAACAGCGCGGAGATGCGCTGGATCATGTTTTGTTTTATGGCCCGCCCGGACTGGGAAAGACCACGCTGGCAGGTATCATCGCAAACGAGATGGGAGTGCATTTAAAAGTGACCAGCGGTCCGGCAATCGAGAAGCCGGGAGAGATTGCGGCGATTCTGAATAATCTGGAAGAGGGCGATTTGCTTTTCGTAGATGAGATTCACCGACTGAACAGACAGGTGGAAGAGGTTCTGTATCCCGCTATGGAGGATTATTGTATTGATATTATGATTGGGAAGGGATCCTCAGCCCGTTCCGTACGTCTGGATCTGCCGAAATTTACGCTGGTGGGAGCCACTACAAGAGCGGGACTTCTGACGGCGCCCTTGCGTGACCGTTTCGGTATGATTCATCATCTGGAATTTTATACGGTGGAGGAGCTGCAGCAGATTGTCATTCATTCCGCCCGTGTACTGAATGTGGAAATCGAACCCGGCGGCGCGCTGGAGATGGCAAAGCGCAGCCGCGGGACGCCGCGCCTTGCCAACCGTATTTTAAAGCGGGTGCGGGACTTTGCACAGGTAAAATACGATGGCATTATTACGGAAGAAGTGGCGAGGACAGCCCTTGACCTTATGGATGTGGACAAGCTGGGACTGGATCACATTGACCGCAATATGCTTCTTACCATGATTCATAAGTTTGACGGGGGACCCGTGGGACTGGATACTCTGGCAGCCGCCATCGGTGAGGATTCCGGCACCATAGAAGATGTCTATGAGCCATATCTGATTAAAAACGGATTTCTTAATCGTACTCCCCGGGGCAGGATTGTGACAGAGCTGGCATACAGACATCTTGGCTTGGAAAAACTGTTGTAACGTTACAGACGATTGCCAAAACAGCATAAAAACACTTGCCACTATGTGCATTCTGATATATAATAAATTTTGTATCATACAATCTGAAAGCAGCATATATGAGGTGCGGTTATGTCTTCCAAAACAGATACTGAAGTGATTATTGGCGGCAAGGTCTTTACATTAAGCGGGTACGAAAGTGAAGAGTACTTACAGAAGGTAGCTTCCTACATCAATAATAAAGTAAATGAATATAGCAAGCTGGAAAGCTTCCGCAGACAGCCGTTGGATACCCAGAGTGTGTTGTTGGAGCTTAATATTGCCGACGATTATTTCAAGGCAAAGAAGCAGATATCTGTATTGGAAGAGGAATTGCAGGCAAAAGAAAAGGAATTATATGATTTGAAGCACGAGCTGATATCTGCACAAATTAAGCTCGAAAACTCCGAGAAACAATCTAAGGAACTACAGAGGGAACTGAATGAAAATGCAAAAAAGATAGTTCGTTTAGAGACGGAATTAAAAGATAAATAACAGAGGCTGTCCGTTTCCGGGCAGCTTTTCTTTGTTTTATGTTCAGTGTATTGTGAATTGGTTTTGAGAATAGGAATGAAATTGAGGAATTGGGATGCGGAATCATCGGGTAGAGCTTTTGGCGCCGGCAGGAAACAGGGAGGGCTTTTACGGTGCCATCCATGCAGGCGCAGATGCCGTTTATCTGGGTGGAAGCCGTTTTGGCGCCAGATCGTATGCGGACAATTTTACAACGGAAGAATTGATAAGCTGTATCCGGTATGCCCATTTTTGGGGGCGGAAGGTTTACCTGACTGTCAATACACTGGTGAAGGAAGCCGAATTTGGGGAACTCTATAACTATCTGCTGCCTTATTATGAAGCCGGACTGGACGGCGTGATTGTGCAGGATATCGGTGTGTTTTCCTTTATCAGAGAGCATTTTCCCGCTATGGAGCTTCATGTGAGCACACAGATGACATTAACCGGGGAATATGGAGCAGCTATGCTTCGGGATATGGGAGCCTGCCGGATTGTGCCTGCGAGGGAGCTTAGCTTAAAGGAAATTACGCATATGAAGGAACAGACCGGGCTTTCTATCGAAACCTTTATTCATGGAGCCATGTGTTACTGTTATTCAGGACAATGCCTGTTTAGCAGTATTTTGGGCGGAAGAAGCGGCAATCGGGGCAGATGTGCCCAGCCTTGCCGGCTTCCCTATGTGGTGAATACTTCCAAGACTGCATCGGGGGAGTGCTACCCCTTAAGCTTAAAGGATATGTGTACCATAGAGCATATCCCCGAACTGATTCGGGCGGGAATCGATTCCTTCAAGATTGAGGGACGTATGAAAAAGCCGGAATATACCGCAGGCGTGACTGCGATTTACCGCAAATATATTGACAAATACTATGAGGAGACGGAGCATGTAAAAAAGCAGTCCGCACATAGAGAAATAGCAAAATGGAAGATAGATGGCGCTGATTTAAAGGCATTGTCCTGCCTGTATATCAGAAGTGAACGACAGGACGGCTATTATTACAAGCATAATGGCAGAGATATGGTAACGCTTACCAGTCCTGCCTACAGCGGCAGCGACGAGGAACTGTTGGCTCAGATTCGCAGGAAATATCTGGGGGAGAAGCCAAAACATCCTGTTTCTGTACACGCGAAATTTATAACCGGCAGTCTGGCTTCTGTTACTTATATTCTGGAGGATATGGAAGATATCATTGTTACCGTTGTGGGCGATGTAGTACAGACCGCTTCCAGGCAGCCCATCAGCAGGAAAAATATTGCCAAACAGCTTGGTAAGCTGGGGGATAGTATTTTTGAGGCAGATACAATGGAAATTTCCGTCAGCGACGACGCCTTTTATTCCCTTAAGGAAATCAATGAGCTTAGAAGAGAAGCCGTTGCAAATTTGGAAAATATGTTGATTACAAGGAACGGTTTTGCAGTTTGCCGTACAGATGCAATTTTGCCGGATACAGATGATTGCGCCGTAAAGACGTCTGTAAAAATGCCGGAAGGAGGCAGGCTTTTTGTATCCGTTCACACAAAGGAACAGATGGAAGCGGTTATGGAAATCAGTCCTTCTGAGATTGCGAGGATTTATCTGGACGGTGATTTGTTTCTGGAAGATGGGGGGGATAGGGATAAGGTGCTTGCGCAGTGCGAAAAGCTGGCAAATTGCTGTGAACTGGTAATTGCGCTCCCCTATATTATCCGCGGAAAGGATAATTCCCTGTTGGAAAATAAGCTGTTTCCGCTGCTGGAATTAAAAGAACGTCCTGTGTTTGCGGGCGCGCTGGTGCGTTCCATGGAAGGAATGGGCATATTAAAAGCTAAAGGGTATCGGGGGAAAATTTATACGGATGCCGGTTTTTATATTTGGAACCGCAAAACCTTACAGGTATGGAAGGACAGCATAACAGGCTTCTGTATGCCTCTGGAGTTAAAGAGCGGGGAACAAAAAACGCTTTTGACAGAGGAAATTCCCTGTGAAAAAATTGTCTATGGACGGATTCCGATGATGATTACTGCCAACTGTGTGGCAAACAGCACTGTCGGCTGTCTGAAGGGTACGGGCGAAAGAGCGGTAACGCTCACAGACCGTTATCGAAAGAAGTTTCCTGTGGAGCTGAATTGCATACATTGTATGAATATCATCTACAACAGTGTTCCGCTTTCGCTGCACGGCGAGCTGGCAAAATGGAAGCAATCAGCAGATTTCCGTCTGGAATTTAGCGTGGAGACAAAACAGGAGGCGAAAGCTGTTTTGGAATATTTTCTGCAACTGCAGAAATCGGATTATCAGACTGCTGTAAAGCCTCCCTATCAGGACTACACAACCGGACATGAAAAGCGCGGTGTGGAATAGAGTATGGGAAGCAAGATATAAAGGAAAGATAAACTATGCAGGAATATATTGTTGAATTGTCAAAATATTTTATTACCATAGGTATGGCGCTTTATGCCTTTGCCTGCTTTTACGCTTTCAGATACCGCAAGGAAGAGGAGCGTAAGGGGATATATATCGCGCAGAATATTATTATGTTTTTTCTGCAGGCGGTGAGTTTTCTTGATTTGTACATTGCAAGCAGGGATATTCAATATGTTTTTCTCTATGCGTTTATACAGATTTTTCTGTTTGCTGCAATTATGATGGTGACGATGATTTACGAAACATGTAACCGCTTATTGCTGAACAATATGTGTATGCTGTTGAGTATCGGGTTATGTATGATTTCCCGTCTGTCACTGAATAAAGCCATCAGGCAGTACGTGATTGTGATATTGTCCCTGACCGTCTCCCTGCTGGTTCCGTTTCTGCTTTCCAAAATTCGTTTCTGGAAGAAGCTGACCTGGGTGTATGCTGCGGTAGGGATTCTGATGCTCAGCGCCGTGTTGATTCTCGGAGAGGTGACACACGGTTCCAAAATCTCTTTTACGTTGGGCGGAGTAACCTTCCAACCCTCGGAATTTGTTAAGATACTGTTTCTGTTTTTCCTTGCCGCAGCCTTGTGGGAGGATGTTTCCTTAAAACGTGTTCTGGTAACGGCAATTTTGGCAGGTCTGTATGTAATTGTACTGGTTATCTCAAAGGACTTGGGAAGTGCGCTGATTTTCTTTATCGGCTTTGTTTTTGTTGTGTTTGTGGCGTCCGGCAGGTATCTGTATCTGCTTATCGGCGCGGTTTTAGGAAGCGCGGCGGCTTGCGTCGCCTATTTTCTTTTTGACCATGTGCGCATCCGGGTGCTTGCATGGCAGGACCCTTGGAGTTATATTGACGATCAGGGATATCAGATTACACAGTCCCTGTTTGCCGTCGGAAGCGGAAGCTGGTTCGGTATGGGACTGTTAAAAGGAAACCCCAAGGCGATTCCCTATGTGGACGCAGACTTTATTTTTTCCGCTATCTGCGAGGAATTTGGTGTGATTTTTGGAATCTGCCTGATTTTAGTCTGTATCAGTTGTTTTGTGGTAATAATGGATATCGCGTTAAAAATCCACGACAGATTTTATCAGTTAATTGTATATGGAATCGGAATTATGTATATTTTCCAGATTTTTCTTACGATAGGAGGCGGCATTAAATTTATTCCGCTTACGGGAGTAACACTTCCTTTTATCAGTTATGGCGGAAGCTCCGTTATGACAAGCATGATTATGTTTTTTATCATACAGGGTATTTATATCAGATTACAGCAGGAAGGGGAAAAAAGAGTTGTCCGAAAAAATAACAACAGATTCAGTCGAAACACCGAAGAATAATGTGCAGGCTGCGGGTACTACCGTCAGAGGAAAGAAAAAACGTCTTGGAAACAAGAGAGAAATCATGATTACCTTGTGTTTTTTTGTTGCTGTATTTATCGGAATGACAGGTTATCTTGTATATTTTGTCGCTACCAGTGAGCAGGACATGATTAATAACAGTTATAATTCCAGACAACAGATTCTGCTGTCACGCAATTACCGCGGCAGTATTCTCTCCAGAGACGGAGAGATACTGGCGCAAACCGTTCTGGACGAAAATCAGAATGAGAAAAGGGAATACCCTTTTGAAAATCTGTTTGCTCATATTGTGGGATATTCCACACAGGGCAGAATGGGCGTGGAAGCTCTGGCAAATTATTATCTGATTAACAGCAATACTTCCATTTCCAATAAGGCTGCCAACGATATGGCAGGGGTGAAGAATCCCGGCGATAATGTGTATACCACCCTTGACGTACAGATTCAGCAGCTTGCAGACGAACAGCTGGATATTTACCGCGGCGCTATTGTGGTGACAGAGGTTAAGACGGGAAAGATTCTGGCGATGGTGTCCCATCCCGATTTCGACCCCAATGAAATAGAGGAAATCTGGGATGATTTGGTAGAAAATGATTCCAGCTCCGTTCTTGTCAATCGTGCAACCCAGGGACTTTATCCGCCCGGTTCCACTTTTAAGATTGTGACGGCGCTGGAATATATTCGCGAAAATGCGGACACTTATCTAAACTACAGTTTCCAGTGTAACGGTTATTACGCGGAAGGCGACAGCAGGATTAACTGCTACCATGGTTCCAAGCATGGACTGGTAGACTTTGAACTTTCTTTTGCCAAATCCTGCAACGCTTCCTTTGCCAATATCGGCATGGGACTTGACAGAAATACTTTTGCGGAAACACTGGAAGATTTGTTGTTTGGAGAAGAGCTTCCATTGACATTAAACTATGTCAAAAGCTCGGTTCATGTGGAAGAGAATATGTCGACGGATGAAATGATGCAGACATCCATCGGTCAGGGAAAAACCCAGATTACTCCGATACATTTAAATATGATTACCTGTGCCATTGCAAACGGCGGAACGCTGATGAAGCCGTATGTCATTGACCGGGTTGAAAATGAAGAAGGCGATGTTGTGAAATCCTTTAAGTCAGACAGCTATGGAAATCTGATGAGCGAGGAGGAAGCGGCAATTCTCACTCAGCTTATGACGTCCGTGGTAGAAAACGGGACAGCCTCAAAGCTAAAAGGATTAAATTACACAGCAGCGGGTAAAACCGGCTCAGCGGAGTATAATAATGTAAAAGGAGACAGTCATGCCTGGTTTACGGGATTTGCACCCGCGGAGGATCCGGAGGTATGCGTTACAATTATTGTGGAAGGCGCCGGAAGCGGCGGCGATTATGCCGTCCCTATTGCCCGAAGGTTATTTGACGCTTATTTTGCCGAAACGGATGGCTGATTTACCGCCGGGGTTTCGGATGCAAATCAACAGTCTTGCGGGAAGAAAATAAAAGTTGCGCTCCTTTTAAAATTAGACTATACTGTTTTTAAGTCAATTTGACACACCAATCAGGAGGAATTGCAATGATAGAAGCAACAAGCTGTGGTGGTGTGGTAATTTTTCGTGGAAAAATTTTACTCTTGTACAAAAATTACAAGAATAAATATGAAGGCTGGGTTCTGCCAAAAGGTACAGTAGAGCAGGGAGAAGCGTATAAGGATACTGCTTTGCGGGAGGTTATGGAGGAATCGGGAGCGAAAGCAACTATCATAAAGTACATTGGTAAAAGCGAGTATTCCTTCACGGTTCCGGAGGATACCGTTGAAAAAGAAGTACATTGGTACCTTATGATGGCTGACAGTTATTACAGCAAACCACAAAAAGAAGAATTTTTTGTAGATTCAGGATTTTACAAATATCATGAGGCTTATCATTTGTTGAAATTTTCCAATGAAAAGCAGATATTAGAAAGGGCGTACAATGTATATCTTGAACTAAAGAAAAATAATTTATGGGGTGGACGAAAAATTTTTTGACGGACTGTATCGTGCAGATACAGTCCGTCTTGCGTTTTCAGGTTTTTTAAACCATTTTGTAACAGTTCAGCCATGCCATTCATCAGTTGGCGGAATGCACTGTTACACCATTTTGATAATTTCCAACTTGGGATGCTGCATTAAATCCAGAACTTCATTTTTGTCATTCCGCAGAATAGGACGGGAGAGTTTGTTGGGATGAATTACCAAAACCTCCCATTGCGTATCATCATTCAGCATTATTTTTGTTCCAATCTGTGCATCGGCAATGCGGGACATCAGCGGCAGCAATAATTCAACATCAAATTTTTCCATACTTTGCTCCAAAATGCCCAAAATCTGCAGTGGCGTAAAGGCACTGCGGTAGGACCTTGGTGACGCCATTGCGGTATAGGAATCGATAATTGCCATATATCTTGCGTAAACATCAATATCAGTACCGCTGAACTGATAGGGATATCCGCTTCCGTCCATTCGCTCATGGTGCATTAAAACAGCATTTTTTACATGCCTGCTTAAATTTACGGACTGAAGTATTTCATATCCGATTACGGGATGCTGCTTAATCATGGAATATTCTTCTTCGGTGAGACGCCCCGGCTTCCATAACAGATCATAAGGAAGTCTTAATTTCCCGATATCATAGTAAAAAGCACAGAGAAGCATGGTCTTTTTTGCTTCGGCATTCATGTCAATCCAATCAGCAATGGTTCCCGCCAAAAGTGCAGAGTTCAAAGACTGGGTAAAAGTCAGCTCGTCTTCATTGGGAATCAGATTGTATAAATAGTCCAATAAAATCGTTCCGTTGGGAATCAGAGAATCCAGCTCATGAAATAAATCAAAAAAGAAATCATCAGGAATTTTATTGCCGCTGCTTAAGAAACCATACATCGCTTCCTTATATTTTATAAGAGCGGCAGCATGAGCCTTTTCAAAGGCTTTGAAGTTCTCGTTGAAGCGTATCTTTTCAAAATGAGTTGTTGCAAGGTCTATATCCTCTTTGATTGTTACACAGATTATAGATGGATATCTGTTCAATTTCTCTATGAGTATGGCGTCGACCTTGGTATTGGCAGGATAGACCACATTTCCCTGATTTATAATATCCTTGCCCAAAATCATGCCCGGTTGTAATTCCATTTTTGTAATATCTTTCAAAGCCGTATTCCTCCATTTCTTCACCTAATTAAAGTATAAAATAATATCGTAAAATGTCAATCCCAAACTCTGCCTTGTCCCCAATTTGTTTTTTTGGTATACTGTTCATATAAGCAATGAGTTCATTCAAAAACGCAGAAAGGAATCGGGAATGGGCGGAAAACTTAAGTATCACCGCAGATTATATCTGGGAACAGGCATTTTAGAATCAAAACTGGATAAAATAAAAAAAACGCTGGAAAAGCACCCCCTTCGCAGCAATGTTTTTTTGATTGTCATTTCCCGCAATGCAAGTGATCAACTGGAGATTTTTTCCGCAAAACAGTTAGTACAGAACTACTATAATAAATATCCCGTTTATGTAATCGGTATTGCTTCCGATTATGAGGAGGCGGTTGAAATGATAGAAAAAATAGTACAGGAATGCCTGAAAGCCAGAGGAGACTGTGCGCTGAAGGAGTATTTATTATGTCAGCCCTTATCATGAAGACAATAAGCATATTGGGAATTGTCCTGCTGGTATTGCTGTGCATATTGGCAGCGGTTTTGCTGATTATATTGTTTATGCCCGTTGTTTACCGGCTGGATGCCGAGAAGGACACCGGAAATATCCGTGTGGATTTTAAGCTTCGCTGGCTGTTTGGTCTGCTGCGGGCAGGATATTCCTATCCGGATCCGGGAAGAATGACAGTAAAGCTTCTGTGGTTCACGGTCTTTGATTCGGAAAAAAAGGCTGAAGCAGAAGAGGAGAAGATTTCCGGGGGCGCGGAGACAAAAGCTGCGGCAGAACAGAAACCGGAAGCGCAGGACAATGACATCCAAAAGTCCGCTCTTCAAAATACTGACACTACCGACGCTCAGGAAAAAAATGATTCTCCAAAAGAAGAAATTCCCGCAAAGGACTGTCTGGCAAAGCTTTTTGCAAAATATGAAAAGATAAAGTACACAATAATAAATATTTATGATAAAATAAAGCATGTGTCAGAGTTACTTACGGATGAAGAAAGCAAGCTGTTATTTTCCCATATCTGCAGGCGGCTGGGAAAGATTTTGCGTCATATTCGTCCAAGGCGGATCAAAGCGGATTTGACGTTCGGCACAGGCTCGCCCGATACGACAGGATATGCGTATGCCGTTTACGGAATGCTTTCGCCGCATCTGGGGGAGGGAGTCTTTGTCACACCTGATTTTACACAGGCAATTTTAGAAGGGAAACTGTGTGCGGCAGGGCATATCACAGTGTTTACACTGCTGATAAATCTGTTGGCAGTGCTTTTGGACAGGCGGCTGCGGCTTTTTATCCGAAAATTTAAGTCTGTTACAGGCAGTAAGACAGTAACAAATTAATTATTTTAATAGATGCGTCTCTGAATAAGAGAGCGGCATGGAAATGGAGTAAACATGGCAGATAAAGAAAATCAGTTTCAAGGCGTTGTAGAATCTCTTCTTCGCGGTATGGATACCGTACTTTCCACGAAAACTGTTGTGGGAGAAGCTACTCAGATAGGAGATACGATTATTCTTCCTCTTGTGGATGTAACCTTCGGTGTGGGCGCCGGCGCCGGAAACAATTCACAGAAGAGCTCTGCATCAGGCGCAGGCGGTCTTGGCGGCAAAATGACACCCAGTGCCGTGCTTGTCATTAAAAACGGATCTACCAAGCTTGTAAACATCAAGAATCAGGATACTGTTACCAAAATTCTCGATATGATTCCCGATATTATTGATAAATTTTCCAAACCCAAAGAAGAGGGAATGTCGGATGCGGAGGTAGTGGATATTGCTTTCCCTGAGCAGGAAGACCCAAAAGGATAAGCATGATATTGCGCAAACTGCATATAATAGAGTGAGATGGAATAACAAAATATAAAAAATGAACAGAAATATAAGAAAAATTATAGGACTTATCGCCTTTTTTATTGCAATCGGTATGCTTCTGATGCTTATCACGCACAACCGGTTGGTCGGACTTATTATCATCGCTCTGTTATTGTTTGTGGGGTATAATTGCTTCTGCGGTGATTAAGAGGTACGTTTATGATTGATTGGGAAGAAATTATCAAGGCAGAAAGTGTAGAAGAACTAAAGGCGGCAAAGCTTTGGCTTTTTCGCGAGAATATGCGTCTTCAGAATGAGCAGAAGGAGCTTGCCGCTTCCAAAGATAAATTTTTGAAGGACAGGATAATGCTTCGCAACGAGTTGGACGAGCTCAATCATCGGATTGCGCAGGAACGTAAACGATTGAAGGAGGAAAATCTTTTCTTTGACAAGAAGATGGAAATTCTGAAGGATGGTTTCCGAAAACTGGAAGAGGATCGCAAACTTTTGGAGCGAGAAAAACGCTATCTGGCAGAAGAGAAACGGACAAGCCAGGCGAGGGGGTATTCTGCCCTTGATGAGAGTGCGGTCACAGCGCTTTTCCGCAATGCAAATAATCCGCTGACACTCCGGAAGCGATATCGTGATCTGGTAAAAATTTTCCATCCGGATAATCTGGCTGGAGATGCGGAATTGATGCAGACAATCAACAGAGAATTTATGAGAAAGAGAGACGAAATGTGATTTGCGAAAATAAAAACGGGTAGGAAGATATTTATTCTTTCCTACCCATAAAAAAGAAAAAAATTAAGCACGTTCAACTTTACCGGATTTTAAGCAGCTGGTGCAAACATGCATTCTTTTTGCGCCGCCGTTCACTTTGCATTTAACGCTCTTTACATTGGCATTCCAAATTGCGTTTGTTTTTCTATTAGAATGGCTTACGTTATTACCGAAATGAACGCCTTTACCACAAATATCACATTTAGCCATCTTGACACCTCCTCAACATCTGCGCGTCTACGCTTAATTTATTTCACTAAATTACAAATGAGTTTTACTCACAACATTGTTATATTAACAGAAAAAGTAAATAAAAGCAAGCATAAATATTTGTTTTTTTCATTTTTTTAATTTTAGTGGTTTCTTTTTTTCAAGAAAGCTGTTAAAATACATCTATATATGTCTGTTTGCAGAATAGAAAGGTATGGTGTTATATGATGAAAGGTTCTTCAATGAATACCCATATGGGAAACATTGTCATCGATAATGAGGTGATCGCCCAGTACGCAGGCAGCGTTGCCGTAGAATGTTTTGGAATTGTCGGTATGGCTGGCGTCAATGTGAAAGACGGATTGGTACGTTTACTGAAAATGGACAGTATTACAAGAGGTATCAGTGTGTCTCTCAATAATAATAAACTGATTCTGGACTTCCATGTAATTGTGGCTTACGGGGTCAGCATTATTGCCGTGTCCGATAATCTTATCAGCAATGTGAAATATAAAGTGGAAGAGTTTACCGGAATTGAAATCGAGAAAATCAACATCTTTGTCGAAGGTGTAAGAGTGATAGATTAAGGAGGATTTACCGTGGCATTACAACAAATTGATGCTAAGATGCTTTCTAAAATGTTCTTAGCCGGCGCAAAGAATCTGGAGAATAAGAAAGAATGGATTAATGAACTGAATGTTTTTCCGGTTCCCGACGGTGATACCGGTACCAATATGACAATGACGATTATGTCTGCTGCAAGGGAGGTTTCTTCTCTTGGAGAAAACGCAGATATGGAAGCGATATGCAAAGCAATTTCCAGCGGTTCCTTAAGAGGGGCAAGGGGTAACTCCGGTGTTATCCTTTCCCAGTTGTTCCGTGGATTTACTAAGAGAATTAAAAACGAAACGCTTGTGACGATTCCCATTCTCGCAGAAGCCTATGAGAAAGCTGTCGAAACCGCATACAAGGCTGTCATGAAGCCGAAGGAAGGAACCATTCTTACCGTCGCAAAGGGCGCTGCCGAAAAGGCGAGGGAGCTGTCTGACGACGGTATGCAGGATATGGAGGAGTTTCTTCGCGTGGTGATTGAACACGCCAATTATGTTCTCAGTCAGACGCCTGAGATGCTTCCCGTTTTGAAACAGGCAGGCGTTGTAGACTCCGGCGGACAGGGTCTTGTAGAGGTTTTGAGCGGTGCCTTTGACGCCTATCTGGGCAAGGAAATCGACCTTACCGTCGAGCCTGCAAAAACGGTTTCTCCTGCCGGCAGGAGTATGAGTGCATCTATAGAGGCACAGGCGCAGGCAGATATCAAATTCGGTTATTGTACAGAGTTTATTATTATGCTGAACAAAACCTTCAATATTAAGCAGGAGATGGATTTCAAGGCGTATTTGGAATCTATCGGCGACTCTATTGTATGTGTTGCGGACGATGATGTGGTTAAGGTACACGTACATACCAACGACCCGGGACTGGCAATTCAGAAGGCGTTGAAGTACGGTGCTTTATCCAATATGAAGATTGACAATATGAGACTTGAGCATCAGGAGAAGCTCTTTAAGATGTCTGAAAAGGAGGCTGCCGCAGGGGCGGAAGCACAGAATGCGGAGGAACCGCTCAAGGAGGTTGGTTTTATTTCTGTATCCGCAGGTGACGGTGTCAATGAAATTTTTAAAAGTCTGGGTGTGGATTACATTATCGAGGGCGGACAGACAATGAACCCCAGTACGGCAGATATTTTAGATGCTGTTGAAAAGGTGTCTGCGAAGAATATCTTTATTCTTCCGAACAATAAGAATATTATTCTGGCTGCAAATCAGGCGGCAGAACTGATAACCGATAAGAACCTTTTAGTCGTTCCTACCAAGACGATTCCTCAGGGAATTACAGCGGTGATTAACTATTTGCCCGAGGTATCCATTGATGAAAACGAAGAAAACATGATACGTGAAATCACCAATGTTAAAACCGGACAGGTGACTTACGCAGTCCGTGATACTGTGATTGATGATAAAGAAATCAAAAAGGATGACTTTATGGGCATTGGGGATCAGGGTATTCTGGCGGCAGGCGGCTCCATGAAAAACGTTACCATGGAAATGATTGCGGAAATGGTTGATGATTCCTCCGAATTGATCAGCATTTATTACGGCGGGGACGTGGAAGAGGCTGATGCGGAAGCGCTCCGTGCGGAAATCGAAAAGACATATCCCTCCTGTGATGTTGAATTACAGTACGGTGGTCAGCCTATTTATTATTATGTGATTTCTGTGGAGTAATTTTTTACAAGAATCTATTAGGAACCTATTATGGAGGAGACAGACTTTGTCTCCTCTTTTAGTCCAATAAGACAGTGCATAGCGTGTACTGTCGGATGCGTTTTCTGACAGGTCAAAGGAGAATACCATGAATTGTAATACTCCCATAACAGAATTAAAGGGTGTTGGGGAAAAAACAGGAAAGCTGTTTGAGAAAATTGATATTCGCACGGCAGGCGAGCTTCTTGTTCATTATCCAAGGGATTATGAGAGCTTTCAGGAGCCTGTCCCCATAGCGGAAGCTGCTTTGGGTGAAATCTGCGCCGTAAATGTTCTGGTCGTTGGTTTTCCCAATCAAAAGAAAATCAGAAATCTGACAATTTTGAATGTTACGGTAAAGGATTCATCCGGAGCGATGCAGTTAACCTTCTTTAATATGCCATTTCTCAAAAATGTACTGAAACCCGGCGGATGCTATATTTTCAGAGGACTGGTACAAAGCAGGGGCGCCGCAAAGGTTATGGAACAGCCCCAACTATATTCCAAGGAGGATTACCGCAGGCAAATGGGGACATTACAGCCCCGTTACAGCCTGACAAAGGGTTTGACCAACCATGCGGTACAGAAAGCGATAAAACAGACGCTTACTTTTTACGAATTTGAAGCAGAATATTACCCTGACGAAATCGTAAAACGCTATCAACTGGTTTCGCCCAAGGAAGCAATATGCTCCATACATTTTCCGAATGATGGAGATACTCTGACAAAAGCGAGGAAAAGAGTAGTCTTTGATGAATTTTTTTCTTTCCTGTTTCTGCTGCGGAAAAATAAGGAGTACAGCGCAAAGCTTGCCAATGAATATCCCATGTTTGAGACAGCGGATACCGTACGCTTTTTGGAGCAGATCCCTTTTTCTTTAACGAAAGCCCAGAAAAAAGTATGGCAGGAACTCCGGGAGGATATGGGCAGTCCCAACTGCATGAATCGTCTGATTCAGGGAGATGTGGGTTCCGGCAAAACCATTGTCGCGGTGCTTGCCCTTCTGATGTGTGCAGCCAACGGCTATCAGGGTGCCCTGATGGCGCCTACTGAGGTTCTTGCGGTTCAGCACTTTGAGAATATTCAAACATATATACAGGACTATCACCTGATTTTCAAACCGGTGCTTTTGGTGGGTTCCATGACCGCAAAGGAGAAACGGGCGGCTTATGAGAAGATTGCCTCCGGTGAAGCAAACCTGATTATCGGCACACATGCTTTGATTCAGGACAAGGTAGAATATCATTCCCTTGCGTTAGTCGTGACGGACGAGCAGCACCGTTTCGGCGTGAGACAGCGTGAGCATCTGGCGGCAAAAGGCAAAAATCCCCATGTTCTTGTTATGAGTGCAACTCCCATTCCCAGAACGCTTGCGATTATCCTCTATGGCGACTTAAATATTTCGGTTATTGATGAGCTTCCCGCAGACCGGCTACCAATAAAAAACTGTGTGGTAAATACTTCTTACCGCCCAAAAGCCTATGAATTTATTGCCGGAGAGGTGGCACAGGGCAGACAGGCGTATGTAATTTGTCCCCAGGTGTGCGAGGGCGAGTTGGAGGATGTGAAAAATGTCGTGGATTACACTGTCAGGTTAAAAGCGGCGCTTCCCGACCACATTCAAGTCTCATACTTACACGGAAAAATGCGTCCTGCCGATAAAAACAGGATTATGGAGGAGTTTGCGGCACATAATATAGATGTATTGGTTTCCACGACAGTAATTGAGGTGGGCATTAACGTTCCGAACGCCACGGTTATGATGGTGGAAAATGCAGAGAGATTCGGGCTTGCAACATTACATCAGCTACGCGGACGCGTGGGGCGGGGCGCATACCAGAGTTATTGTATTTTTGTAAGTGCCAATGAGAAGAAGGAAACCATGGAACGACTGGAGATATTAAATCATTCCAACGACGGATTCCATATTGCATCGGAGGATTTGAAGCTGCGCGGTCCCGGCGAATTATTCGGCGTGCGGCAAAGCGGTGAATTTTCCTTCCGCAACGCAGACATTTATGCGGATGCGGGGATTTTGAAACAGGCGGACGAGGCGGTAGAATGTCTGCTGAACCGGGATGAATCACTTGAAAAACCTGAAAATGTCAGACTGAAACAACATATTTTGAGTGTCTCAGGTAACAGTGTTGACTTTCGTTCTATTTGACAGTACAATGGAACTGTTTAGAGCCAATCATTATCGAAAAAATGAAAGGGATAAAAAATCATGTCAAACATTGCAATTGTAACAGACAGTAACAGCGGAATTACACAGGCACAGGCAAAAGAAATGGGCATCCATGTTCTTCCCATGCCGTTTATGATTAATGATACAACCTACTTCGAGGATATCAATCTGACCCAGGAACAGTTTTATGATTTGTTAAAGGACGGAGCAGCCATTTCTACCAGTCAGCCCTCTCCCGAGAGCGTTATGAAGCTGTGGGACGACCTGCTGAAAAGCTATGATGAAATTGTCCATATCCCCATGAGCAGCGGATTATCCGGTTCCTGCCAAAGTGCAATGATGCTTGCAGAGGAATATGACGGAAAGGTACAGGTTGTCAACAATCAGCGTATCTCTGTTACCCAGCGCCAGTCCGTGCTGGATGCAAAGCTCCTTGTTGAAAAGGGGATGAACGCCGCAGAAATCAAGGATTTTCTGGAGGCGGATAAATTTAACAGCAGTATTTACATCATGCTGGATACCCTGTATTATCTGAAAAAGGGCGGCAGAATTACCCCTGCAGCGGCAGCAATCGGAACCATGCTGAAATTAAAGCCGGTGCTTACGATTCAGGGCGAAAAGCTGGATGCCTTTGCAAAGGCGAGAACCACCGCGCAGGGAAAAAGCATTATGATTAATGCCATCAAGAACGATATTGAGACCCGTTTTGGCGGAATCACTGAGGACAAGCATATCTGGCTGCAGATTGCATACACCTATAACAGAGATGCCGCTCTTGCTTATCAGGAAGAGATAGCAGCATTATTCCCGGGATTTGACATTCATATAGACCCGCTTTCGTTAAGTGTTGCCTGCCATATCGGACCGGGGTCGCTGGCATTTGCATGCTGTAAAAAAATCAATGTATGATTATATTCCGCTATTCGTCGATATCCATAACGGTACCGATGAATAGCGGCAGCTTTGTTGCTCTCGCCTTTGTTTGTTCCTTCTTCATCAACTATTTTCCCGTTAAAGACATCCGTTATTCCCATAGCTTTTTCATAGATATGGTAGTTTTTCCTTTTACAACCACAAAATTTATGGTATACTGATTCAGAATAAATTTTTTTTGCAAACTTATATATTTATGATAGAGGAGTTAGGCGTGAATGGCAAAAACAAATAATTATGACGCTTCCAGCATCACCGTTTTAGAGGGTCTGGAGGCAGTCAGAAAACGTCCCGGAATGTATATCGGCAGTGTATCCACAAAGGGACTGAATCATTTAATATACGAAATTGTAGATAACTCTGTGGACGAGCATCTGGCGGGATACTGCGATACGATTACCGTGACTTTGGAGGCGGACGGCTCTGCAACGGTAGCGGATAACGGACGCGGCATTCCTGTGGGAATGCACGAGAAGGGAGTCAGCGCCGAGCGATTGGTATTTACCACCTTACATGCCGGCGGTAAATTTGATAATTCCGCATACAAGACAAGCGGCGGTCTGCACGGTGTGGGTTCCTCCGTCGTCAATGCCCTTTCCACCAGATTGACCGTTCGGGTCAAAAACGGCGGGTATATTTATGAGGACAGATATGAGCGCGGCAATCCGGTAATTGAACTGGTTGACGGACTGCTTCCGGTTGTCGGAAAGACGAAGGAAACCGGTACTACCATTAATTTTCTGCCGGATGATACGATTTTTGATAAGACCAGATTTAAAGAGGATGAGGTAAAAAGCCGTCTGCATGAAACCGCTTACTTAAACCCTAATCTTACGATTGTTTTTGAGGACAAGCGCAAAGAGGAGTCGGAACGCATCACCTTCCATGAGCCGGAGGGCATCATCGGCTTTATCAAGGATATGAACAAATCTAAGGAAACCATACACGATGTAATTTTTTTCTCTGGAGAAAGCGACGGCATCTCCGTTGAGGTCGCCTTCCAGTATGTGAACGAATTCCACGAGAATGTGCTGGGATTCTGCAATAATATTTACAACTCCGAAGGCGGAACTCACCTGACCGGCTTTAAGACCATGTTCACCAATGTGATTAACACTTACGCCAGAGAGCTGAACATTCTGAAGGAGAAGGATGCAAATTTCACCGGAGCAGACGTGCGAAACGGCATGACGGCGGTTGTTTCCATCAAGCATCCCGACCCCAGATTTGAAGGACAGACCAAGACGAAATTAGATAATCAGGATGCTGCAAAAGTGGTCAGTAAAGTCACCGGAGAGGAAATCGTGCATTTCTTTGACCGTAATCTGGAAACCTTAAAGAATATTATCGGCTGTGCGGAAAAAGCTGCAAAAATCAGGAAAACGGAAGAAAAAGCAAAAACGAACATGTTGACAAAGCAGAAGTTTTCCTTTGATTCCAACGGCAAGCTTGCAAACTGTGAATCCAAGGATCCTTCCAAATGTGAAATCTTTATTGTGGAGGGCGATTCTGCGGGAGGAAGCGCCAAAACCGCCCGAAACAGAATGTTTCAGGCGATTCTTCCCATCCGCGGTAAAATTCTCAATGTAGAAAAGGCAAGCATTGATAAAGTTTTGGCGAATGCAGAAATCAAGACCATGATTAATGCCTTTGGCTGCGGATTCTCGGAAGGGTACGGCAATGATTTTGATATCAGCAAGCTGCGCTATGACAAGATTATCATTATGACAGATGCGGATGTGGACGGTTCCCACATCTCCACGTTGTTATTGACCTTATTCTATCGCTTTATGCCGGAGCTGATTTTTGAGGGACATGTTTATCTTGCAATGCCTCCTTTGTACAAGGCTATGCCTGCCAAGGGAAAAGAGGAATATCTCTATGACGACAAAGCACTGGAGAAATACCGCAAAAGTCATAAAGGTCCCTTTACCCTGCAGCGATACAAAGGTCTTGGCGAAATGGATGCCGGACAGCTTTGGGAGACTACCCTTGACCCGGACAGACGTCTGCTTAAGCAGGTAGAAATCGAGGACGCCCGTATGGCCTCCGAGATGACGGAACTTTTGATGGGTACGGAGGTACCGCCCCGCAAGGCATTTATTTATGAGCATGCCACTGACGCGGAGCTGGATATCTAAGGCACCAATGCCTTGTTTCTGCCGCCGGCGCCTGGAAAGCCGACACTGATAAGAAATGAGAAAATAAGAACGAGGGAAACAATGGAAGACAGAATTATAAAAACAGAGTATTCTGAGGAAATGCAGAAATCCTTTATTGATTATGCCATGAGCGTAATTGTGGCGAGAGCCCTCCCTGATGTCAGGGACGGCTTAAAGCCTGTTCAGCGCAGAACACTCTATGATATGCACGAGCTGGGAATCCGCTATGACAGACCCTACCGTAAGAGCGCCCGTATTGTGGGTGATACCATGGGTAAATATCATCCCCACGGAGACAGTTCCATTTATGAAGCGCTGGTTGTTATGACACAGGATTTCAAGAAGGGACTTCCGCTGGTGGACGGACACGGCAACTTCGGCAATATCGAGGGTGACGGCGCCGCTGCCATGCGTTATACGGAGGCGAGGCTCCATAAAATTACGCAGGAAGCTTTTCTTGCGGATTTGGATAAGGATGTGGTGGATTTTGTTCCCAACTTCGACGAGACGGAAAAAGAACCTTCCGTACTGCCGGTTAAGATTCCCAATCTTCTGGTAAACGGCTCCGAGGGTATTGCGGTTGGTATGGCGACCAGTATCCCCCCTCACAATTTAGGGGAAGTAATCGACGCCACAAAAGCTTATATGCAGAATGAAGATATTTCCGTCAAGGAATTAATGCGCTATATCAAGGGTCCCGATTTTCCCACCGGCGGAATCGTTATTAACAAGGATGAACTGCTGAATATCTATGAGACAGGCGCAGGGAAAATCAAAATCCGCGGCAAAGTGGAGTTTGAAAAGGCGAAGGGGGGAAAGACCAATGTGGTTATTACCGAGATTCCCTACACCATGATTGGCGCCAATATCTCCAAATTTCTCATGGATGTTGCAGCGTTGTCCGAGACAAAGAAAACCCAGGATATCGTGGATATTTCCAACCAGTCCTCCAAGGAGGGCATCCGCATTGTCATCGAGCTTAAGAAGGACGCGGACCCGGAAAATTTTGTAAACATGCTTTACAAAAAAACCCGTCTTGAGGATACCTTCGGAGTCAACATGCTTGCCATCGCGGACGGCAGACCGGAGACCATGAGCTTGAAGCAGATTATCAAGGCAAATGTTGATTTTCAGTTTGAGGTGGCAAGACGGAAATATACCAATCTGCTGGCGAAGGAACTGGAACGTAAGGAAATTCAGGAGGGCTTAATCAAAGCCTGCAATGTGATTGATTTGATAATTGAAATCCTGCGGGGATCCAGAGACCGCGCTATGGCAAAGGCCTGTCTGGTGGAGGGAAAAGTCGACGGCATTAAGTTCAAGTCCAGAGAGTCCAAAATTATGGCAGCCCAGCTCGCCTTTACTGAGAAGCAGGCAAATGCTATTCTGGAAATGCGCCTCTACAAATTGATTGGCTTGGAACTGGAGGCGTTAATCAACGAGCATGAAGAGACTATGGCAAATATTTTCCGTTATGAGGATATTCTGGAGCGAAGGGACTCCATGGCGCAGGTCATTATGAATGAGCTGGACGGTTTTAAGAAAGAATATGGCAGGAAGCGCAGAACCGTAATTGAGAACGGTCAGGAGGCAGTCTATAAGGAAAAAGAACCGGAAGAGATGGATGTGGTATTTTTGATGGACCGCTTCGGCTATGCCAAGACGATTGATATGCCAACCTATGAGCGCAACAGGGAGGCTGCGGATGGGGAGAACAAATTTGTCTTTACCTGTAAGAATACCGGAAAAGTATGTATTTTTACCGATACAGGGCAGCTTCACACCATCAAGGTTGCGGATATTCCCTTTGGAAAATTCAGAGACAAGGGCATTCCGATAGATAATATCAGTAATTACAGCTCGGAGAAAGAGGAAATGGTCTATGTCACCAGTCAGACGGAGCTGAATCTCTGTCAGGTTATTTTTGTAACGGCGCAGTCCATGATGAAAATTGTGGACGGCGGAGAGTTTGACGTATCCAAGCGCACCGTGGCTGCCACCAAGCTGGGTGAGGTGGATAAGGTTGTAAGCGTGTCCGCCATTCATGAGCAGAAAAACATTGTATTGCAATCAAAAGAAGGCTACTTCTTACGCTTCCCCATTGAGGAGATTCCCGAGAAAAAGAAAGGCGCTGTCGGCGTCCGCGGCATGAAGCTTGGCGAGAAAGATCTCGTAGAAAATGTATATTATACAAAAAATGCCGTAGAAACCACCATCGAATACAGGGGCAAAAATCTTGTATTAAATAACTTAAAACCCGGTAAGAGAGACAGCAAGGGCACGAAAGTCAGAACGTAAGGAGTTTAAGAATGAGAGTGATTGCAGGAACGGCGAGAAGTCTGCCGCTGAAAACACCGGCCGGTCCGGATACCAGACCCACAACGGATCGTATCAAAGAGACACTTTTTAATATGCTGCAGACAAAGATTCCCGGCAGTATTTTTGTTGATCTGTTCAGCGGAAGCGGCAGTATTGGAATCGAGGCGATAAGCCGTGGCGCCACCAAAGCCTATTTTGTTGAAAACGCCCCGAAGGCGATTTCCTGTATAGAGGAAAATCTGTTGTTTACGAAATTTACAGAGCGTGCTATAGTATTAAAACAGGATGCCGCTTCGGCGCTGCATAGTATTTATGAAAACGAAGTTGATATTATTTTTATGGATCCGCCCTATGGGCAGGAGCACGAAAAGCGGATTCTCGGACAGCTTTCCAACATGAAGTATGTGACGGAGGATACGCTGATTATTATAGAAGCTTCATTGCAGACAGATTTCTCCTATTTGGAAGAATTCGGTTTTTCTCTGGAAAGAGAAAAAAAATACAAAACCAATAAGCATGTGTTCGTCAGAAAAAAGGCGCAGTAATGCAGCGCAGATGGAGTAAGGTTATGAAAAGAGCGGTATATCCCGGCAGTTTTGACCCGGTTACTTACGGTCATTTAGATATTATTAAACGCGCTTCCGAAATTTTTGATGTATTAATTGTCAGTGTCTTAAATAATAAAGGAAAGACACCGTTGTTTTCTGTTGAAGAACGTGTTAAGATACTAAAAGAGGCAACAAAAGAGCTTCCTAATGTACAGGTTGACAGCTTTAGCGGTCTTTTGATTGATTATGCCGCCGAAAACGATTTGCATATCGCAGTCAGAGGCTTACGTGCGATTACAGACTTTGAGTATGAACTTCAGATTGCCCAGACCAACAGAAAGCTTTCTAACGGCAATCTGGATACGATATTTTTGACTACAAGTCTGGAATACGCTTACTTAAGCTCTTCCAGCGTCAAAGAAATCGCATACTTTGGCGGTGATATCAGCCAGTGCGTACCGGATTTTGTTGCCAAAAAAATAAATGAAAAATTTAATTCAAATCTTTAACGAATGCGCAGCATGGCGTGGAAATGAGGTATTATGAGCAGCAGAATAGAGCAGTTAATTGACGAAATAGAAGAATATATCGAGAGTTGTAAGCCTAAATTTATGTCCAGCACCGAAATCATTGTGAATAAAGATGAAATTGACGAGCTTATTCGTGAACTGCGTATGAAAACGCCTGATGAAATCAAACGGTATCAGAAGATTATCAGCAACAAGGAGGCAATCTTAAACGATGCCCGCGCAAAGGCGGAGGCGTTGATTAACGAAGCAACTGTTCATACCAATGAACTGATTAACGAACATGAAATTATGCAGCAGGCTTATGCACAGGCAAACGAGGTTGTCACGATGGCAACCAGACAGGCACAGGATATTCTCGACAACGCGACCATCGAGGCAAACAATGTCCGCACCGCAGCAATGCAGTATATGGATGATATGCTTGCCCATTTGGAAAATATCATTGTTTCTTCCACCCAGACGGCAACAAATCATTATGAAAACCTGATTGGCTCGTTAAATCAATATAAAGATATCATTCAGGCAAACCGCAGTGAGCTGCATCCTTCCGAAGAGGACATGGAAGATGCGGCTCTGGAAAATACAGAGGAAACCGGAGACATTGATGTTATGTAATAGTTCCGGACAGACAACCAGTTTTCCTGTGAAAGCTGGTTTTTTTACCATTGGGAGTTTGTAATTTAAAGATATTAAGGAAAGTGAGTATGATAAAAATAAGGTCTTCTTTCGGACTTTTTCTGTTCAGTGTTCTTTTCCTCTGTTCTTCCCTGTCTTTACAGGCGGCAAACCGGGTTCAGCAAACCGATGAAACGGTGGTTATCGTGATTGACCCGGGACACGGAGGAGAAAATAAGGGGACGATTGAGAACGGCTTTCTGGAAAAGTCCATGACAATGATTACGGCACAGGCAATGTATGATGAATTATGCCTGTATGATAACGTGGAGGTGTATCTGACACGTACAGAGGATGTAGATATGGAATTGGATGCACGGGCAGCGTATGCGGCAAGCGTAAACGCTGATTTTTTGTTCAGCATCCATTATAACGCCTCCGTGAAGCATGATTTATTCGGTTCAGAGGTATGGATTTCTGCCATGCCGCCCTATAATGCCTATGGATACCAGTTCGGCTACCAGCAGCTTCTGACTATGCGCGATATGGGGCTGTATCTGCGCGGTGTGAAAACCAAATGGAACGACAAGAAGGATGCGGATTATTACGGAATTATCAGGGAGTCGGCAGCGCTTTCCATTCCGGCAGTGATTATAGAACATTGTCATGTGGATGAGGAGCGTGATTATCCTTTTTGCGATACCGAGGAAGAATTAATTGCCTTCGGAAAGGCGGACGCCCTTTCCGTTGCCAAATATTTCGGGTTAAAAAGCACGGCTCTCGGAGTAGATTACAGTGAGGAAAGCAGCCTTCCGGAAGCGGAGGCAAATCATACGGTACAGGCGAGCCTGCAGGATGAAACCCCGCCGGACGTCTGTATCATTGATATTGCGGAAACCGATGAAGATACCGGAACCGTAACACTGGAAGTCACCGCTGCTGATTACGACAGTCCGTTAATTTATTATGATTACAGCTATGACGGAGGCACCACTTACAGTCCGCTGCAAATGTGGCCGGACAGCGATGTCCTGACCGGAACCTACAAGGATAACTTTAAACTCATGATACAGATACCGTCGGGAACGCAGCCGGAGATTATTTTTCGCGCCTATAATATGTTTGACGCCTTTACGGAGAGTAATAAGCTGACACTGCTGCATGTTTTCCGGTATGGAGAGGAGGATGCCGTTTCCGATGAAACAGCTTTGTCGGCGCAGCCAACAGAAGAGCTTGCGCAAACAGAAGAAAAAAAGCTTCCCGGCACCACAACCTTTATGCCGGCAGTCAGCGACGAGGTGGCGGAGGATGGCGAAGTCAGCTTTTTAAGCTTTCTCAAGCTTTGTCTGCTGATTGTAATTGTTTTGTTTATCCTTCTTCTGGTTTCCCGTATGTTTGCCTGTTACAGACGCAAAAAACGGCGGCGTCAGCGCAGAAAATAGTCCGGAAACAACAGAAACCATCCCAGATAATAGAGCATGGTAAGGAGCGTCAACAAGATTTTATGTACCACATAATCTGACAGGGACAAATCAGTGCCTTTGATACAGCTAAAGGTCTGGGCGATACAGGAGAATCCTCCAAAGGGAAGCATAAGCAGTGCATAAAGGGGGAACCTCCCTTCCGACAGCTTTAATCCGCCTGTGATTTCAAACAGCGGCGCCAGAAGGAGGGGGGGGTTCCCCGTCAGGATATGGGGAATCAGGTTTAACAAATTGAACAGTATCATATAGCCGCCCAGACTTAAAATGCTTTGGATGGAAGAATTGATGGCATCATCCACTTCATTTAACAAATTTGTTTTAAGGGGCGGTGCAGAAAGGAAATTTCCTTCAGCGTTTATGTCCCTGTACCGGGTATAGCGCAGTGCCAGTCCATATAGCAGCGGAAGTCCGTACATTCCAAACACATAGGGCAGTACAAGCTCTCTGCCAAGCAGCGGCAGTACAAAGCTGCAAAAATAGACGGGTCCGATATTGTTACAGAATGCCAGCAAAAATTCTGCCTCCCGCAAGGAAATCATTCCGCGCTTCAAGAGGTCGGAAACCGTCTTCGCCCCCATCGGAAAACCGCACAAAAACCCCATAATCATGGCATAGCACACATTTTCAGACACATGATATAAGGGACGGACAAGCGGATATACTACTTTGGAAAATATTTTTGTCAGATTCATACGAATCATGATTCCAGACAAAATCATAAAGGGAAGCAGCGCAGGAATCATTTTATCAAACCAAAGTTGCAGACCCATCAGCGCATATGCCAGACTGAGCTGGGAGTGGGTCAGAATGCAGACGGTAAACAGCAGAAAAAGCAAAGTATAAAGTATTTTCATAAGAAGCCACCTCGGTTCAATATATGTGAAAATACCCGGAAATATTTGTATACGGACAAGTACAATTGTTGAGAGGTTTTCATGAGACTTGATAAATTTTTATGCGAAATGAATATCGGCAGCAGAAGTCAGGTGAAAAGCTATGTAAAACAGGGGCTTGTGACGGTAAACGATGTGATTGCCAAAGCTGCGGATGTAAAGATAGATGAATTTCACGATACGGTAATCTATAAAGGAAAGCCGCTTAAATATCAGCGATATCATTATTATATGCTAAATAAACCACAGGGCGTTGTATGCGCTACACAGGATAATGTCTCCCGTACGGTTCTGGAGCTTTTGCCGAAAGAACTTAGAAAAAACTTATTTCCGGTGGGCAGACTGGATAAGGATACGGAGGGGCTTTTGCTTTTAACCGATGACGGCGATCTGGCTCACAGACTGCTTTCCCCCGCAAAGCATGTGGACAAAACCTATCTGTTGCAGATAGCCGCGCCCCTTTCATCGGCGGATTGCAGAGCGCTGGAAACAGGCGTTGATATCGGGGAGGATACGCTTACCAGACCGGCAAAGGTTGAAATTTTAGGCGAAAAGAACTGTTTGCTTACCATTCACGAAGGCAAATTTCATCAGGTAAAACGGATGTTAAAGGCAGTCGGCAATGAAGTGACCGCTTTGAAGCGCGTAAGCTTTGGCGGACTTCATCTGGATGAAACGCTGAATAGCGGAGCATACCGGGAACTGACGGATTCGGAGGTTAAATTATTACATGAAAAGTAAGATGTTGCAGGATAAATCAGCCGTTATTTTTGACTTGGACGGCTCGCTGGTTGATTCCATGTGGATGTGGCGGGAAATTGATATCGAATATTTAGGACGTTTTGGAATTGTGCTCCCTGAAAATTTACAGTCCGAGATAGAGGGAATGAGCTTCAGCGAGACTGCGGTATATTTTAAGGAGCGTTTTGCCATTCCCGATTCCATCGAGCAGATGAAAGCCGACTGGAACCGGATGGCTTGGGACAAATACACCCACGAAGTGCCGCTAAAACCCGGAATCAGGGAATTTTTGAAGGAATGCAGGGAAAAAGGAATGAAACTGGGCATTGCCACCAGCAATTCCAGAGAATTGGTAGATAACATCACAGAGGTTCACGGATTAGATAACTATTTTTCCTGTATCATGACGGCGTGCGAGGTAGCGCATGGCAAACCTGCTCCCGATATTTATCTGGCAGTTGCCGAAAGACTTAAGGTTGCGCCGGAAAAATGCCTTGTTTTTGAAGATATCATTCCCGGTATTATGGCTGGGAAAAATGCGGGCATGGAGGTATGCGCCGTGGAGGATGCCTATTCTATTTCGGACAGACAAGCCAAAAAAGAACTGGCAGATTATTATGTAGAAGATTTTTACGGTTTGTTTTAGAGGAGAATGTATTTTGAGCAATGGATTTTTACCCATTTCCTTGGAGGAAATGCGGGAGAGAGGAATGGAACAGCTTGATTTTGTGTATGTTATCGGTGATGCCTATGTGGATCATCCGTCCTTCGGTCACGCCATTATCAGTCGTATTCTGGAATCCCATGGATACACTGTGGGTATCATTTCCCAGCCTGACTGGAAGGATGATAAAAGTGTAACCGTCTTAGGGCGCCCCAGACTTGCCTTTCTTATTTCCGCCGGAAATATGGACAGTTGCGTAAACCATTATTCCGTCTCCAAGAAGAGACGCGCTACGGATGCCTATACGCCGGGCGGTGTGATGGGAAAACGTCCCGACCACGCTACCGTGGTTTACGGCAATCTGATTCGGAAGAACTATAGGGATATTCCCATTATCATCGGCGGAATTGAAGCCAGTCTGCGCCGGATGGCACATTACGATTACTGGACGGACAGCTTTAAGCGTTCCATTCTGCTGGACAGTCAGGCGGATTTGATCTCTTATGGTATGGGCGAAAAATCCATTGTAGAAATTGCGGATGCACTGGCAAGCGGCATCGCCGTGAAGGACATCGGTTTTATTCCCGGAACGGTTTACAAAACCAAGGATATCAGCGGAATCTACAATCCCGTACTCCTTCCTTCGTATGAAGAAATGAAAGAACAGAAGGAGCTTTATGCCAAAAGCTTTGGTCTTCAATATGAAAATACGGACTCCTGCACCGGAAGACCTCTGATTGAGCCTTATCCCAATAATGTCTATGTGGTGCAGAATCCGCCCCAGCCGCCCCTTACCACAGAGGAAATGGATGCCGTGTATGATTTGCCCTATATGCGGACTTATCATCCCTCCTATGAAGCCCTCGGCGGGGTTCCCGCCATTGCGGAGATTAAGTTTTCTCTGATCAGCAACAGAGGATGCTTCGGCGGGTGCAGCTTTTGTGCATTGACCTTTCATCAGGGACGTACCGTACAGGTGCGAAGCCATGAGTCCATCCTGAAAGAAGCAAAAGCTCTGACAAAGGAGCCTGATTTTAAGGGATATATTCATGATGTGGGCGGTCCCACTGCCAATTTCAGGCATCCCTCCTGTGAAAAGCAACTGACCCATGGCGTCTGCAAAAACAGACAGTGCCTTTTCCCAAGTCCCTGTAAGAACCTGAAAGCGGATCATTCGGATTATCTTGCCCTGTTGCGGAAGCTGCGCGCCCTTCCCGGTGTGAAGAAGGTGTTTATCCGTTCGGGAATCCGTTTTGACTATCTGCTGGCAGATTCTGACGATACTTTTTTTAAGGAGCTGGTAGCGCATCATGTCAGCGGACAGCTCAAGGTCGCGCCGGAGCATATTTCGGACGCGGTGCTGCGGCGCATGGGAAAGCCGGAAAATGCAGTCTATGAGCGTTTTGTGGCAAAGTATAAAAAATTAAATGCAGAAATGGGTAAAAATCAGTTTTTAGTGCCTTATCTGATGTCCTCCCATCCCGGCTCCACGTTAAAAGAAGCGATAGAGCTTGCGGAATATCTGCGGGATTTGGGATATATGCCGGAGCAGGTGCAGGATTTTTATCCCACACCCTCCACCCTGTCCACGGTTATGTACTATACCGGACTTGACCCAAGGGATATGAAGCCGGTCTATGTGTGCCGCAATCCCCACGAGAAAGCAATGCAGCGAGCATTGATTCAGTACCGCAATCCCAAGAACTACGATTTGGTTTACGAAGCCCTTACCACCGCAGGCAGAACGGATTTGATTGGTTTTGACAAAAAATGTCTGATTCGTCCGAGGCGGCTGGCGGGAGAGAAGAACAGTCAAAACGAAAAGGGCTATCAGGGAACCGGCAGGAAGAATGCCGGCAACAGTTCCAAACAGCAGAAGAAAAAAAAGACAATCCGGAATATTCATAAAAAGAAATAAAAAAATGAAACAGAAAGGAAATGATGGACATGAACGTAGTCGTTATTACAGGTGCCTCCTCAGGCATCGGCATGGAATTTGCACTTCAGATGGACAATTACTTTACCAACATTGATGAATTCTGGTTACTTGCAAGAAGTCGCGACAGATTAAAGGAGGTCGCCGGAGTGATGGAGCACAAGACCCGCATCCTTTCCATGGATATCACGAGCGATGCACAGTTAGAACGGCTTGAGGATACTCTGACTGAGAAAAAAGCGGTTGTCCGTATGTTGATTAACTGCGCCGGCTATGGTCTGATGGGCGAATTTGCCGGTCAGAACCGGGAGGAAATGCTGGGAATGATTCGCTTAAACTGTGAAGCGCTCACCAACATCACCCACCGTCTGATTCCCTATATGAGAAAGGGAAGCCGTATTATTCAGATGGCATCCTGCGCGGCATTTTTGCCCCAGCCTGATTTCGCGGTTTATGCAGCTTCCAAATCCTATGTATTAAGCTTTTCCAGAGCGCTGGGAGAGGAGCTTCGCCGGAAAGGTATCTATGTGACAAGCGTCTGCCCCGGTCCCGTGGATACTCCGTTTTTTGATATTGCGGAAAAAGCGGGAAGCACCCTTGCCATCAAGAAGCTGACCATGGTGGAGCCTGAAAGAGTTGTCCGTAAGGCGCTCCGCGACTCATACTACAAACGAAGTCTTTCCGTCTGCAGTCTGCCGATTCAGGGTGTGGAGCTTGCCGCAAAGCTGATTCCCCATGGCATTCTGCTAAAGGGAATGACAGTATTGAAATGCTATCACTTGTAAAAATAAACTTTAAGAGTAAGAAAAGGGAAGATACATGCACTTAATGCGAATGTTTTCAACGGAAAAATACAAAGGATGCAGAAACTATCTGCACACTCAGAAAAAATATGAAGTCCTGCGCACCGTGATTTATTTCGGTATTTCACTGTCCTTGTTTATTGCGGGCTATGCTGCAACAAAGAGCAGAATGAATCTGCTTACGGTTGTAGCGATTTTGGGCTGCCTTCCTGCCAGCAAAAGCACTGTAAGCATGATTATGTATCTGCGCTATCAGAGCTGTTCCTCCGAAAGCGCAGATAGCATAGCAGAGCATATGGAAGGACTGAGCGGCTTATTTGATATGGTTTTTACTTCTTACGATAAAAACTATCGGCTTTCCCATATCACCGTAAAGGGAAATACCATCTGTGGTTTTACAGAGGATGTGAAGTTTGATGAAAAGGCTTTTTACAAGCATATCGGAAATATTCTGAAGGTTGACAATTATCGGGATACCTCTGTTAAAGTATTTCGTGACCTTAAAAAATATACAGAACGTCTGGAACAGTTAAAGGAACTGGATGCGGAGGAAGGCAACACAGAGGGAATTATCAATACCTTAAAAAGCGTGGCTTTGTAAAGTATTCCATCAAATAATGCAATCGAAAGGTTTAAAGCTATGCAGTCTGTAACGATTGGCGTCAACCAGGCGGGGCAGCGTCTGGATAAATTCCTGCACAAGTATCTGCCCCATGCAGGGACGGGCTTTTTATTCAAAATGCTCCGGAAAAAGAATATTACCTTAAACGGCAGGAAGGCAGAGGGACAGGAACTGCTTTCCGTGGGCGATGAAGTCAGATTTTTCTTCTCCGATGAGACCTTTGAAAAATTCTCAGGTATGACGGTTTCCGGCATGACCAAGACCGCTAAAACGGACGAAACCGAAGAATATCTGCGCGCTTATAAAGTACTTCAAGGGGTTCAGATTTTGTATGAGGATGATAATATTGTCCTTCTGAATAAACCGGCGGGCATTCTGACCCAAAAAGCCTCACCGAAAGACATTTCCCTGAACGAATGGCTGACAGGGTATCTTTTGGAAACAAATGCCATAACCGCGGAAGAGTTTCATAGCTTCCGCCCTTCTGTTTGCAACCGTCTGGACCGCAACACCAGCGGCATCGTCCTGTGCGGGAAATCCCTTGCAGGCTCTCAGGCGCTGAGCCGTATTATCAGAGAGCGGACCCTTAAGAAATATTATCATACCATATGCGTGGGGGAACTGACGCAGGATGCCAGACTGGATGGATACTTATATAAGGATACAAAGAGCAACAAGGTAACGGTCTGCAGGGAGCTGTCCGGCACCTTACAGGATAAGGATTACAGTCCTATTGAGACTGCTTATCATCCGATAGCCTGGAAGGCGGGTTATACCCTGCTGGAAGTGGCTCTGATTACCGGAAAAACCCATCAGATTCGTTCTCACCTTGCTTCCATCGGACATCCCGTTATCGGTGACAAAAAATACGGGAAAAAAGAAGAAAACAAACGTTTCCTGGAAAGTGATTCGCTGCGGAATCAGCTTCTTCATGCCTATCGTGTGGTTTTCCCCACGGAGGACGGTGTACTGAAAGCCTTGAGCGGACGGGAATTTATTGCGCCTTATCCCAGGCTTTTTCAAAGAATTGCGCAAAAATTATTTTCTATTACAGAGTAAAATGAATAAAGAAAGGCATGGTTCATAATTATGGCTACCTGGAATTCCAGAGGGCTTCGGGGGTCTACCCTGGAGGATATGATTAACCGTACAAATGAAAAGTATGCGGCAAGCGGACTTGCTTTGATTCAGAAAATTCCCACTCCCATCACGCCCATAAAAATGGACAAGGAACACCGGCAGATTACGCTGGCTTATTTTGAACAGAAGAGCACTGTTGACTATATCGGGGCAGTACAGGGCATTCCGGTCTGCTTTGACGCAAAGGAATGCGCAACGGATACCTTTTCCCTTCAGAATATTCATGAACATCAGGTGGAATTTATGCGCATGTTTGAAGCCCAGGGGGGAATTGCCTTTTTCCTGATTTACTATACTCATAAGGATACTTTGTATTATCTGCCCTATGAAATGCTCCGTTTTTTTTGGGACAGAGCCAGAGAGGGGGGGAGAAAAAGCTTTCGCTATGAGGAGTTGAACCCTGCCTATATCCTTCCCAAAAAGCATGGAATTCTGGTTCCCTATCTGGATGTTCTGCAAAGGGATCTGGAGGACAGGGACGAATAAAAATATGCGCTTGACAGATTCCCCTTCTTTCGATATACTACTATTTGATTTATTTTGCTACCAAAGTAGCACATTAGCGCGCTAAAGCGTCAGGAGATAACGATATGAGTAAAAAACTTTTACATACACCGGAGGGTGTGAGAGATATCTATGGACAGGAATATGAAAGAAAATTATATGTGGAGGGCAAACTTCATTCCGTTATAAAAAGCTATGGTTATGAAGATATCCAGACGCCCACCTTTGAGTTTTTTGACGTCTTTTCCAAAGAAATCGGAACAACGCCCAGCAAGGAATTATACAAATTTTTTGACAAGGAAGGAAATACCTTGGTACTTCGTCCTGACTTTACCCCATCCATCGCCCGCTGTGCAGCGAAGTATTTCATGGAGGAGCAGGTTCCCATCCGGTTCAGCTACATGGGAAATACCTTTACCAATACCTCAAATTTGCAGGGAAAATTAAAGGAAGTGACACAGATGGGTGCGGAGTTGATTAATGACACCTCTGTGGAGGCAGACGCGGAGATTATCAGTCTGGTAATTGAAGCTTTGAAAAACACGGGCTTAGACCGTTTTCAGGTAAGTATCGGCGAGGTAGAATACTTCAAAGGTATCTGCGAGGAAGCGGGGCTGGACGAGGAGACGGAGCTGGATTTGCGCGCCTGTATTTCCGGCAAAAATTATTTTGCGGCACAGGAATTGTTGAACGAGCGGAATGTAGCAGAACCTTACCGCAGTATTCTGCTGCAGGTGGCGGATATGTTCGGCAATATGACATCTCTATCAGATGCAAAAGCCCTTGTACAGAATCAGCGTTCCCTTGATGCGATTGAACGCCTTGAGAAGCTTTATGAAGTTCTGAAACTTTATGGTGTGGAGGAATATGTATCCTTCGACCTTGGAATATTAAGCAAATACAATTATTACACAGGTGTCATTTTTAAGGCATATACCTATGGAGTTGGCGACGCGATTGTCAAGGGCGGAAGATACAACAATCTGTTGAAGCAGTTTGGCAAGGAAGCCCCCGCTGTCGGTTTTGTTATGGTGATTGATGATATTTTAGAGGCTCTTTCCAGACAAAAGGTGGAGATAAAGCTGCCTGCCGGAAAAGTAACCATTACCTATAAGGCAGGAGATGCAGCCAGCTACAAAGAAAACTTAACCGAAGCGAAAAAGCTTCGCGGGGACGGACTTTCCGTTGCGCTGGTTCCCGATACGAATAACGCACAGAAATGAGGATGAATATGAGTGATGAAAGATATTTAACCTTTGCGCTGGGCAAGGGGCGGCTTGCAAATAAAACGCTGGAATTGTTTGAGGAAATCGGAATCACCTGTGAGGAGATGAAGGATAAAAATTCCCGAAAGCTGATTTTTGTAAATGAAGAATTAAAGCTTCGCTTTTTTCTTGCCAAGGGTCCCGATGTGCCTACCTATGTGGAGTACGGCGCCGCCGATATCGGCGTTGTTGGCAGGGACACAATTCTGGAGGAAAACCGTAATGTTTATGAGGTGCTTGATTTAGGCTTCGGCAAATGCCGTATGTGTGTCTGCGGTCCGGCTTCCGCGAAGGAGCTGCTACAGCATCATGAGCGTATCCGCGTTGCCAGCAAATACCCCGGTATTGCCAAGGATTATTTTTACAACAAAAAGCATCAGACCGTGGATATCATCAAATTAAACGGCTCCGTAGAGTTGGGACCTTTAGTGGAATTATCCGATGTGATTGTAGATATTGTGGAAACCGGTTCCACCCTGCGCGAGAACGGGTTAGAGGTTTTGGAGGAGATTTGTCCTCTGTCCGCAAGAATGATTGTGAATCCCGTGAGTATGCAGATGCAGACAGAGCGCATTAAGACCTTAATCAATCAGATTCGCAGAAAATTAAGCGAAACAGCAGGACAATGACCGGAAATATTTAATAGAAAGCCATGCTTTCGGAAAGGAAGAGTATACATATGAGAATTGTATCTTTGTCAAATGACACCAAACAGAGTATTCTGGACGATTTATTAAAAAGAAGTCCCAACAATTATACACAGTATGAAGCAACCGTAAACGAGATTATTGAGCGCGTGAAAACGGAGGGCGATGCCGCTGTCTTTGATTACACCTTAAAATTTGATAAATATGAGCTGACGCCTGAGAACATTAAAGTAACGCGGGAAGAAATTGAAGCGGCTTACAGTAAGCTTGATGAGAAATTAATTGAGGTTATTAAGCAGTCTGCGGAAAATATCCGTGCTTTCCACGCAAAACAGCTTCGCAACAGTTGGTTTGATTCCAAAGAGGACGGAACGATTCTCGGCATGAAAATTACCGCCATCGGCAAGGCTGGCGTATATGTTCCCGGCGGAAAGGCTGCTTATCCCTCCAGCGTATTAATGAACGTTATCCCTGCAAAGGTGGCAGGAGTGGGAGAAATCGTGATGGTAACGCCTCCCGGCGCTGACGGAAGCATAAATCCCGGAACGCTGGTTGCCGCCGATATCGCAGGCGTGGATACCATTTACAAGGTGGGCGGCGCACAGGCGATTGCGGCATTGGCTTTCGGTACCCAGTCCATCCCCAAGGTTGACAAAATTACCGGACCCGGAAATATCTTTGTCGCCCTCGCAAAAAAAGCGGTATACGGCTATGTCAGCATTGATTCCATTGCCGGTCCCAGCGAAATTCTGGTGCTGGCAGACGAGACTGCAAATCCCCGTTATGTGGCGGCTGATTTGTTGTCCCAGGCAGAGCATGACGAGCTGGCAAGCGCCATTCTGATTACCACCTCCAAAGATCTTGCCGAGCAGGTTTCCGCCGAGGTGGACGGCTTTGTAAAGGAGCTTTCCAGAGCAGAAATTATCAGAAAATCCCTGGATAATTACGGCTATATTCTGCTTGCTGAAACTATGAGCGACGCCATCGATGCGGCAAACGCCATCGCATCGGAGCACTTGGAGATTCTCACAAAGAATCCTTTTGACACCATGACCCGCATCCGCAATGCAGGCGCTATTTTCTTAGGGGAGTATGCCTCCGAGCCTCTCGGCGATTATTTTGCAGGTCCCAACCACATTTTACCGACCAACGGAACCGCAAAATTTTTCTCTCCGGTAAACGTGGATGACTTTATCAAAAAGACCAGCATTATTTCTTATTCCAGGGAAGCGCTTTTAAAGGTTCACAAAAATATTGAACTGTTTGCGGAAAGCGAAGGCTTGACCGCTCACGCCAATAGTATTAAAGTAAGATTTGAATAAGCTGTCCCAGGCAGCAAGAAGGAGAATTGGTATGGCACGTATCGCTACAGTGGAACGGAAAACAAAGGAAACAGATATTGTAATGACCTTAAATCTTGACGGCACCGGCGCTTCCAGTATTGACACCGGAATCGGTTTTTTTGATCATATGCTGGAGGGTTTTGCAAAGCACGGTTTTTTTGATTTAGACTGCAAAATAACGGGGGATTTGCATGTGGATGGACATCATACGGTGGAGGATGCCGGGATTGTTTTAGGTCAGGCAATTAAGCAGGCTGTCGGGGATAAAAAAGGCATCCGGCGCTATGGATATTTTATCCTGCCCATGGATGATGCGCTTGCCCTCTGCGCCGTGGATTTGTGCGGCAGACCATATCTGAATTTTGAATGTGAATTTACCGTTTCCCAAGTAGGGTATCTGGACACGGAGCTGGTGAGGGAGTTTTTCTATGCGGTATCCTACAGCGCCGGAATGAATCTGCATATTAAGATGTTATCCGGCAGCAACAATCATCATATGATGGAAGCCATGTTCAAGGCATTTTCCAAGGCGCTGGATCAGGCTGTGGGAATGGATGAACGGATCACGGATGTGCTGAGTACAAAAGGAAGTCTATAAGAAATTCTATAAGAATTGGAGAAACCTATGATAACGAAGAAATTTGTGCCTTGTATCTATTTATATCACGAGCATGCGGTAAAAGGCTTAAACGATACCACCGTTGTGGATACCGACCCGCTTCGTCTTGTAAAGCTCTACAACGAGAACAACGCGGACGAACTGATTGTATTCGATATGTCCTCGGACGACGTATCCCATGAAGCGGCACTGGATGTTATGAAAGAAATCTGCGCTGTGGCTGAAATGGATGTTATCGGCGCAGGCAATGTGAAGCGGATGGAGGATATCAAAAAGATTCTCTATACCGGCTGTAAGAGGGCGGTTCTCGACTATGAAAAGGAGAGCAATATCGCTATCACGGAGGAGGTTTCCCTGAAATTCGGAAGGGATAAGATTTTGGTTTCCTACAATGATCCTGCCGTCCTGAAACAGAATAAAGAATTACTGGAAAAATACATATCCGGTATGGTGCTGATGAATCCCCATGTCATCCGTGAGACAATGGAAGTGACGGAGCTGCCTTTTTTGGTACAGATTAATCAGATTGCCTTAAACAAGCTGATGGAGATACTGGCTTATAAAAATGTCTGCGGTGTGACAGGCAATACCATCAATGACAATATCAAGGAGATTCTTTCGTTAAAGGAGCTTTGCAGGGAAAACAATCTTCCCGTTATTTCCTTCCGGGCTGCTTACAAATGGTCTGACTTGAAGTTAAACAGCGATGGTATGGTGCCTGTTATCGTACAGGATTACCGCACCCTGGAAGTGCTGATGATGGCGTACATGAATGAGGAAGCCTATAACCAGACCCTGAAAACCGGAAAAATGACGTATTTCAGCAGAAGCAGACAACAGCTTTGGCTGAAAGGCGAGACCAGCGGACATTTCCAGTATGTGAAGAGTCTGACCGCAGATTGCGATATGGATACCATTCTTGCAAAGGTATCCCAGGTGGGCGTTGCCTGTCACACAGGCGCAAGAAGCTGTTTCTTCAATGAGATTACTAAGAAAGAATACGAGGAGAGCGCAAATCCCTTACAGGTATTTGAAGAAGTATTCAATGTCATCAAGGACCGGAAAGTTCATCCAAAAGAGGGTTCTTACACCAATTATCTGTTCGACAAGGGAATCGATAAGATATTAAAGAAGCTGGGCGAGGAGGCGACGGAGATTGTCATCGCCGCCAAGAACCCTAATGCAAATGAGGTAAAATATGAAATCAGCGATTTCCTCTATCACATGATGGTGCTGATGGCAGAGAAGGACGTGACCTGGGAGGAGATTACGACAGAGCTGGCGAACCGGTAAATGAAATTTTATTTTCAATCACATTACATACGTATGAAAACCTTCTGAATGGCAGAAATCTGGTTCAGAAGGTTTTTATCTCTCTTTTTATTCCTTTCATTTCGACAGAATATTTTCTTCCGTCACAGCATCCACGAAAGCAGTCATATTTTCCTGATAATCCGCAGCAATCGCGTTAAATACCTGCTGCATCTTTACTCCTCCGGGCGCAACGCCAAGCAAATCGAACAGAATGGCAAACACCACCAGCATGACAGCCAGAATACTCCTTACTTTCAGCGATTCCGATGCCAATGTCGTATCCTCGGTTCCGTTTATCGAGGAAGCCTCATCGCCATGGGTAATATCGTGAAAGGTATCCCCTCGGGAGAGGGAAGGCGTTTTGTAAGAAGTCCTTCCATACAAAATCTGCTCCCTGTTAGACAAATCATACTGATTCTGATTATATTGTGACCTTATCTGCTTCACAAGCTGTAACTTTTTTTCAATCGTTGTATTGTCCTCCATGGTATGTACCTCCCCGAAAGCTAATACTATAAATATGAATCCAAAAATATTTTAGAACAATTTTAAGTGGAGACAAGCCGCCTTTCATGATATAATATACGCGGGCAGAAAACCAGGCGACGCCGAAAGCGGCATTTGGTTTTCGCCGCGATAACAAGCAGACAAAAGCACGAGGTGCGGGTTTGCGAGAGAATTATGGTATTAAGGAGATACAGCATGGAACTTTCAGGAAAAGAATTAGCAGATAAGGTTATGGGAAATATTGCAAAGGTGATTGTAGGAAAGGAGTATACGGTAAAATTGCTTCTGACCGCTTTGATTGCAGACGGACATGTCTTGCTGGAGGATGTCCCGGGCACAGGTAAAACCAAACTTGCCAAAACGCTGGCGAAATCCCTGAATGCGGATTTTGCAAGAATCCAGTTTACCCCCGACCTATTACCCAGTGATATCACGGGTTTGAATATTTATGACAGACAGAAGAATGAATTTGTACTGCGAAAGGGTCCCGTTTTCACCAATATTCTGCTTGCAGATGAAATCAACCGCGCCACTCCCCGTACGCAGGCGGGATTGCTTGAATGTATGGAAGAGCGGCAGGTGACCATCGACGGTGTCACCTATGAACCGGGACAGCCTTTCTTTGTAATCGCGACCCAGAATCCCGTGGAAACAGCGGGAACCTTTCCTCTGCCCGAAGCTCAGATGGATCGTTTTATGTTGAAGCTGTCCATGGGACTTCCCGGACGGGATGAGGAGCTTGCTATTTTAAACCGTTATATGAACGAAGAGCCTTTGGCGGCACTGGATGCCGTTTTGACACTGGAAGAGCTGAAGGAGGCAAAAGAAGCTGCAAACCGTATTTTTGTACATCCCTGCATTCTGCAATATATGGTGGATATCGTGGAGGGAACCAGAAGTGCCGAAGGGGTCGTGATGGGTGTCAGCCCCAGAGGAAGTCTCGCCCTGCTCCGCTGTGTGAAAACCTATGCTTATTTAAACGGCAGGGATTATGTGATTCCCGATGATGTGAAGGAGATTGCGGTTCCCGTACTTTCACACCGCATTGTTATGGGGTACAGTGACAACAGCGGTGCAGAAAAGCTTCTGGAAAAAATTCTTCAAAATACGACTGTTCCTACAGAGGACTTTGCAAAATGATACAAGTATTGGAAATCGGGCTCATCGCCCTGTTACTCTTTTTTTTACAGCAAACCATATACAAAAGACTGTGGAACCGTAATCTGACGGCAAGCTTTTCCTTTCTTTCTACCAGCATCTTTGAAGGAGAGCAGGGAAGCCTGCAGGAAGTCATAGAAAACCGGAAACGGCTCCCCCTGTCCATGCTTAAGGTAAAATTTCAGACCAGCAGAAATCTGATTTTTGATGCCTCAAAAGGTTCCCGTACTACAGACCGGTATTACCGCAACGATGTATTTCATGTAGGCGGCGGGGAAAAAATTACCCGCACCGTCACCTTTACCGGGGGCAGGAGAGGGTATTATCAGGTAGATAAGCTTGAACTGGTGGCATCGGATTTATTTCTCACAACGGAGATGGTGGAAACCCTGCCTGTAAATAAGTTTCTTTACGTTTATCCCAGACCCTTTGACAGCAGGGAATTCCGTCTGTCTCTGCAACAGTTAAACGGTGATATTCTGACAAAGAGACATCTGTTAGAGGATCCATTTGAGTATCGCGGCATCAGAGAATATCAACCTTATGATGACGTCCGCAGTATCAACTGGAAGGCGACTGCCAAAACAGACGAGCTGAAAGTAACACAGAAAAATTTTACTTCCCTTCCTTCTATCAGAATCTTTTTTAATGTGGAGGATAGAGGCGTGCTGAAAAAGGAAGAATGTGTGGAAGCCTGTTTTCAGATTGCTGCGGGATTAAGCAAATTTTTCTTAAATCAAGGGGTTCGTGTGTCCTGCTACGGCAATGGCGTCGATATCTTTACGGGAGAACCTGTGGCAATCGAAGCCAGTACCGGAAAAGGACAGCTTTGGCAGATTTACCGCACTCTTGCAAGAGTTGACACTGCAAAAGAAACTGCTGATTTTACCGGATGCTTTGGCAAAAAACTATTGGAACAGTCGGACAGTACCATCACCTGCATTATCGCACCGAATCAGTATCCTGATTTTGTGGAGCTGATAGAAGCTTTTCAGAATGGCGGAGGCGATTATCTGTGGTTTTATCCAACAGCGGAACGCAGCGACCCCAAGATTCCGCAGAGTCTGAAGGAACATATCCGTATTCTGCACATCTGAATTTGCTGAAAGAAAGGAGAGCGCACAGACATGGAAGCAAAAACAGAACGAATCGTACTGCTTCGGGAGCTTTTGGTTACACAAATGAATCATTGGTCTTTTTTCCCGCTTTATTCCATGATTGCAGTCATAATAGGCGATATCGCCGGAACCGGAAAGCCTCATATTTCCCTTTGGCTTGTCATAGGCATTGTGCCTTTTTTTCTCTATCTGGGCAGATGCAGATGCAAAAAATTCCGTTCTCTGTTTGCTTTGCATTTTTGTGTTATATTGCTTATGTTTCTGCTTCCTGCTGAACATATTGCATTCAGGGTTTTTTATATATTGATTGGCGCTGCCTATGTCATCTATTCCTGCTATCTCTACGCAACGACGGCAACCAGACAGGATATCAAATTTTATCCCCTTCTGGCAGTAGCGTTTTTCTTCTTTTGCCTTTTTATTCTGCATTCTCAGGGGCATGCGGAATGGGACGCTGCATTTGCCACCCTGTTGATTGTTGTTTTAGGCATTTATTTTGTCATTTATTATATTGAGCAGTATCAGAATTTCCTCACAGTAAACAATAGCAGTGCAGGGCACATTCCGACGGCGGAAATGTTCCGCTCCGGGATGGGACTTGTGCTGGGATACGCCGGAATCGGAACGGTTGCTTTGCTTTTATTCTCGAATAAGGACTGGCTGAAAGGAATTTTAAATATGATCCACCCCCTCTTCCTTTCCTTCCTCAATCTGCTGCTTTCCTTCTTTCGGCAGGATTCAGGAAATATAACGCCGGAGACAACGGAAGAGATGCCGGTAGTTATGGAGGAGGCTTCCGAAATGGAATTTGTCGGAGAAACGTTCTGGCTCTGGAATGTTTTGGAATATGTGATAGAGTTCGCTTTTCTCGCCCTGTTTATTTTCCTGTTGATAAAAGCAGTTTTGTTTTTGATACGTTTTATCAAGGAAAAATTAGGAAATTTACATCCGGGCGCAGAAGGTTCTTCCGGGGAAGAGGTTTTTGATATCCGTGAAAAATGCGATATCGTAAAAAACCGGAATCGAAGCCATAGTTTCGCATTTATCCGCTTAAGCCCTGCTGAGAGAATCCGCTTTTATTACAGGAAACGAATTCTTTCTTCCCGCAACGCGTTTCCCCAAGGCAGCGAAACGCAGTTAAACCGATATACGGCGCGGGAGAGCGGCAGGATTCTGGAGCGGGAAAAAATTGCCGGAATTTATGAAAAGGCGAGATATTCCGACAAAGAATGTGACAGCGAAGATGTGAAGCGTATGCGGGAAGCATGCAGATAAGAAACAAAAAAGCAGAAAGGAAGCTATTATGAGCAGCAAATTGGCTTTATCCGATGATATTTTAATGAAAATAGAGAAACCTGCCCGTTATATCGGCAACGAGGTAAACGCAGTGGTGAAAGACAAAACAAAAGTAGAGGTACGTTTTGCCATGTGTTTTCCGGATGTATACGAAATCGGAATGTCCCATCTGGGCATTCAGATTCTCTATGGTATGCTGAACGACATGGAGGACGTGTGGTGCGAGCGCGTTTACTCCCCCTGGCTGGATTTGGACGCCATTATGAGGGAAGAAAAGATTCCGTTGTTTGCACTGGAATCCCAGGACCCTGTGAAGGACTTTGATTTCCTTGGCATTACCATCCAGTATGAAATGTGTTACACCAACATTTTACAGGTGCTTGATCTGGCACAGATTCCTTTGCTTGCATCTGAGAGAGGAGAGGATTGTCCCATTGTCATCGGCGGCGGTCCCTGCACCTACAACCCTGAGCCGATTGCAGATTTCTTTGATCTGTTTTATATTGGGGAAGGAGAAACGCAATACCGGAATCTGATTACGCTTTATGAGGAATGCCGCGCCGCAAAGGTGGGACGGGAAGAGTTCCTGCGCCGTGCCGCCAAAATTCCCGGCATGTATGTTCCCCGGTTCTATGAGGTGACCTACAGGGAAGACGGAACCATTGCGGCATTTACCCCTACCGAAGAGGGCATTCCCGCCACTGTTTTAAAAGAAATCGAGATGGATATGACCAATACCTATTATCCCACAAAGCCTGTTGTGCCATATATTAAGGTAACACAGGACAGAGTGGTGCTGGAAATCCAGCGCGGCTGTATCCGCGGCTGTCGTTTCTGCCAGGCGGGACAGCTATACCGTCCCGTGCGCGAGCGGGATGTGGAAAAACTGAAGCAATATGCCATCGAAATGCTAAAACATACAGGACAGGAGGAGATTTCCCTAAGCTCCTTAAGCTCCAGTGATTACAGTAAGCTTCCTGAGCTGATTGACTTTTTAATTGAAGAATGCAATAAAAAACATATTAATATTTCCCTGCCCTCCCTGCGAATTGACGCCTTTTCCTTAGACGTTATGAGCAAGGTGCAGGATGTAAAGAAATCCAGTCTTACCTTTGCACCCGAAGCGGGCAGTCAGCGGCTTAGAAACGTTATCAACAAGGGATTGACCGAAGAAGTCATTCTTCACGGCTCCGCCCTTGCCTTTGAAGGCGGCTGGACAAGAGTAAAGCTTTATTTTATGCTGGGACTTCCCACAGAGACAGAGGAGGATATCCGCGGCATTGCCGAACTTTCCAATAAGATTGCGGCAACCTTTTTTGAGGTGGTTCCCAAGGAAAAACGCACCAACGGAAAGGTTCAGATTGTAACCAGCACTTCCTTCTTTGTGCCAAAGCCTTTTACGCCCTTCCAGTGGGCGGCTCAGTGCACCAGGGAGGAGTTTCTGGACAAGGCATATCAGACCAAAAAAGCGATTACCGGGCAGTTAAACCAGAAGAGCATCAAGTACAACTGGCACGAGGCGGATGCCAGCGTTTTGGAGGGCGTTCTGGCGCGGGGCGACAGAAGGTTGTCCGAGGTGCTTTTGAAGGTTTACAAAAAGGGCTGCTTCTATGAAGCGTGGAGCGAATATTTCCACAATGATATCTGGATGGAAACGATAGAAGAATGTGGTCTTTCCGTGGATTTTTACAGTCACAGGCAGCGTGACCTGGACGAAATCTTTCCTTGGGATTTTATTGACTGCGGTGTGACCAAGGAATTCTTAAAGAGGGAATGGCTGAAGGCACAGAAGGAGCAGATCTCCGAGAACTGCAAGCTGAAATGTCAGGGCTGCGGCGCCAATCGTTTCGGCGGCGGAATCTGTTTTGAAAAAAAATAAACGAAACGGAAAGGGTAAAGTAATTTATGAAGTTAAGAGTGAAATTTAGAAAATACGGACCAATCCGTTTTATCGGACATCTGGATGTAATGAGATTCTTTCAGAAGGCAATCAGAAGGGCGCAGATTGACATTGCCTATTCGGGTGGGTTCAGTCCTCACCAGATTATGTCCTTTGCCGCCCCTTTGGGAGTGGGTCTTGAGAGCAACGGCGAATATATGGATATCGAGGTAAACTCCATCCGTTCCTGCGAAGATGTGAAAAACAGGTTGAACGGTGCAAGCGTTCCCGGCATTGAAGTGACTTCCGTTAAAATTCTGCCCCAAAAGGCGGGAAATGCCATGGCAAGCGTGGCGGCAGCCTCCTACACCGTGCGTTTCCGGGAGGGCAGAGGGCCGGTTTGCAGAATCAGCGAAGCATTGCCTGTATTTCTGGCAAAGGAACAAATTCTGATTACAAAGGAAACCAAAAAGGGAAGCCGTGAGGTGGATTTAAAACCGGGCATTTATGAATTAACCTGGCAGGACAATGCTTTTTTCATGCTTGTGGACGCTTCCAGTTCGGGCAATATCAAGCCTTCACAGATTATCGAAGCCCTGCTTTCCGATAACGGCGAAGCTTTGCAGGAAAACGCCCTTTTGATAACGAGAGAGGATACCTTTACCGACATTGGTACGGAAGGATGCAGAAAACTGGTTCCGTTAGATGATATCGGCATGGACGATACTGCAAAAATCTGATTTAAAAATTAAAAAGAAGAAGGATGTAAGCTTTGAGTCGCAACATTAAAACTACCGTTTCCTCCCTGAAGGAATCAGATAAACAACTGCGGAATACCCAACACGGCAAGGTGCTTTTTACAAGATACAGGGACAGAATGTGCGCACTGTACCTAAGCGCCAACCGTCTGCTCGCCGCCCGGGTTATGTCGGATACCCCGAACAGAATCGGCGCAATCTATATTGGGAAAATAAAAAATATGGCAAAAAATATAGACGCCTGCTTTCTGGAAATTGGAGATAGGGAAATTTGCTTTCTGCCCCTGAGGGACGCTGCTTCTCCGATTTTATTAAACCGGGAATACGACGGCAGACTTTTGGAGGGAGACGAGCTTTTAGTACAGATTTCCAAAGACGCTCATAAGACAAAACAGGCATCTGTCACGGCAAACCTTTCCCTGTCCGACGAATATATTGTACTCAGCATCGGCTCCCCCCGAATCGGCTATTCCGGGAAGCTGGACAAACAGCGCAGAGAGGAGATAAAAAACTGGCTGATCGATGCAGGTTTACAGCAAAAAAACGGTTATGACCTGATACAGGACAGGGTTCCTGTCACTCTGGGACTTGTCGTGCGCACAAGGGCAGGCGATTGCACGGAAGAAACACTGCTTTGGCATATTCAAAATCTGCTCGACGCTTTTTCATCCATGGTGGAAACCGCCCGCCACAAAACGTGTTTTAGCTGTATCATGCAGGCTCCCGAAGACTATGAAGCGGTGCTGGATGAACTCGTTTACCCCTATGAATACGAAGAAATTTTGACGGATGACGCCGGGTTATACGAAAAACTCAGTCTATATTGTAAAGACAAGCTTCCTGACAAGCAGCTCCGGTTTTATGAAGATGATATTTTAAGTCTATCTAAGCTCTATTCTCTGGAACAGAAGCTGGATACGGCTCTGAATAAGCGTGTGTGGCTGAAATCGGGCGGTTATCTGGTAATCGAACCAACGGAAGCTTTGACGGTTATCGACGTAAATACGGGCAAATACGAAGGGAAAAAGGGCAGTTCCGACAAAATGTCCCAGGAAACCTATGAGAAGATTAACCGGGAAGCAGCGGAGGAGATTGCCCTGCAGCTTCGTCTGCGCAATATGTCGGGCATGATACTGGTTGACTTTATCAATATGGCATCCAAAGAGAAGGAAAAAGAACTTTTGGAATTTCTTCGGAACGCGGTGCGTAAGGATAAAATGAAGACTCTTGTAGTGGATATTACGCCCCTTGGTTTAGTGGAAATCACCCGCAAAAAACAAAATAAACCCTTATGGGAACAATTCCCGAAAGAAAGGATATCGCATTGGAATTTTTAAATTTTGAAAAAGTAAAAGACGGTAAATATCTGAAAAATTATGAGATTACCTACCGCAATAAATCAGGCAGGGAAAAGAAATATGAAATTGTCAGCAGAAGAGAGCTGGAAAGCATTGAAGATGTGGGCGGCGCACCCAGCGGCGTCTCCATCGTTGCCACCCATGAAGGGAAGCTGCTTTTACTGCATGAGTTCCGCATGGGCGTAAACCGCACCATTTATAATCTCTGCGCCGGAATGCTGGAGCAGGGCGAGAAGATTGAGGACTGCATTGAAAGAGAGTTATATGAGGAGACCGGACTCCGCGTCAAAAGAATGATAAAAATTCTGCCTCCTTCCTATGCAGCAGTGGCAATCTCCGATACCACCACCTATATTGCGTTTGTTGAGGTAGAAGGAGAGTTTGATGACCACACCTCGGATAACGAAGAAATCGAAGCGCGCTTTTACAGCCGTGAAGAGGTAAAAAAACTGCTGGAAACCGAACCCTTCAGCTCAAGGGCTCAGATGGCGGCGTACTTTTTTGCCTATTACTGATTTTAGACAGTTATAGACCAAAAGGGAATAAATACTTGAAGCGAGGATTACACATGAAGATTTTTGCCTATGCACTGAGAGAATTTGATGAAAAGGAATTTTTTGACCAATTTTCCAAAGAATTTCATTGTGAATACGGATATACCACAGAGTATCCCAGTCCCGAAAATGTAGAGCTGGCAAGAGGCTATGATGCTATCAGCGCAACGCCCTGTGATCTGGGCGCCGATATGCTAAATTTGTTTTATCAGGCAGGTGTGCGTTATATTGCAACCCGCTCTATCGGCTTTGACCATATTGATTTAACCAGGGCAAAGGAGCTTGGCATGGGTGTTGCCCATGTATCCTATGCGCCGGAAACCGTTGCAGATTACGCAATCATGCTGATGCTCATGTGCTGCCGTAAAATCTATCCCATTCTGGAACGCGCAAAGCTTCAGGATTACACGTTAAAAGGCAAAATGGGAAAGGATTTATGCGACTGTACCGTGGGAATTATCGGAACCGGGCAGATCGGGGCAACCGTGATAAAGCATCTTTCTTCTTTCGGCTGCCGTCTGCTTGCCTATGATTTGTATCCGAACGAGGAATGTGCAAAAACAGCGGAATATGTCAGTCTGGAAGAATTATATGCCCAAAGTGATATCATCACCCTGCATACCCCTTCCAATGCGGAAAGCTACCATATGCTGAATACGAAGGCATTTGCGCAGATGAAGGATGATGTCATCATTATCAATACTGCCAGAGGCGCCCTGATTCATACGGATGCGTTGATCGATGCGCTTATCACCGGGAAAGTAGGGTATGCTGCGCTGGATGTGCTGGAGAACGAGGACGGACTCTATTACAGCAACCGTATCGGCGATGTGATTGACAACCGCACTATGGCAATCCTTCGTTCCTTCCCCAACGTAATCCTTTCTCCCCACACCGCATTTTACACCAGAAAGGTAGTAAGGGATATGGCATACAAGACGATTCAGAACGTTCATGATATGATGAATTGTATTGAAAATCCACTGGTGATTTTATAGTTATGTACATAAAAATATAGAAAAGGATGAATCAAAACATGAATACAGAAGAACAGATTCGCAGCGATTTATTTGCATTACAGGATAAAGCATATCGTGACTTTCACTCCAAGCTGATTCCCTCTGTGAATCCTGAGAATATCATCGGAGTGCGGACGCCCGTCCTTCGCAAATATGCGAAACAGTTGTCCAAAACACCACAGGCAGAAGAATATTTGAAGCTGCTTCCTCACAAATATTATGATGAAAACAATCTGCATGGTTTTCTGATAGAGGATATCAAGGATTACGATGCCGTGATTACAGCGCTGGACGCCTTTTTACCCTATGTTGACAACTGGGCAACCTGCGATATGATGTCTCCCAAATTCTTTCAAAAGCATCTGCCCGAATTACTTGTAAAAATCAGGGAATGGATCACTTCCGACCATACTTATACGATTCGTTTCGGGATTGGTATGCTGATGAAATATTATCTGGACGAAGCGTTTTCCTCCGAATATCCGGATATGGTGGCGGCAGTCCGCTCGGAGGAGTACTATGTAAACATGATGATTGCATGGTATTTTGCCACCGCGCTTACCAAACAGTATGATGCAGTACTGCCATATTTGGAAAATCACAGATTAAGCCGGTGGACCCACAATAAAGCCATCCAGAAGGCAATCGAGAGTTACCGCATTACAGCCGGGCAAAAGGTATATCTGAGGAGTTTGAAGATGAAATAATTACAGTTAAAACTAGAAATGTTAATAGACAAACATATATCTATACAGTTTTGTCTTCTGAATTGTATGGGACAAGCTATTATACGGGAAAGGGACTGACTTCAGCACAGACAAGCGAGTTATATCGTGTACAAGCAATCGCTGCAAATACTTTTCTGGAATAATTCTGTTATATTACTATACAAATTGTTGTATTGCATCTTGCCCATTAAATTAGCTTATTAACATTAATAAATAAAGAATGTGAGAAAAAGAATGAGAAGAATGAAAGTTCCAGTAGTTCTGATTCTTGTTTTATTTACAACGTTATTCATTTTTGCGTGTACGCCAAAGAAAAATACAAACAATTATCATACGAATATACTTTCTGAACTTAATAATTGCATTGTAGAAAAGGTAATAGAAAATTACGAAGACGGTACTGTCAGTGCAACAGAAATTGCTATAGATCAGATTTATTACGGCTCATTTTCACAAGATGGTGTTGCTGAGATATTAGTGACATGCAAAATCCTAAATTCTCCTCATGTAGCAGGTTTAGATAAAACTGTGGGACTCCTTTTGACGGCAAATACTTTGGAAACGATAGCATATAAAGAGTTTGCATTTGATAAAGTTGTAATAAACTGTATGGAATCCGGTAATGGAAAAAGTAGAATATTAGTTTTAGGGACAGTAACATCGCAAGGGATATCAATACAATGTATTCAGCTTTGTGAAATTCAAGATAATCAGTGGGTGGAGTACTCAATAGATGCCTTGAAAACAATTCCAATAGATTCAAGAAACTCTTTGGGCTCCGAATACTTTTGTTTTTCGACAGATGATTGTCTGATTATTTCATATGAAGATGAATTGACAAATCCAGCAGAAATTATAGCGATATTGATTTGGGATCCTGACACATCGCAATTTGTCCTCAATCCGTGACTAATACAAATTTATTTTTTTTCATCGCGGCTATTAAATATTTCATAATAGCCGTGATGAAAGCAGTTATAAGCATACATACAACTATGCGCAAAACCATAGTTTAACGAATAGTTAAGCCAAAAAATCACTCATACATTGTTAGTTCATAACTTATATTTCCATGGGTTTGGAAAGGAAATTCTAACGCTTTGTGTCAAATGAACTATACTTAGCACATATAGTGAAGAATTCGTATGTATTGTAGCACATATCACTTCTGTGTGTATATTTTTTTTGAATTATTCATGGCACATATATGTTACTTATTACATCTTTTTGAACTATAGTAGGCACATAAAAACATTAATGTGCCTACTATAGTTCAATTTTTCACCACTATATCTTTTGTTCTATACTTTTCTTTAATAAATTAAGATATCTTCATTCTCATTTTTTATAACAACAAAAGATGGATATTCCCAATTTCTATAAGAAACCTGTCGCATACTTGTGCACGGATACTCTTCAGGAATATTCCCCTGGAAACAGCTATATATATGATTATACCTGGACAGCACTAATTCTTTCAATATTACATTATAAGCTTCTATATAATCTTCTTCTTTTATGTGCATAAACCTGAATAAATATAACTCAATAAATCCAACTATGCGTGAATAATTATTATCAGTCTCAAATAGAGAACTTATACTTTTGTCATTCTGTACTGTATACTGATAAGGTAATTGGTCAACTGCATCTACGCATTGTAATTCCTTAAGTAGATAAAGTATTGTTAATATTTCTATATTAAAATTTTCTATATCATACCGACGATATCGAGCAGATACATGCAAATAATGCTCCACAATAATATCATATTCATAATGCTCAGTCAAATATTGATTCAGGGCTTTGGATATGATTAATTTGCACGGAGATTCTGCACCATCTACCTTCTTTTTAATAACAAATCGAGGTTGACATTTTGATTCACCATTTAGAATTAGTTCACGTAAAGCATCCCTCTGAAGCATATTTAAGTTAGTTAATGTTCTTAACCTCTTGGAACCTTGTGCAATATAATAAAAATCCAATATATTCACTTGTAATCTGCATTGAGATAACCGTAATGCTTTGTATCTTTTATCATTCCACAAATCTGTAATAATACAATCATAAATAGAACCAAAATCGGCTATTTCTGCATTGCAAAACTCACACTGGTAGATTTTTGTTTGTGCTTTTTTTCGACTTAATATATAGGTATATGTGCAGGAACATCTATATTTTAATTTTGTTGCATTGTGAATAAAGCAATTATCCATAACTGTCAATTGATGTAAAAAAGAATGGTAGCCATTTTGCATACAGTCAGGACAATAACGGATTCTGTTATCAAACAAACCATCCATTCCAGTAAAAGTTGAAAAAATGCTGTTATCAATATTAAGAAATGAGAGGTTGTTGTTAATTTTAAAAGCCTGATTACGAAAAATTAAAAGTTCGGATGAAAAACGTGCATCAATACCAGAATTAGGACCAATTCTAATAATTTTATCCATTTGTGGCGGTTCCATTACGTTTATCGTTCTAAATTTTTCTATACGCCCCCACGAAGACTCATATAAAAAATTCCACTCTTCTTTCCATGTATATTCAGCTTTTCCGTTATCCAATGGGTACATTAAAATACAACCTTTCTGCTGCAACATATCCTGAATTAAAAATAGACTCCCGCCATGCTTCTTCTGTTGGAAAATACAGTTTTTTACCATAAATACCGAAATTATTAAGGCAATACTTAACCATATTTATAAAATACATCATAGGAATCTCTGATGCCGGCGGAATACCAATTTCCTTCATGATTTTTATATATTCGTTCATGATTATTTCAGCGTCTGCCGAAAATTGCCGTCCATCAGCATATGCTTCTGGGAAAAATTTTTTTGTAAGTATAACCTGTTCGCCCGCTATTTCCAACGGATTATCATAATTATAGAGACAGATTGACAATTCCTTTGCAGACTGAATTCCATGAAAATGACACTCTTCTACCATAAATCTGCCAACAATCTGATGCTGTTTCGCCATAACAAGTGCATGTTTTCGAGCCAGCAATTCATCTGAACCAATAAGAAATACGTATAAATGGATATCCTTTAAATTAAGATTGTTATAAATATCCATAAGCCATTTAAAATCTTTTTCAGAAAAATTATAAGCTTCATCTATAAAAAGAATGATTTTTCTGTACTTTGTGTTGCAGGCACTTGTAAAAAGTGAATTGAGCAGGCGCTCCTTCAACATGCTGACAGTACCTTTATCAAATTCCGGATGTCCTACTGTTTTTAATAATTCAGAATAGAAAAATTTGTTCTTGGGAATATGTTCTGTTGCATTTAAGACATATATGGGAAGGTCACGTCCGTATTTTGCCTTTAAAACTGATGCAATATAGAGGATGGCTCTTGTCTTTCCAATTCGCGGACGTCCATACACAATAGCTCCAGGAGTTCCATCTGCCACCCATTTCAAAATTTTATTTTGCAATTCTATAATTGCAGATGTTGCAATATTGAACTCATTGGATACAAAATAATTATCTAGTATATCTTTTGTTTTTACAATCATATCAATGTTCTCCATTATAATAACCCTTGATTATATGCCTCTTCCAAAGAACCGGCATTCATAATGGCAGCTAATTCTTCCGGAGTATAACTTTCACGTTTTCTCTGAATTGCTTCTTCGTCGGATACTGTTGTATAAATATTGGATGTGGAATATTCAGTAGGTATATTTACAATATTTTCTTGAGGAGTTATCTCTTTATCTTGCTCTACGCGTAATCTAGCTGCTTTTGTTCTGGCACGCCTTTCATTTAATGCACGTTCATTTAATTCATTTTCCAACTCCGTCAACGGCGCATAAAAAGGGTTGTTTTTCTGCTTATTATAATTTGAAAGTTTCAGTGCTTCTTCCCTTGTCTTTAATGAATGATTCTTTCTTCCCCATTCCCCTACTGCAGTTAATATACCAAGCTCTGTACCATCCTCAAAATATCCTTTTATTGTTTTAATATTGTCAGGATTAACCTCTATAATCAGTTTTTTTCCAATTAATCCCATGGATTGCGCAAGAATATCATTTCGATATTCCACTCCAGCATATGTAATATAAGGACGTCTGCCATATTTAAAACTTCCACGTATTGTTTTTATTTCTGTAAAATTAGTCAGTTCATAAATCACACGTTTCATTTTGTTTCCTGCAATGCAAGGTTGCATTCCTGCTTCTACAATTCTCCGGCGCATACATTCCAGTGGAGTTTGATTATCTAACGCAGAGTGCGGACTATTATTATACATAGCAATAAAGTACTCGGTTAGTTGTGCTATATCATTGTATGTAATTTGAAACTTAACGGCATCTTTTTCTGCATTAATACGACGAATATCATTTATATTGCTTCCTGTTGTTGATACTGTCCTATGGTAACCATTTTCTTCAAGAGTCTTAAACATTCGTTCCACAATTCCTCTTGTTTCTGGCGTTGCAACAGAACCAAAATTTAAGGCGCAATACATCTGTGAACATAATTTATTAATAACGTTATTGGCTAAATGAGATTTTGCATTGTCAAGCATAATAGCATTAGGAATAGCCCAGCTTGTTTCAGGAATAGCCCAATAATGATATCCTAAATTATCTGGATATTTTAAACCAGATAATGTAAATTCTATGGGATTCCTTGGTATAACAGAGTTCCTGATGGCACGTAGGATATCCGTTTGATTATAATTTTCATTGGAAGTAAGGCTATATCCCAAAATAACTCTAGTAGCAACATCTATAACAGCTATAAGCCACATGCGCATCGCAGGCATACGAATAATTTCCCCATGTTTATTTATGACTTCCACTGTATACAACATATCTATTTTATGACCATCCAGTTGTACTACAGAAAAGGGGGTAAGAGGGACTGGACGCAGATTTTCCCCTATGCCCGTTGAAAAAAACTTTTGTTTTACATTTTTATTTTCCCTATTTATTGCATCATTCATATTCTCTTTTTCTATTTTCCTCAAATATTTATAAAAAGTACGCTTTGCATTATCTGTCGTATTAAAAGGATATTCATAATCCTGTATTTTTAATCTTCTACATTCTTCAAGGAATTTTTTGTGTAAATTGGAGGGTAAAATACGCTTTTCCAATGAACTATTCTTTTTTCCGAAATAATTATCTTTAATAAAGACATCTAAACTTGGATAACTTAATAACAGATTTACAAATGCACCTTTAGATGCAGAAGTACAACTTTTTGTTTGGATTTTTTTATTTACCTTCCGATATGGAATCAGACCAACGTACCCTTGCTGTTTACCTGTATTAGGGTCTATTTGAAGACAACGCGCAACATATTTTGCAATTTTATCGTGATTAATTCCTGTAGTTGCATATATATCTTTTGCGTTAAAATCATCTATATACATATCCACAGCTTCTTTACGCTTTAAAAATTGCTCTCTTTGTTCAGGCACCCATAAGTCAGTTTTTATAGAAGCCCATTCTTCTCTATCCTGCCTTAATTCTAAAAGATTATATTTTTTGTTTCGCATACTTTCACCTCAGTACAATTATCTATAGGTCTGTTTTTTACATCTATTTCTATGTTTCCTAAGTAGTGTTGATAAGCTAAAATACTTAATTCCATATCATTAGGAAGTATTCTTTGTTCTTTTATTTCTCCTATAGACATGGAACGCGTCTTTATCATCTCAAAGAAATTACGTAAGTTAAATGTATTCAAACCTTCCAGTCGTAAAATATGGCTTTGTAATAATTGTAAATTTTGTATTTTGAAAGGTCCATCGTAAAGTTCTTTCTCCGTCATGACTTTGTATTTATATCCATTTTCAACACACCAGTCATGTTGAAATTTTATTTGTCGTTGTGAACGTTCAGCTGCATCTCCAGTTCCTACTAATTCATAAGAGTATTTTACCTCTTGAAATTCAGCAGAAGAATCCTGATAATGGACCCAAAAATCTAAAACAGAACTGGAGATTCTTGCTGTCTTATTTTCTTCTATTTTACAGGGTTGCTCACAAAAGAAATCGACATTCGGATTCATTTCTAAAACAATGAAATTAGCATATTCTAACATACTGTATAAACATACTTTGCGCTTTAACTTGTAGCTATAAGAAATCCAATAATCACTGCCATAGTGAGATCCTCTAGGCATTTTAATAGGGGTTTGATATAGATAAGTCATAAAGTATTTTATCTTCTCCTTGTCCTACAGAGTAAAGTTACTTTTTTGTTGCATAGAAAACAAAGATGTGCTATATTATATATAGACAAAAAGAGTAACTTTAACAAGAGCATTAACAATCTCACTTTCCACGGCGCGTTGTTAGTGCTTATTTTCTGTAAAAATATAATATTTAATATATTTTACTATATTTTATTGATTGTGTAAATTATAATAACGCAAATAAGTGTTATGTTTTGTTCAAAACTTAGTTAAACAAAATATAACATTCTCAAAAACAAATAAGTGCCAACTATAGTTCAATAAATTTTGAATTATAGTTGGCACTTATAATATAGTAGTATTGAATTTTAGGGGATTATAGAATCATTTATGTGCTTTCTTTAGTTCACTTTTCAATTTGGAAAGGAAATTCTAACGCTTTACCAGCTTCTTCACATAAACCAATGCAACATACAGAATTGCACTGTCAATAGGCAGCATAATAACATTTTTTAGCAGTCTGAGCGGCAATATGGCAACAAAACCTTTTCCATATAGCATGCAAATCCAAAGTGTATTCAAGATACAGTTTACAATTAATTTTACCACAAATTCCGCAACCAGGATTCCCTAAACTACATAAAAGAGGCACAAAAAACAACCAATATGCAGCAGCGGGATGCGAAATCTGTACCGCAAGCTTTACGCTTTTCGTCCGTATGACAACTCCCTGTTCATATGGCACTTAACGCACAGTTTTCTACTCTGCTAATAAATTTTTATTTTTTAATCATATTTGTTATAACATATAAAGCAATTTTTGTAAATAGAGACAAACAATATTTACATTATCTCTGCAGAATCCAGAACAATCGTAAACGGACCGTCATTTATCAGTGAAACCTTCATATCAGCGCCAAAGCTTCCCTGCTCCACTGCCGCTATCTCCTGCTTACAGGACTCTATGATATATTGATAAAGCATTTGGGCATGTTGCGGCGCACCTGCCTTAATAAAAGAAGGACGATTTCCCTTTTTACAATCTGCATACAAAGTAAATTGTGAAATTAAAAGGAGTTGTCCGTCTACTGTTTTCAAATCAAGATTGGTTTTCCCGTTCTCATCCTCAAAAATGCGCAGTCCAAGCATTTTCTTAGTCATTTTATCTGCAATTTCCTTTGTATCATCATCGCTCACACCGATAAACACTACAAATCCTTTTTCAATCTGCCCAATTGTTGTACCCTCTACCTTAACGTTGGCTTCCGTTACCCGCTGTATCACAAAACGCATTTACTTTTTTTCCTCCTCAGTTGCTGCTGTGTTGCCAGAAGCTATATCTGCCGTCCCGTTTTCGGCATTATTATCTTCTTCCGGTTCTGTCATGACATCATAAGCCTGCACCCTGCTTTTATCAATATGAAACAGAAATTCTTTTCCAAAGGCATTCTTACCCCGTTCGCCCTTTTTTAATTTGTAATCCGGAACATATTCATATAAGGTATTTTCTTCAACGGCAGCAACATTAATATATACATTAGTTTCCTGCGGAATATTTTTTTTACTCAATAACGTATTTACAAACGATTTGACAGCGGCATAAAATACCGCAAACGTCGGTACACCAATAACCATTCCCATTACGCCAAATAAACCGCCAAACAATGTTATGGAAAAAATTACCCAGAAACCTGTAAGTCCGGTTGATTCTCCCAAAATTTTGGGTCCAAGAAAATTCCCGTCAAATTGTTGTAAAATTAATATAAAAATTACGAAATAGACGCAATTAAGGGGATGGGTAGGATCGACTACAAAAATCAAAACAGTACTGGGAACTGCTCCCAAATAAGGTCCGAAAACCGGTATTACATTGGTTACACCTACGATCACACTGACTAACGCCGCATAAGGCGTATGAAGGATGCTGGTACCGATAAAACACAAAATGCCTATAATAATAGAATCCAGAATTTTGCCGCTCAAGAATCCGATAAAAGTTTTGTGGGTAAATCGGAAATTATTAATTATAATATTTGCCACATCATTGTCAAATATTGCATATGTCAGTTTTTTTGCCTGACCTGCAAATTTCTCCTTTCCGGCAAGTACATAGAGAGAAATCATCAGACCAATTAAAAAATTCCAAAGCAGCTTTAATACATTGATAACACTCAAGGAAACTGTTCTTATCAGTTCACTGGATTTTGTTAATACGGTATCGTTCAGCCATACTTCCAATTCTTCGGAATAAGTATCAATCATTTTTGTTATCTGAGCGCCCACCTCAGGATAATCATCTGAGAGCAGCTTGTTTAACCATTTAATAAAATTACTGACATATCCGTCGAAATTTGAAATAATATTTGCGATACTGGGAACAATCTGAGACAGCAGCATGGCAATCAAGCCGTAAATAATAGCGAAAAACAAAAACACTGTTAATAAAATACTAATTCCCCGAATGATTTTGCTTCTCTTTGTCGTATCTTTTATCTTCCATTTATTACATAATGGAATCAGTATGCGATATTCAATATAATTCAAAATCGGTGTCATTAAATATGCCATTACAAAGCCAAATATGATAGGCGTCAACAGTCTGAAAATGGAATTAAAACCGTTTTTTATATCTGTACCGTGAAATAACAGATAATAAAAACAGATACTCGCTGCAATCACAAGAAAGGCTGTCAGACCCCAGCGAAAATATTTATTATTCAACTTAAACTTCATTATATCATCGTCCCTCTTCCGTATTAAAATTATGTATTGAAAAATTATAAGGAAACGGTAAAAAACCGCTCCTTATAATATAATACACTGATTTCCCTTATATCTCAAGTTAAGAAAGGAAAATTAGGCATAAATTCAAACCGAATAAAATATCCCTGATTATGCTGGCATACCGGACAAATTTCAGGTGCCTTTTTCGCCTTATATACAAATCCGCAGTTTAAGCACATCCATTCTACCTCAACATCTGATACGAACAGCTTTCCTTCCTCCAACAGTTTTGCATAATATCCGAAGCGGTCTCCATGAGTCTTTTCAATCTTTGCAATTTGTAAAAAAGAGGCTGCAACCTTTTGAAAGCCCTCTTCGGCCGCCTTTTCACCGAATTGCTGATATACCGGATCATGCTCTTCATATTCGTTATGCTGCGCCATTTTCAGAAGATCTTCCATACTGTCTGAAATATCTACAGGATAACCGCCGTCAACAAATATATTTTCTCCTGCCATCTCTTTCAAATGGTTGTAAAAAATTTCAGCATGTTCCTTCTCCTGAGATGCCGTGAATGCAAAAATGGCGCTTATGACATGCAGACCATTTTTCTTTGCCTGAGAAGCCGCAAAGGTATAGCGGTTTCTCGCCTGACTTTCTCCTGCAAAAGCTCTCATAAGATTATCCTTTGTTACGCTGTCTTTAAATTCGATTGGCATTTTTTCCTCCTAACCATTGTTATATGCACGAAATATTTGATTCCTTAGCATTGTTTCCCGATTTTTATAAATTATAATAGGTATCTGCTCTTTCTATTGTTTTTTTTCTTCAAAAATTATAAAATATGATTAAAATTGTAACCAGTCCCAGAAATTATCAAATATAGAAGGATACTTATACATGAAATTACAACAGTTACTCAGCGGCGTGCGCAAAGCAGCAGACGATTATCATATGATTGAAAAAGGCGATAAAATTGCTGTCGGAATCTCCGGCGGAAAAGACAGTCTCACGCTTCTCTATGCGCTGGGCAATCTGCGCCGTTTCTATCCTGAAGCCTTTGAATTATACGCTGTTACGGCGGATATGGGATTTGAGAATGTAGATTTTGATGAAATAAAAAAAGTATGCGGCACTCTGGAGGTAGAATATACCATTATCAAAACCGAAATATCACAAATTGTTTTCGATGTGAGGAAGGAGTCCAATCCCTGCTCGCTTTGCGCAAAAATGCGGAAAGGCGCCCTGAATGAACAGCTTACCGTAATGGGCTGTAATAAAATCGCCTATGCGCATCACAGGGATGATGTGATTGAAACCATGCTTCTGTCTCTGATTTATGAAGGCAGATGGCACACCTTTTCTCCGGTTACGCATTTGGATCGCACCGGCATTACCGTCATTCGTCCTCTGATATATATAGGTGAGGCTGATATTATGGGATTTGTAAACAAATACCATATACCTGTCCTGAAAAGTCCCTGTCCCATAGACGGACACACGAAACGGGAATATATCAAAGGACTTCTGCGGCAGATAAATCTGGAGAATCCCGGCGTGAAGAAAAGAATATTTACCGCAATACAAAACAGTAATATGGAAGAATGGGAACTTTAATATGCCAGTCATAAAAAAAGAAAACTATCATGATGAACAGAACAAACAAAATATTGTCAAGCTTCGTGCAGTGCTGGATACGCTTCCCTCCTTCTGCAAAACCTTTTTCCGTGGCATAGAAGAATATACCTCTGCAAGAACGAGACTTGCCTATGCTTATGATATCCGTCTGTTTTTTGAATTTCTGCATGAACAGAACAGCATATGCGCAAAAATGGAAATCAAGGATTTCCCTTTATCCATTCTGGATAACCTGACCCGTATGGATATTGAAGAATATCTGGAGTACATTACTCTTTACCAAAAGGATGGCAGGGATATTACGAATGACGAGCGGGGCAGGGCAAGAAAACTGGCTTCCCTTAGAAGCTTCTATAACTATTTCTATGAAAATGAATATATTGAAAAAAATCCGGCTGCACTTGTGCCGCTTCCCAAACGTCACGAAAAAGAAATTATTCGTTTGGAACCGGACGAAGTGGCTATTTTGCTGGATCAGGTGGAGGATGGTACGAAGCTCACCAAAAAAGAACTGGAATATCACAAGAAAACCAAGGTACGTGATGTGGCGCTTTTAACGCTTCTTTTAGGTACAGGTATCCGTGTCTCGGAATGTGTTGGATTAGATATCTCCGATGTTAATTTTGATGTGGGAGGAATCAAAATCCGCAGAAAAGGCGGATATGAAGCCGTTGTTTATTTCGGAGAAGAGGTAGAAAAAGCCTTATTGGACTATATGGAACAAAGGGAGCATATCATCCCCGCCCAAGGGCATGAAAATGCACTCTTTCTCTCCTTGCAGAACCGCCGTATGGCAGTCCGTTCTGTGGAGAATCTAGTTAAAAAATACGCCTCCAGAGTTACCAGTCTGAAAAAAATAACACCTCATAAGCTGCGCAGTACTTATGGTACCTCTCTCTATCAGTCCACGAATGATATCTATCTGGTGGCTGACGTATTAGGTCACAAGGATGTCAACACCACCAGAAAACATTATGCTGCCCAGGAGGATGCACGCCGCAGGACAGCCGCTAATAAGGTGCAGCTAAGAGAAAAACGTTGACTTCTGAAAAAACATTAAGTTTACCTTATATCACTTTACGAATTCATAGGAATAATAAGGTACGATGAGATATTGACCTGCCTTGATGTCAGAATCATCATCAAGGTGGTTCATATTTCTGACCTCTGCAAGATAGGTTTCCTTGTCCTTATACTCGCTGTAATCAATATATTCGTCTGCAATTTTCCACAGAGTGTCTCCATACCCTACCATAATGCTGGTATAATATTTAAAATTAACCTTCTCGTCTCCTGTGTTTGCACTTGATTTCATGGAATGATAAAACACAGTGCAAATTAAAATCAGACAGACGGTCATTAAAATCATTATAAATCTGCGTCTTATGCCAATCCGGCGAGCCAACCGCTTCTTATAAATTCGCAGCTCCCTGTCAGTCATTCTGTAAATGTTTCCGGGTACGGTTAAATTCTTCTGTACTCTCATATTGCTATCTCCTATCTTTCAGAAACCTCTTATACATGTCCACATAAGTTTTATCCATATTCATTTTCCGCAATTCCGGAAAAATGAATATGCGTTCGGAACGTTCGTTCTGATTGTATTGTACCGAACATATTTTCTTTTGTCAATAGAAAAATCGAACATATTTTTGGAATATATGTTTGCTTTTCCGAAAATTCTGTGTTATACTTGATTCAGAGGTTTAAAACACGCTAAACGAATGGAGGTACTATATGGCATTGGGTAAAATTTCTGCCAAACAACAGGAGATTTTGGATTATATTAAGAATGAGATTTTGAAAAAAGGCTATCCGCCCACAGTAAGAGAAATTTGTGAAACCGTAAATTTAAAGTCAACCTCTTCTGTTCATTCTCATTTGGAAACTTTGGAAAAAAACGGATATATTAGAAGAGATCCGACAAAACCACGTGCAATCGAAATCTGTGACGACAGCTTTCAGATGGTGCGCACTGAGATGGTCAGTATTCCCGTTATAGGCAATGTTGCCGCAGGACAGCCGATTCTTGCAGAGGAAAATATTCAGGAATATTTTCCCGTACCTGCCGATGTTGTACCAAAAGGAGAAGCATTTATCTTAAATGTGCGCGGTGATTCCATGATTAATGCCGGTATTTTTGACGGCGACCGTGTTTTTGTCCATTCCTGCAGCACTGCGCGCAATGGTGAAATGGTTGTTGCGCTGATTGATGATTCCGCCACCGTAAAAACATTTTATAAGGAAAACGGTCATATACGTTTACAGCCTGAGAACGATTCCATGGAGCCTATTATTGTAGATGATTGCCAGATTCTGGGAACAGTATTCGGCGTCTTTCGTTTCTATCACTAGAATCTGAATAATTTTTTACTATCCGGGATATCCTATTTCCTGTGTAACAGATTACAATATGCACATAAAAATGTGCGGAAATGAGGATGATATGGGAAATAAATTTCTGGATTGTACAGCACTGACGATTGCAATCATCGGAGCGATTAACTGGGGACTTATCGGTATTTTCCGTTTTGACCTGGTTGCTTTTATCTTCGGTGACATGTCCTGGTTATCACGTATTATCTATATACTTGTAGGTATTTGCGGACTTTATCTGCTGACCTTTTATATGCGTCTTGGTGATGGCAGAGACAATGCTTAACAAAAAAAGACTTCTAAGAAAAACATTTTCTTAGGAGTCTTTTCCTTTTACAAATCTTATAATGTATCAATGTCAACCTGCTTTCCATCTCTCCAGATGCGTTCCAAATCATAGAGCAGACGGTTCTCTTTATCAAAAATATGCACGATCACATCGCCAAAATCAAGTAGAACCCAGTTCGCCGTGTCATAACCTTCCTTCTGTTTCAGATAGAAGCCGGCACGTCCTAACTGTTCCTCCACATTATCACTTAAAGCCTGTATCTGACTTCTGTTACTGCCCCCTGCAATAATAAAATAGTCTGCAATCACAGTTACTTCACCGATATCAATTACCTTAATATCTTCTGCTTTCTTGTCCTCCAGTGCGGCAATCGCCAGCTTTGCCATCTCAAGAGATTTCGTTTCCATATCTTTATCTTTCTCCTTCCCTGTATCAACTATCCGGCATTTTCTGCATCCAACTCCATACAATAATATTCATAGGTCTTGCTGGTCATAGGGTCTACATCCGCCTCTGTTTCCTTCACATAGGCAAGCGTATCTTCCAATATTTTTATTAACGTCCTGTCAAGACTGACAAACGCCATTCTGCGAATCTCCTGTAAATTCGGTGCCTGTTTCCGTCCGGGCTCAATGTAATCCGCAATAAAAACAATCTTTTCCAGCAAACTCATTCCCGGTCTACCTGTCGTATGATTCCGAATAGCATTTAAAATATCCCGGTCTTCTACACCATATTTCGTCCTTGCGAGAAAAGCGCCTACTTTTCCGTGCAGCAAAAAAGGATTTTTCTTCTCGACGTCACTGATACTGATATGATTTTTTTCGCAAATGGATAATCTTTTTTCATTCGTCATACATTTGGCACAATCATGCAGAAGACCTGCAATCTGTGCACTTAAAACCGGCGCGTCATAACGCATTGCCAGTGCCGCCGCTGTGAATTCTACGCCAAGGGTATGCTCATATCTTTTTGGGTCAAGGCTTTTTTCCATTGCTTTTCTGATTTTTATAAGTTCACTTGTTTTCATAAATTTTTTCCTGCTCATCTTTATAAAAATGCTTTTCCTCAATATAAGAAGCAACAGCGTCCGGTATCAGATAACGCACACTTTTTCCCATGCGGATTCTCTGACGCAAATCGGTTGAGGAAATCTCCAGATTGGGAAAAGAAAGCAAATGTATCTTTGCATGAAATTTCTGTTCCAAATCCAGTTTCTTGCGCTGCATTTCATCCATACACGCACCGTTCCGAACCGCAGCAATCACTTTGCAATTCTTAAAAATCCGCTCCGGATATTTCCAATTTTCAACTGTGAACAGGCAGTCCGAACCAAAGATAAAATAAAACTCATAAGCCGGATACCGTTCCTTCAACTGTTCCAAAGTCTCATAACTGTAAGTATATCCCGGACGTTTGATTTCTATATCCAGACATTTCATTTTTTGATTGTCTGCAACAGCCAGTTGCGTCATGGTATACCTCTCTTCGCCGGACAGAATACTTGAATTATTTTTCATATATGAGTAGCCTGTGGGAATCAGCCATATTTCATCAAGCCCATATTCCTCCATGGACCTCTCTGCCAATGTCAAATGTCCGATGTGAATGGGATTAAAGGTGCCGCCCATAATTCCGATTTTTTTCATAACATCCTCCATACTGCTAATACCCGTAAATTTAGGCGTCAGCACAAATCAGATTTACGGAAATTATTTGGGAAGTTCTATCTTAGGCTTATCTTTATCTGGCTTGTATAGAACAATTTTCTTCCCGATTACCTGCACCACCTGCGAATGGGTACGCTCTGCAACCGTCTCTGCGATTGCTCTGGGATCATCCATACAATTCTTCAGCACGGCAACCTTAATCAGTTCGTTATTATGGAAACATTCTCCAATGGCCTCGGTGATTTCCGGCGTCAAACTGGACTTGCCTATCTGAAATACAGGATTTAATTTACTTGCCAGACTCATTAAATATGCTCTCTGTTTACTGGTCATGCTTTGTCCTCCGGTTTTTGCAATTATTTATAATAATCAAAGGAAAGACCGTACATTCTCACGGTGTCTCCCTCCTGAATGCCCAGCGCTTCCAGCTCGTCCAGAATCCCGGTATCCTTCAGGAAATTCTGAAAGAAAGTAAATCCTTTCTCGCTCTCTAAGTTGGTATAGCCCAGCATTTTCTCGATTCTCGGTCCCTCTACTACATACTCGTCCGCTTCCTCATCATAGATTACCGTGTATGGCAGATCGGAGTAGCCGGAATTTCTTTCCGGGAAGTATTCCTGTTCAAACACAGTAATCTCTTCACCGATATTCTGAACCATTTCATACACATGATAAAGAAGCTCCTTCACGCCCTCGCCACTAACAGCAGAGATAGGGTATACCGGAATGCCTTTCGGTTCAAATTCTTTCTTAATCGCCTCTATCATTTTACTCTCAGGGTCATAAATTACATCAATCTTGTTGGCAGCGATTACCTGAGGACGTGTTGCAATTTCAGGATTATATGCCTCCAGTTCTTTATTAATTGCATAAATATCCTGAATGGGGTCACGCCCCTCCGTGCCTGCCGCATCCACAATATGAATAATAACCTTGGTACGTTCAATATGGCGCAGGAATTCATGTCCCAGTCCCACACCTTCGGATGCTCCTTCAATCAAGCCCGGAATATCCGCAATGACAAAGCCGCCGGTACCCTCCAGGTCCACAACGCCAAGATTGGGATTCAGGGTTGTGAAGTGATAATTAGCAATCTTTGGCTTTGCATTGGTTACCCGGGAAAGGAAAGTAGATTTTCCCACATTGGGAAATCCTACCAACCCCACATCAGCAATCACTTTAAGCTCTAAAATCAGCTCTAATTCCTGAGCGGGCTGACCGGGCTGTGCATATTTCGGCGCCTGCATGGTGCTGGTGGCATAATGCTGGTTTCCGTTGCCACCTCTGCCGCCCTTTAGTAGCATCACCCTTTTATTGTCTCCCGACATATCCGTAATTACCTGACCGCTTTCCGCCTCCTTGATAACGGTACCTGCAGGAACTTTAATAATAATATCCTTTCCGTCTTTTCCACGGCAATTCTTTTTGCCGCCGTTTTCGCCGTCTTCTGCCTTATACTTACGGATGTGCCTGAAATCTATCAGGGTGTTTAACCCTTCATCCACAACAAAGATTACATCGCCGCCGCGTCCGCCGTCTCCTCCGTCGGGACCGCCATTGGGAACATATTTCTCACGGCGGAAGGAAACATGTCCGTCTCCTCCCTTGCCGCTTCTCACATATATTCTGGCTCTATCAGCAAACATTGAGGTTCTCCTTTCTATTAAACGTAAGCTTCCCGTACTTTAAAAGGCTTCAAACAAGCGTTATGTTTGAAGCCCTTAAAAATCTTATTTCTCTACAGGATAAACGGAAGCCTGTTTCTTGTCTCTTCCTTTTCTTTCAAAACGAAGAACACCGTCAACTAAAGCAAACAGAGTATCATCTCCGCCGATACCTACGTTAACACCGGGATGAATCTTGGTTCCACGCTGTCTGTACAGAATATTGCCAGCCTTAACAAACTGACCGTCAGCTCTCTTCGCGCCTAATCTCTTGGATTCGGAGTCTCTGCCGTTCTTGGTAGATCCAACTCCCTTTTTATGAGCGAAAAATTGAAGGTTCATATTTAACATGGTTTACACCTCCTCAAATTTTACTTGCAAATATTTCTCACCGTATTCTTTGCTAAGATTCTTCAGGGAAAATACCATGGAATCCAACAAAAATACCGACTTTTCCTGCAGCACGCCCTCAAAATCACATTTGATAAAGCCTGTCTCCTCATTTACAGCTACCTTCAGCTTCTCCCCCGCCAATTCCTCAAGAGAATTGATGGTACCGATAACCAACACCGAAATCGCTGCACAAAGGACGTCGGGACTGTTGCCAAATATTTTTTTCTTTGCGTATTCTGCATGTCCCATACAGATAAAACCTCTGTATGTATTTTTTTCGTCTTTACGAATAATAACAGTAGTCATAACGATTACGCATTAATCTTGTCAATTTTAACCTGAGTGTATGCTTGTCTATGACCATTCTTTTTGTGGTAGCCGGTTTTTCTCTTGTATTTGTATACAATAACCTTCTTACCTCTACCCTGCTCCATAACGGTTGCTGTTACGGTTGCGTTAGCAACATCAGCGCCAACCTTGAGGGTAGCGTCACTTACTGCGATTACCTGGTCAAAAGTAACAGTGTTGCCTGCTTCAGCATCAAGCTTTTCAACCTTGATAACATCTCCTTCAGCAACCTTGTACTGTTTTCCACCTGTTGCAATAATTGCGTACATATTAAGGCACCTCCTATTCAAGAACCACGGGGATTGCGACAGCAATCTCTGTTCTTATTACTCGCTAACTTTGGTGGTGTACCCTTCCGGATTGCACACTTTTACCTAGTTATGCGGCATACCGTAATATCATAGCATGAGGTGCCTTTTCATGTCAAGACTTTATATTATTTTTTTCAGAAAAACTTTTCAGTCGGGATTATTTCGTTTCTCAAAATCCTCCACATACTGGATAATCAGTTTTACCGTTCCTTCTATTCCAAGAACACTGCTGTTGATGCAGAGGTCATAGCTGTCCGCGCGTCCCCATTTCTTAGAAGAATAATAATTGTAGTAGCTCTGTCTCTGTTTATCTTTCTTGATAATCATTTCTCTCGCCTTAGCTTCCGGTAAATCATATTTGTGCATAATACGTTTCACCTTGGTATCTTCGTCGCCGTAGATAAAGAGGTGTACGCAGTTTTTGTAATCCGCAAGAGCATAATCCGCGCATCGCCCTACAATAACGCAGGGACCTTCGTCCGCTATTTTTTTGATGGTATCAAACTGTGCCAGAAACACCTTATGACTAATCGGCATATCAACAAATGAGGATGCGTTATATCCAAAAGAATAAGTGTCCATTACAAGATTATAGAGGAATGAATTTGTGGGCCTTTCATCGTGATTCTGAATCATTTCCTCACATAAACCACTTTCCTTCGCAGCTCTGGTTAACAGCTCCTTATCATAGCATTTGATTCCGAAATACTCTGCAACTTTTTCCCCGATCTCACGACCTGCCGATCCAAACTGTCTTCCGATTGTAATAACTGTATTCATATAATCCCCTGCCTTTCCTAAATATGCTTTCCTGATGATATGTATTTTTTATCTTTTGTAAATGAATCATCTGTCTATATTATACGTTATATTTGGTTATTTTGCAATAAAGTTTCACTTCTTTTTCATTCTTTTTGTGCATAATAGTATATCTATAAAATTTGAAGCAAATGTGTGAAATATTCCGGCAAAGGTGCGTCTATTTCCATATATTCTTTGGTAGAGGGGTGAATAAAACCAAGGGTTTTGGCATGAAGCGTCTGTCCCTGTAATTTAAACGGACACTTTCTGTTGGAATAAACCTCATCTCCCACAAGCGGATGCCCGACAGATGCCAGATGCACACGAATCTGGTGGGTTCTCCCCGTTTCCAGCATACATTCAATATAGGTATACCCATCAAACCGCTGCAGTACCCGGTAATGGGTGACGGCACGTTTGCCGTTTTTCTCATTGACCGCCATCTTTTTGCGTTCCGTTGGATGTCTGCCGATTGGCTTGTCAATTACACCCTCGTCCTCTTTCAGCACACCATAACAAATCGCATGATACCTCCGATGGATGCTGTGCTTTTTTAACTGCTCCGCAATACAGTTATGCGCTTTGTCATTCTTGCATACAATGATGGAGCCTGTGGTATCCCTATCAATACGGTGCACGATACCGGGACGCATCACCCCGTTAATGCCGGACAGCTCCTCCCCGCAATGATACATCAGCGCATTGACAAGAGTGCCGCTGTAATGCCCCGCCGCCGGATGCACCACCATCCCCTTAGGTTTGTTAACCACAATGACGTCCTTGTCCTCGTAAAGAATATCCAGCGGAATATTTTCCGGTTCAATATCCGGCTCCACCGATGCCGGCAGCTCAAACGCCACCTCGTCGCCATCCTTCACGCGATAGCTGCCTTTCACAGGTCTGGCATTCACCAGTACGCGTTCTTCCTTTATCATTTTCTGGATAAAGGAACGTGACAAAGAATCGATAAGCGCACTGACACACTTATCGATTCTTTCATCTTCCATCTCTTCGGTTATCTGAAACAAAAATTTATCCATGGCTATTTCATCTCTCTGTAGCGATTCTGCTTAAAGCTTAAAAATTCCAGATCCTTTTCCTTAAATACAAACAAAAACAGAAGGAACATAACAATGGTTCCACACACAATGTAGCAGTCAGCCACATTGAAAATCGGAAAATCAATGAGTTTAAAATAGATAAAATCCACCACGTAATCAAACCGGATGCGGTCAATCATATTGCCGATACCACCTGCCACAATAAAGGAAAGCAGAATGTGAACGGAACAGAACTTCTTCTGCAGAGGCAGTTTAAACAGAAAGAATAAAATTACTGCCAGAAATATAATTCCCACAAACAATATGAAGTATTTTTGATTTTGCAGCATGCCGAATGCCGAGCCTCTGTTCTCTAAATACCGCAATTCCAGCACCCCGTCTATCAAAACAAAAGCCTGATTCCCTTTCAGTCTGTCGATTGCAAGATATTTGGTAAACTGATCCAGCGCAAGAAGTATGATCGCCAGCACAAAATCAATACACAGCATTTTGGTTCGTTTGATACAGGTATTATTCATATAAATCCTCTTCACTAAAATTAATTTCATTGATTGCAGCCAGAATTTCTTCATCGGTTACAGTGGTATCAATCACCGCCTTGCCGATTTTCTTAAGCAACACAAACTTAATTTTGCCGCCTTCCATCTTCTTATCGGATTTGGTCAATCCAAGAATTGTCTGGGGGTCAATATGATCCACGCTGATAGGCAGGTAGAACGGTACAAACATATCGCGGATTTCATAAAATTCATCCATGCTGAGCATTTCCTTCTTCCAGGAAATATAAGCCGCCGCAACCACGCCAAGCGCCACGCATTCCCCGTGATAAAGCTCAAAATTTTTTGCCTTCTCAATGGCATGTCCAATGGTATGCCCGAGATTTAAAAGCGCCCTCTCCCCTTGCTCGGTAGGGTCTTTTTCCACAACCAGCTTCTTTATGCCGCAGCTCCTTATAACCATCTCTTCCAGCGTATCCAAGTTGCGCTCGCAGATTTCATACATATTTTCAATCAGCCATTCATAATAAATATGGTCCTTAATCAGTCCATGCTTCATAATCTCTGCAAAGCCTGAAAAAAACTGTCTGTCCTCCAGCGTTTGCAGCACGGAAATATTCATATATACCAGACGGGGCATTTTAAATGCGCCCACCATATTCTTGTAACCGTCAAAATCCACCCCGGTCTTGCCGCCGATGGAGCTGTCAGCCTGTGCCAGAAGTGTGGTCGGAATCTGAATAAAATCGATTCCCCGCAGATAGGTAGCCGCAGCAAAGCCTGTCAAATCCCCTACAACGCCGCCTCCCAGCGCAACCAGCATATCCTTTCTGTCAAAGCCCTCTTCAATCAGGAATTTGTAGACTTTGCGCACGGTATCCAGATTTTTATTCTCCTCGCCTGCGGGAAAAACGTATTTTACTGCCTTCAGGCATTTGCCGGAAAGCAGCCGCAAAAGCTCTTCGCCGTAAAGCTTGTCAACATTGGAATCCGTTACGATACATAAACGCTTCTTATCAACGCCCAATTCCCGTAATTCCTCCAAAAGTTCATCAAACGCCTTGCTAAACACAATATCATAGCAGGGTTTTTTGTTAAATAAAATCGGTAATCTCTGTGCCATTTTTATTCTGTCCCTTTCTTTTATATCCCATGGTAAATATCTCATCATAAAATAAGAGCTTCCCATTGATGCCAAACGGGAAGCTTATCCTTTTATAATCCGTTATTGATGGGCATGTCAAAGGACCCATTACTGAAAATATCCTGAAAATCGCCCGATATATCTACGCTTGACGGTGTAATAATAAATATATAATGTGAAATCTTCTGCAAATTACCTGAAATAGCGAAACAGGAGCCTGATGTAAAATCAATAATTCTCTGCGCCACATCCACATCCAGTCCTTCCAGATTTAAAACCACGGTTCTGTTTGCCAGAAGTGTTTCGGTAATCTCCCTCGCATCCTCCACGGAAGTCGGCTTAATCACACATACCTCCATGCCATTACCCGGCATCTTCTTTGTCATGTTCTGACGAATCGGAGTAACCTTCGGCTGGATCGTCTTCTTGGGAGCTCTGTCCTCATAGCTTTCCGATTCCTTTGCTTTCACTGCATTTGCTTTTCTGGGTGCGGGCTCTTCAACCTCTTCATCATCATCTAAGTATTCATCATCATAAAAATCTTCATCTTCATCGTTAAGTTTCATATAATTTAAAAACTTATCCATTACACCCATTCTATTGCTCTCCTTTATTTACTATAGTCACGTTCTCCGAAAATACCTGTGCCAACCCTCACATAGGTAGCACCTTCCTCCACTGCAACCCTGTAATCACCTGTCATTCCCATCGAAAGTACATTCATAGAAACATTATCAATGTTTTTCTCCGCTATGTCAACAGATAATTGCCTTAATTTCTGAAAAATAACCCGATTTTCTTCCGCATCCTCCACGAAAGGAGCAATGGTCATAAGCCCCTTAATATGGACGCCGGGCAGTCTGGAAATTGCTTCCACCAAGGCTACTGCCTCCTCTGTGGTAGTTCCGAATTTGCTTTCCTCCAACGCTACATTAACCTCTATCAGAATATTGACCTCAACCTGCTTTTTGACAGCTTCTTTGCTGATTTCTTCAGCAAGTCTGAGAGAATCCACACTGTGAATCAGGTATACCTTGTCCACAATATATTTTACCTTATTTCGCTGTAAATGTCCAATCATATGCCAGCGGATATCCTGTGGCAGCTTTGGAATCTTGTCCAAAAGCTCCTGCACCTTGTTTTCTCCAAAATCCCTGCTTCCGGCGTCATACGCCTCCTGCAGCATTTCCACAGGCTTTGTTTTGCTGACGGTAATCAATGTTACTTCCGAAGCGTCCCTTCCTGCCATTTCACAGGCAGCCACTATGTCAGCCTTTACATTTGTAATATTTTCACGAATCATTTTCAGCCCTCTTTTCTTAATCATTGATAAACTGGTCATCTACCACCGCTTCCGCATTCAATACAATATAGTCGTATACATTCAGACCGTATTGGGTATTCGCCTTCACAATGGCATATTCCTCATTCTGATAGAGAATACTAATCTGTTTAAAATCAGCGTATCCCTTATTCATATTGTATACGCCGGTCAGGGTAGCGCGTCTGCTCACCGTATAGGTTTCCTGACTGTCCGTTTTGTACAGGACATCCCCTGCACCCAGAATATCTGCATCCACATAATATTCCCGTGTTTCCTCATCATAGCTGTAAACGCCTGTGGATACAAACTCACTGGATATCATTCCGTTTTCCAGATAGCACTGCCTGATGACGCCCTGAGAGCCGTCCTCCCCGCTTACCGTAATATATTCCTCCGGTATCAGATAAAATTCCTTCTGCACAATAGAAGAATTTGGAATTTTCAATCCTGTTTCATCATGAATGATTAATTCAATATCCAGAAATCTGTCTGATATAAAGGTAATCATAGAATTTGTAAAGTCAAGCTGCAAATAGGTTTTGCCGTCGCTGTTATGTAAGAGCGTGGCAGCGCCCCACGACTCATACTGATTTTTCAGAAAACGCACCTTTACATAACCTTCCTCCTCCATTTCTGTGCCCCATTCTTCATCAATCGGCACCACAATGGACCAGTTTTCATCGGTGGACAGCTTATAAACCGCATCACCGGATGCCACCAGAGTATTGCTCTGCATCAGGGTTTTCTCGTAATTTTGTTCATCCAGAACCGTCTCAGTCACCATATCAGGGGTTATGCTTTCATAACCGTCCACCCAGTAGGCGACAATACCGGTTTCCGGAGCATTACAATAATTTACTACATTTGCCGCGCCGGAGCCTCCGCTCATTTCCTCAATATTTTTGAGCATATTTGCATTGGAAAGCTTCATAACCGTATTATCCAGTAAATTCTTAAATTCATATACCCCGTCAAAATTTTTCTCATCAAATCCATGCTTAAAGTTCGCCAGCTCACTCCGAAATTCCGCCAGTTCCTTATCGCTTAAGGAATTCTCGCCCAAATTCACATCCTGCAGATATTCATTCAGGCGACCTGTTTCATCTATGACATAAACCAAATCATTTTTGGCAACCCGTTCCCCTTCGCACGCATAATAATTTACATATCCTGCCACATCAGCATTCACCACTGTTTCGTCCCTGATGATAATACCACGAAAAATATTTTCAGTTGCCAAAGACCCTTCCTTCACCTCATAACGCACAATATGGCTTGTCTGAAAATACATAATGATGCAGATGATTACATAGATAAAAATGGCGCCGAAAATCAACATTCCGATATTCAGGTTTAAAGGTTTTCTGTATTTTTTTATTTTTTTCCTTTTTTTTGCCAATCTGATAAGCCTCCATATTGCTAATGAAAAGCCCCGGTTCGCATATCCGAGGCTTTTCTTATGTTCAATATTTTGTATTATGTTCTAAATATCACTATATGCCGTACTTTTTCCAAATCAAAGAGAAATAATAACCTTTTCTTTCATTCCTTCCGGTAATTCCGCTTCATCCAAAGATACACTTAAAATAAAATCAACCTCAGCCGCTTCACTTATTTTTTCAAGCTTTTTAATGGTTGCGGTAATATCTGCATTTTCCAGACAGGCTATCTTTAAAAAGCTGTCAAAATACATCTGCTGCAAGTCATGATCCTGCGAAATAATCCCGCATACAAAACCGACAAATTCGCTGCTGTTCTCAATCTGACATTGGGAAACATCTATCAGACGTACCTTATTGTTCAGTTCATACATATGCTTTGTACTCTTATCCAGATATACAATATTACCTGAAATGTTTTTTACTTCACTATTCACTTTATCCAATAACTGTTTTGTCTTGCCTTTTCCTTTTCTGCCTACAATTAACTGAACCATTGGGTAACCCTCCTATTGTATATTGATGGAAAAAATTTTCTATCTGTTTCTATTATAGTTTATACGATGTCAAAAAACAACCACTATTTATTGATTTCCTCCAGCAAATCTGTCATTTCCGTGTACAAAACATCCCTTGCCTCGGAGCGCAGAATCACAGAGATATAGGGCGCCCCTGCCGCATCACGGGAAAGCAGCAGAAGGCAATGTCCCGCAGCGTTGGTTGTTCCCGTTTTCCCGCCGATGACAGTAATATTATCCGGCGCCTGATAGTCACCGCGCAGAAACAGATTCGTTGTCTCAAAGGATAAATTTTTCGCTTCTCCGTCCTTGTCATAATAGGTGGTCTGATAGCTTGTCATATGTATGATTTCGTTGAAGGTCTCATACTGAATCGCCTCATTAAAAATCAAATACAAATCGTATGCGGTAGTATAGTGTCCTTCCGCCGTCAGACCGTGCGGATTCACAAAATTCGTGTTGGTTGCCCCCAGGCGGAGCGCCTCCTCATTCATCATCTCCACAAAATGCTCTGCGGTTCCGCCGATATTTTCCGCAATCAGCATTGCCGCATCATTCGCCGAGTTTATCAACAGTACCCTGAGTGCCTGATCCAAAGTCATGGTATCCCCTTCCTTTAAGCCGCACAGCTGGGCGCCGGACTCCGTAATATTCACGGCATCCGTGGCGGTAAGCACCTGATCCGGAGAACCGTTTTTCAGAGCTACCAGCGCTGTCATAACCTTTGTCAGACTTGCCGGATAAAGCCTCTCATGTGCATTCTTGGAATAAATTACCGCTTTTTCGTTCACATCAAACAAAACAGCCGCCGTAGCCTGTGACATATCCACGGCTTCATCATCCATAATGTCTTCTGTGACAACGCACAAATTAGCTGAAAATGCCTCCGCCGTACCGGAACTTCTACCGGACATGACATTAAAGCCGCTCACCTCCAAATCAGGGTTATACGCCATATCATATTCCAGCCTTCCGCATCCGGCAAAGCTTACAGCTATTACAAATGCGATGCACAGAGCCGTTAAACGTTTACTTGTACATTTCACGCCACTCTAAATCTCCTCTGTCCAGTGACTTAATTAACAGTTCTGCGGTAGCCAGATTCGTTGCCAAAGGGATATTGTGCATATCGCAAAGCCTTACCGCATTGTTGACGTCCGGCTCATGGGATTTCGGAGTCAGCGGGTCACGCAGAAAGATAACAAGGTCTATCTGATTGTGTTCAATCTGCGCTCCTATCTGCTGCTCTCCCCCCAGATGTCCCGCAAGATATTTGTGAATATTTAAGTTTGTGACTTCTTCTATCAGCCTTCCTGTCGTTCCGGTTGCATACAGTTCGTTTTTACTTAAAATTCCCCGATACGCAATACAAAAATTCTGCATTAGCTTTTTCTTTGCATCATGTGCAATCAGTGCAATGTTCATATGAACACATCCTCTCTCATAACCAGTATTATTTTAATTACGTCTTGCCTGAAGTCTGATATTCAATACAACCCCCATACCAATAAACAGACTCAAAAGCGATGTCAGACCATAACTGACAAAGGGAAGCGGCAGTCCTGTATTGGGAAGAAGAAACGTTGCAACACCGATATTGAAAAATCCCTGAAAGGCTATCATCCCTCCTATGGATGCCGCAATAATCCTTCCCGCAAGATCCTTCGCCTTTCTTGCCACGGATATGCACTCCAAAGCAATGCCAAAAAGAAACACGATAACAACCACGCAGCCCTTAAATCCAAATTCCTCTCCGATAACGGCAAAAATAAAATCGGTCTGAGCCTCCGAAATGAAATTACCGTTTTTCACAGAGGTAATTTCATTGTTCTTATAACCCTTTCCGTCAAGCTGACCGGAGCCGATTGCCATAACGGAATTCAACTGCTGGTATGCCTCTTCGCTGGCGTACTCCTCCGGATAAATAAAGGCAAGAATACGGTTTCGCTGGTAATCCTCCAAAATGCCGTTATCCGGCTGCAAAGCAAGCGATATTAATATCGCAGCTGCCGGAATCACCACCAAAAGCACTCCCATTACAAGCTTATAGTTGATTCCGCCCGTAAACATAGCAATACAAAAAATTACAATCAATACAAGGCTGGTGGATAAATCAGGCTGCTTATATACCAATGCCCACGGCACAAGCATCAAAGCAACGCAGCCTGCAATCATACGAACCGTATTTAACTTCTCCTTATATTTCATAATAAACTGTGCAAAGAATAAAATCAATAAAATTTTCGCAGTTTCTGACGGTTGAAATTGCAATCCGCCTATTTTAAGCCACCGTTGTGCACCGCCGCCTTCTTCGCCGGTTATGATAACAAGCGTCAGTAGCACCAGATTGCCCAGATACATCAGCCAGTTTAATTTTAAATAAATGGAATAATTAAAAAAAGAAAGTCCAATCATGATGACCGTACCCGCAATCACTCCAGCCAGCTGTCTGGTCTGGAGTGATTCCTCGGCACTGCCAATCATGACAACTCCGATACTCGCCAGGGCAAGCACCATAAATACCAGTTTAAAATCAAAATCACGTAGTCTGTAATTCCTGAACATACTATCCTTTCCATTCGTACTTACTGCATTTACGTCTGTTTATGCAGGTCTAAAATCGGGATATTGGCGTACAAAATCGGTGTTTTTCCGCGTCCGCTCTTATTCCCCTTCGCATTTATCTGAATGTCCATATTTTCTGCATCTATTTTCATGTACTTTGAAATCACTTTTGTAATATCAGCCTTAATCAGCTCCATTGTTTCAGGAGAACAATTTACACGATCGGATATCAACAGAATTTTCAGTCTGTCCTTCGCAACCTGGCAGGAGCTTTTTTTACGAAAAAAATGTTTCATGTTAAGCCTCCTTATGCCTTATGAAAAATACCCGATACCTTTGTCCAAAACGAAACTCCGCGTTCAAAATTCATGAACGGCACTTCTTTCCCCTCTATCCTATGTACCACATTGGCATAGGCCTGTCCTGCCGGAGTATCATTTCCTACAAGCGGATCGCCCTGATTCGTGGCAATTACCACATTTTCATCATCCGGAATAATGCCAATTAACGGAATTGCCAGAATATCAACAACATCAGAGGCAGACATCATATCTCCTCTTTTTACCATGTCCGCACGGAGACGGTTGATAATCAAGTCCATCTGTTTAAAGCCGTTTGCCTCCAAAAGACCGATAATGCGGTCCGCATCACGGATTGCAGACACCTCAGGCGTTGTTACCACCAACGCTCTGTTTGCCCCTGCAATGGCATTCTGGAATCCCTGCTCAATTCCTGCCGGGCAGTCCAGAATAATGTAATCAAACTCTTCCTTCAGATGGTCAATCACCTTTACCATCTGTCCCGGTGATACCGCAGATTTATCCCTTGTCTGCGCGGAAGGCATCAGATATAGTCCGGGATGCCGCTTGTCGCGGATAAGCGCCTGTTTGATACGGCAGTTTCCTTCAACCACATCCACCAGATTATAAACAATCCTGTTCTCCAGTCCCATTACCACATCCAGATTCCGAAGACCGATATCCGTGTCAATGAGACAAACCTTTTTTCCCAGTTTCGCCAGACCTGTTCCTACATTTGCTGATGTGGTGGTCTTACCCACACCGCCTTTTCCTGAAGTGACGACAATTACTTCGGATACTTTTGCCTTTGTATCCGTGGAAAAATTATTTTCCATGCTTCAAACCTCCAATTCTTACTTTGTCGTCCCTGAATCTCTTCTTTAAGCAAGAGCATCCAGCAAATCTTTGGTAAGCGGTTCCATAACGATCCTTTCGTTCCTTACATATGCTATTTTCGGTTGTACCTTCGGGCGTATGCCCCATTTTGACTGTTTGGTAGGTTTATATTTGAAATCGCCGATTTTTAATCTTTCCGGCTCCATTTCAAGCGCAACGATATAACTGTTTGCCTGTCCGCTTCCGCCCGCATAGACTTCCCCGTACAGACCGCCGAGAATAATTACATTTCCGGCGGAAATAACAGCGCAGCCGGGATTCACATCCCCCAGAATAATAATACTGTTTTCTGTTTCCAGCACATCCCTGTTTTTCAGGCTTCCCTTAAAAAACTGCCCCTCGTCTGTGCCTTTCAGCCTCTTTTCCACATGCTGGAGCGCTTTGATGAAATTCTTGTTGGTATCTTCATCATGCCCTACAATGCAGATAATATTTAAAAAGCTGTTTTTTTGTATGGTATCGATAATGCGGATTTCCTCCGCATCCGTCAGTTCCCTGCCCTCAATGGAAAGCGCCATGGCAGCGCTTCCGAAAAAGGTTCTTGCCTCCGAAAATTTACAGGCAATCTCCGAGAGAACCTCCTCGAAAGATGCTTCTTCATTTAACAATAAGGTAATTCCGTTTGGAAAGCTTTTAATAATCACAGCATCCTTCATATCCAATCATCATCCTTTAAAAAATATATTATAATCCTTGTTCAGAACCATTCGCAAAATCGCGTCTGCGACGCTTTACTTTTGCTCATGATTTGGCTCTCGCCAAATAGATTCGCTTTAAAATGTTCTCACGAATGCAAGCATTCTTCGCACATTTTAAACGAATCTGCCTGGTTCTGAACATCACATCTCGTTGGAAATACCGCCGTCCGGGGTATCCGCCGTACCCGTAATAATCTCTTCCTCCTCGGCAAGACCATAATAATATTTGATGATATCCCTGGTAAGCTGTGCCGCATAGTCAGAGGAATATCCGAACGGAATACGCGTGGCAATGGCAATTTCCGGCTCCTCATAGGGTGCATAGCTGATAAACAACGCATGATTGGGACGGGAGGAGGTCTGCTCCGCCGTACCCGTCTTACCCGCCACATTTACCGCCAGATCACTGAAATAACTCTTATTCTCTACCACCTGCCTCATACCGGAATGAAAGGCCTCCCAATAGGCGTCAGGCATATCAACGATGTTGCGCACCTGAGGCTCAAATTCCTGCAGGACATTGCCGTCAGAATCCGTAACCTTATCAAGTAAAGTCAGATTATAACAGGTACCGCCGTTTGCTATGGTCGCCGTATATCTGGCAAGACTTACCGTGGTATAACTGTTTGTACCCTGACCGATTGCAGAACGCACAGGATCCTCATCCGACACATCGGGAGACGCTTCTGAAATCTCAACTCCCGACTTTTCTGTCAGACCGAAAAGATCCGCATACTGAGCCAGCGTGTCCAGACCGGTCTGCGCATCATAGGTTCCTGTTCTGGTAGACAGCCGGTATCCCACATCATAAAAGAAATAGTTACAGGAATCCTTAATAGCAGAGGTCACATTTTCGTACCCGTGACCGGAATGCCGCCAGCATCTCGGAGACGGTGTAATGTTAGTATAGGTACCGACACAATTTATTCTGCTGTTTAAGTCTATTACATTTTCCATAAGTCCCGCTGTTGCCGAAATAATCTTAAAGGTAGAACCCGGCGCCGCCTTATACTGGGTTGCGAAATTGTACTGGGGATTCGCCTTGTCCGCATTCAACTTAGCGTAATACTCGGCATCAATGGAATTCGCCATTTTATTATTGTCATATCCCGGATAGGACACCATGGCAAGCACATCTCCGGTATTCACATCGGTAATTACCACCGACGCATTGCACGGGTCAAGCGCGAGCTGTCCCGGCGTTATATCCAGATTGTCGATTCGGTTCTTCATAAACTGATATGCCGTAATCGTGCCGTTATAAAGAGCCTCTTCATCCTCCATGGATACCTCTGCGGCGTCCTGCTCACAAATAAGCATACAAATCTGCCTTCCGGTAATGACGTCATTCAACAGCATATATTTATAAAATCTTTTCTGAAATTCCGTATTTTTGTCAATCATATTGATAATATAAGTCACAAGCTTATTGTAAATTTCCGTGGAATCCGAATATTTGTCAGTAAGCTCCAGTTTGCTGACATCTATCCAGTTCTGCGCGATACAATACTGTAAATACTCGTTCAGACTGATGATCTCATCCGTCGTCCATGCAATATAGGTTTCATCTGCGGTATCCACCGCATCCGTCATAATCACGCTCTGGTCATTTAACAGCTTCACGATATTGCTTTGATAGACCTGATACTCCTTAGACAGCTTGTTATAAGGAGTTAATCCTTCCGTCAGCTCATAGGTCATCTCATCATAGACATCCTGTTTATATTCCAGATATCTGGCATAAACCTCCTTTTCCACCTCTCCGGCATCCTCTTTTGAAAAATGCCTGATGTCCACAATACTGTTGTTGATTACCGCAAAATACACATCATATATGGGAATCTTGATATCCGAATTGCTGGCATTGGATGCTGCAATATATTCTTTCGCGTTTATAATTTTACTGGATATTAAGCCTGCCAGCTTCTGTTCGATAATGTTGTACACAGCTATTGTCAAATCTTTATCAATCGTCAGGTACACATCATCTCCGGACTGAGCTTCCGTACGCTCCAGAATCGTAATCACCTTTCCGGTATTGTCAACAATAACCTTCTCACTTCCCTTGGTTCCCTGCAGGGTTGTCTCCATGTAGGATTCGATACCGCTCTTTCCTACCACATCATTAATCGTATAGGTATCTTCTGCGCCGCCGTTTGCCGCAACCTCTTCATTCAGCTCCGTCAACTGTTCGGAGGAAATCTTTCCCGTGTAGCCCAGCACATGGGCAAAGTACTCGCTGTCCACATAACGGCGGGCCGTATCCTCTTCAATGGTTACACCTGGTAAGTCCCCGGAGTTTTCCATAATAACGGCAACCGTTTCCTCGCTGACATTGGTGGCGACAGTGGTTCCGATATATTTTCGATAGGAGGTCAGATTCATCGCATACCGGATGGTAACCATTTTCAGCCATTCTTCTTTCGTATATCCTTTTCCGGGGATAAACTTTGTGTCGGAATTTCCCTCTTCCTCGTATTCTCCGATACGGAAGCCCTTGACACGGCTTAAATATTCCATGATTTCCTGAGCGGTTGAAGCCTTTTCCTCATCCTTCAGTTTGTCAATCGTCGTATATCCGTAAACATCCGCCAGAAAACGCAGAAGGCTTGTCCCCTCCACGCTATAGGCAAATTCTCCGTCCTCATCAATTACAATCTTAAAATCCGTAATCACATTATCGCCGTTCTTTTCAATCAACTGAATCAAACGATAAATGGTTTCATTCAGATTTTGATTCTTGGATTTATTGGATTCAAACACATCCTCAATTTTAACGGAATACGCCAGCTCATTATATGCCAGCACATTGCCGTTACGGTCATAGATATTGCCTCTGGTACTGGCGATATCCCGTGTTTTCTCGATTTGAAGCTTAAAGTCATTCAAATATTCCTCCCCCTGTACAATCTGCAAATCAAAGCAGCGGTAAATTAACATACCGCCTAATGCACAGACAACAAGAGTCAGAATTGTTAATCTGCTGGTTACAATATTAACAATATAATTTTTCAGTTCATTAAACAAATTTCTGTGCGCTCCTTTTCTCTCTTGCTTCCAGTTTTTCATTTACCTTCAAAATGACCGGATACAAAAATATGGTCACAACAATCGTATACAATGCCTCCGGCAAAATCACACCGGTAAAATAATACGGGAAGTTGAAACGTCCCCTTAACAGAAACAACAAAATATAACAGAGAATACCATAAGACAAATCACTGATAACAATCAGAGCAATCGGCAGCTTGATATCTTCGGGATAAAAAATTCTGCTGAATTTTCCGTTGATATAGCCGATGTACATAAGCACCAGTGCGTAAAACCCTAAGAATTCCCCAAAAAAAATATCACTCAAAAACCCGGAAAAAAATCCTATTATCAGTCCTTCTTTCTCCCCACGCATAAAACCGAAGGAAGAGGTTAAAATAATCATTAAGTTGGGAATAATGCCCGCAAAAGACAGGTTTGTAAAAACGCTGCACTGCAGGATGAAACATACGAATATAAAAATCGTTACAACAACTTTTCTCATCTAGTCTTCCTCTTCCACAACCTGCTGTTTCAAATCAGTAATTACAAGCACCTCGCTCAAATGCTCAAAGTCAACCGCTGGTGTTATGTATCCGGATTTTGTCAGATTATTCGCATCTCTGTTAATGGTGTGAAGATATCCTATCAGGATATTGGGAAGATACTTGTCACTGATATCAGAAGTAACAATCTTGTCGCCTTCCGTCACCAGATTCTGACTGTCAACAAGCTGACTGAAAGTGATAACGCCCTCCTTCATCAGTTGTAAATCACCCGACACAATTAAATTATCCTCTGTTGCCAGTGTCTTTGCGCTGACATTGCTGTTGTCTGAAATAATGGCAGTTACTCTGGACCAGTTAGGACCCACGGAGGTAATTCTTCCCACAAGACCGCCTTCCGCAATCACATTCATATTTTCTGCAAGACCGTCGTCTGTTCCCTTGTCAATAATAAAGGAAGAATACCAGTTGCCGGAATCCCTGCTGATAATGCGTGCGCCGACCTTGTTGTATTCTCCATACTGTTCATCCAGCTTTACAAGCTCACGCAGTTTATTCAGTTCATATTGGTTCTGCTGTAGTATGGTATTTTCTTCGGTGAGAGCAGCAACCTCTTCCTTCAGCCGCTGATTTTCATCAAGCAGGGTACGAATCTGCACCAGCTCATCGGAACGATTGGAAAGCCATTCGCCCATTTTCCCAATTCCCCGCTGAAAGGGAACGATTACATATCCCGCTACCGTGTTAAGCGGTTTGTTGAATACATTTGTGCCGAATGTAATCAGCATCAATACCGTACACACAAACGTCAATATAAAAAGGAGATATTTACCCGGCAAAGTAAACCTCTCCCCTTTTCTTTTTATTACAGGGCTCATTTACTCATCCCTTCAATCGCATAAGCTACTGATTTATAGTTGTCGTCCTTGATAATTTTGGAGAGTCCCATTGCCACACTTGTTACAGGATGCTCCGCCGCGTTTACCTTAAGACCCGTTCCTGCAGCCAGTCTCTCCGCAAGGTGATTTACCTGGGACGCTCCGCCGGTCAGATAAATTCCATGACGGTAAATATCTGCCGCAAGCTCAGGAGGAGTTCTCTCCAGAATCACTTTTACATTATCAATAATGGTGTTGAAATGCTCCTCTAAGGATTCATCCACCAGCTTGGTTGGGATTTCTCTCTCCACCGGCAGACCTGTCACGATGTCGCGTCCGTAAACAAGAGCGCCGGTTCCCGCTTTCTCCAGCTCCTTTAAGGAAATTTTTACATTTTCCGCAGTTTTACCGCCGATAATCAGACTGAATTCCCTTCGCACCGATCCGCGTATGGCTTCATCAAACTTGACGCCGCCCACCTTAATCAGACGGCTTAAAACAATGCCGCCCAGTGAGAGAATGGAAATTTCCGTGGTTTCATAGCCCACGTTAACCACCAGCACACCCTGAGAATTCTTGACGTCAATGTCAAGTCCCAGTCCGTCGGCTACCGCCTTCTCAACCACCATGATTTTTTTTGCCTTCACATTGGCATCCCGAATCAAATCGTAAAAAGCCCTCTTTTCTACCTCTGTTACATCCGTGGGCACCGCAATATAGAAATCAGAAGGTTTCGTATTCCCTTTCTGGATATCCCCTACAAAATATCTGATTAAAGTCTCCATATTTTTGATGTCGGCAATCACACCGTTGGAAAGCGGATACGAAATATGAATATTTGCAGGTGCCTTCTCATACATTTCAAATGCGGAATCACCATATGCAAAAAGTGTATTCTTATTCTCAATGGCAATCATATTCTTCTCCACAAGAATATTGTCATCATTTCTACTATAAATTTTAATATTATTGGTACCTAAATCGATACCGAATGCGTTGTTAGCCAAAACGACAGCCCCTTTCTATAGGTAAAATACTTTTAATAATAATTACAGGTAAGTCAACTCCCTAAAGCTAGTATACCTGTTATCTCCAATAATAATATGGTCAAGCAGCGGAATATCCATTTTTTCTCCCAGCTCTTTGACATTTTCTGTCAGCTCCCGATCCATCCTGCTGGGAGTCGGGTCGCCGCTGGGATGGTTATGCACCAGAAGAATATTGACCGCCCTGCTCTGCAGAGCCTCTAAAAAAATCTCTCTCGGCGATATCAGCGACATATTTACACTTCCGTCTGATAATTTTTTCTCATGCAGTAACTGCCCCTTGGAATCGAGACAGACCAAAATCACACATTCCGTCTCACGATGCCGCAGCTTTTCCATAAAATAATCCGCAACCGTCCGGGGATTCTGAAAGCAAAGTCCCTCCTTCGCCGTCGCCCTGCTGATGCGCATGGACAGCTCTGTCAGGCATTTGAGCTTAATCGCCTTGACCAGCCCGATACCCCTGATACTCATCAATTCTTCCAATGTTACGTCATAAAGCCCCAAAAGTCCTACTCTTGGGTATTTTGCCAGGGAAAGCACCTGTGTTGCAAGCTGTAATGCGCTGCTGTCCTTCGTTCCCGTCCTTAGAATAATGGCAATCAGCTCGCTCTCCGTAAGGTTCTCTGCACCAAACCTCATGAATTTCTCATAAGGCATATCCTGCTTTTGAATTTCCTCTTTTTTTCTTTTCATAGGTCTCCTTCTGCCTTCTCCGAAGCATTCGTGACTATGAAAGTTTTATCAACGCATCGTCAGCGGATGAATTTGTATACCACCAACGATATGATTACGCCAATCACACTGGCAATGGTAATTTTAATCTGTAAACCAAACGTCAGTATGATAAATCCCAAATCAAGCTCTATCGGGCTGCTCAGTCCAAAGGTCTGACCGTAATTTAAGAAGCTTCCGTCGAAATAAGTTCCGATAAATCTTCCGATTACAAAACCGACCAATACCAGAAGCACTAATACCCAATTTACTCTCTTCAAGGTAATTCCTCCGTTTTTCTTTTGTTTTAGCGTCATTTCTGTACGTCTATTTATAGTATCACAAAATCGACCCGGTGTACATAAAATTCATAGATTTTATTTTGCGTAATTTCTACAGCATTCGTGTTTTACTTTAAAAATTCTTTTGATATCAGTCCTTTGTCAACCAGCGACTGTAAAGATTTTAAAATACCGAATTTTGCGTGCTGCCAGGTAAGTCCGCCCTGAAAATAAACAGCGAACGGAGGTTTTATCGGACCGTCTGCCGAAAGCTCAATGGACGAACCCGATACAAATGCGCCGGCAGCCATAATTACTTTTGCATCATAGCCGGGCATATCCCAGGGTTCGGGGGTCACATGACTGTCCACCGGAGCCGCCGCCTGAATTCCCTCGCAGAAGGCAATTACGCCCTCGGCATTGCCAAAAGTTACCGCCTGAATAATATCGTGTCTGCTCTCCGTGCCGTCCGGTACCACCGCAAAACCAAGCTTTTCATAAATATTGGCGGCAAAAACAGCACCCTTTAATGCGCCCGCAGTCACTGTGGGCGCAAGAAAAAATCCCTGGTAAAAATTTGTCAGAATTCCAAGAGAGGCGCCCACCTCCTTGCCCAGTCCGGGGGAGGTGAGACGGTATGCCGCATTCTCCACACATTCTTTTTTTCCTGCAATATAACCGCCGATGGGTGCCAGCCCGCCGCCGGGATTCTTAATCAGGGAACCCACCACCATATCCGCGCCCACATCGGAGGGCTCCTTTGTTTCTACAAACTCACCGTAGCAGTTATCTACCATGCAAATTACATCCGGCTTTATCTCTTTGATAAAATGAATCAGTTCGCCGATTCTGTCCACGGAAAGCGTGGGTCTTGTCTGATATCCCTTGGAACGCTGAATCGTCACAAGCTTTGTTTTTTTATTGATGTTCTTTTTGATATTTTCATAGTCAAAGCTGCCGTCAGGAAGCAAATCCACCTGTCTGTAGGTTATACCATACTCCGCAAGAGAGCCCTTGGAGGGACGGATGCCGATAACCTCCTCCAGCGTATCATAGGGCTTTCCCACCGGAGAAAACAGCTCGTCGCCCGGGCGCAGATTGCTCATCAGGGCAAGCGCCAGAGCGTGAGTACCGCAGGTAATCTGGGGGCGCACCAGCGCATCCTCGGTATGGAATACCTTTGCGTAGACAGCCTCCAGCGCATCACGCCCGATGTCGTTATAACCGTAACCCGTCGTTCCCAGCAGGCACGCCTCGCTGACCTGACACTCCTGCATTGCCTTTAATACCTTTAACTGATTGTACTCTGCGTTTGCATCTATCGCCGCAAAGCGCTCCGCAAGGCTTCCTAAAATTCTATTTCCATAAGAATATACCTCTTCACAGATTCCCATGGATTGATATATCTCCAAGGTTTTATTTTCACTCATAAGTATTCCCATACTCCTTTTTCTTTCTATTCCAAATTCTGTCTCTGACAAATTCAAACAAAATCATATCATGCCGCCTATGAAATTATCATATCTTCCCTGCATTTTTGCAGCATAAAATTCAAAATTGCATCCTCGTCACAGGAAAATTTGTCCTTATCAATCCAGATGACGTCCGGCTCCCGCCGAAACCATGTCAGCTGTCTTTTTGCAAAATGTCTGGTATTGCGCTTCAACAGATAAACCGCCTCCTCCAAGGAAATTTCACCCTCTAAATACGCCAGAATTTCCTTGTAGCCCAAGCCCTGCATGGATACCATTTTTCGGTGGCAGCCCATTTTTTTCAGACGCTTCACCTCGTCAACAAGTCCGTTTTCCAGCATTTCATCGATGCGCTCCTCTATCCGCCGATAAAGCCGCTCTCTGTCATCGTTTAAGACAAAATAACAGGAACGGTATGCGCTTTCTTTCTGCTTTTCCTGCTCATTATGAGTTGAAATCGGCATTCCTGTCAACTCATAATATTCCAATGCACGGATCACTCTTTTAATATTATTGGCATGAATTGCCTCCGCCGAAACAGGGTCAACCTCCCTTAATCTTGCATGAAGGGCTTCCGCCCCCTCCCGCGCCGCCAATTCCTCAAGAGATGCTCGAAGCGCTGTGTTTTCCTTATTCTCCGTAAAATCAATATCCCGCAATACCGCCTGAATATAAAATCCCGTCCCTCCCGTTAATATGGGAATATGCCCCCGCTCATAAATCCCCCTCAGACATTCCTCGCATTTTTGCTTGAATACGACCACATTAAATTCTTCCCATGGCTCTAATATGTCTATCAAATGATGAGGAACGCCCTGCATTTCTTCCTGTGTAATCTTGGCGGAACCGATATCCATATGACGGTATACCTGCATGGAATCCGCGGAGATAATCTCCCCGCGTACCGCCTTGGCAAGTGCAACGGACAGCTTGGTTTTCCCTACGGCGGTGGGACCTGTAAGCACAATCATGGGCTTTTTTTCCATCTTCCGACCTCCTAATCCTCTTGTCTGAAAATTATCTTCTGTCTGGCAAACGTACTTTTAGACGATGCGCTTGAATTTTTTTTCAAGCTCTGTTTTCGTCAGAGAGATAATGGTCGGTCTGCCGTGGGGACAGTTATAGGGATTCTCAAGAGTCAGCAGCTCGTCAATCAGACGCTCCGCCTCTTCATAGCTCAATTTATTATTTCCCTTTACAGCGGCTTTACAGGACATGGAAGCAATCCGCTCCTCTATCACCCTGATGCCTCGCCCGGAACCTTCACAAAGCTCATCCAAAACCGCAAGAAACATTTCCTTTTCACCGCATCCGTACAAATCTGCCGGAACGCTTCGCAGGGCATATTCCGTACCGCCAAAGGCTTCCGTTTCAAATCCAAGAGCTGCAAAGATATCCTCATATTCCCGTAAAACAGCTTCCTCCTGCCCCGAAAGGCTTACAATCACAGGCGGCATCAGATTCTGGGAGACAACCTGTTTCTCATGAAACTGTTTTATCAGGCGCTCATACTTCACTTTCTCATGCGCAGCATGCTGGTCTATAATAAACAGCTTCTCCTCAAACTGTACCAGCCAGTAGGTATCAAAAACCTGACCGATGATATGGTAGCGGGAGCGGTTCTCCACAGAAAGCAGCTTCTCCTCAAAGAGATTCATCTGTTCCGCCGCCATCGGTTTTTCCATATCCGGCGTCTGTTTGGACCCGGCTTCCTCTTTCTTATCCAAAACGCGGGTCCAGACAGGGTTCTGTTTGAAATCCTGTCTCTGCAAAGCCGGCATGACCGCCTGATAGCGAGCCTCCTCCATTACCCGGTAGCTTTCTTCCCGCTTTTTTTCAAAGGGTTCGAGGGTATGAATTTTCTGTGATTCCTTTCTGGCTTCCTGCTCTGCCTTCCTTTCCTCTTTCCCGTCGTCAAGCACAGCATCAGGAATCATTTCCTGCCTTTTTAAGGTATCATGGACAGCAGTTGTCACCAGATTACAAAAAACCATCGCATCACTGAAACGCACATCCATTTTGGCAGGATGCACATTCACATCCACACGCTGCGGATCCATTTCAATATGAAGCACGCACAGCGGAAACTTGTGCTGCATCAGATATTCCTTGTAGCCTTCCTCTATCGCCCTTGCAATCACGCTGCTTTTGATAAAACGTCCATTGATATAATAAATTTCAAAATTGCGGTTGGAACGCACCAAAAACGGCTTTCCCAAAAAGCCGTCAATGCGCACGCCGTCCTGTTCAAACTGAATCGGCACCAGGGAATTTACCACTTCCCTGCCGTAAATGCGATAAATCACTTCTCTTAAATCACCATTGCCGGAGGTGTGAAAACGGGTCTGGTTTCCCAGCACAAACTTAAAGGAAATATCCGGTCTGGACAGCGCCAGATGCTCCATTAAATCGGCAATATAACCACCCTCCGTGGCAGGCTGCTTTAAGAACTTGCGGCGTACCGGCGTGTTAAAGAACAGATTCCGCATCAGAAAAGTAGTCCCGTCAGGCGCACCGATTTCCTCAAACGCTTTCTCAACCCCACCCTCCAGTAAAATCCGGACGCCAGTGAGACTTCCCTTTGTCTTGGTAATCATCTCCACCTTAGCTACCGCAGAAATACTGGATAATGCCTCTCCGCGGAAGCCGAGGCTTGACAGACGCATCAAATCCTCCACGTTCTCTATTTTGCTGGTGGCATGGCGTAAAAATGCCGTTCTGACCTGCTCTTTATCCATACCGCTTCCATTGTCGGTCACGCGGATAAATTCAATACCGCCGTCCTTTATTTCCACAGTGATTGCGGTTGCGCCTGCATCCATGGCATTCTCCACAAGCTCCTTAACCACGCTGGAGGGTCGCTCCACCACCTCGCCGGCAGCAATCTTATCTATTGTTTCCGAATCCAGAATATGTATCTGCGGCATCTTCTTACCTCCTCCTGTCGTATCCTGAAAAATGACTTTTGGGGAAAAATGGCTCCTTAGAGACATTCTTCCGGGCGAGACTTAGGAAATCTTAGCCGGTGTACTTTACCGGCTTAGAGTTACTTCTCGCTCTGCCAACGGTTCTTTAATTTATTCTGCAACCGATAAAGCGTATTCAGCGCATCCAGCGGCGTCAAAGTCGTCACCTCAATCTCCATCAGCTCCTTCAACACATCCTCATCCGTCACCGTATCAAAAAGCGACATCTGCGCCAAATCCACCTCATCGTACTTAGGCTGTTTCTTTCCCTTACTGTCATTTTTGGTATCAACAACAATGCTCTGTACCTTTTCCGTGATATCATTATCACTTAACTGTTCCACGATTTCTTTGGCACGGTCAATCACCATATCGGGAACTCCGGCAAGCTTCGCCACCTGGATTCCGTAGCTCTTGTCCGCACCGCCTTTTACAATTTTGCGCAGGAACACAATATCGTCCCCACATTCCTTTACGGCAATACAATAATTGTTGACATTGTGCATCTTTCCTTCCAGCTCGGTCAGCTCATGATAATGGGTGGCAAAAAGGGTCTTCGCCCCCAAAAGCTTGCGGTTGCTGATATGCTCAATCACCGCCCATGCAATCGAAAGTCCGTCAAAGGTGGAGGTTCCGCGTCCGATTTCATCCAGAATCAGCAGACTGTTGGCAGTAGCGTTTCTTAAGATATTGGCGACCTCATTCATCTCCACCATAAAAGTAGACTGTCCGCTTGCCAGGTCGTCAGAGGCGCCCACACGGGTAAAAATCCGGTCCACAATACCGATATTGGCACTCTTTGCAGGCACAAAGCAGCCAATCTGCGCCATCAGCACAATCAGAGCGGATTGCCGCATATAGGTGGATTTGCCCGCCATATTAGGACCCGTAATAATACTGATACAATGACTTCCGTTGTCCAGATAGGTGTCATTGGAAATGAACAAATCATTGGAAATCATCTGTTCCACTACGGGATGTCTGCCGTCCTTGATATCAATAATTCCCTTTTCATTGAGCTTGGGTCTCACATAATGATTGCGCTCCGACACAAGGGAAAGGGAGGTGTAAACATCCAGTCTTGCCACCGCCTTGGCGGTCTTTTGGATTCTCTCTATTTCCATGGCAATGGAATCCCTGATTTTGCAGAACAAATCATATTCTAAAGCCTGCAGCTTGTCCTCCGCATTTAAAATCGTATCCTCCAGATCCTTTAACCTGGGCGTGGTGTAACGCTCCGCATTGGCAAGGGTCTGCTTGCGGATATAATCCTCCGGCACCAGATTTTTGTAGGAATTAGTCACTTCAAAGTAATAACCGAACACCTTGTTATATTTTATCTTAAGATTCTTGATTCCGGTTCTCTCTCTGTCCTGCTCCTCAAGCTGCGCAAGCCACTGTTTGCCGTCTTTCTTGGCATTTCTCAGCATATCAATGGTCTCATCAAAACCATCCCTGATAATTCCGCCTTCTCTGATGGTAATCGGCGGTTCCTCCTCGATGGCGCTTAAAATCAACTGATAGATATCATCCAGCCCTTCAATCTCATCACAGGCTTTGACAAGCTCCTCCTTGGAAAAGCCCGCAAGAACCGTCTTGATATGGGGAAGCATCTCCAGAGAATTGCGGAAAGCAATCAAATCCCTGGGATTCGCCGTCTTGTAAGTCACCTTGCTGAGAAGCCGCTCCAAATCATAAATGGGTCCTAAATATTCCCTGATTTCATCTCTGGAAACACTGTCCTTGTTTAATTCCTCAATGGCGTCCAGACGCTTCTCCATCTCCTCCTTATCAATTAAAGGCTGCTCGATAAAGCTTCTGAGCATACGCCCGCCCATGGCAGTCTTGGTTTTATCCAGCACCCAGAGAAGGGACCCTCTCTTCTGCTTTTCCCGCAAAGTCTCCGTCAGTTCAAGATTCCTTCTTGTCGAGCTGTCAAGCAGCATATATTTGCTGGTCAGATACGGGGAAATATGGGTAAAATGCTCCAGCTCCGTCTTCTGTGTCTCATAGAGATATTGTAACAGGGCTCCCGCCGCAATCATACCGGTAGGAAACTCCTCTATTCCCAGACCAATCAGGGTATTTACCTTAAAATGACGCAAAAGCACTTTTCTGCAGCCGTCATCATCAAAAAAATGGGAATCCAGAGAGTTTACCGCAATATGTAGTCTCCCCCGCAAATCCGCCACATCCGCACCGCTCATTAAAAACGCATCATTGCAGACAATTTCCGACGGTTCATACTTCATCAGCTCGTCCGTCAGTTTCTTTAAATCCTCAACCTCGGTCACAAAGTAGTCTCCCGTGGTTACATCGGCAGCGGAAATTCCGATTTTGGTTGGCGTATAGGTCACACATACCAGATAATTATTTTTCGATGCGTCCAGTGACTGCATATTTAAGTTGGTTCCCGGCGTCACAATACGAACCACATCACGCTTTACCAGTCCCTTTGCAAGCTTCGGATCTTCTATCTGCTCACAGATAGCAACTTTATAACCTCTGCTGACCAGCCTGCTTAAATAGTTTTCCACCGCGTGATAAGGCACGCCGCACATAGGCGCCCGCTCCTTAAGACCACATGCCTTTCCGGTCAATGTAATTTCCAATTCTTTAGACGCCGTCAGCGCATCCTCAAAAAACATTTCATAAAAGTCGCCCAGACGATAAAAAAGAATACAATCCGGATATTGTTTTTTCGTTTCCATGTATTGCTGCATCATGGGAGTCAACTCTGCCACATTCACTTCTGACACTTCTTTTACCCCTGTTCTATCGATAAGTATAGCGGATACACAAAATTTGTGCATCCGCTCCTATAATACCACAAAATGTTGTTATTGTAAATCTTGTGCACGCTGCAGCGCATCATCAATATGTGCACAAAAATTCTCATTTCCTACCCTGTCAAGGAAGCCGCTCTTACGCATGACATTCATAGGCTGTTCGTTGACATGGGCAAATATCAGTTTGATATTTTTCTTCTCACAGTCGCTGTAAAGCTGTTCCATGTTGTGCATTGCGGTTGCATCAATAGCGCTCACGCTTCTCATACGCAGAACAAGACAGTTAATTTTCTCATCCAGCGTAATTTTCAGAATCTTGTCCGCCGCCCCAAAGAACAAAGGTCCGCTCACCTCGTAAACTACAGTGTTTTTGGGAACTTCACGAAGGTCTAAGCTGTCAGGGGCGTCTTCGTCATCCAGATATTTCCACCCCTCCACCTCGGTAACATCGCTCATACGCTTCATAAAGAGGATTGCTGCCAAAAGAATACCAATCTCAATTGCAACTACCAAATCAAACACAACCGTCAGTACAAAGGTGGTCACCAAAACGATAATATCACTTTTAGGAGCAGTCCTGCATAATCTTACAAACTTTCTCCACTCGGACATATTGTAAGCTACCATAAACAGAATCGCTGCAATGGCGGGCATGGGAATCAATGCCGCATAAGGCATCAAAACAACCAGAATCAACAGCAGGGTCACTGCATGTACCATACCGGCAATCGGGGTGCGCCCGCCGTTTTTTACATTGGCTGCGGTTCTTGCAATCGCGCCGGTTGCAGGGATACCGCCGAACAATGCGGAGGTAATATTTCCCGCACCCTGGGCAATCAGCTCCATGTTGGAACGGTGCCTGCTGTTTACCATGCTGTCTGCAACCACGCAGGAAAGCAGGGATTCAATGGCAGCAAGAATCGCAATGGTAAACGCATCGGGAAGAACGTTCCGCACCGCGGCAAGACTTACCGAAGGAAGGGAAATACCGGGAAGCTTATTGGAAATCTCATACAAATCCCCGATGGTGTTCACATTCATTTTCAAGCCTCTTACCATTGCAATACTGACCAGCACGGCAATCAGGGAAGGGGGGATTCTTTTACAAAAGCCCGGCAGATAGGACCAGCCAATCAGAATAACCATACATACCATACCCACAATCACCGCCTGCCAGTTGACGGTACCGATAAATACAAAAACAGCCTTTAATTTATCCATCGTCTCTATCAAAGGCTCCTCGCTCACTACGGTAAGTCCCAGAAAATCTTTTATCTGCCCGATAAATATTGTCACCGCAATACCGGAAGTAAACCCCGTCGTAATCGTATAAGGAATAAACTTAATCAGATTACCCAGACGAAAAACCCCCATCAGAATCAAAATCAATCCTGCAAGCAGAGTCGCGATAATCAGTCCGTCCATGCCGTTTTTGGCTACAATGCCCGCTACGATAGTCGCAAACGCTGCCGTAGGACCCGCAATCTGCACACGGCTTCCGCCCAGGAAAGAAATCACAAAGCCCGCAGTAATTGCGGTATAGATGCCTCTTTCAGGCGCAACGCCGCTTGCAAGCGCTAACGCAATAGAAAGCGGCAGTGCAATAATCGCAACGATAATACCCGCTATCACATCCTTTCCAAACTGTTCCTTTGTATAGTTTTTCATTACGGAAAATAGCTTTGGTTTTAATTTATCCATTTGTAAAGTCCTCTCTCACAAAAAAATTCGCGTGACCTTATTTATAAAAATTTTATAAACAAAATCACACGAACCCTATCATATTCCCTTTATCGACAATTTGCAACATTTTTTTCATCGACTTATGGATATTCCAAAAATCTACACCATATGTCCTATATAATAAAATCCATGACACTCATCCAGAGAAACATTCACAATCTGACCAATCAAAGCCTTCTCCCCCGGAAAATGTACCAGCGTATTGTTGGAAAGCCTTCCTGTCAGCAGAGAGGAATCATGCTCATTCACTTCCTCTACAAGGGCATCCATCACCATTCCCTGATATCTGGATACCTGTTCCCTCGCAGTGTCCTGCACCACCTTAAGCACCTTGTCAAAGCCTTCCTTTACCACATCCTCCGGCACCTGATTTTTCATCGCCGCCGCGGGAGTTCCCGTTCTCTTGGAATAAATAAAGGTGAAGGCATTGTCGTATTTGACTGTACGAATCACGTCAATCGTCTCTTCCACATCCTCCGGTGTCTCGCCGGGAAATCCCACAATAATATCCGTTGTAATGGCAATATCCGGTATCTCCCTGCGGATACGGTCTGCCAGCTCCACATACTGTTCCTTGGTATAGCGTCTGTTCATTTCCTTTAAAATACGGGTAGAACCGGACTGCAGAGGAAGATGCAGATGTCTGCATATTTTTTTGGAATGCTTCATCACCTCAATCAGCTCGTCGGACAAATCCTTGGGATGGGAGGTCATAAAACGAATTCGCTGCAAGCCTTCAATTTTCTCAACCTCCTGCAAAAGCTGTGCAAAGGTTATGGGATTTTCCAGGTTTTTGCCATAGGAATTTACATTCTGTCCCAGAAGCATGATTTCCACCACACCGTCCGCAACCAACCGCTCAACTTCCCGGATAATATCCTTCGGGTCGCGGCTTCTCTCCCGTCCTCTTACATAGGGCACAATACAATAGCTGCAGAAATTGTTGCAGCCGAACATAATATTGATACCGGATTTAAAAGGATACTTTCTCTCCACAGGAAGGTCCTCCACAATCTTATCCGTGTCCTTCCAGATATCGATAACCATACCGTCACTTACAAAAGTAGTAAATAAAAGCTCCGCAAATTTATAGATATTGTGAGTTCCGAAAATCAGATCCACAAAGCGGTAGCTTGTCTTAATCTTTTCTATGACAGAAGCCTCCTGCATCATACAGCCGCAAAGCGCAATCTTCATATTTGGATTCCTGCGTTTAAAGCCGTTTAACACGCCCAGTCTGCCATATACCCGCTGATTGGCGTTATCGCGCACGGTACAGGTATTGTAAATCACGAAATCCGCATTCTCATCCTCGATGATTTCGTAGCCGATTATCTCCAGAATCCCCACCAGCTTCTCGGAATCGCGGGCGTTCATCTGGCACCCGAATGTCGTAACACAGCAGGTAGGAGCATGTCCCAGCTTCTCAGCAAGCTCCTTCACATACTTCCGGCATTTTGCCATATAGTAAAACTGGCGCTCCGGTTCTTCCGCAGGCGCTTCCGTATAGGTATCATACTGTTCCAGATTCCATTCTTTCGTCATTCTTATAGTTAACCTTTCTAATCTGCTCTTGCCGTTTTTTACTGCTTTATGCCTTGAAATCGCTATATTTCTCCGCAATCAGAATTAATAGCTGTGTTGTTTTGAGCATAGACTGCACACAGGCATACTCATATCTGCCGTGATAATTTTCCCCTCCGGTACAGAGATTGGGGCAGGGCAAACCCATAAAGGACAGCCGCGCACCGTCCGTACCGCCGCGTATGGGAGATACAACCGGCTCAACTCCAAGCTCCCGCATTGCCTCTGCCGCATTGTCCACAAGGTGCATATGAGGCTCTAACACTTCCCGCATATTGTAGTAGGAATCCTCCATTTCTACAGCCACCGTTCCCTCACCGTACTTGTCGTTTAAAAAATCAGCCGTCTGTAAAAACTGTTTTTTCTTCTGTTCAAATAACGCTTTATCATGGTCGCGGATGATATAGTCCGCCGTAACCGCTTCCACGTCACCGCGAATACTGTCCAAATGGAAAAAGCCCTCGTACCCTTCCGTGTACATCGGGTTTTGAAATACCGGCAGCATACTCTGAAATTCCTGGGCAATGAGAATGGCATTCTTCATTTTGCCCTTTGCAGAACCGGGATGTACGCTCCTTCCATATACATGCAGCTTCGCCCCTGCGGCATTAAAATTCTCGTATTCCAGCTCTCCAAGCGCGCCGCCGTCCACCGTATAGGCATAATCCGCGCCGAAAAGCTTCACATCAAAAAAATCCGCGCCCCTTCCGACTTCCTCATCGGGCGTAAAACCGATTCTGATTTTTCCATGACGGCATTCCTTACACTGTAAGAAGAATTCTGCCATCGCCATAATCTCAGCGATACCAGCCTTATCGTCTGCTCCTAACAGGGTTGTCCCGTCGGTTACAATCAAATCCTGTCCCACATACTTTTCCAGTTCGGGAAAATCGGAAACCTTCATTATAATGTTGTCATCGGCATTCAGTACGATATCCTTTCCGTCATAGTTTTCTACCACTCTGGGCTTTACATCGGTATCCGTAACCGCAGGAGACGTATCCATATGCGCAATAAAACCAAGTACGGGCGCCGATTCACAGCCTTCCGTGGCAGGGATGGACGCATAGACATAGCAGTGTTCTTTATCATACGCAATCTCCTCCGCGCCCATCCCGTGCAGTTCCTCCACCAGCATCTTTGCAAGATTGTGCTGTTTCATCGTGCTTGGCGTGGTTTCGGAATCCTCGGCAGACTGTGTATCCACCTTCACATATCGTAAAAATTTTTCAATCACTTTTTCTTTCAGCTTATCCATTTTCTGCATCCTCACTTCATCAATGATAATTATCATACCATGACTTTTTTCTTTCCTCAACCCATTTCTTTTTCTGCTTCTTTTTTCCACATGCTTTCTTCACAATTCTTCTATCGTAAGCCTTTATCTCCCGACAGGCAATACCTGAGAGCGCCAGAACGCAAATCAGATTCGGTATCACCATCAGTCCGTTGCAGATATCGGAAAAATTCCAGACTGCCTCCAGAGAGCACACGGCTCCCACAAAGGCTATTAACGCATAAATAAAGCGGTAACAGATACAATATTTCGATTTTTTTACCAGAAATTCAAACGCCTTTTCTCCCTGATATGCCCATCCCACAATCGTCGCAAAGGCAAACAATGCAATGCAAATGCTGATAAATACAGCTCCCTTTTCTCCGAAGGTAGTGTGAAAGGCGGCGATGGTAAGCGCCGTTCCCGTAAGAAGCTCTCCATTTCCGTCAAAGCTTCCTACCACTCCCGAACAGGCAAGCGCCAGCCCCGTAATCAGGCATATCACGATAGTGTCCAAAAATACCCCTGTCATACTGATATATCCTTGTTTCACATAATCCGTTGTATCTGCGGCGGCAGCACTGATTCCCGCAGCGCCGATTCCCGCTTCATTGGAAAATACGCCTCTTGACACACCCCAACGCAGCGCACTCATTGCCGAAACCGTCATATTGCCAAAAATTCCTCCGGTAACTGCCTGTGGCTTTAACGCTGACAATATGATATCACAGATTCCGCCCGACAAATTTCCCAGATGGGTCACAATGACAAACAACGCCCCCACCAGATAGAAAATCCCCATAAACGGCACTACAATCTGCGTCACCCTGGAAATGGTTCCGATTCCGCCAAGCACCACCAGAATCGTAATAATGGTGACAACAAGTCCTGTCTGAGCCTTCGGAATCCCAAAGCTCACCCACATTGCCTCTGCGATGGAATTGGACTGTGTCATGTTTCCCATACCAAAGGAAGCCATCACTGCAAAGACAGCAAAAAAAATCCCCAGTATCTTACCCGCATGGGGACTTGGAAACGCATTCACAAGGGTATACATGGGACCTCCTACACGTTCCCCCTTATCGTTTCTGCTGCGGTACTTCACGGAAAGCATACTCTCAACCAGCTTTGTAGCCATTCCGATAACGCTGGATATCATCATCCAGAATAACGCCCCCGGACCGCCCAGCACCATGGCAGTCGCCACGCCGACAATATTACCTGTTCCAATCGTTGCCGCAAGCTCCGTTGTAAGCGCGGAAAAAGAAGAGATTCCGCCCGAAGAATTTCCGTTATCCTCCGCTGCCTTATTTATGTACTTCCCTTCATATCCGATAGCGCAAAGAATCGCAAATTTCAGTCTGCGGACAGGGAGAAAACGAAGCCGTATCATCAGATAACAGCCTGTTCCCAAAAGAAGCAAAAGCATTCCCGGTCCCCACACTGCATTGTCAATTCTTTCTAATATATTGCCCGCATCACCGATTTTTCCCAAATAAAAGCCTCCCGCGCTTATTTTTGTTACACATCGCCTTAAATAAGCTGGATTTGTAACAATATATCTGCGCGGAAGGCAAAATATACCTTTCCCGTCTTAAAGTTCCAAATATTCCTCCAGAGTGATACCATTCTCCATAATATATGCGGCTGCTTCTTTTCCCACATAGCGGAAATGCCAGGACTCATAATTGATAGCAGTAATGTCTTCCTTTCCCTTTGGATACCGGAGAATAAAACCATACTCCGCACAATGAGACTGAAGCCAGATATTCTCCTTTGTTTTTTCCTGTCCTGCATCCAGTATTTGATAACCAAGCGACACGATATCAAAGGCAAGTCCGGTGGAATGCTCACTGTACCCCGGCGGCATCGTCTCCTTCGTCACCTCTTCATATGCCTCCTTATAGGAATATCCCTGTCTCATCAAAGTATTGATATCTTCGTCCAAAAGCTCCTGCTGACGCTCCACACTTCTGTAGGAAGAACAGATTTCAAAGCTTAAGCCCTCTTTCTGTCCTGCTTTCAGCATATCGCATAAAGGTTCGTATGCTTCTTCTGCGGCACGGTTCACCCCGTCCGGCAGCGTCAGAAGGGTCACCTCATAATCCTCCGGCAACGGGTTATCTTTGTTCACCAACAGAATTTCCCTGACAGTCAATATTCCGTCCAAATCATATTCTTCCTCCTGACCGCCTTGATTATATGTATAATTCTTTACTTTTTCTTCTTTGGTCAGAATCTGCATTTCTTCCTGTCTCCCGACGCTCTTCCCCAGGAGAAAAATACAGACACCTGAAAGAATCAATATCCCGGCTCCCAACAATCTTCTCTTAAGCCGTCTCTGCCTTCTTATCTGCTTCATTCTCTTTTTGTTATATCCTCGTTTTTTCTCCGATGTCATAGCCTTTCCGATAATTCCTCTCTTGTTTTTTTCAGAATAAACGAGACAGGTATCAATTTTGCATCATTTCAGGGATTAATTCCCCTATTTCTCTGATTCCCATAATAATTTCAGGATGAACGCCGTCTCCAAATGCTGCCTGAGCAAAAAAAGTCATGTAAGAATCCCCATAGGGAAACGCAGTTTCAATTTTGTATTGACTCTCATCCATTACAATGCCGATATCATATTGCTCACTCCCCGTTACAGCAACATTGCCCGCATCTGAAACCAAATCATATCCATATCCCAAATTTTCCTCATAACTGTCTGCTTCATAATAAGAATAATAAAAAGGGATATTTGCCATAATATATTCTATCAAAACATAAGCCGGTCCCGCGTCTGTAAATTTCGTTTGCCTCTCCTGCTGCTCATCGAATGACAGCCTTATATAATAAACCGTATCGTCTTCCGTATCCACAACAAGCTGCATTCTCGTGCCAATATCCGGTAAATAAATGTCAAAATACCACAGGAACAGCAAAGGTTCATAATTGCTTCCGTAAACAATATATTTTTTACAATCTTGAACGCTCGACGCAATATCGGTACTAAACATTGATTCATAATAGAAAGAATCCACAGTAATGCTGTAATCATATAATATATAAAACCATTCCTGATACATAATTGTTTCAAGCAGCCCGGCTTGTTCCGCCCCCTCCGTAACGTCATAGTCTAAACCCGTTACCATTTTCTGATTTGCCTTAAGAAAATTGCTCATTCTTATACCAAGCTGCTCTTCATAAGATAAATTCAGTTGAAAGATATCAGGACTTTCCCGCGCTTCCACTTCCGTATTCACCATGCGGTATCTATCCTGAATCTCAAAAATAATCTGTGGAAAAAACAAGGCTGCAATTACCAGCAGCAACATTCCTGCAACACATAATTTTTCCTTATTGTTCTTAGTTTTTCTGTTTTTCATTCCGCCCTCATCTTGTCCGGAAACAACAGTTGAATCACGGTTCCCTCTCCCGGTTTACTGTCAATCCTTAAAGCTCCTTTATGTAAAGTGACAATTCTCTGGCAGAGCGCCATGCCGATACCTGCGCCGCCCTCCTTGCGGGAACGGGATTTGTCCACCATATAAAAAGCCTCGGTAATTCTGTTAATATCCTGCCTGGGGATTCCTCGCCCATTGTCCACGACCTTAATCTCGTATCCCTGTTTCATGCAGCGTCCCTTTAACAAGATAAACCCGCCTTCCTCCACTGCCTTTGCCGCATTATCGAGCAGATTATACAAAAGGGAAAGCAATAAATCCCTGTCCCCGTACAGCTTTCCTTTTTCCATGCTGATTTTTCCTTTAATATGCTTTCTGTCAAAAACAGGACGCATGGTTATCCTGATATTTTCCTCAAGCTCCTTTGTCTGAATCTCGCGCACCTGCATGGGTGTCTGCTCCATGCTCACCAGCTCAAGCAGCTTATGAGATAAGCTTTCCAGCCGCTTTCCCTGACTGTAAATATAATAATAGGCTTCCCGTCGTTCCCCCTCGGACAGCGTTACGGAATTGAGCATATCCGCATACCCGATAATGGAAGTCAGCGGCGTTTTCAGCTCATGGGCAAATGCCGCTGTAAAATCTTCCTTCTGTTTTGCCTCCATTTCCTTCTCCTGCATCTGTTCCACAAGCCGGTCTGCCATACGGTTAAAATTTTCTGCCAGCTTGCCGATTTCGTCTGCACTGGTATACTCAGAGCGCTGTTCGTAATTTCCGTCAGCAATTTCCTCTACCACCGCATCAAGCTCTCTGATAGGCTTTGTAATATACCGTGACAGCAAATAGATACACGTTCCGCCTGTAATCAGCAGCAAAATCAACGCCAGCCTGTACTGATTCAGCAATCCCTGCCTGTCCTCATACATCGTTGTGACATCCCTGCTGATTCCCAGATACACAATGCGCTCATTGGCATGGGATTTGCACACACTCAACAGATAATAATCATCCTCCATCCGGCGGATTCCATAGGCATAGGTATTCGTTTCATCCAGCTTTGCCGCCAGTTCGTAAAACGCTGCCGTCTGCTGTGTCGCTCTTACAAAGGATTCTCCATAGTAATCTTCTTCCGCCGTCCAGACAAAGCAATGACTGCCGTTTTTCTCCACACCGGAAACGACACTGTCCACTGCACTGTTTATGGCGAACTCTTCCCCGTATTCCTCCACAGACTGATATGCCATCTCAAACAGATATTGAAACATCTGACTTTCCATATCTGCCTGCACCATCTCACGATTCAGAATTTTCTGAAAATAAGAGGACAACATCCAGATACCAAACACCGTAAAAATAATGGTAAGAACAACTGTTGTTGCAAAGAATAATTTATTCGCAAATTTCATAATCGTCTCTCAGGCAACCTTTTCCTATACATTCAACCGATAACCAACCTTATATACCGCTGTTATTTTGTCTTCCCACTGAAGCTTCTTCTTCAGACGCTGCACATGCAAATCCACCGTTCTGCTCTGCCCGAAATATTCTCCGCCCCAGACCTTTTCATAAATTGTTTCCCGATAGAGTGCAATATTACGGTTTTGGGCAAATAACAACAGTAAATCAAATTCCTTCATCGTAAGCGGTATTTCTTCCCCACCGCGCTTCACACTGCGGGAAGCTGTATCAATCACAATATCATGAAGCGCAATCACAGACTCCGCCTTATTATAACGGCGCAGCACAGCCTCCACCCTTGCCAGAAGCTCCACAATTTCAAAGGGCTTTGGCAGATAATCGTCTGCTCCCATTTTTAACCCCTTTACCACATTTTCCGTAGTTCCCAGTGCAGTCAGAAAAATAACAGGGATACCTAACCCCTTCGCATATTCCATCAATTCATATCCGCTAATGCCCGGCAGCATGATATCCAGCAGCACCAAATCAAACGCAGTCTTCATCATCATATCAGCCGCCCTCTCTCCATCCGCCGCCCACGTACATTCATAGCCCGCCCGCAGCAGATTCATTCTTATCAGGTTTGCAATCGGCTCTTCGTCCTCTGCAATCAGTATCTTTAACATACCCCTTACCTCTTTCCTCGTACCTTAAATAATTTATTTCATTCTGTAACAATACTGTATCATTTTTGCATCCTTCGCATCTAAAATCAATCTAAATAATTTTTTTGTTCTAAACAATATACTACAACAATTCGGCAAGAAAACACATAGCATTTCCAATATTCCGTGCTATAATTCAGTAGATGTCCGTGCTATCGCCGCACTGACATATTTTGAATGACAGGAGTTATCTATTATGAACCAAAGCTATCAGAAAACAGTCGTTGCCTGCTTTGTAGGTTATATTGTTCAGGCAATCGTCAATAACTTTATACCGCTGTTATTTTTAACCTTTCACAGCACCTTTCATATTCCCTTATCACAGATTACCGTGCTGATTACCTTCAATTTCGTATTACAGCTTATAATCGACCTGTTATCGGCAGGCTTTATTGACAAAATTGGCTATCGCGCCTCCGCAGTCCTTGCTCATGCGTTTGCGTGTATCGGCTTGCTTGGTCTGACCTTTTTGCCGGAAATCCTTCCTTCCCCCTTTGCCGGATTGTTATTGTCCGTTGCAATTTACGCTATCGGCGGCGGACTTCTGGAGGTGTTAATCAGTCCGATTGTGGAAGCGCTTCCTACGAAAAACAAAGGAAAAGCCATGAGTCTGCTCCATTCCTTCTACTGCTGGGGACATGTGGGCGTGGTATTATTGTCCACGCTTTTCTTCCATTTTTTTGGAATTGAAAACTGGAGAATCATGGCAATTATCTGGGCGCTTGTACCGTTATTTAATTTAATTGCCTTTACGAAGATCCCCCTTTGTTCCCTGCTTGCCGAGGACGAAAAAGGATATACGCTGAAGGAATTACTGATGCAGCCCTCCTTTTGGCTGATGATGCTGCTTATGCTCTGCGCCGGCGCCAGTGAACAGGCGGTCAGTCAGTGGGCGTCCACCTTTGCGGAACAGGGTCTTAGGGTAAGCAAAACCATCGGAGATCTTGCCGGACCTATGTTTTTTGCCATATTGATGGGAACTGCAAGACTTCTTTACGGAAAATACGGAGAAAAGATTGATTTGCAGAAAGCCATGCTGATAAGCAGTATTCTGTGTGTCCTTTCTTATCTGATGATATCATTGTCGCCACTGCCCGTTTTCAGTCTGCTGGGCTGCGGCATCTGTGGTTTTTCCGTGGGAATTCTCTGGCCCGGCGCTTTCAGCATTGCCTCTGCCTCCCTGAAACGCGGCGGGACGCTCCTCTTCGCCCTATTGGCGCTCGCAGGCGATATGGGCTGCAGCGGCGGACCCACCTATGTGGGACTGATTGCAGGATACTTCGGAGATGATTTTAAGCTCGGTATCCTTGCCGCCCTTATCTTCCCGGTTCTGATGATTATGGGAATTTTGATTGTAAAAAAGTACCTTATTGAAACTTGACGCAAAAGAGGCGGCGCTACTGCGCTGCCCCTTTTAAATCCTCTCTTAAAAATTGCGGTATTCTGTCCTTTACAATACAGAAATAATCTTCATATGTCTTGCCGTCATATTTGTATACTACCCGAACCTCCATATCCTGTTCTGTCTTATCGGCAGCATCAAAAGCAATGTTGAGATTATCCCGTATCAGACAGGGAAGTATCTGCTCTATCTTCGTAAGCTGCCCATTTTCCTGCGTATACTCCACCTCTGCAAAGTCAATATTATCGCGATATACCTCCTGAGAATAATCTGCAATCCAAATGCTGACCACATCCTCCGGCAGAATTTCATTTGCAATGTCCGCGCCGTATTCCTTTAGCAGCGCCAAAGTCTGTGTGAAAGAGGAATAAATTTTATAACCGGATATCGTACTGCTGTAATCAAAGCTCAACCCCTTACTGTAACCGTTGTGTTCCGTCTGCACTAAAGCATCTGCGCCGTCGGAATTTGATTTTGCAAATGACAGATTCGCTACCGGATACTCTGTCAGCACTTCATCAAAGGTCAGATTCTGCAATTCCTCCCGGTAAGTCTCTACAAATCGCCCCATCTCTTCTTTTGATAATTGAATTCCCTCCGAGGCATAGGTGTAATCCAGCAGAATACCGACATAATTGTCCGTCTCATGGGTTTCGGCAAGAACCGGATATGCTCCCGCCTTGTATTCCGGGTCATTATAGACATCTCCCAGCCACTGCATCACCTGCGTATCCCCAATATTAATCAGATAATTTCTATAAGAGCATTTGCCGTTTTTCAAATGAAATTTAACCAGCAGAGAAGTATATCTGTCGGCACCATCCTCCTCTGCTTCCAAAGCACCCGTGCGTACCGGACGGGTAATTTCCGCCGCATGCTCCAGAAGCTTTCCTGCGCTTTCATTGTCCGTAATTTCCATGTTGTTCAGACAATAATTATAATAATTTCCATAGTCCAGATAAATCTCGGAAAACCCGTTTAAGGATATGGCATAACTCTCCACCTTCTCCTTCTTCGGAATATAGGTATCATAACCAAACAAATCGAATTGGAAAATCACAATAATACCGACAATACAAGCCCCGTTAAATACAAACTGTAACGGCTTGGAAAATGCCGCCTTCATATCCTTTTGGAAAATAATATCCATCAGCGGACAGCAAATCACAAATCCAAAAACACACCCAAATACAAACCATGAAAAATGGGCGCTGACGGAAAAAATAGAGGAAAAGAAAAATCCCGAAACAATGGATGCCGGCAATACCACCATGGTTTTTACGACAGGTTCCATGACAGGAAAAGCGATAGCTCTCCCCGCAGCTTCTGAAGGACGCTTCTTATATAGCAGCAGCGCAATCACAGTATAAATTACCGCCATCATCAGCAGCTTCACATAATATCCCATATAATCTGTATAGACAAGATATTCCGCATCCCCCCAGTTCATTTCCTCTATCATTTTCGTTATTAAATGAATGGGTGTAATCGCCGGAATATTATCACCTAAGCTGTAATAAGTCACAAAAAATCTGTCCATCAGACTCATCTTCAACAAAGATACAATCAGACTGTACAACATCAGTATAACGCTTCCCAGTACACTGACGACAAGAGTGCCGGTCAGACATACCGCCGTGATAACCACGGAATAGACAGACCAGTATATCAGCAGTTGAACCAGAATATGCCACAACGCCTGCCACAGAACTGCCGTCCCAAACAAACCGTTTGCCATGCAGATAACAAGACAGAGCAACACATGAATCACCATGGGCACCAGATAATATATCATTCCGTAAACATATTGCTGTACAAACAATGTTTCCCGCCTCACAGGCAGACTGTGATAGACGTCCAGCTTTTTAGCGGAGTGCATATAGGTAAAACCGCTCAGTGCACTGACCGCCGCCATGCCAATCGTAATTACCGTAAACGCATAACCCGGCGAAAAAAAACGATTCATCAGATAAGTATTTACATACTCCGCATAATTTTCTAATCTCTGCCAGGAATCTATGCTTGAAATCAGCGGCAGCTCCAGAAACAGAAATGCCAGGATAAAGAAAATCACCGGAAGCCAGATTCTTTGTTCCAAATCCTGTTTCATACGTCTAAAAAATAAGCTTTTTGATGTCATATCCCACTACCTCCGTTTCGCTGATAAAGATTTCTTCAAGTGATAAAGGTAAAATTTCCGCAAATACAGGTGAGAAGGTTCCAATCTGATTCATAATCTCCTCCTTTTTGCCCCTTGCAGTTAAAAGATTTAATCGTCCGCGTTTCTCGGCTTTTACAAGATTTAAACTGCTTATCGCAGCTTTTTCCAACTCTTCGTTTTCAAAAACACACTGTACGGTATGGATGTTGAGCTTCATTTCCTCCAAATCCCTCTGCATCAGGACGCCGCCCTGATGCAGCAGACCCACATGATCGCAGATATCCTCCAGTTCTCTTAAGTTGTGGGAAGCTACTACCGGCGTAAAATCCCTGTTTGTCAGTTCGCCCGCAAAGATACTCTTCACCGTCTGCCTCATCACCGGGTCAAGACCATCAAAGGTTTCATCACAGAACAGATACCTGGTATTTGCACAGATTCCCAGAATCACGGATAACTGCTTTTTCATCCCCTTGGAAAAGGTCTGAATTTTTCGTTTGGAACTTAATCCAAACTTTTTTAGCATATTTAAAAACCGCTCCGTATCAAACTCCGGATAATAATCCCGATAAAAACGCATCATGGTAACAGGCGTTGCATTTGGCAGATAAAATTGGTCGTCGGAGATATAAAAAATATTCTTTTTCATCTCCGGATTCTCATAAATCGGCATATCATCTATCAGAAGCGTTCCCTTATCCGGCTCCAGTACGCCGCAGGCCGTGCGAAGAAAGGTGCTTTTTCCAGCTCCATTGGTGCCGATCAGACCGAACACCTCTCCCTTTTTTATCGTAACCGAAACGTCCTTCAAAGCTTCTATTTCCCCAAATTTTTTATAAACCTGATCCGCTACTATCATAAGCTGTCTCCCTTCTTCGCCCTTTCAATACTTTCCGCCAGTATGTCTCTCAGCTCCTGCTCTGAAATCCCTGCCGCAAACGCTTTCTCCACGCACGCTTTCAATTCTTCCTGCAATTCCGCACGTTTGGATCTGGCGGCATCCAGCGCATCGCACACAAAACTTCCTTTGCCCTTGACCGTATAAATATAGCCGTTTCGCTCCAGTTCCTGATAGGCACGCTGAATCGTATTGGGATTCAGCGACAGCTCCATTGCCAGATTTCTCACAGACGGCATCGAATCACCTGCCTGCAGCACACCGCACAGTATCATCTGCTGGAATTTTTCAATTATCTGTTCATAAATGGGCGTCCTATCCTTATAATCAATCAAGATCATAATGTCGCTCCTTTCCGGTTACTCCTTTCCTAACTGTATTAATACTCTTAATACACTACTAGTATAGTAAATGTCGTTTCGTATGTCAATAACAATTTTAACTTATACAAAAAACGAGGCATTCCCACTCACAGAAACACCCCGCCTTCCATATCTATTTTCTTATCATGCGTACTATTTGCCTATTCTTAACAGGTTTTACAGCATTCATCCTTATTGCCGCCGCAATCCTCACACATATCGAAGCCCGGATTGAACGCATAAAAGTTCTTACTGTTTAATTTATCCTGGGTCATGCGAAGCGCTTCGCCAAATCTTTGGAAATGCACAATCTCCCTTGCCCGCAGGAACCGAATCGGATCGCAGACATCAGGGTCTTTAATCACACGTAAAATATTATCATAGGTGGAACGCGCTTTCTGTTCTGCTGCCATATCCTCAGTCAAATCCGTAATAATATCGCCTTTTACCTGAAACTCACAGGCATTAAAGGGAACGCCTCCTGCAGCCTGAGGCCATACGCCAACCGTGTGATCTACATAATAGTTGGCAAATCCACTCTTCTCAATTTCTTCCATGGAAAGATTTCTTGTCAACTGATGCACAATGGTGGCAACCATTTCCAAATGCGCCAGCTCCTCCGTACCGATATCCGTCAGTACGCCTGCAACTTCCCTGTATGGCATGGAATAACGCTGTGACAGGTAGCGCATGCTGGCGCCCATCTCGCCGTCAGGTCCGCCGTACTGAGAGATAATAATCTGCGCAAGCTTCGCATTCGGCTCCTTAATATTAATCGGATACTGTAATCTCTTTTCATAACTCCACATTTACCTGCATCCTCCTTCCCATGGCAGGGGCGCCATTCCCCATCTCCACTCTTTCGTACTGTCTGCCATGTTCTTATTCAAAGGATAATATTTCATGGAAAATTCCTTTTCCATACGGTTTTTGATTCGATTATAATGATTATAGTATTCCATTGCATTCCTGTCGTAAGGATGTGTATCAAGATACAGCATCAAATCAACCAGCACGAAATCTATCATACTGATATCTTTTAACATCTGCTTTTCATTATCCATTACACACATCTCCTTCCCGTAAAAGGTTTATTTAACTCCGGGAAAATAGTGCCTGCATCGAATGCTTTTTCCAAATCGTCATACATCTTATCAAAATACTGCCAGGGAACATATGCCATTGCAACCGGAAATTTGTCTATCTGTTCTTCCTTAAAATAATCCTGCATACGACTTCCTTTCATAAATCCTCTTTTTCTTTAATACTATAGTATGATGCAGGATAATTTCCGTGTCTTTTTTATCTACTTTCTTTCCTTACTTTTGTGCACTGCTCCCGGAAGCCTTCTCCTAATCAGGCGATTTTTAAGCCTGCCCCAGTGAAAAGGAATCAGCGGTGCAATATAACTTTCATGGGAGACTGTTCTGTTGCTTGCAATCAACACTCCCGCCAGAACAATTCCACCAATATACCCCCAAAGCCCGAATAGCTGGGTAAGAATGAGATTCAGAATTCTCAGAAATTTCAGCGCATATCCAAGCTCATAATTCGACTGGGTATAGTTTGCTATGGCAACAAACGCCATATATAACATAACCTCCGAAGAAAACCAGCCGCTGTTTACGGAAAATTCCCCCAATACCAGAGCTGCCAGCACACTCAAGGGTGTACTTAGCATATTCGGCGTATTTACCGCCGCAAGCCGCAGTCCGTCCAACGCCAGCTCCAGAATCAGAAACTGCCAGATAATCGGGATATTTGCTTCCTCCTTCAGCATAATGAAACGGAAGGATTCCGGTATCCACTGAGGATGATTCACCAGCAGCAAAAAGGTAGGAGTGACCAGATAAGTCAATAAAGAGATTAAAAATCTCGCCAATCTTAAATATGTTCCGGTTATTGGCGGAAAATAATAATCGTCCGCCTCCTCCGCCATATCAAAAATTGTGGTAGGCATAATCATTGCCGAAGGGGAATTATCCACGAGAACAACAATATGCCCCTCCAACACCTCTGCCGCCGCAGTATCCGGTCTCTCCGTATATTTGAATTTCGGAAAGGGATTAAACCACTTTCTCTGATAAAGACATTCCGCAAGGCTCTCCTGATTCATGGTCAGGGAATCTACCGTAATGTTATTGATTTTTTGCCTGATTTCCTCCAAAAATTTGTGATCCGCCCGATCATTCATATAACAGATTACGATATCCGTTTTTGAGCTTTTTCCCGCATTCATCATTTCCATCCGCAGCTCCGTACTGCGTATACGCCTTCTAATCAGTGCCGTATTAAAAATCAAGGTTTCTACAAAACCATCCTTGGAGCCCCGAAGCACCTTGTCCTTATCCGGCTCCGATACATCTCTTGCCGGGTAAGTTCGGGAATCAATTAAAACAGCCTTTTGATATCCCTCAATTAACAGCAGAAACATTCCCGACATCAGGGATATCAGAATGGTATTCCAATCCTCTTCAATTTCCACTTCCACATAGGGAATATCCATCTGATTCAGATTCTGACTGTCCTGCGGAAGCTTGTCCGGCGTCAGTGAAAAAAAATATTCCAACAACTTCTCCATGACCTCGTCCTTGCAGAACCCGTCAATAAAATACATACACGCTTCTTTTTCCGCTACGTGTATCATACGATGAACAACGTCAAAATTCTTATCAACTGCCATCACCTGATTCAGATATGACATATCCTGTTGCAAAATACCCGATATTTTCTGTTTTTCCAAAATAAAAACTTCCTTTCCGTTAAACTTTTTAATTAGTTTCACCGAAAAGGAAGTACGCTATGCTATTTATACCCATATTTATTTTTTTGTGGTACTGCCGAATCCGCCGTTGCGGATTCCCTCCGCCTCATCATCCACCGTAATGCCATATTCCAGAAAAATTCCCTGTACTATACCGGTTCCTGTGGGGATATCAACAGTTTTTCCCTCATTGGAGTCATTAGTCAGCTTTACAAAAATATGTCCTTCATTATCGGAATAAAAATAATCACTGTCAATGATGCCAACCGTATTATTCATCTGTAAACGGAATTTAAAACCAAGTCCGCTTCTGGGATAGAGCTTAAGCACCCAGTTTTCTTCCATCTCCGCCCTGATGCCCGTCGGAACCTTGATTGTGATTCCCGGTGCCAGTGAAAAAGAAAACGGAGCATAAAAATCATAGCCCGCACTGCCCTTTGTCGCTCTTTTGGGAAGCTCTAACGCCTCGTACATATCTTCAATGTCTGCCTTAGTATACTGGGGAAACTCCTCTGTCATGGCAGTTATAAACTGCTCTTTGCTTACTTTATGAAATTTTGCAATTCTCTGCATTTTACTCAATATGCCTTTCTATGTTCTCGCATTGTTTAAGCGTAATCCGGGCAATGAAGCACCGGTATCGCGGGATTCTCCTGCTTCAATGTCTTTTTTACATCAATCACTCTCTGATTGGCGCTGCCCTTCCATAACAGCTTTGTATCACGCTCCGCGATATGAAACTCGCCGTCAACTACCACGTCGATATACTTCATCATGGGATAATGATAAATAGTTTCCCAACTGTCACCGGTATACATCCATATCGTTTTATCCGGATACTTTTCTTTGATTTCTGCCATAAGCTCCCGCACCTCAAGACTGTTTCGGGGATGCAGCGGATCTCCGCCCGAAAAAGTAATGCCCGAAATATAACTTTTATCAAGCTGTTCAAATATTTCCTGCTTTGCCGCATCGTCAAACAAAAGCCCGCCGTCAGGATCCCAGGTAATTGGATTATGGCATTCCTTACAGCAATGGTTACAGCCTGCCACCCAGAGAACTACGCGCAATCCGTCCCCATTCAGCATATCATCCTTTGTTATATTGTGATATCTCATCGTTACATGCTTTTCCTTTCCGCAATTTCTGCCATTTTTGCATCGTTTAATCTGGTATTGCCGTGTACTCGTGAGTAGGACAGATAACCATTCATACGGTCAATCTTGGTCAGATTACGGCTGCCGCATTTGGGACACACATCCATCTCAAGCTCCTGATGACCGCAGTCATCACAGTATGCCAGCGACAGATTCACGCCCTCATAAAAGCCCATATCCATTGCGCGGCGAATCAGGGTTTTAATAGCCTCAATATTATAGTCAATCGGATACTTCACATACTGAATCTTTCCTCCGTTGCTCAAATCCCAGAATCTGTTCTCCAAATCCTGCTTCTGAATGGGGGTAATATCCTCTGTTACATGGCAATGGAAGCTGTTGCTTACATATTCTCTGTCTGATACCCCTTCCACAATGCCATATTTCTTGCGGAACTGCTTTACCTGCAAGCCGCAGAGACTTTCTGCGGGAGTTCCGTAGATAGCATAGAGATTACCGTCTTCCTCTTTGAACTCATTTATTTTCTGATTGATATGCTCCAGTACCTCCACTGCAAATGCACCATCCTCCACCAGCGATTTGCCGTTGTACAGCTCCTGCAATTCGTTCAGCGCCGTAATGCCGAAGCTGGCGGTAGCTGATTTCAGAAGAGGCTTAATCTTATCATGAAGCTGCAAATGTCCGCCGAGGAAGCCGCCCTCGCAATAGGCAAGCGGGTTGGTGGACGCACGCATCTCTCCCAGATAAGCATAGGTACGGATATGAAGCTGACGAATCAGATTCAGATAATAATCCAGCACCTCGTAGAAATCTTTGCTCTCCTTTCTCGCTTTTGCAAGAATCATCGGAAGGTGCAAAGATACTGCACCGATATTAAAACGACCTACGAATACAGGTACATCTTCCTCATCCGCAGGGTGCATTCCGCCCCTCTCATACCAGGGAGACAGAAACGCACGGCATCCCATAGGGGATACAATCTTGCCGTACTGCTTGTACATGCTGGCAACATAACCTTTTCCGGTCAGACTCAGCCAGTCAGGATACATGGTTTTTGCAGAACAGGCAACGCCCGCCTCAAACACATCCTCCAACGGTTTTCCCGGACCATGGAGATTCTCGTCGTACAAAAATACAATCTTTGGGAAAAGCACAGGCTTCTTGCATTCCTTCTTGCCCTGTCCCCTTTTGCGGACCTCAAGCATACTGATGGTAGCCTGCTTTGCAAATCTTCCCGTACCGGTTCCTGCAGTCACCGTAATAAAAGGATAATCGCCTCGGCTGCTTGCAACGGTATTAAACTTATACTCCCAGCCCTGGAAACCCTGTTCAAACTCTCTTACCACATCCGCATAAGAAACCTCTTCCGCCTTGGACTGTTCAATACCAAGCGACAAATACTTCTCCAGATTGCGTTTATAGGACTTCTCCGCATAAGGCTCCAGTATCAAATCCACGCTGGGTACGGTAAAACCGCCGTACTGCTGGCTTGCCGCACTTAAGACAATATCTCCGATAACGTCAAATGCCACATCCAGAGTCTTGGGCTCATTGTACCAGATATTACCCATCTCAAAGCCGCCGGACAGAACCGTCTGCACGTCAAACAGACAGCAGTTCATCGTATCTCTTCTCGCAGACATATCGTGCACATAGATATAACCGTCACGGCACGCCTGAATCTCCTCCGTCGTCAGGAAGAATTTCTGATATAATTCTTTGTTTAGCTGATTAAAAATCAGGCTTCTCTTGGTGGAAACCAGCGCAGAATCCGAATTTGCATTCTCTTTATCGCCGATATACATGATTGCCTGGCTTTTCTTATAAACATCATCCAGCATTCTTACGAAATCCTGCTTGTAGTTCCGATAGTCGCGGTAACTTTTTGCCACAACAGGCTTCACCTGCTCCAGAGCGCTCTCCACAATATTATGCATGATGGGAATAGGAACCTCATCGACCTCTAAATCATTTACTTTATCTACAACATATTGACAAATATGTCTCTCTTCTTCATCCGTAAATTTTGTCAACGCTCTGTAGGCGCTTTTGCCCACTGCATTGATAACCTTCTGTACATTAAAAGCTTCCTTACTGCCATCCTTCTTGATAACATATACTTTTTTGGAGGGTTTATATTCCTCTCCATATCTTTCGCTCCCTGTACCTGCCTGTTCAAAATTACTGCTCATATAATTCATTCCCTTCATAAAACTTATCATTATACACCCGCTCTGCACAACAATATATGGTATCTGTTCAAAAGAAAAAACAATATGTTGTGTCCGTTAATTAACAGTATACGAAAGAACACATTTCTTGTCAATGAAGTATTCTCTTAAAAAGTACCAAAAAAGGCATCTTTAATTTAGATACCTTTACTCCAGAATCTCTTTCAGCCATTTCACATAGCTTTCCTTTACTGAACAGGGCGATATAATTCTCGCCTCTTTGCCGATTCCTGCAAGCCAGCCAAAAAACTGACCGCTGACAACCACTCTTACCCGGACGCGAAAAACTTCGTCGGACATAAGACGCAAATCCGTCTCCCTGCCAAAACGATCCAAAACAACTCCCACCAGCCGGTTGGGAAATTCTAATGTTACAATTTCCTCCTCCCCGCCAAACATGCCGAAGGTCTGATTGGTATAAGCAGCCAAATCGAGCCTTGAAAACTGCTCCAGACCTTCTCTCTCCTTAGCAAGAACAGCTACCTGCCCCATCTTGTCCACACGGTAATGCTTGATAATCTTATCTTCTCCATCGTATGCCGCGAGATAATAATTTTCCTCCCGCCAGATTAATGCCCACGGACTTACGGTTTTCTGCCCGTTTGGACGGGGAACCATTTCTTTTTTCAGATTCCAGTCAAGATATACAAAATCAATCTGTCTGTTTTCCTGAATGGCACGGTGAATATTATCAATATTGTAATAAATACTCTCATTTTCCGTCTTGATACGCCCTGCTACATAAACCTGTCTGCGAAGCTTTCCGGCATCATATTTGCTTGCTTTTCCCTCCAGCTTCTTAATCAGTTCCCGGGACTTTTTGGTCGTAATAAAACGGGAGGACTGTACCGCATCCACAAGGAGCTTTAATTCCGGCAGTTCAAATTCCCTGTCTGCCAGATAATATCCGCCGCCCAGTCTGCTGTGAATCTGTATAATATCGTATCCGAAATCGCAAAGCTTTGCAATATCGTCATAAATTGTTTTCCTCTCCGAATGAATTCCCACCTCTTCCAATCCCGCTATAATGTCCGCCGTGCTGAGCGGGTGATTTTCATCGGAGCTTTCCTCCAGCATTTTCACAATATATAAGAGCTTTAATTTCTGTCCCTCAGATTTTGCCATTTACTCTTTCGCGCTCTCCTGTGCTTCCGAAGCTTTCCTGTCTTTTTTTCTGCGAAGAAACAAACCAATCGCAGCCCCGCAGCCTGCCACTGCAACGAAGACAAGCATTAACATTACATAAGACAAAAAAGAATTTACAAAAGCAACCATATATTTTCCTCCATCCTGTTATCATTTTCATGTCCTATCGCCAGTATAGCAACGGAACATTTTTCCGTCAAGTTACCACCCATGTCCCCGAAGCCACAAAATGCTCCGCCTGCTGAAAGGCTTTCTCAATCACATCCCTGTCATATCCCATGATTTGCAATAGTTTTATGGCATTACGGGTTTTTGTGGAACCGTCCAGCAATTTATACGGAAAGAAAATATCTCCTTCCATAATTTCTTCCTCAAAATGATAATTGTCATAGACATCCTTTAACAGCTCTGTCAGTTCAATATCATGGGTTGCCGCAAAGCAGAGCATATTTCCCGAATCCACAAGACTCTTTAATATCTGTGTGGAAGCCGCAATCCTTTCTACCGTATTGGTTCCTCTTAGTACCTCGTCCACAAAACACAGGATTCTGTTCTCCTTTTCGGCTGCCGCATCCAAAATACGCTTCAATGCCTTAATCTCCACGATATAATAGCTTTCTCCGCTTTTCATATTATCATGCAGCGCCATGGAAGAATAAATCTCGTACAGCGGCGCCTGATATGCCGATGCGCAGCAGGTATGAATTGACTGACTTAAGATTGCGTTGACTGCTATGGTCTTTAAAAATGTGGATTTGCCTGACGCGTTGGAACCCGTTACCAGAACGCCTCTGCGGGCATGAATACTGTTTTTTACCGGATTTGCCAGCAGGGGATGGTACGCTTCCCGCACACACATTCCTTCCCCTTCATGCCGGGGGACACAATATTCCTTCAGAGAATCTCTGAAAATCCCCGCCGCTATAGCGGTTTCCACATATCCGACAAGCCCAATCAATTCATCCACATCCCCAATGTGGGTCCGCAGTTGTGACAGCATTTTGTTAAACTGAATCAAATCCACATGAAATATCATGCGGGCGTAATCCATCAGAATATCCAGAGGATTGCCGGAGGTGGCGCTGCGGCTTCCTGCAAGCACCCAAAAGGAGCCTTTCTGCATACCGCGCAGTCCCTGCAGCGCCGTGCGCATCCTTTCCCATTCCTGAACGCATACCGGTATCGAAAATTTCAAAAGTTCTTCACAGGCAGCCGTCAGACGTTTCACATAAGCAAAGCTGACAATATAAGGGTCAATCTCTTTCTTTTCCTTAAAATAGGACGTAATATTATAAATAATTAATATTGCTATTCCCGTAAGCGCCACCGACAAATTGACAAACAATAGCGCAAGCAGCGGCAGAAACAAAACATTAAGCAAAATATGTTTCCGGTTGGAACGTTCTCCCAGATAGTCCAGATTATCGATATAGTCATAAAGGGAAAATTTCCCCGTATGCCCCAGCCTGCTCATTTTATACTGAATTTTTACCCTCTCATCCGTATGCTCCATAAAAAAGCGGATTACATCCTCCAGATGCGCCAGCTCTTCCTCCGTTTTCCTGGTATTTCTCAATGTATAATATAAATACTCTTCTCCCGATGCGGAAAAGGTATAGTTCATTCTCTTGAATATTTCATCCATCCCCAGGTCATTCCATGTAATATCATCCACCTGACCCTTTACCGGATGCCTTTGATAAAAACTTCCCATCCGTGCGTACCGCTCCAGCGAATATTCTTTATCCGGAAGCGTCTCGCAGATATGATACAGCGAAGCAATAAATGCTTTCTCCCTTTTCTTTGCCTGTATCGCCTCCCTCACAAAGACCAAAAGGAAAAACAGACCCAATGCAGCAAACAAAACCAGAATCTCCATAAACTTTCCCCTTCATTTCACTTACAAGCGGGTATTTTCCAAGTCCGTATCATGAAAATACCCGCCCGTAATCATAGTAAAGATTGCTTACGCAACCAGGAAGAACTTAATTAAAAAGATAACAGAAAGAACATAAGTCAATACAGATACGTCCTTTGCTTTACCGGTAAACACCTTGATTACGGTGTAGGAAATCAGTCCCAGACCAATAGCATGTCCGATGGAGCCGGAAATCGGCATTGCAATCAGCATCAGTGCAACAGGAACGGACTGGCAGATATCCGAAAAATCAATATTTTTCAAACCGGTAAGCATTAGTACGCCTACATAAATCAGTGCTGCTGAAGTTGCCGCTGCCGGGATTATTCCTGCAATCGGCGCAATAAAGATACATGCAAGAAACATAATGCCTGTGGTCAGAGCCGTCAGACCGGTACGTCCGCCTGCCTCTACACCGGATGCAGACTCAACAAAGGTAGTTACGGTGGAAGTACCCGTAACGGAACCTGCCACAGTACCGATTGCATCTGATATCAGGGCTTCTTTCATTTTAGGCATTTTACCGTCCTTGTCCAGCATACCGGCACGGCTTGCCGTACCGACTAAGGTTCCAATCGTGTCAAACATATCGATAATACAGAAGGTTATAATCAAAGTAATCGACGTAAACCAGCCAATCTGCGCAAATCCTTTGAAATTCAGCTTAAACAATGTTGTCTCCGCCATATCCTTAAAAGGCGGCAGGAAGGAAGCGCTTGCAAGGGATGCAAAAGGGTTGATTCCCAGGAAAATTGCCTCGCCAGCCCAGTAAATAACGCTTGCAACAAGCATTCCGAGAATAACGGCTGCTTTTACACCCTTCTGTGCCAGAATAATAATAACAAACAATCCGATAAACATGGTAACAACGGTCAGAACCATGGTCGCATAACCGGAACCCATATTATCCTTTGCCAATCCCGGTGTTAACGCACCGAAGAAATCACGCATTACATAGAACGGACCACCGTTTTCGGAATAGATGCCTACATTCGAACCAAGACCAATGTTCATCAGCATCATACCGATTGCCGGCGCAATACCAAGACGAACTCCGAGCGGAATTGCATCCACGATTTTCTCACGTACGTTAAGTACGGAAAGAATAAGAAATAAAATTCCTTCAATAAAAATAATACACAGCGCTGCCTGGAATGATTCCACATAGCTTAAACCGGTAATACTTACAATGTTGGCTACAACAACTGCAAAAAAGCTGTTTAACCCCATACCGGGCGCCATTGCAAATGGCTTGTTCGCTAAAAACGCCATAAAAAAAATACCGATTGCAGAAGCAATGCAGGTTGCAAGGAAAACACCGTTCCACAGTGCGCCTTGTTCAAAGTTTGTCAGCAGGTTCGGATTCAGGGCGATGATATAAGCCATCGTCATAAACGTGGTGAGACCTGCAACAATCTCTGTCTTTGCAGTGGTGTTGTTCTCCTTCAGTCTGAAGATTTTTTCTAACATGTTTTTCCCTCCTATAATCAGAAAATAGTTTATGATATCTGAGCATCACCCAGTCATCATTCTTTTCACGATTTGTCCGCATTTCCGATAGATATTCTCAGGGTCATCCCCGATATTGAACTCACCGTTGCGATACAGTATCTTACCGCCTATCATCGTCATAAGTACATTGGACTTACTTCCGCTGTACACCAGATTTTTGGGAATATTGTGTACGGGCTGCATATTGGGCTGATGCAGATCAATCATAATAATATCCGCATATTTACCCTTTGCCAGCACATCCGCTCTATGTAACCGCATTGCCTTTGCTCCGTGCACCGTCGCCATACGAAGCACGCGCATGGCATCCAGACTTGCCGCGTCATTTTCCTTCAGTTTACTCAAGCCCGATACCAGAAACATCTCTCTGAACATATCCAGACAGTTATTGCTTGCCGGTCCGTCCGTTCCGACAGCCACAGGAATCTTGCGTTTCTCAAACTGTGCAATGGGCGCAATGCCGCTCGCCAGCTTCATATTGGAGGCGGGGTTGGTAATGGCATACATCCGGCGCATTCTCATGGTATTCATATCCTGCTCCGTCATATGTACGCAGTGGAAGCCGCCGCCGCCAAACTCAAAAATACCGAGTGAATCGAGATATACCAAAGGTGTCATTCCGCTTCGCGCCTTACACTCTTCCACCTCTTTTGCAGTCTCCGCCAGATGGGTATATACGGGCGCTCTGTACTTATGTGCAAGCTCCGCCACTTTATAAAGCAGTTCTTTGGAACAGGTATATTCCGCATGAAATCCCAACTGGTAACTGATCAGTGAATTTTTCTGATTCCATTTCAGATATTCCTCCTCCATCTGCTGTGGAGAGGAGGTAAAATTGTTCAAACCGCTGACCAGCACGCACCGCATCCCCGTATCCAGACACGCCTCCGCTGTCTGGTCAGGCTTTAAATACATATCAAAAATTCCTGTAATGCCCGATGTCAGGTATTCCAGAATTGCCAGCTTTGTCAGATAATAAATATCATCTCCCCCAAGCTTGCTTTCCATAGGGAAAATTCTATGCTGCAGCCATTCCTGTAATGGCAAATCATCTGCAAAAGAACGCAGAAACGTCATTCCTGAATGGGTATGCGCATCCTTGAACCCCGGCATCAGCAGATTGTCCTTACAGTCCAGCTCAATATCCCACGAGATCCGGGGAACATCCCTTTTGTTCCAGTCCTGCTTAAGTTCCTCTATTTCAGGAATGCAGACAATTTTGTCGTTTTTAATCCAGATTTCTCCGCGAAACACATCTCTGTTTTTTTCCATAGTCAGAATTCTTGCATTATATAACCGGATATTCATTGAATCGAATCCCCTCCAAAGCCTGCCGGCAATAATTCCGCCAGGGTATATTCCTGATATTCCTCTGTATTTTTTGCTACAATAATCTGAAAACCGCCTCCCCCAAACTCCTGCATCACCTGTCTGCAAATACCGCAGGGATACGCATAATCCGTGGGATTTTTTCCTTCCAATCCTCCTGCAATGGCGATCGCCCGAAACGCTCTCTCTCCTTCGCTTATCGCCTTGAAGAAAGCCGTCCGCTCCGCACAGTTGGTCGCTCCGTAAGAAGCATTTTCAATATTGCAGCCCCGATAAATCTTACCGCTTCCCGCAAGCAATGCCGCTCCGACCTGATATCGGGAATATGGTGCATATGCCATACTGCGTGCGTCCAGCGCCGCTGTAATCAATTCCTTTATTTCCATATCTTTTCCTGTCATATCTTTTCTAACCATTATGCAAATTTCTTTACGGATTCCGTTACCAGCTTCTTAAATAGAGGTGCAGCCTTATCCGCAGCCTCCTGCACTTCCTTATGGGAAAGAGGCGCGTCCGTCATTCCCGCCGCAAGATTGGAGATACAGGAAATGCCGCAGATTCGCATTCCGCAGTGATTTGCCGCTATCGCCTCCACAACGGTACTCATTCCCACTGCGTCGCAGCCAAGCGTGCGCAGCATACGGATTTCCGCAGGCGATTCAAAGGAAGGTCCCGTCAATTGGGCATATACGCCCTCCTGCAGAAAAATTCCGTTTTCCCTTGCCGTATCACGGATTATCTTCTGCAATTCCACGTCATACACATGGCTCATATCAGGGAAACGGGTTCCCAGCTCCTCTATATTTTCACCAATCAGAGGATTGGGGGCAAACACGGAAATCTGATCCGTTATCAGCATCAAATCCCCTGCATGGAAGGAGGTATTTACCCCTCCTGCCGCATTGGTTAAAAACAGAATGTCTGCTCCCAACAGCTTCATCAGTCTTGTGGGCAGAACCACATCGGTAATGTCGTATCCCTCATAGTAATGAACGCGTCCCTTCATACATACCACCGGAATTGCATCAATATAACCGAAGATGAATCTGCCCTCATGCCCCGGCACCGTAGACACCGGAAACCCTTCGATTTCACTGTAGGCTACCTCTGTTTCTATCTGAATCTGCTTTGCATAATCCCCAAGCCCGGAGCCTAATACGATAGCCGCTTTGGGGACAAACTCTGTCTTTTTCCTGACACATTCATAACAGTGTATTAACTTTTCATAAACCGCACTCATTTGCCTTCCGCCTTTCCTGTTTCCTCCACTTTTCTGCCGGGCGCTTTCCTCTCTATTCTGTGGCGCTCAGCTTTACAACAATCATACCGTCATAAATCTGCACACTGCCCTCTGCCGGCCACACAGGCATATCGGCGCTGTAATTTACCGCATCGGCAAATCTGCTCCTGTCCGCCTGTGGATAATCCGTCCCCAGCACATGAAGAAATCCCAGAATTCTTCTGGTACTCCAATAATACGGAGGTTCCACCTCGACGTCATGGTCAAAAAAGGATTTGCCGATAATCTCACCAATCACACAGGCATTGTTCCCCGAAAAAGGTTTTCTGCCTACTACCGCCACAGGCAGCTCCTGCTCCTCTCTGATGCGGTCAATTTCCATAATCAGCTCCCTGCCAAGCGCTTCATCCTGCTCATAACGCATTTCATCCGTATAATAGAGACTCATGGTGGTAGCTGTCTGGCTCCAGATTCCCAGAATACAAAGCACTGCCACACACAGCCCGGCAGTCTTTTGCAATGCGGTCTGTTCCGCTTCTGTTCCATCCATAAGTACTGTCAGCAGGGAAATGACCAGATATGCCAAAAATCCTGTAATCAAAGGCAGCACCAGTTGGGAACGGATAACCGGCGCCCCTCCGCACACAAGGGTCATCAGAAAAGGGGATACAAAAAGCGCCGCAAGATAAAAAAGCACAACTATCACGCTTCCTTTTTTCTTCTGTCTCTTCCCAAAGCGCACACAAATTACCAGCACCAGACACGTCGCCGCAAGGCACAAAAGCCCGAAAGAAAAATGATTATGCACGGACTCATATCCTGTAAGCACCTTTACAATATGTCCTGCAATGGCTCTGAAATTATCCATAATATCAAATTTTCCCCATAATATCTGTCCGCCCAGATAATCGGAAACACTGAAAAACAGCTTTGTGATGATTGTATTTATAAAAAAAGCTGTCAGGAAAACAACAACATAGGGAATCAGACCGCCAAGAAGCTCTTTTCCGGTAACAGTCTCCTCTTTTTGCAGTCCTGCAATTCCCTCCAGAAGCAGAACCGTAATCGTTCCAAAGATAAAGACCGCCACAAATGCCTGATAAATGGAAAAGGTCAACAATAAGAGCAGGCAGCTTATCACTGCTCTCCATAGTTTTCCCTTTTCACGGTACGCCGCCATCAGATACAGCGCAGCCGCAGTCAGTAAAAAACCAATGCAGATTTCAGCGCTCTGCAGGGTAAAATAAAACTGCTCGGTTATCACGGGATGGGAAATCAGAAACAATCCGCCTGCCGCCCATGCCCAGGTTCCCGTTTTTCTTTGCCCCAAATCCGCTTTTTCCCACAGCATTTTATCCCATAAAAGGAAAAGCGAGCTTACTGCAGCCGTCATAAAGAGCAGCGTACAAAGTCCCGCCATATAGGGCTGGAAACTTAAGGAATTCGTCAGCCATTTCAGAAAATACAAGCCCTGTCTGCCGGTATTTAACCAGCCGCCGTAGAAATCTCCCTGCAGATGAATAATATCTTCCGTATCAATGCCGATGATTCCGGAATGAAGCTTTGCACCGTGAATTAAAAATACAAACAACCCCATTAGGATAATGCGGCTGTAATACTTTTCCAGATATTTTTTCACAATTCCGATTCCTTTTTTCATTTTGTCAATTCGTTCCAAACTATAGTTATCATTATACCGAAAAACAAAGTAAAAAGCAATTCATTTGTTTTATAAGAAAGAATATGCTATGATACATTTATTGAAATCAGACAATGAAGGGATGATACTATTTATGCAGAAAGCAATCCAACTCACATTACATTCCGATTTAAAAAAAAGCAGGCTGACAACCGACCATATAATTATCACACTTTACTTTCTGATATATCTGATCATCGGAATTTCCATGTTAATCAGACAGCCCTTCGGAAATCCCCCCGATGAGATTAACCGTTACCTGATTCCCCAATATATCGCCGAGCACGGCACTCTGCCAAACGGATATGACGAATCCATCCGCATTCCCGGTTATGGCTTTTCCTATGCCTTCCAACCCATTTTTCCCTATATGGTGCAGGGATATGCAATGCGCCTGATGCAGTGTTTTACAAATTCCGAAGCAGCCCTTTTATATACAGCGAGAGGAGTAAACCTCATATTCGGTCTGATTACCGCACTGTTTGTTCTGCTGTTATCAAAGAAATGGTTTTCCGACAAAAGATGGCAATACCTGTTTGCTTTTCTCGTAACCTTTCTTCCCCAGAGCATTTTTCTTCATACCTATGTGAATACGGACTCCTGCTGTATGATGTCCATTGCCATTATGCTATACGGACTTACCCTTGGGCTGAAAGATCATTTTTCGGTTTCTTCCAGTGTCGTTTTGTCCATTGGCATTATTCTGTGCGCCCTGTCTTATTACAATGCCTACGGATTTATTTTAAGCTGCATCTTACTGTTTTTTGCCAATTACCTTTCCCTGCATTCCTTAAGACTTATCTTTGACTGGAAATCCTTTCTCAAAAAAGGCGCTTTTATCAGTGTTCTTGTGCTGCTTGGCATCGCATGGTGGTTTGTCAGAAGTTATCTGTTATATGACGGAGATTTTCTGGGACTGAAATCAAGGGATATCTGCGCATCCTTATACGCAATTCCCTCCCTGCACCCCGACACCAGAGCAACCTGGCAAAGTCAGGGATATTCCATGCCTGATATGCTTCTGCAATCGGATTTTATCAATTTGTCCATACTTAGTTTTATCGGGATTTACGGTCCTATGACCATTACAACCTCCCTCTGGGTTTACCGTTTCTATAAGCTGTTATTCCCGATAGGCATTTTACTCTGCGTGATTCTCAATCCCAGACACGCAGATACGAAAAAGCTTCTCCCCGATACCCTTTACCGGGAACGCCCTGCATTCCGCATTTTTTACCACTGCAACATGGTGTTCTGTATTCTGATGCCATGCTTTTTAAGCGCCTATTATTCCTATACTACAGATTATCAACCCCAGGGAAGATATCTCCTGCCCGCACTGATTCCTGTCTGTTATTACTGCATCCGGGGGCTGCAAAAGTTCTGGGTTCTTCTTTCAGCGCGCTTACAAAAACGACGGAAGAAAAAGCCCGTAAATGCAGCGGTCCTTGACCGCTGCTTTACAGGCTTCTGCGTTCTGCTGTGCATCGCAATTGTATGCTGCTTGTTTGTTACGGTTTACGGATATGCCTTCCCATATTATGATACGAATCCGGTGTAGGCATTTTTGTCTGTTTGTTCTTTGACAGAATATGCAAAGTCTGCCGGTCTCAAACGGATTATATAATAATGCACACCATGCCGCCATTGCTGTCATTGACGATTTTTTGCATGGTATCTTGCAATTTCAGCTGACTTTCCTCACCGATTGATGCAACTTTGGTGGTTATTCCGTCATTTACAAGCTGTTCCACTGTTTTTCCAAAAATATTGGTCTCCCAAATTCCCTGCTCCGTATCCGCCTGATTGACATATCGGATCAAATCGTCCGCCTGCTCCTTTGTACCCACAATCGGCGCAATCTCTGTTTCGATATTTGCGCGAATCATGTGAATCGACGGACTGGTCGCACGTATTTTGACCCCGAATTTGTTTCCATGCTTGATTAATTCCGGTTTATCCAAAACAATTTCTTCCTTTTCCGGCGTCACCACACCATACCCCTTCATTCGTACCATGTTAACCGCATCCAGCACCTTGGCGTATTCCTTTTTCATGGATGCAAATTCTTTTAATTTATGTATCAGCTGATATTCGTCAGCAATGCTTTCTCCCACCATTTCCGTAAGCATTTCATAATAATATGCCTCATCCACATCAAGCATGATGCGAATAATTCCATCGTACAGCCGAATGGCATCTGCCTTGCACCGCTTCACGTACTCGCTGCTAATCTCAACAGGCTTGTCGAGAACATCTCTCACCTTGTCATAATCCGTCATGATGCCTCTGACTTTTTCAATAATATCCTGCTTCATACGATTATCATTCGGAAGCATTTCCACCCATTTCGGCATATAAAATTCAATCGCTGACAACGGAAATTCATACAGAATATTCTCCAAAATCTTATTGATATCCTCTTTTTTCAATTGTTCACAATTTACCGTCATTACGGAAACTCCGTATTTCTGCCGGATTTCTTCCGCTACTTTTCCTGCCTCATCGGAAAAAGGCTTCTGGCTGTTTACCAGCACCAGAAAAGGCTTACGAAGCTTTTTCAGCGCCACAATGGTTTTTTCTTCCGCCTCCAGATAATTATTTCGGGGAAGTTCACCGATACTTCCATCCGTTGTAATTACCAGACCAATCGTGGAATGGTCATTCATAACCTTATCTGTGCCAATCTCTGCCGCCTGTGTAAAAGGTATTTCTACATCAAACCACGGAGTTTTTACCATCCGCTCCGCATCCTCCTCCATATGTCCAACAGCACCGTCCACCATATATCCAACGCAGTCAATCAGGCGCACCATCACGTCTATATTATCACCAAGCGCAACCTTTGCCGCTTCATTCGGAATAAATTTGGGTTCTGTCGTCGTAATGGTCTTACCACCCGCACTCTGCGGAAGTTCATCCCTCGCTCTCGTCCTCGCGTGTTCATCTTCCATATTGGGCAGCACCATTTCATCCATAAATCTTTTGATAAAAGTGGATTTCCCCGTTCTTACCGGTCCCAGCACACCTATGTATATCTCGCCATTCGTGCGTTTTTGTATATCATTGTACAAATCATACTCTCTCTTATTATCCATGCTTTCCCATAAACCGCAATTATTGAACCGCAGGTTTACCCCTTTCCATACTTAGTACAATGTATGATGTAAAGGATTGAATTATACCGATAAAAGAACAAAAAATATAACTGTTCAGATTACTTCAAAATGCTTTTCTCCAAACAGTTATATGTATTAATCAGATGGAATCCTCTGCCATATCTAAATCAAATGTTATTGGGGTTCATTTAGACGGCAGACAGCTATTATCCGCCGTAGACTTACTTGATATTGTAAAGAATTATAGTTGATATTTCTCAAACATCTCCTGTAAAAGCGCGCTATCCTTTGAAAGTCTGGGAACCAGTTCTTCCTCTCCTGCTTCAACCATCTTGTCAATTAACCGAAGCAGGCGACTCTGACCTTCCGCAAGACCTTGTTCCAGACCTTTCTCCATACCTTTCTCCATACCTGCTTTCTCTGCATTTTGAAGCAACTCTTCAAATCTCATATACCGGCTCTCCCAATCTCTGCTTTTCTTTAACGTTTTCACCCTGTCATGCAGTTTTCCTACCATTTCATCCTGTAACCGCATTACACATTGTTCCGTACTATTCTCTACATACTGCAGGAAATTTATCAATTCCGGCGAAACATTCTCTGCATTCTTTCCTTTGGTATTGAGAAAAATTTTGGTCGTTTCATCTCCTAAGGGAAGTCCTGTCTCCACACATCTGTTTTCAAATGTGTATTGATACAAATCCTGTCCAAATGGGTCAAAAGTACAAATAAAAATTACATAACTGGGTTTCAAATCATTGAAATCCGCTCCCGGAGGAATTGACGTGACATCCATCTTAGCTTGATGATACCGGCTTCTCTTCGGCAGGTTTCCCTGATTTTCACCCTGCATTTCCACATTATAATCACCGTCGTCATTTTGTGCATATACATCCAAACGAATGCTGCGGTAATCAGAACTATAAAGCATTGTATGTTCTGCATGTACCGTGACCCTGGTAACTTCCCGGTTTAATATCACTTGAAGCGTTATTTTGCAAGCTTCCTCATCTTCCAATGCTGCCGCAAAAAGAAAAGCATCTTCTAAATTTAAATCCTGAAATTTTTTCCGTGCCATAAGTTTTCTCCTATAACATATGGCATAGAAAGGATTCCATCTGTAGGATTATTATAAGCCATATCGCCTCGCAGTGCAATACTTTTTTTAATTTCGTTATCCGTTTCTATATAGAAATCTAACGTATAGCTTTTCTCCTCCGGCACATAAAACACAGCGCACCCTTCGATACCGCCAAATATTTCCGAATAATCGCCCACGCTTCTCCATCATAATTTTCATCACTTTTCCTGTATTTCAAAAATATAATCCGTATCATATGTTTTCACATACAGATTATTTCCTTTTTTAATAATATAATCCGGCTTTGATTTAACCGGAATTTCCTCTGTCACCACTCCCGTTCTGCTGTCTACAAGCTTTAAGTAATCATCCTCATCGGTGAATCCATATCCACAGACAATACTATTTCCGATTATCTCAAACGTATCAGAATTACAGGTAAGCGGTTCCGATTTCCAGACCACATGATAATCTGACAAATCAACCGCCGTAATGTATGCTGTCTGCGGGCAGCTTGACGCATAGGTCAGATGAGCGGTCGCCACATATAAGATACCATCCTTCGCTTTGGCATAATTTACTCTCTGATTAATATAATCCACATACTCAGGTTTATATTCCTCAGCCATTCTGTATTGGGAAAAATCCAAATCTGCAAGAAGTTCACCATCCGGATTATATAGTAAGACATTACTGTCACCGGATATTTCATATCGGTACTCTTCGTCCGAATAAACTGACATCGGTTTCTCCAATCCATTATCCGCAAACCAATCCTCTTCATTTGTTATACCATTTGATTCTTTTCTGATTTCCGTCAATATTAAAGTAGTAGCAGCCGCATCTGCATCCACGCTTCCATCGTTATAATAAGAATAGGAGGGATTCTCAACCGTTACCTTAACAACCGCAGCAGCCATCCCTCTCGACGTCTCTTTATTCTCCTGTGTCATTTTCTCCGCATCTTCTTTAACAGTCTCCGTACTTTCCATACTGTTATTTCCGGTCTGCGGCATTTCCTGTTCTGTCTCCATTTCCTCCGTATTCAGTACGTCATCCGCCACAGTATCGGCACACCCTGTCAAAAGCACGGATAACATAATTCCCAACATAAAAATTTTTCTTTTCATAGCTCCTCCTCGTTTCGTATCCTGTTTCGTATCCTATAGGAACAATAAGAATCATACTATGGTAATACATCATTTTTGCATACTTTTGTCTAACTTCAAAAAAGGAAACAACGGCTCCCGACCACTGTTCCCTTCTCCATACTTTTGCGTATATAATCTTCTAAAATGCTGCTTCTATTTCATTGCTACTTCATCACAACGCGCTTAAAGCTCTTCTTTCCTCTCTTAACAACAAGTCCCTCGCCCGCAAAGCTCTCCGGCGCATAAACAGTCTTGATATCCGCAACCTTCTCACCTTCCACAGTAACGCCGCCCTGCTCTACGGCACGTCTTGCCTCGGAACGGGATGCAGTCAGACCTGCTTTTACCAGCACACCGAGAATATCAATCTTACCATCTGAAAAATCTTCTTCGACAAGCTCACAGGTAGGCATCTGAGCTGCACTGCCGCCGCTGAAGAGCGCTCTTGCGCTCTCCTGTGCCTTCACAGCCTCTTCCTCGCCGTGTACCAGCGTAGTCAACTCATATGCTAGAATTTCTTTCGCCTGATTCAACTGGCTTCCTTCCCACTTGTCCATCTCGTCAATCTGCTCCAGCGGCAGGAAGGTCAGCATCCGCAGACACTTCAACACATCCGCATCCGCAACATTTCTCCAGTACTGATAAAAATCAAAGGGAGAGGTCTTGTTGGGGTCAAGCCATACAGCGCCTTTCTGGGTTTTACCCATCTTCTTACCCTCAGAATTTAAAAGCAGGGTAATCGTCATGGCATAAGCATCCTTTCCCAGCTTACGGCGAATCAGTTCGGTACCGCCCAGCATATTGCTCCACTGGTCGTCTCCGCCGAACTGCATATTACAGCCGTATTTTTCATACAGGCAAAGGAAATCGTAGCTCTGCATAATCATATAGTTGAACTCCAAGAAGCTCAATCCCTTCTCCATACGTTGTTTGTAGCACTCCGCGGAAAGCATTCTGTTCACACTGAAATGCGCTCCCACCTCCCGCAGAAATTCAATATAATTCAAATCTCTCAGCCAGTCCGCATTATTAACCATTAACGCCTTTCCCTCAGAGAAGTCAATAAAGCGGCTCATCTGCTTCTTAAAGCAGTCGCAGTTATGGTCAATCATTTCCGTTGTCATCATGGTACGCATATCACTTCTGCCGGAAGGGTCGCCAATCATGGCAGTACCGCCGCCAATCAGTGCGATAGGCTTGTTGCCCGCCATCTGTAATCTCTTCATCAGGCAGAGCGCCATAAAATGTCCTACATGCAGACTGTCCGCGGTAGGGTCAAAGCCGATATAAAAGGTAGCCTTGCCGTTATTAATCAGCTCCTTAATCTCCTCCTCGTCTGTAAGCTGTGCAAGCAGTCCTCTTGCTTTTAATTCCTCAAAAACTGTCATTGTATCTTTGTCTCCTTATTTGTATCTCTGATTTCTTTTTTATTTCTTATTTCCATTTTTATTTATTCACCATCAGCTTCACCATAGCCTGATTCAGTCCATCCACGGTCAGCTTATACATGGGAAAAATCTCCTTGATGGCAGTCTCCGCTTCCCTCCAGGGCGCACGTCCCGGGGCCATCTTGGGATTGAGCCATACCACCTTTTTATATTTGCGCTTAATCAGCTGCAGCCAGTCATAACCGGACAGACCACCGTTGGGACCTCTGTAGTTTCCGGTCGTGGAATACAATTCCTCCGGTGCCATCGCCGCATCCCCCACAATAATCACCTTATAATCACTGTCCACATTGCGGAACATCCACTCCGTATCCACCCAGTCGCCATTCTCACATTCCGGGGTCTTATAAAGCTTACTGTAAATACAGTTGTGGAAATAATAGGTTTTCACATCCTTATAATGATTGGATTTGTGCACCGCCTGAAACAAATCATTCAAAAGGGAACTGAACGGAATCATGGTTCCGCCGGAATCCATTAAAAGCAACAATTTTACCGCATTCTTTCTGGGCTTCTTCATCACAATCTGAAGGCAGCCTCCATTGTTGCAGGTTTTGTCCACCGTGCCGTCGATATCCAGCTCCGTCTCAGGAATATCCAGCCTGCTGGAAAACTGACGCAATTTGCGGAATGCCATCTGGAACTGTCTGTTGTCCAGCACCTTATCATCGCGGAAGTCCCTGTATTTTCTGGCGCCCACCACGGAAAACGCTGACTGGTAGCCGGTCTGACCGCCCACGCGGACGCCGCCCACATTACCGCCCATATTTCCAAAGGAGGTCTTACCCATGGTTCCAATCCAGAAGCTTCCGCCGTTGTGTTCGCTGTCTTGATCCTTTAGGCGCTGGCGGAATTTCTCTTCCACATCTTCCTTGTCAATCTGCAAGTCCTCCATCTGGTTCAGATGATTTCTCGCCTCCTCATGGGCAAGCTCCATCATATCCGATTTATCAAGCCATTTAAGCATCTGGGCACCGACCTCCGTCTCCTGCTGCACCGCCTTAAAGCACTCCTCAAACGCCATATCATATTTATCGAAATCCGTCTCGCTCTTTACCAGAATCATGCGCGCCACATAGTAAAACTGCGTCAGCGAGCTTCCGCATAATCCCTTATCAAGAGCCTCCTGCAGGGTCAGCCATTCACCGAGGGTCACATGCAGCCCCTTTTCCCGCAGCGTCTGAAAAAATTTTATAAACATTTCTGAACCTCCGTTCCACTTATCGCTGCTGCACCCTGACAGCTTAGAAGTTCTTCTCGTGTCTCACTAATTCCAAGTCTTCATCCTTTTTTACCACAACGCCGATAAACGGAAGGTTTTCCTTGATTCTGTCTGCGGAAATGCCCCCAATCTGCAGGGCATTCACCCAGTCAATCAGCTCGGAGGTACTGGGTTTCTTGCGGATATCACGGATTGTACGGATATTGTAGAATACCTCCATGGCATTTTTTAACAGATGCTCCTCCACATCAGGGAAATGTACCCTTACAATCTCCTCCATAAGCTCCGGAGAAGGAAAATCAATATAATGAAAAATACAGCGGCGCAGGAACGCATCAGGCAATTCCTTCTCCGCATTGGAGGTAATAATCACAATGGGTCTGTGCTTTGCCTTAACAGTTCTCTTCGTCTCGTTAATATAAAATTCCATCTGGTCAAGCTCCCACAAAAGGTCATTGGGGAACTCCAAATCGGCTTTATCAATCTCATCGATTAACAGTACTACCTGCTCGTCGCTGTCAAACGCCTCACCCAGCTTGCCTAACTTAATATAGCGGGAAATATCGTCAACGCCCTCCTCGCCAAACTGTCCGTCATAAAGTCGCTGAATGGTATCATATACATAAAGACCCTCCTGCGCTTTGGTGGTGGACTTGATATTCCAGATAATCAGCTTTTTACCCAAAGCCTTAGCCACTGCCTCCGCAAGCATGGTCTTGCCGGTTCCCGGCTCTCCCTTTATCAATAACGGCTTCTGCAGCGCGATTGCAATGTTGACGCTTGCCATCAGCTCTTCACTTGCCACATATTCCTGTGTTCCCTGAAATCCTTTCGCTTCCATCGTTCTCTCCATTCTTTTTTTCCACTCAAGAATATTCTTTTTCTTGAAATTCATACTCCTTCATGTTACGATATTCTCGTTGTAAAATCAAGAAAATAGTACAAAAATTTCGGTACATGACCAAATTTTACAAGAGGTACACATATGATACGCGATTTGTTAAAAAACAAACAGACTCTTTCTTTTGAAGTATTTCCCCCAAAAAAGGACGGCGAATTTGAAGCCGCTTTCGAGACACTGGATAAGCTGGGCGCCTTACAGCCTGATTTTATTAGTGTTACCTATGGCGCAGGCGGCAGCCGCTCCAAAAAAACAGTTGAAATTGCCTCCTACATCCAGAATACCCTTCATATTGACGCGCTTGCCCATATGACCTGTGTGGGCTGCAAACGCGAGGCATTACTTGAGGTTTCTGAAGAATTGCGCAAAGCCAACATACTCAACTGTCTTGCACTGCGGGGGGACCGTCCGAAAGATATGACCGACGAGCAGTTTTTGAGCCGTGACTTTGCACATGCCAGCGATATGATGGAATTTTTAAAGAGACACACGCCCTTACATATGGCGGGAGCCTGTTATCCTGAAAAACATTTTGAAGCCCTGAGCATGGAAACCGATTTGGATGCCTTGAAGAAAAAACAGGAGGCAGGAGCGGAATTTCTCATTACACAGCTATTTTTTGACAACGATTCCTTCTATCGTTTCCGCGAGGAATGCGCAAAGAAAGGAATCACCATTCCCATATGCGCCGGAATTATGCCGATTACCACGGCAAAGCAAATCGGTACCACAGTATCCCTCTCCGGCTCCAGCGTGCCGAAGGCGCTTTCCGATATCATTGCCGCCTATGGGGAAAAACCGGAGGATATGCGCAAGGCTGGAATTGAATACGCCATTAACCAAATCAGGGATTTACAAAAAAATGGTGCGGATGGCATTCACATCTACACCATGAACAAGCCTTTGATGGCATCGGAAATTGTACAAGCCATTCGCTAGAGAGAGCGCCGCAAAGCAGGTTTGCTTTGTGGCGCTCTCTCTATGACCACTCGTCAGATATTTCTATTTTCCTGTCGCGGAGCATCAAGTCCTTTACTGCCGTATCCGCACTTTTTCCTTCAAACAAAACCGCATTCACCTGCTCAATAATCGGTAGCTGAACGCCATATTTTTCCGCAAGCTGCATTGCCGCTTTTGCGGAATGAACGCCCTCTACAACCATCTTTACTTCCCGCATCGCCTCCTCACAGCTATAGCCCTGACCGATTAGAATCCCTGCACGGCGGTTGCGTGAGTGCATACTGGCACAGGTTACAATCAAATCCCCGATACCCGTCAGACCGCAAAAGGTTTCAAATTTTCCGCCCATCGCCGTTCCCAGTCTGGCGATTTCCGTAATCCCTCTGGTAATCAATGCCGCCTTGGTATTATCCCCGTAACCGAGTCCGTCCGCAATACCGGCAGCAAGCGCCACCACGTTTTTCAGGGCGCCGCCCAGCTCCATTCCCAAAATATCAGGACTGATATACACGCGGAACACTTCACTCATAAACAGGTTCTGGATATACTCTGCCGTTGCTTTACTTTTGGCACCTACCACAATGGTGGTTGGAAGTCCCCGTCCAACCTCTTCCGCATGAGATGGACCGGACAGCACTGCCACATCCGCCTGGGGAATCTCCTCTTCTAAAATCTCAGACAGGGTAAGCAGCGTATTTTCCTCAATTCCCTTTGCAACATTTACAATTTTCTGTCCCTCTGACACAAGGTTTCCGAAACGACGCGCCGTACTCCTCGTATAAGAGCTTGCCACTGCCATCACAAGAAGGTCCTTTCCCTCCACTGCCTGCTTATCATCCGTGGTAAAAATCATATCCTCGCTAAGCTTCACCCCCGGCAGCATCTTATGCTCATGATTTTCGGAAAGCATTGTTATCTCATCTTCAAGAGCCGACCAAATCGTAACCTGATGTCCGTTCTTATGCAATAATACGGCAAGCGCGATTCCCCAGCTTCCGCCACCCAGTATACTGACTTTTGCCATCTCGATTCCCCTTCCTTATTTGTCCTCGTCAACCTTGTTTTTCCTGGTCAGATAGGTCTTTCTCTCCTTGCCATGTATCAGTCTTACAATATTCTCCCTGTGCTTCCAGTAAGCAAGCACCGTCAGAAATACGGTAATGGCATACATCTCATACAACTGCGGCTGCGTCATTCCCTCAAAAACTCCCATCTGTCCGCAAACAATCATTTGAATCAGGAAGCCCGCATAAACAAGCAGGGAACCCAGCGATACATAATGTGTGGTAAAAAAGGCTCCAAAGAACAGAATCACGCCCATTACAATGAAATAGGGATGGAAGGATAAAATCAATCCTGCCGTTGCTGCAATTCCCTTTCCGCCCTTAAATCCCATATAAAAAGGATAATTATGTCCCAGAATCGCTCCTGCTCCCGCATAAAGGCAAAGCAGATAAATTTCATCCGGATGTGCCGCGCCGAACAAAAGTCTTGCAATCCATACGGCAGCCATACATTTCAGACAGTCTCCTGCCAGAACAATTAAGCCTGCCTTTGTGCCAAGCACGCGCAGTGCATTGGTAGTTCCCGAATTTCCGCTTCCATGCTGTCTGATATCAATGCCGTGTGCCTTTCCGTAAAAGAAGGCTGTCTGAAACAGTCCGAACACATATCCGATTGCCAAACAAATTACTCGTTCCATCATGATTCCTTTTCCTTTCGTTCCCTGATGATAAATCGCAGAGGCGTACCTTTAAATCCAAAGGTATTTCTAATCTGATTTTCAATATATCTGGTGTATGAGAAGTGCATCAGTTCCTTGTCATTCACAAAAATAACAAAGGTAGGAGGCTTTACGGATACCTGCGTAATATAATAAAGACGCAGTCGTTTCCCCTTATCGGAAGGAGGCTGCTGCATGGCAACCGCTTCCGCCATAATCTCATTTAACACACCTGTAGCAACACGCATTGCATGATTCTCGCTTACCATGTCAATGGTCTCAAACAGCTTAGGAAGCCTCTGTCCTGTCCTGGCAGATACAAACAACAGCTCCGCATAAGGCATATAGGACAGGGTATTGCGCACCTTTTCCGTAAAACGGTAGATGGTCTTATCGTCCTTCTCAATGGCATCCCACTTGTTGATGACGATAATCACCGCCTTACCGCGATCATGGGCAATTCCCGCAATTTTGGCGTCCTGTTCCGTAACACCCTCCACCGCGTCTATGACAAGCACCACCACATCCGCACGCTCTACCGCGCTGACGGTACGCACAATCATAAAACGCTCCAGGTCTTCCTTAATCTTGTTCTTACGCCGCAGTCCCGCCGTATCGATAAAGACATACTCTTTTCCGTTATAAGTAATCTCCGTATCAACGGCATCTCTCGTGGTTCCCGCAATATCTGAAACAATCAGACGGTTTTCGCCCAAAAGCTTGTTAATCAGAGAAGATTTTCCCACATTCGGCTTACCCACAATGGCAACCCTCGGACGGTCATCCTCCTCTTCGGAAACAGTGCTCTCATCAAAATGGGAGACAACCTCCTCCAGCATATCTCCAAGTCCCAGTCTGTTTACCGCAGAAATCGGATGCGGGTCACCGATGCCCAAATTATAGAACTCATAGACATCTGCCATATATTTGTCAAAATTGTCCACCTTATTTACGACAAGCACAACGGGCTTACGGGAACGGCGCAGCATATCCGCTACTTTGGAATCGGCGTCCACCAGCCCCTGCTTTACATCCACCAGAAAGATAATTACATCCGCCGTCTCCATGGCAATCTCCGCCTGAGCGCGCATCTGGGACAAAATCACATCCTTGCTGTCCGGTTCGATACCGCCGGTATCGATTAAGGTAAACGTTGTGTCAAGCCAGGTGATATCCGTATAAATTCTGTCTCTCGTAATCCCCGGCGTATCTTTTACAATCGATATGTTCTCTCCTGCCAAAGCGTTAAACAGCGTGGATTTTCCCACATTGGGTCTTCCCACTACCGCAACGATGGGCTTGGATTTTCTCTTTCCCATATCTTTCCTCCGTTTCAAAACACTTTTTATACATTCACAATGGAATCTACAAAGTCGCATCCGCTTGATTTTACAATATTAATCGGAACTTGTAAAGCCTTTTCAAGGTCATCCACCGTCAGGTCGTCCAAAAATACCCTCTCGCCGCTCCGCAAAACATTCTGGGGCAAAAGCAGTCGCTCTCCCAGTTTTTTCCCTGAGAGCTGGTCTCTGATATCCTGTCCCGTCAGCAGTCCCGACACGGTAATTCTCTCTCCGAAAAAATAATTTGTAATCGGATACAGATTAATTTTGAGATTGGGGTACGCCTCCTGAACTTCCTCCGTCATTCTGCGAATGTAGGGGTACGCCAGCAAGCCCGTAGCCATGGATATTTCTCCCGCAACCTCCATATTCGGAAACCCTTCTCGCTCCTTACGCTCCTTCATGGCTTCCTTAAATTCTTCCAAAAGAAGCCTCAGCATACCCACACCGTTTTCCAACTGTAAGTAGCCGTCGTATTTCTCTTCTTCGGGCAGCTCCTCCTCTGCAAGAATATACCATTCATCACTGGCATGAATAAAATGAATCCCGTATTTCTCCATGCACTCCCTCTGATATTTGTGAATGATAGAAAGAACTTCTCCCGCATCCTCCTTTTCAAACGGCTCCAAAGGATACAAGCCCTCCCGGTATTTGGACAATCCCACCGGCACCACGGATACGCTCTCCAGATTGGGAATATATTTCATCAATTCGCTTATGCTGAATTCCAGCTCCTTTCCGTCGTTTATACCCTTGCAAAGCACAATCTGCCCATTCATCCGGATTCCGGCTTCGTTTAATATATCCACCTTTTTCAAGGCTTCCCCCGCAAAACGATTATTCAGCATCTTACAACGAAGAGACGGATTCATCGTCTGAAAGGATATGTTGATCGGGGACAAATGATAGCGGCAGATACGGTCAATATCATGCTCTGACATATTTGTCAGCGTCACATAATTTCCCTGCAAAAAGGAAAGTCTGGAATCGTCGTCCTTAAAATAAAGGGTTTCCCGCATCCCCTTCGGCATCTGGTCGATAAAGCAGAAAATACATTTATTATGGCAATGCCTGTACTCATCCATAAGACCGTTTTCAAAGGTGATTCCCAAATCCTCGTCAAATTCCTTATCAATCTCCAGGAGCCACTGCTCGCCGTCAGGCTTTTCCACCAATACCTCAATATAGGTATCCTGTATCAAAAACTGGTAATCAAAAATATCCTCTATCTCCGTATTATCAATGGCAAGTATCTTATCTCCCGCCTCAATCTCCATTTCCATGGCAATACTGCCCGTTTTCACAGACTTTACAATATGTTCTTTTTGTTTTTTCATAGCGCACCATCCTTATTTCCACTAATGATTGTACTAGAAATCCCTTGACGTGTCACTAGCATAATGTTATAAATTAATTATTGGTTTTACATGATTTTACATATGAAACAAAAGATTAATCCGGATCGGAGGAAACTCATGCCTAATTTACGTGAATTGGAAAACGCTATGCCTGTGGCGCCTTTAAAAATTATCGCTTTGCCTTCTGCCGAAAAAATGGGTCAAAGAATCAATAACTATATGGTGGAATTTCGTAAAAGCATTAATAATGATAAAGTAAAAAGCGATCCCGCTTTTAACGGTTATATCGAAAACAACTATCTTGCAAAAGTGAACATTCCCCGCTTTGGCAGCGGGGAAGCAAAGGCTTCTTTCGCAGAAAGCATCCGTGGGAAGGATCTCTTTCTGCTTGTGGACGTCTGCAACCATAGTATTACTTATAATATGAACGGATATACCAACCATATGTCTCCTGACGATCATTATCAGGATTTAAAACGTGTTATCGCCGCCTGCAACGGCAAGGCAAAGCGTATTAACGTGATTATGCCCTTCCTTTATGAAGGCAGACAGCATAAGAGGAGCGGAAGGGAATCGTTGGACTGCGCTTATGCTCTGGCAGAACTGCGCGATATGGGCGTCAGCAATTTTATTACTTTTGATGCTCACGACCCCAGAGTACAAAACGCAACGCCTTTAAACGGCTTTGACAATTTTACGCCGCCCTATCAGTTCATAAAGGCGCTGTTAAATTCCGAGGAGGATTTAATCGTTGATAAAGAACACCTGATTGTAATCAGTCCCGATGAGGGCGCTTTGGACCGTGCCATCTATTTTGCAAGCGTGCTGGGCGTGGATACGGGTATGTTTTACAAAAGACGCGACTACTCTACCATTGTAGACGGCAAGAATCCTATTGCGGCACATGAATTCTTAGGTGATAATATTGACGGCAAGGACGTTATTATCATTGACGATATGATTTCCTCCGGCGGAAGTATGCTGGATACCGCAAAGCAGTTAAAGAAAATGAATGCGAGACGTGTGTTTATCTGCTGTACCTTCGGTCTTTTTACTGAAGGCTTAAGCGCCTTTGATAAAGCATATGAGCAGGGTCATTTTGACAAGGTAGTAACAACTGATTTAACCTATCTCCTCCCTGAGCTCTATTCAAAGCCTTATTTCATCGAGGCAGATATGAGTAAGTTTATTGCCTCCCTGATTGACTTTATGAATCACGATGTATCTCTTTCCAATGTTATGGCTACCACGGAGAAAATTCACGGTATTCTGGATGCCTATAACAGCCGTTCCAATCTGGAGATTGATTTCTGACGGCGCCGTTTCGCCCTGCGGAAAGGATTTCCACAGGGCGGACGCATTATTTCTCCTGATTTTCCTCAACATATTCCGGGAACGTGATTACCACTTTAAAGAGATCTCCGTCCAAATAAATATGGAAGGCACCTCCCTGAACCTCAATCAGACTTTTGGCAATGAACAGACCAAGACCGCTTCCCTCTGTAGTTCGTGAAGCATCCCCTCTGATAAAACGTTCTGTCAGCTCATCCGATTTCATATTCATCCGGCGCTCCGAGATATTCTTGATGGATAGTTCCACACTTCCTCCGGAAACTGCCAGTTCTATATACACCCTTGTATTTTCCAACGCATATTTATAGATATTGTTAAACAAATTTTCGATTACACGCCACATTTTGCGGCTATCCGCATAAATATAAGCATTAACGTTGGATTCTTCAAACACTGTCTGAAGCTGTCTCTCTTCCAGTTTTTCTGAAAATTCTCCAAGAGACTGATTCAAAAGCTCTGTCAGATTCAGCCGCTCACTGTTCAGCTCAATATTTCCCGAAGAAATCTTGGAAGCTTCCACCAAATCATCCGCAAGCTGCTTCAGGCGCTGGGCTTTGGTATCCAGCACCGCAATATAATTCTTTGCAGGCTCCTCTTCTATTTTCAGGCGTTTTAATAAATCCACATAACTGATAATAGATGTCAGCGGCGTCTTTATATCATGGGACACATTCGTAATCAGGTCCGTTTTCATCTGCTCGTCCTTCATACTTGTTCTTACGGCTTTCCGAATTCCCTCTCCAATATTATTCACTGCATCCGCCATCTCCTTATTGGTTCCATGCAGACTGTCCGAATCCAGCTTATAATCTACCTCGCCGTCACGGATACGCCGGATTCCCTCAATAATATCCAACCTCTCCGCGCTGTTTTTAAACATCATCATACCGATAACGCCGTCAAAACCGACCAGCAGTACAAGTGCGACAAACACTATGATGGAATTTCCACGAAACATATAAATAATAAAAAAACCGAACAAATTCACCATCAGGAAAAAATTATACGGAATCAACGTGCTGATCGCAGTATTGCTGTGAGACAGGATGAAATCCACTCCACTCTGCAGTTTTTGGAGAATCCAATACAAAAAGCTTCCCTTCCAGAGATTTTGCCGCCGCAGCCGCCGGACAAAGCTATACCAGAACAAATTCAGGAACATACTTACCAGCATTCCGTACAATGCAAACACACCATACTTATACAGTTCTGTGGTACTGATAATTCCCATTACCTCAGACTGACTGACATATGTGCCGTCCGCAATATCCATCAGTTTTCCGAAACAGACGGCAGATAAGTACAAAAATATGCCACCAAGAAAAACCATAACCTCAGTCCAGATATGATCGATACCGTTAAGATAGTGAATCTGCTGCCCTTCTTCATTATACCCCACGCCGGCGGTGACCGTCAGATATATTCCAACGCTCACCCAGCCCAAAAACAGCAGTATAATCGCCGTAATAATCATCTCAATATTGGGAATAATTCTTTGAAAAACCTCATTGGCATTGTAAAAAGCATCCCCCGCAATGGAATAACCGGTATCCACGCCAATCCAGATATGCGTTGTCTCAGGATACGCATACTCATACTCCCGCATATAATGATAGATATCATCCTCTGTCAGACTGGTATTGCCGTAAAATTCCAGAGAATCCGGATAATAGATAAAATAACATCTGTATTCCGAAAAATATTCTGTGATATCGCCTTCCGCCGCCTGGGAAAGCTCTGATACATTGGTATATGTGCAAAGTCCGTCTTCCGTCATCATTCTTACGGCATATTTTAAATTGCTGTTCCCTTCCTTGTAGAGTTCGTTACAGCTTTGATACAGCAGATAATTATCGGTAAGGCTTGTAATGGTATCCACCAGATTATTCTGCAGCTTCATATAATCAATCCAGTTATCCGCATAGGTTAACAACTGCTTTTCCCCGTTGACTGTATCATATCGGCAGTTCAGCGCGGTGAGATACACCGTCAAAGAGCCGTCCTCCTCCCGGTACATACTGATACCCTGCGGCACCTCCGCAACAATATAAGAAAATGCCATATCATTCAGCTGTTCTTCCGTATACTCCTGCATTTTCCGCACGATCAGTTCTCTGACTTCATCCGTTCCGGTCAACTCCGAGTCCGAAACATCTGCTTCCGCGTCTCCCGTCCCCGCATAACCTTTGAAATAGAGCTCTCCGTACTCATCCAGTGCAAAATTTTCAGGATTGTTCACCTCCCCATAATAATTTACAAAATCAGATACACTCCAGGGTCGATTCGTATACTCAATTCCGCTTTTTCCCCATTTAATCAAATCGTCCAGCTCATACACCACCGTAACGGGACAATCATTGCCGGTTCCCTTCTGATTGGCATACTCTGTAACGTCAATTCTCTTAGACGGATCAAATTCTCCATTGGTCTCCAACTCTCCTTTTATTACCACCAGTCTGGTAATATCCGCAACTGCCGTCTCAAAAATATTTCTGAACAGAGAGGATTCCTCAAACTCCTCCTCCGATCCATACGTATTTATCATGTAAGTCTGGGGACCGTTCATAGATTCCACTACTACATAGGAGTTAAAAACAATTGCTGCAATAATTAACATTACGACTGCTGCAATGAAATGCTGCGCCAGCCCGATTCCCATTCGTTTTGCCGTTGGTTTTTTCATAGACAACCTTTCCGTTAATCCTGTCTGTCAATCTTATAGCCTACTCCCCACACCACTTTTAAGTAGCGCGGTTCCTTGGGATTAATCTCAATTTTTTCCCGGATATGTCTGATATGGACTGCTACCGTATTATCCGCACCGATAGCATCCTCGTTCCAAATTCTTTCATAAATCTGGTTAATGGAAAATACCATTCCCTGATTCTTTACAAGCAAAAGCAGAATATTATATTCAATGGGCGTAAGCTTCACAGGCTCATCATCCACCGTTACCTGCTTCGTATCATCATTAATTACCAGACCGCCCACCTGATACAAGGATTTATTCCCCTGATTCAGACTTCCCAGTGAAGTATATCTGCGCAGATTGGATTTTACACGGGCTGCCAGTTCCAACGGATTAAAGGGCTTCGTAATATAATCATCCGCACCGATATTCAACCCCAGAATCTTGTCTGTGTCCTCTGATTTTGCCGACAGCATAATAATAGGAATACTGCTGTACTCTCTGATTTTCAGCGTTGCCCTGATACCGTCAAGCTTCGGCATCATAATATCCATAATCAGCAGATGAATTTCCTCCTTCTGCAGAAGATCGATTGCCTGCTGTCCGTTATACGCCTTATATATCTGATAGCCGTCCTGACTGAGATAAATCTCAATCGCCTCCACAATTTCCTTATCATCATCACAAACCAATATATTTGCCATAAAAGCGCCCACCTTTCAAGCTTTTGTATTTACTAACCTTACCCATTAAACCAAAAGTTTATTAAAGTTTTTCTATTATTTTTTTAAATTTATCTTTAATTTTTATCCTTCATTTTTTAACATCAGAAACGCCGCCAGATTTCCTCTCTTTCCTCCACTCGCCCGATGCGAAAACAAATACTTGGGATTGTGACAGGTACAGATGTCCGTCACCTCTATCTGAGCCAGCGGAATCCCCGCGTACCTTAAGATAATCAGATTGGCAAGCCATAAGTCAAGCTGATACTTATCCTCTTTTTTGCCCGGAATCACCACATGCCTTTCTCCGCCGTCTGTATAAGCATAACGACCGCTTTCATTTATTTCTTTCAGGATTTCTTCGGCATTCACGGAATGTAACATCTCTTCAAAGGCAGCCGCCACCTCTCCGCTAACCTCATAGCATTCCTGACAGATGGAGGGACCGATTGCCGCAATCAGCTTTTCGGGCTCCGTCCCAAACTGCTCTCCCATCGCCCTTACCATACGTGCCCCCATCTGCTCTGCGGTTCCCCGCCATCCCGAATGCGCCAGCCCGATTGCATTATGCTCCCTATCCACAAAATAAAGCGGAACACAGTCCGCATAAAATGTTGCCAGCGCAATTCCTTTTTCATTGGTAATCAGACCGTCCACATCCTGATAATTCCTTGGGAGTACCACGCCCTTTCCTCTATCGGCACTCGTTACACAGCGGATATTGACCGTATGGGTCTGATGAGAAGCCACCATATCCGCCACATCACACCCAAGCACCATACCAATACGCTCATAATTTTGCAGTACATGAGCAGGAGTATCCCCTCTGGTAAAGCTCAGATTCAAGGTGGAATAACTTCCCTCGCTGACACCTCCCGTCCGTGTGGTAAAAAGGTGCTCCACAATTCCGGTTTTTTCCAAAGAAGAAAAAGTAAGATACTCCAAATCCACCGCACTGCCTCTATGTTCAAATTGTATTCTCTTCTGTCTCATAACAGGACCGTCGATGCGGTCTGTACGAATCATCTGAAACATATCTGTCTCCTGACTTTCTTAAGCTGATAAATCGATCCGCCAAAAAGCTAACCTCTCACATAAATATGCGGAAACGCATTGGGAATCCACACAATTTCTTCTCCCTGAATAGCAACCACATCATATCGTATCATGGCATTGCCTCCTAATTTGTGCAAATAACGGTAATAATCAGCCACCTTGCAGATTTGCCGCTGTTTCTGATAAGTCACTGCCGCCAGCGCACTTCCCTTACTGTTGTCCCTGCGATATTTTACCTCTACGAACACCAGATACTTTCCATGATAACCAATGATATCAATTTCTCCCTGTCTGCTGCGAAAATTCCGCTCCGTTATTTTCATTCCCTGTTCTTCCAGATATGCCGCGGCAATCTGTTCTTTCCCGGCACCTACTTTACGTTTATTCAAACCCTTATCCTACGACTTCTTTATTTTGCTCTTTAATTTATCCATTGAGTCTACAAACACAAGAATTTCTGCCACAACCTCATACAAATCCGGCGGAATCATATCCCCGATTTCCAGTCTGGATAAGGTGTCCGCCAGTTTGTCATCCCGGTGAATCGGCACATCATTTTCCTTCGCCCTCTCAATAATTCTCTCCGCAAGATATCCGCGCCCGCTGGCAACCACCTTCGGTGCCTCATCCGAAGGGTCATATTCCAGCGCGATTGCCTGTTTCATTTTATCTTTGTCTTTCTGCATCGTTACGTCCTCACATCAAAAGCATATTCTGCCAAAGGCACATGACTCTCCTGCTGCAGCAGCTTCTGAACAACATTTTCTTTTTTTTCACCCTGCTCGCGCACCTGCATTTCAAACGTGCAGTGATAGCCGCGCTTCTGCAGACGTTCCGTCAGGATGTCGATATGCTCCATAATAAAATCCAGCATTTCATCATCTTGCAGATAAAAATTCGTATTAACATTACCATTCGTCATCGCCACATAGACATCCACCGGACCTAAATGCTCCATATCAAGATGTAAAAGTGCGCTTATCTGCCCATCCTTTGCCGCCAAATGCTTTTTGTTGGTATAAATATATAAATCGCCGTGCGCTTCCCCCTGCTGCAGGCGCAAAGGAAGCTGCACATAAGTATACAGCTGATTCATCTGATTCATAAAATCAAGATTCTGCACAAGGTTTGTAACTGCCTTGTATGAGCTTGAAGCTGTCTGCCCGGTATCCTCAAAAATCTGTGCCAGACTCTTAAGCTGTCTGTCCAGTCTCCGGTACAATCCCTCCACTTTCCCGTCATCGGATATCTCTCCGGGAGTAATCGTCCACTGATTTTTTACAAGCTCCAGCAACGGTTTTAAAATCTCCTTATCTCCGCCGCTCTCCTGCCAGATACGGCTGATATGCGCAAGCAGTCCCTGCTCACTTAAATTAGCCGGCAGACGAAAAACATTCGCCGTACCTGTCGGCGGCTGTGCTTCCTGCGGCAGAATTGCAGAATACTTACCGGCGGCTTCACCCACAGCGGCGCTTCCTTTATCCGCCCTTTTTGTCTGCGCAGTCTCCGCCAAAGGGGTATCCGTCAAAACTGCTCTCTGGTCCGCATTTCCTGACAGATGAGAGCCTTGTATGCCGTCCTGTCCTTTTTCCCCGAAAATCATCTCCTGCAGGACGGCTTCTCCGCTTACGGTTCTGCCCAAAGCCATCTCCGGAGCATTCTGATGATTCGCCAAAACGTCACCCTCCGCAGGAACCTCCTGCGTCAGCGCAACAAGCTGCCCGAACAGCTTTGCAGCTCCGTTTGTATCTCCCGTTTCCATCATATGTGCAAATACATCGGGAATGGAATCCAGTAAAGTATTTAATCCGGTCATAAGCTGATGGGTCTGATTCCTGTAAGCTTCCATCTGAGTAAGATTCGGTTCCGTGACCGGCATCTGCAGTTTATGCAGATTTATAATATCAGGAATCTGCGCCTGAGGAAACAGATTTACTTCCCGGAACACCTGCTGCAGAGAATTCCGGTCAATGGAAAGCCCTGCCTCCATCAACTGCTTGGTCAGTGAAACCGTTGTATCATTCACCGGAAGAGATGCCATCTCCAGTGCTTTCAGAGCGTTTGCGTCCACTGCAACATTTGTAAAAAGAGGACTTAACGTTAATGCTCTTCCGTTGTTTTTTACTTCAAAGGTCATATTTTTACCGATTTCCAGATTCATATTCTGCTCAAGTCTTGCCTGCAGAATAAAATCCTCCAGCACTCGAATCGCTACCTCTCCTCCGTTTTTGGATACTACTTCCCCCTGAATGGTCTGCCCCGGCACCATGGAACGAATCTGACGGCTGATAACATCACTTTTTACAGTGTTTTGTGCTATTTTTCCATTGTCTGTTATCTGTTTTTCACCTGTAATGAACTCTGTCAGCTTCATAATTTTCTCCTCTCTGCAGGAAGCAGGCTTGAAAATTTCCGGAATTTCCCCGTTGCTCTTACTCTCGCCAAATAGATTCACATTAAGCTACAAAAAGTTTTTAATAAAGCTTCTTCTGTGAATCGGCGTTGCACCATATTTTTTCAAAGCTTCGATATGAGCCGCACTGCCATAGCCTTTGTTTCCGGCAAAACCGTACTCGGGAAACACCTTGTCATACTCCACCATCAAACGGTCTCTTGTCACTTTCGCAATAATGCTTGCCGCACCGATGGAAATACTTTTAGCGTCCCCTTTGATAATGGGAACCTGCTTGATCGGCACCTCCGGTATCACAACCGCATCGTTTAACAGAATATCCGGCATAGGATTTAATTTCCCGATTGCATCCCGCATCGCCTCATAGGTCGCCTGCAGAATGTTAATCTCATCAATTCTCTCCGGAGTAGCATAACCAACCGCGCAGGCTACCGCTTTGTCCATGATAATGTCATACAGCTCTTCTCTCTTTTTTTCGGATAATTGCTTGGAATCATTAATATAGAGAATGTCGCAATCTTTGGGAAGAATCACTGCGCCTGCTACCACAGGACCTGCCAGAGGACCTCTTCCCACTTCATCAATACCACAGATGCAAGTATAATCCGCATATTTTCTCTCATATGCTGAAAGCCTGTAAATTCTCTGCTTTTCCGCATCCAACGCATCTAATTTTTTCTGTGCGGATGCTGCAAGCTTACGGATTCCAACCCGCTCATCCTCTTGATATATTTTTATTAATTCAGGCAGCTCATCTGCACAAGCTGCCTGAAACAGTTCCTTTATCTCTTTTGTACTTTGCATTGTTTTCCCCACTTTTCCGGCTTACTGATGCTTTAACACGCCGAACTCGCTGAAAGGCATAATTCTGAGCCACGCTCTTCCCACAATATCATCACGATGAATATTTCCCACGCCGGAGTCACGGCTGTCCAGGCTGTTATTACGATTATCGCCCAATACGAAATACTCATCCGCACCAAGGGTAACAGGCTCGGCAGCAATACCGGTTTTTTCCGCATCAATGATTTCCTTTCCGTAGGATTCCTCTAATATTTCTCCGTTTATGTAGATATTGCCATTCTCATCAATCTGCACAGTCTCTCCGGGCAAACCGATAATCCTCTTGATATAATAAACATTCTCCTTATTTTCATACGGAGGAAATACGATAATATCAAAGCGTTCCGGGTTCCGGAAACGGTAAGAAATTTTATCTACAATCAGGTTGTCTCCCTCTGACAATGTAGGCTCCATGGATGCCCCCTCTACCTCTGTCCGCTGTCCCACATAGCTTATAAATAAATAAGTGAGACATAACACTACTAACAGGTACATGCCTGTACTCAATAGTTCCTTTAAAACTTTGTTCATTTTTATCCTCTTTTCTGCACAATGCTATATTCTTACGGCAGCTCCAGTGTGATGCGTCCTAATTTTCCACTGCGGAAATCGTCTACTAAAACAGAGGCAGCCTTTTCCAAATCGAGATTTTCGCCCCTGGAATAACATTTTCTGCTTTCCGCAATTTTCATCAGCGTATCGGCATCCTTATCCTGAAGCTCTATATCATACCGCTGTGTGAGTGCCTTGGGATAACGTTCTCTCAGCAGATGAATCAAATCACATGCCAGCTCATCCATAATCATAATTTCATCGTTCATGGAGCCGATAAACGCCAGTTTCATTCCGACCTCCTGATCCTCAAATTTAGGCCACAAAATTCCCGGTGTATCTAAGAGCTCCAGGTTTTTATTCAGACGAATCCACTGTTTGCCCTTCGTGACGCCCGGCTTGTTTCCGGTTTTCGTACACGCCTTCCCCGCGAAAGAATTGATAAAGGTTGACTTCCCAACGTTTGGAATTCCCACAACCATAGCTCTTACCGGACGATTTACAATCCCTCTCTTGCGGTCTCTCTCAATCTTCTCCCTACACGCTTCCTGCACCATACCCTGTATGGATTTTATTCCGGCTCCCGTCTTGGAATTTATTTCCAGCACGTGTGCGCCCTGTTCCTGAAAATAATTCACCCACTGCTTATTTAAGGCAGGATCCGCCAAATCCGATTTATTCAGCAGCACAATTCTGGATTTATTCTTTCCCAGCTCATCGATATCGGGATTGCGGCTGCTTATAGGAATTCGAGCATCCACAAGCTCAATAATCAAATCTATCAGCTTTATATTCTCCTGCATCATACGCTTCGCTTTTGTCATATGACCGGGATACCATTGATAATTCATAACACCCTCTCTTCTTCCATCCTGCAGCTTCCTTTATTTGATAAAGCCGATTCCATCATTCTCGCAGGACATATGGAACCATGCCTTTCCTATAATATTTTCTTCCTTTACAGGTCCCACATTGGCAGAACGGCTGTCCTCGCTGTTGTTCGGATTATCCCCAATACAGAAATATTCTCCGCTTGCCAGTGTAAATTCATTCTCCGCAATACCGGCTTCCAGTATTTTCTCGGTAATCCATTGGCTTTCCATGCCATTCACATACAGAACGCCGTCTGTAATCCTGATGCTGTCTCCGGGCACTCCGACGACACGCTTTACATAATAATGTGCATTTTCGTTACCGTTTGGCAAAAAAACAACTACATCCCCCTCTTTGGGCGTGGATAAAATATAGAGAAATCGGTTAATAAAAATCTTCTGTCCATTATACAACGTATTTTCCATGGATACACCCACTACATTGGTGGTCATTCCCAAAAAAAAGTTTGCAACACATGCAAGAAAAATTGCAACAGCAATTCCAAATATCCAGCTAAATACCTCTTTTGCAATGGCAGAGCTTATTCTCTTTCTTCTTCTGTAAAAACTAAGTCCTTTATTTCTTGCCATACAGTTATCCTTACCGTTAAAAATATCCGCCTCGCAAGCAGCGGTACGATGGCATATGCCATCGTACATTCTGCTAATGCAGAATCATTATACCACAACTATCCAAAATAGAAAAGGACAACTACACAGGTAATTGTCCTTTTCATTCATCGTTAAACAATATTCAGAATTATTTTACTAACTCTTTAACCTTTGCCTTCTTACCAACACGATTTCTTAAGTAGTTCAGTTTCGCACGTCTTACTTTACCTCTTCTGACTACTTCAATTTTCTCTACGTTAGGAGAATGTAAAGGCCAGGTTTTCTCCACGCCGATACCGTTGGAGGTTTTTCTGACAGTGAAAGTCTCCCTGTTGCTTCCGCCCTGTCTCTTTAATACAACGCCTTCAAACACCTGAATTCTTTCACGGTTACCTTCCTTGATTTTACCGTATACCCTGACGGTATCACCAACCTTGAATTCATCAACACTTGCTTTTAACTGTTCTGCTTCGATTTCTTTGATAATGTCATAATTACTCATAGTGAGCCTCCTTCATAAAATGGATGTTCTTAATACACCAACGGATTTATCCGTTTGTAACAGAGGACCATCTCGTTTTCACAACATTCAGATTTTAACATAGAATGCAGGGCAATGCAAGCATTAATTTTAACTTCTTGTACAGCTTATGGCTGAACTGTTACAATTTCTGCGGCGCATTCCCCTCATTTCTTTCCGAGCCACCAAATCGTACTCTGTGATAAATATAACCCCATTCGTTCCTGAAGTTTGATGGATGCTTCATTATCTTTCACAACATAGCCATAGGGTGTGTATCCCTTCTCCCGCTGGCGATTGATACAGTATGCCTCCAAAGACTCCCCTATACCTTTTCTGCGGTATTTCTCTTCCACATAGAGGAAGCCGGTGCTGCCGTCCTCATGAAGTCCCGCAAAGCCAACCAATGTATCGTCAACATAGGCGCCGTACAGCGCTTTTGCGAGAATGTGTTTTCTGATATATTCCTTACTCTCCCGATAATGCTCCATAACATAGGACAAACTATCCATTTCCAGTATACGGATATCCTTATATCTTACAGGAAGCGCTTCTTTTCCGGTATAACATGCCAGATAACACTCATCACAAATCCGAAATCCCAACCGCTCACAGACCACAGGAACCATACATTCCTGAGAAATCACAAGAAATTCTGTCTCCTGCGGAATCGAATCAAGCAGTTTTTCTCCTATTTCCCGGCATTCCGCCGTCAGCATACAGATTTTGCAGAAGCGGTCATAAATCAGAACATTTTCCCCCTCGGAATACAGTATTTCGCCCTTTCCGCGGGATAAGCTTTCCATTAGATGAATATGGTTCCGCTTTTTCCTGGACAAACGCTTAATGGTCTGTTCTTTCTGCAAATATCTCTGATACAAATCGGGGCGTCTTTCCTTCGTGCGCTCTCTGGACCGCTCCAATCGCCAGTCAGTGATTGCCCGGTGATTGCCTGATAAAAGCACAGCGGGAACCTTTTTTCCATGCCACTCCTCCGGTCTTGAAAACTGTGGATATTCCAGCAAATCATTATGAAAGCTTTCCGTCTCCGCGGAAACATCGTTGTTTAGCACTCCCGGAACAAGTCTTGCTATGGCATCAATCATAACCATAGCGGGAAGTTCTCCACCCGTCAATACAAAGTCTCCGATAGATACAGAATCCGTAACCACTTCCTCCAGCACCCGCTCGTCAATCCCCTCATAATGTCCGCAGAGGAAAACAAGCTCCTTCTCCTGCGCAAAATCCATCGCCATTTTCTGATGGAAGGTCTGTCCCTGGGGTGTCAGATATATGGTGCGCACTTTCCTGCCCTCTGTCACCGCCTTGTGCGCATCAAAAACGGGCTGTGCCTGCATCAGCATTCCCGCACCGCCTCCATAGGGATAGTCGTCTACCTTTCCATGCTTGTCCAATGTATAATCTCTGATATTCACGGCATTTATTTCGATAAGCTTTTTCTCTGCCGCACGTCCGATAATGCTGGTGCTTAGTCCCTGTAAAACCATGTCAGGGAAAAGAGTTAAAATGTGAAATTTCATAGTTATCGTACCTGCTTTTAAATTTTACTGCAGCATTACGCCAATTCTTTCTTTAGTTGTAAAATATGTGTTTCAATTTCTTTAATTGTTTTTACAAATTGTTCATCAGATTTACCAGTCGGATCCTCCAACCTCCAATTATCATCAAATACTCTGCCGATAAATGGACATCCTACATCACAGCCCATAGAAATTGCAATATCCGGGTCCGGTATATCAGAAATCAACTTTGAATACTGTGTCCGCTCCATATCAATGCCATATAATTGTTTCATAATACGGACAGCATCCTGATTGATTTGAGGTTTTCTCTCTGTTCCTGCAGAATAACTTTCAAACACATCAGAAGCAAAATGTTTTCCCAATGCCTCTGCAATCTGACTTCGGCAGGAATTATGGACACATAGAAATGCTACCTTTTTCAAAATTACCTCTCAACCTCCTCAAACATTCTGTTCCCCAGCCTCTTTATTCCAAATAAGTAACACCTGGAACTAGTCTAATAATCCATCCATAATATGAATCTGAATAAAACCGTTCTCCACATCCACTTTCAGCACACACTGCTTAATGGCGGGCAGAAGCAGTTCTCTTCCATCATTCATATCAATGATGTAGACGTCATTAGCGCCTGTCTCCAACACATCTCTGAGGGTTCCGATTTCCGTCTCTGCTTCATCAATTACCTTAAGTCCCATTAAATCCGCAATAAAATATTCGTCACGGCTTAATCTGACTGCATTTTTTCTGGTGACATACAGACTCTTCTGCCTGTATTTTTCTACTTCATTTATATTATCAATACCTTTAAATTTCAAAATCACAAACTGCTTAAAGAATTTGACTGATTCAATTTCCAAGGTCAATTGTTCTTTTCCCGTATCCAGTATCACGTCTTTCAGACGCTTAAATCTTTTCACGTCATCCGTGGTGGGATACACCTTAACCTCACCACGTATTCCATGTGTGGAGGTGATAATACCCACCTGCAAAATTTCTTCCATGAAATATCTCCTTTTACAGACAAACGGAGAAACACGCGCAGCATGTTTCTCCGCTCAAGTCTAGATAATTTCTACATCAACTCTTCTGTTGTCTTTGGATGATGCTGCCTTTACCACGGAACGGATTGCCTTCGCAATTCTTCCCTGTTTTCCGATTACTTTTCCCATATCGGACGCAGCTACATGAAGTTCAATGACGGTATTCTTACCCTCCGTCTTCTCAGTCACAACTACTTCATCCGGATAATCAACAAGTGCTTTTGCAACTATTTCTACTAATTCCTTCATAATCCACCTCCAAAGATTAGATTATTATTTCTCGATACCTGCAACCTTGAAAAGCTTTGCCACCTGCTCGGTAGGCTGCGCGCCGTTAGCCAGCCATTTCTTAGCCAGTTCCTCGTTAATTTTGAAGGTGCTGGGATCCGTATTCGGATCATAGGTACCAATCTCCTCGATAAATCTGCCATCTCTGGGAGAACGGGAATCAGCTACAATGATTCTATAAAAAGGAGCCTTCTTCTGTCCCATTCTTCTTAATCTGATTTTAACTGCCATTTCTTTTTCCTCCATAAAATAAAATGAATTGATATTTATATGATAAGAACTCTTCTGTATAATCAGGTAAAGTTCATATCTACTTGTGTTATGCAGTTCCTAAAAAGGAAATCTGCCGCCACCCATGCCGGGGAAGCCTCCCATCATACCGCGTCTCTTTTTGCCGCCACCGCCAAACTGCTTCATCATCTTCTGACTTTGCTCAAACTGCTTGATAAAACGGTTGACTACTGCAATATCCACACCCGCGCCCCTGGCGATACGGTGTTTTCTCTTGGGATTCAGCAGCTTTGGATTCCTGCGTTCCTCGATTGTCATGGAAAGAACGATTGCCTCCATATGCTTCAACTGCTTTTCATCTATCATGGACTCCAAATCTCCTGCCTTGATACCCATACCGGGCAGCATGCTTAAGATACTGGACAAACCACCCATATTACGCATCTGCTTCATGCTTTCCAGGTAATCCTCAAAGTCGAATTTCCCTTTCTTCATGCGCCCTGCCATCTCACGACCTTTTTCCTCGTCGATATCGATGCTTGCCTGCGCTTTGTCAATCAGGGAAAGGACATCGCCCATTCCCAGAATTCTGCTTGCCATACGGTCCGGATAAAACTGCTCCATATCGGACAGCTTTTCACCCATACCTACATACAAAATCGGCTTTCCGGTGACAGCCTTAATGGAAAGCGCCGCACCGCCTCTGGTATCACCGTCCATCTTGGACAGGATAACACCGTCAATGCCAATCTGCTCGTCAAACTGCTTTGCTACATTTACGGCATCCTGACCGGTCATGGCGTCCACAACCAAAAGCGTCTGATGTACGGAAATTTGTTCCTTAATCTCCTGAAGCTCCCGCATCATGTCCTCATCCACATGAAGACGACCTGCGGTATCCAGAATCACCACATTATGTCCGTTTTTCTCCGCAAACTGAATTGCTTCCCTGGCAATCTCCACAGGCTTGTGGTCCGTACCCATCGTAAATACATCCACTTCCTGCTTCTTACCGTTTATCTGTAACTGCTCGATAGCCGCGGGTCTGTAAATATCGCAGGCTACCAGTAAGGATTTCTTACCCTTTAATTTCAGCTTTCCGGCAATCTTCGCTGTTGCAGTGGTTTTACCTGCACCCTGCAAGCCCGCCATCATGATAACCGTGATTGCTTTGCCGGGCTGCATCTGGATTTCAGTCGTCTCGCTTCCCATCAGGGCTATCATTTCTTCGTTTACGATTTTGATAACCATCTGTCCGGGATTCAGACCGTTCATCACATCCTGTCCGATTGCCCGCTCCTCTACCGCCTTGATAAACTGCTTTACCACCTTGAAGTTTACATCGGCTTCCAGAAGAGCCATTTTGACTTCCTTTAAAGCAGTCTTGACATCCTCCTCGGTCAGACGCCCTTTGCTTCTCAGATTCTTAAATACATTCTGTAGTTTGTCCGTCAAACTCTCAAATGCCATCGGCTACTCCTCTACCATTCCTTCATTAATTCCTGTGAAAGCTCGCATATTTTCTTCATCCGCTCAGCATATTGCGTCTCTGTTTCCTCTGTCTCAATCTTTCTGATAACAACAGCATTATCAACAGCCTTGCCATCCGCTGTTTCTTCACACTGGGTCAGTGCAACAATCTCACCGATTTTTGCCTTGGCTTTCTCAAACCGCTCTACCAGATGAAGCTTGCTCTCATAGTCCTGCAATATCTTATCACAGCGCTTTATCAAATCGTGCACTCCCTGTCTGCTGATTCCCTTCTCCTCTGCAATCTCACCGAGGGACATATCATGAAAAACCGCATCCTCGTAGATATTTCGCTGATGCTCAGTCAGGAGTTCACCGTAAAAATCATACAACAGAGCCTGTTCAAAAATCTTTTCCATGCCTCTATCACCTTGGGTATCATACTATAGTTTAGTGGCGGTGTCAAGTATTTTCTCTTTACACCGCCATAATTTTTTGTTGGAATTTTTTTCTTCTTTAAAATAATTTATTTCTGATATAACAGATACAGCTCATGCAGCGCCCTCGTCACCGCCACATACCACAGCTTCGCACTCCACTGCTTAGAAAAAGCAGCTTCCAAATCAGGATTCCACAGAATCACCACATCGAATTCCAATCCCTTTGTCAATTGGATAGGAAGTACCGTCACATCCTCCAGCCACTTTTTCACCCACCCACTCTCCTGCTCATTCTTGCAGATAACGGCAATGCTCTGATACCCCTTCTCCTTCGCCCCGGCAATAATCTCTGCTGCTCTGTCGTACATTTCTTTCTCCGACAGAGGTTCACTTATCTGTACCGGCAAGCCGTGACGGATCACAGGGTCAATTTTGTTTCTGCCAAAAGAAGCTTTCTCCAAAATTCTGCCTGCAAATTCCGATATTTCTATGGTATTCCGGTAACTCTTGGAAAGCAGCCGGAACACATCCTTTTCGCCGTTTACAACCCACTTTATCATCTCATCCCAGTCATTCATACCGGTTTCATAATTAATGTTCTGGGATACATCCCCCATAATCGTAAAGTAGCATTTCGGCAGCACTCTTCGCAGGGCATAATAGGGTGTAATTCCATAATCCTGTGCCTCGTCAATAAAAATCTGCCCAAATTCCTCGTCCTCCTTTTTTCGGGAAACCCGGTACTGTACCACAAGCAATGCCGCCACATCGTATACATCATATTGATTCCTGGCAGCATGTTCCGCATGTTCTGCTAAATCAATGGTACCGGGATGCTTCCTCTCATATTCCCTAAGAAAGGCGTTATAAATATCATAAATACTTTCTTTGGGTGTCTGATTCTTATAAAAATCCTTATACTGCCTGTATTTTTTCTGCAAAAAATCCTTCTCGCCTTCCGGTGACAGGAATTTGATTCTGGTCTTTACCCTCTCATCCATGATTTTCAGAAGCTTTGCAATACTGAACTCAGGATTTTCTATAAAAAGCCGCGCCTTGCTCTCCGCAGAGACAAGTACCCCGAGCTGGGAATCCTTAAGTGGATCACCCATGTAAAAATGTTCCCTCATCCGCAAAAGATAGCTTTCCAGCTCCAGCATAAATTCTATCTTACTGCGCACCTTTGCATCTGCAGTGGCTTCTATAATACTATATTTTTTCGTCCACTCCTTTCCCAGAAGGTGTGTCAGCATCACGTCCATACGCTTCTGCTTGATATCCGGCACATCCAGCTCCGGCAGACCGCTGGTAATGTACTGCAGCAGCAAATCATTTCCGCCGATAATACAAAACTCATTGGACATAAAACGGTCCTTATAATTATACAGAATATAGGAAATGCGGTGCATCGCCACGGTGGTCTTACCGCTTCCCGCCACACCCTGCACCAGAATATTGGCAAAGGGAGATTCCCGGATAATTTCATTCTGCTCCTTCTGAATCGTTGCAATGATATCACCCAGCACCGCCTCTTTATTCTGGGAAAGGTACTGAATCAAAAGCTGGTCGCCCGCCGCCACATCACTGTCGTAATAACCCTTTAGCTCTCCATTCTGCACATCATAGGTTCGTTTCAAATGTAAATCAATGCCTGCGCTGCTTCCATCGGGCAGATAATACTCGCCTTTCCCCAGTTCGTTTTCATAATATACACTGGAAATCGGCGCACGCCAGTCGGCAATCACCACATCAGTCTGATTTCGGAAGATACCTTTCTTGCCAATGCAAATTTGAAACTCCTTCTCATTGGCATACTCCAGATAGTCAATGCGTCCGAAATAAGGCTGTTTCAATGCCCCACGGTTTTTGCGAAGCTGATTTTCCGCATGTTCTTCTAAACTGGCACTGGTCATTGCCCGCTCGTAAAGCTCCGGCGCCCCGCTTTTCACAGCCTTTAATAAAGCAGCCGTCTCACGATGTCTCGCCTCATATTCCGCTTCATAGAAAGAAATATTTTGTTGTATCAGCGCAAGACATTCCTCAAAATGCTTCTGCTCCCGTTGTGTTTCCGTTTGCATTACTCACTTCCCCCTCTCACACAAGCTGTCAATTCTGATAATATTTACTATGTATCTGCTGTATTAACAAGTATAGCAAGTTCTGCATTTTTTGCTAGACTTTTATTTTCTATTGTGATAAACTATTCAATGTAAGTTTAGATAGAAAAAAGCTCCGATATTCGGAGCTTTTTTCTGTGTTATTTCGTTTTATTATAATTTCTCACTAAAATAACTTTTATACCCTTCCCCATAAATTTCCGTTGCACTGGTGACAATCATAAATGCAAGAGGGTCTTCTTCCTTTACGATTTCCTCTGCCTTCGGAGACAAATGCTTTTTCATTACGCACATAATTACATGTTTCTCCCTGCCGCTAAATGCCCCTTCTCCCTGCACATGTGTGACACCGATATCCAACTCCTCCAAAAGCCTTCTGGTAATCGCTTCGGAATGATCGCTGATAATGAAAATCAGTTTTGCACCGTCCCGCCCGTACAGCACTACATCCAGCAGGACAGAAGTAACTATGACTACTAATCCCGCATACAGCGCACGGTCTATGTTTCGGAACAAGAAAGCCGATGCCGTTACAACAACAGCATCCATCAGCAGATATAAAGAACTCGTTTTTAAATGAGGAACCTTCAGACGAAGCACTTTAACAACGATATCCATCCCCCCCGTCGTTGCTCCCGCCTTAAAAACCCATCCCATAGATATTGCCATCAGAGACGCGCCTGCCATTGCCGCAAGAAGCGGATCCTTTGTCACTGCACCGATAGGCGTTAATAAATTGGTGGCAGTCGAAGCCAATACAATGCAATATATGGTAGATAAAATAAATTTTCCGCCGAATTTCCATGCTCCCAGAATCAAAATCGGAATATTCAACCCCAATATCCATGTTCCGGTTCCCACCCCCGTAATACGGTTTAAAATAATTGCGATACCTGTCACTCCGCCCGGCGCCAGTGAATTGGGATCTAAAAACAAACTGATTCCAGCCGCATAAATGACGGAAGATACCGTTATCACAACATAATCTTTTATTTTCTGTGCCGGCGTCTTTTTTTGCATAGCCTGTATTTCCAGTTCCTTTTCCGTTTTCATTGTCATAATTTTCCCTCATTCTGCTTTTGGTATTAATCATTATATCCTGTTTCCATTCTGCATAGTCAACAAAATCCGCATAAAAAATATGCGGATTTTATCAGTGATAATACATGTCTCTTATATATTTGTCCTGACCACCTTCGGTTTGTAACCTTCCCTTTCCAAAGCGTCAATAATCTTCTGCTTATGTTCCGTACCGAATGCCTCCAATGTAATGCGGAGCTCCACAGCCGCATTACGGTTGATGGATACAAACTGATTGTGCTCCAGCTTGATAACATTACCGCTTACATCTGCAATAATGCCTGACACTCTGTACAGTTCACCCGGCTTATCGGGAAGCAGCACGGATACCGTAAAAATTCTGTCCCGGAAAATCAAACCCTGCTGTACCACGGAGGACATGGTAATCACATCCATATTTCCGCCGCTTAAAATGGATACCACTCTCTTAGCCTTGACGTTCAGATGCTTCAATGCCGCTACAGACAAAAGACCGGAATTCTCAACGACCATCTTGTGGTTTTCAACCATATCGAGGAATGCCACAACAAGCTCCTCATCCCCTACCGTAATGATATCATCAATATTTTTCTGTATGTAGGGAAACAGCTTGGAACCGGGCGTCTTCACTGCCGTACCGTCTGCAATGGTATTTACCGCAGGAAGCGTCGTAACCTTTCCCTCCTTCAGGGATACCTGCATACAATTTGCCCCTGCCGGCTCCACACCGATGACTTTTATCTTCGGATTCAACATTTTTGCCAACGCGGATACACCCGTTGCGAGTCCGCCGCCCCCAATGGGTACCAGAATATAATCCACCAAAGGCAGTTCTTTTATAATCTCCATCGCAATGGTTCCCTGTCCGGTAGCCACTGTCAAATCATCAAAGGGATGAATAAAGGTATATCCATGCTCCTCTGCCAGCTCATATGCCTTGGCACATGCCTCATCGTACACATCACCGCACAGTACAACCTCTGCGCCATAGCTCTTGGTACGGTTCACCTTCATCAAAGGTGTCGTGGTGGGCATTACAATGGTTGCCTTCGCTCCATAGCATTTCGCCGCATAAGCGACACCCTGTGCATGATTTCCGGCGGATGCGGTAATCAGACCCTTAGCGCGTTCCTCGTCTGTCAGAGTACTCATTTTGTAATAAGCGCCCCGCACCTTATAAGCTCCGGTAAACTGCATGTTCTCCGGTTTCAGATACACTCTGTTGCCCGTCTGCTCACTGAAGTAATCACTGTAAACTAATTTTGTCTCAGATGTTACTTTTTTTACAATTTCGCTGGCTTCTTCAAATTTCTCCAGCGTCAGCATCTGCTCTGCCATTTTCATTCCCTCTTTCTATTTCAAATAACGCATTCACAAATTCATCCGAATCAAACTTCTGTAAATCTTCGATGGTCTCGCCCACACCAATATATTTTACCGGAACCTGAAGCTCCGACTGAATTGCCACCGCAATACCGCCCTTGGCGGTTCCGTCCATCTTGGTTAAAATAATACCGGTAAGCTCCGCCACCTCACCGAACTCTCTCGCCTGCACCAGTGCATTCTGTCCTGTGGTTCCGTCCAGTACAATCAGATTTTCTCTGTGGGCATCGGGAAACTCCCTGTCAATAATGCGATTCATCTTGCGCAGCTCTTCCATCAGATTTTTTTTATTATGAAGCCTTCCGGCGGTATCAATCAAAAGAACATCCACTCCCCGCGCCTTTGCCGCATTTACTGCGTCAAATACCACGCTGGCAGGGTCCGCGCCCTCGCTGCCGCCTACCATGGGAACATCCGCCCGTCGCGCCCACTCTGCAAGTTGATCCCCCGCCGCCGCGCGGAAGGTATCTGCCGCTGCAATCAGAACTTTCCTGCCATTATCTTTTAATTTTCCTGCAAGCTTTCCCACGGAGGTAGTCTTGCCCACACCGTTCACGCCGATAACCATGATGACGGACTGTTTCCTCTCAAAATCATAGGCAGTCTCATCCACCCGCATCTGTTCCTTGATGCTATCAATCAGAAACTGTTTGCACTCCATGGGTTCTTTGATGTGACGCTCCCTGACCTCTTTCTTCAGACGCTCTATAATCGCTGTAGTTGCATTAACGCCCATATCTCCCATAATCAGAATTTCTTCCAGTTCCTCATAAAAATCGTCATCAATCGCCGAAAAACCGCTGAAAACAGAATCAATTCCCCTCACAATATTATCTCTGGTCTTCGTAAGTCCCGCTTTTAACCGGGAAAAAAAACCTTTCTTTTCTTCACTCATCACCCAGCTTCCTTTCCGTTTAATCTGTCAAATCCTTATCAATCAGATTTACGCTTACCAATGTAGATACTCCCTTCTCCTGCATCGTGATGCCGTAAAGTCTGTCCACCTGCTCCATGGTCCCCCGTCTGTGAGTAATCACAATAAACTGGGTATTCTTTGTCAGCTTATGCAGATATTTTGCAAAACGTCCCACGTTGGAATCATCCAGCGCCGCCTCAATCTCATCCAGCAGACAAAACGGTGAGGGTTTCAGATTCTGAATCGCAAACAACAGGGAAATCGCCGACAATGCTTTTTCTCCACCGGACAGCTGCATCATATTTTGCAGCTTCTTTCCGGGGGGCTGCGCAATGATTCGGATTCCCGCTTCCAGAATATCCTCGTCCTCCATCAGCTCAAGTGTACCCTTTCCGCCGCCAAACAATTCCTTGAAGACTTTATCAAATTCCCGGTTAATTTCGCCAAATTTCTCGGTAAACTGTTTTCTCATGGCGGTATCCAGTTCCTCAATAATGCCTTCCAGTGTTTTCTCAGCCTCAACCAAATCATCATGCTGGGTCTTCATAAAGGTAAACCGCTCCATTAAGTTTTTATAATCCTCAATGGCATTGACATTGACATCACCCAGCTTCTTAATCTGTTCCTTTAACGAAGAAATCTCCTTCTTCATTGCCGACAGGTCTGTCATTTCTTCGTTTCTAAGACTTGCCGCATCACTTAAGGTAATTTCATATTCATCCCACATATAATTAATCTGGGATTCGATGGCATCCTCCAGTTTTTCCTTCTGGGCATTCAGACGGTAAACCTCCTTGTCCAATGCCGCCATACGCTCGGAAAGCTCTTCCCTCCGTGTAAAGAAGTTCTTCTGCTTGGCACTGAGTTCTTCCTTGCGGGCAATATCTTCTTTCAGCTTATTCTCAGATTCATTCTGCGCATCATGGGATGCAGCAATGGTCTTTTCAATTTCCAGAATACTTTGCTGCTTGCGCTCCACTTCCTCTTCATTCAGGTTCAGCGCTTCCAGAATCTCATCCAGTTCTGCCTGGGAACGGGCAAGTTCACCATTAATTCGGTCTACGTTTGCCTGCTTGAAGGTCTGGGTCTGTAGCATCTTTTCCACCTTCAAATCCCACTCGGACACTTTTCCGGCAGCCTCCGTCTCCAGCTTTCGCTGTTGTTCCAGTTCCTGCTGGAATGACAAAATCTGTTCCTGTGTATTCTTTTCCAGCATCTCGCTGTCTGAAAGTTCCTTCTGGATGGACTCTTTTCCGTTCTTTATCTCTGAAATCCGGGCTTCCATCTCCTTTTCTTCCGCTCTAAGAGACTGAACGCCCTCCACTTCCTCTTCCATACGTTCTCTTGCCTGACTGATATTCAGTCTCGCCGTATTCTGTTCAATGGATTTGCGCTGGATATCCGCCTTTAAAGCCTCCAAATCCATACGCAGCTTATTACGTTTGGACTTGGTATCTTCAATTTCTTTGTTAATGTTATCAATGGTGGCAAGAAGCTTCTGAACCTTCTTTTCCAGCTCTTCTATCTCTCTTCTCCGTCCAAGAAGATTACTGTTATTTTTAAAAGCACCACCACTGATGGCGCCGCCGGGCACCAACAATTCTCCCTCCAGCGTAACCATACGGATACCATAATCGTACTTTCTGGCAATCTTTACAGCATTGTCCACATTGTCTACCACCACAATACGACCCAGCATCGCCTTCGCCACATTGCGGTATTTCTCTTCAATATGTACCAGCTCATCCGCCATGCCGATAACGCCTTTTTCCTTCAGGGAATCGGGATTCTTAAACTCCTGGGGATTGGTAATGCTGGTAAGGGGCAGGAAGGTTGCACGTCCCAGACGCTTCTCCTTTAAGTACTGAATCATCTTCTTGGCAGTCTCTTCATTATCGGTTACGATATTCTGAATGTTGCCGCCCAGCGCCGTCTCGATTGCCGTCTCGTATTTCTTATCAACCTTGATAATATCAGCTACAACACCGATGATACCTTTTACATCGTCCTTGCGCTCCATCACCTTCTTGACACTGCCGCCGTAGCCCTCATAACGCTCCGTCAGATTGCTCAACGCTTCCAGCCTGGATTTCTCCTGATGGTATGCCCCTTGAGTCTCACGAAGCTTTGCATCCTTAGCAGTCAGGCGTTCTCTGATTTCGCCAAGTTCAAGTTCGCAAGCCGCCTGTTTTTCATTCATCACACGCAGCTCTTCCGTTACCTCTGCAAAGGTATCCTCCAGCTTCTTTATGGTCTCTTCTCTTGCCGCCTCATCAGACTTTGCGCGAAGCAGACGGGAATTTAACTCCGCCTTACGGATATTAATCTGCTCCATCATAGTGTCAAAACGTCCCATTTTGGACTTGATGGTGGCACGCTGGTTCAACTCACCGATAATCGTATTCTTGCCAGCCTCAATATTGCTGTTTAACTCTGCAATCTTTTCCTGAATCGCTTCCAGATTGGCTCTTACTTCATTAGCGGTATCGGTAATCTCCTTAACTTTTTCGTCAATTTCGTCTTTTTCCCCAAGAATGCCCTTCTTTTCCTGATTCCTGGCTGCAATCTCCTCCTGTAAGGAGTTACGGCGGTTATTTAAGTGATTTTCACTGCCCTTCGCGGAGTTAATCTGCTCCTTTAAGACATTGATTTCACCCTCTAATTTACCGCGCATCAGACCGGTATCCGCGAGGGTGCTTCTCGCCTGATCTATCGCCGCATCCAGACTCTCGATTTCCTCCTGAATGCGCTCATATTCTTCCTTGATGCCCTCATATTTCTCTGAGGTATCCTTTAATTCACCGCTTGCAATCCCGTATTTTTCTTCCACCCCAAGCAGTTGCTCCTTAATACGGTTGTTCTCAAGCAAAAACACATTGACATCCAATGTTTTCAGTTCTTCCTTTTTTTTCAGGTAAACCTTTGCCACCTCGGACTGCTTCTCAAGCGGTCCAATCTGCTTTTCCAGCTCGGACAGAATATCCGTCACACGCACCAGATTCTGCTTCTCATTTTCCAGCTTTGTCTGGGCTGCCGCCTTACGGCGTTTGAATTTTACAATACCCGCCGCCTCGTCAAACAGCTCTCTGCGCTCCTCCGGCTTGCCGCTTAAGATTTTGTCAATCTGACCCTGACCGATAATGGAATAGCCCTCCTTACCGATACCGGTATCATAAAAAAGCTCATTGACATCCTTCAGTCTGCACGGTGTACCGTTAATCAGATATTCACTTTCTCCGGAGCGGTAGATTCTTCTGGCAACCGTCACCTCATCATAGTCAATCGCAAGCTGATGGTCTGCGTTATCCAGCGTAATAGCTACATACGCATAGCTTAACGGTTTTCTTGTCTCTGTTCCCGAGAAAATGACATCCTGCATACTGGCGCCGCGCAGCTGCTTGATTCTCTGTTCTCCAAGCACCCAGCGCACTGCATCTGCAACATTGCTCTTCCCACTTCCGTTCGGTCCTACAATACCTGTGATACCGTTGTGAAACTGAAACACTATTTTATTTGCAAACGATTTAAAGCCGTGTATTTCAATACTTTTTAAATACATATCCCTTATCCCTCAACAGCAGAAGCGCCTGATAAGCCGCCTGTTGCTCCGCTGCCTTCTTTGTTCTGCCCAAACCTCTTCCGAGACTTTCCCGTCCCATGACCACTTCGACCACAAAGGTCTTGTCATGCTCCGGTCCGCTCTCCTCAAGAAGCTCATAATGGAAATCCTTTTTTAACGTCCCCTGAATCAATTCCTGCAAATTGCTTTTGCTGTCATAAAAAAGCACCTTGTCCTCTAAGTCCGACAAAATAAACCGATAGATAAACTCCTTCGCCGGTTCCATGCCGCCGTCCAGATAGATTGCGCCGATGACAGCCTCCATGGCATCGGATGTAATGCTGTCCCGTTTTCTGCCTCCGGTGTTTTCTTCGCCCTTTCCCAGCCGCATAAACTGTCCAAGCTCCAAATCCCTTGCGCAGAATGCAAGAGAGGGTTCACACACCATGGAAGCACGCATTTTGGTAAGCTCCCCCTCCGGCATGTCAGGGTTTTCCTTGAACAAAAACTCACTGGAAACCAGCTCAAGCACCGCATCTCCCAGAAATTCCAGACGCTCGTAGTTTTTTGCCTTATTGATTTTCTGCTCGTTGGTAAAAGAACTGTGCGTTAAAGCCTGCTTCAGCAGTGACGCATTCTGAAAACGATATCCGATTCTCTCTTCCAATGCGTCTAAGGTGTATCCTTCCAACATGGCATTTTCCTTTCTATTATAAACTACCCACATAAAACAAGTATTCCTGAACGAAAAGATTCAGGAATACTTTAAGCAATCAGGATTTAGTTCACAGCACCTTTGATTAGTTCAACAGCTTCCTCAACAGTAGAAATCTTTTCTGCTTTCTCAGCGGGAATCTCGATATCAAATTCTTCTTCAATTCCCATAATAATCTGAAACACATCTAAGGAGTCAGCTCCAAGGTCATCCACAAAAGTGGTTTCCATTGTAATCTCGTCAGGGTCAACATTCAATACTTCTGCGACCACTTTTTTTAATTTTTCAAATTCCATGTCTGTTCCCTCTTTCTTACTTAATCTTCTAATATGATTTTTTCTTTGATTTTCTCATTTATCTTCTGTTCCTTAAATGCTATGCACTGAAGGATAGAATTCTTAATCTCAATGGCTTTACTGCTCCCATGGGTCTTAACCACCAGACCGTTTAAGCCAAGCAGCGGCGCGCCGCCGTATTGCTCTGTATCAAAAGATTTCAATGTTGTTTTCAATGCCGGTTTTACAAGCAAAGCGCCGATTTTACTGCGAAGGGAAGTCATCATGCCCTCTTTTACCTTCTTAATCAGGCTTGCACCTACACCCTCATACATCTTTAAAATAACGTTGCCGACAAATGCCTCGCATACGATAACATCTGCCACACCTGCAGGAATATCTCTCGCTTCCACACTGCCTATAAAATGAATCTCAGGACAGTTCTTCAAAAGAGGAAAGGTCTCCTTTACCAGTGCGTTGCCCTTCTCCTCCTCGGCGCCGATATTGACGATACCGACTCTCGGGTTCTTAACACCCATAACGCTTTCCATGTACACACTTCCCATTTTTGCAAACTGCACCAGATGAGAAGGTCTCGCGTCCACATTGGCGCCGCAGTCAATCAGAAGGCTGACGCCATTCGTCGTAGGAATCAACGGTGCCAGAGGAGGTCTCTCCACGCCCTTGATTCTCCCTACAATGACCTGTCCTCCTACTAAAACAGCTCCGGTACTTCCCGCCGACACCAGCGCGTCGCAGGTTCCGTCCTTTACCATATACATGGACTTAACAATAGAAGAATCCTTCTTTTTACGAATAGCCATTACCGGCGGCTCAGACATCTCAATGACTTCTTCCGCATGGACAATCTCAACTTGTGATGGGTCATACTCATATTTCTTTAATTCCTCATAAATTGCAGGTTCGCGCCCCACCAGAAAAACCTTCACGCGCTTATCTTCATTAATGGCTTCTACTGCACCTTTTACGATTTCCATGGGAGCATTGTCACCGCCCATGGCATCCACTGCCACATTAACCATTTCTGCCATCGCATTGTATCCTTCCGCTTCTTATTCTAAATATCTTTCTCTACTATACTAAACAGCTATATAAAAATCAAGTTATTTTCATGAAAGAATATGAAAAAGGCTCTTCCCGTTAAGGAAAAGCCCGTATTTTCATTTATTCACATTATTAATCAACACTGACAACCTGCTTCTTGTTATAAGAACCGCAAGCCTTACAAACTCTGTGAGGCATCATAAGAGCGCCGCATTTGCTGCACTTTACCAATGTAGGAGCACTCATTTTCCAGTTTGCTCTTCTCTTATCTCTTCTACCTTTGGAAGATTTATTCTTAGGACAAATAGACATCGTTACACCTCCTTATTCGCGTTGAAGATATCTTTTAATACTGCCATACGCGGGTCGGGCACGAAGGTATCGCAGCCGCATTCCCTCATATTCAGATTCTGTCCACACTTAGGGCATACGCCTTTACAGTCTTCCTTACACAGAATCTTCACAGGCCAGTTTATCAAAATTTCATTATACACAAAAGTCTCCACATTGAGCTGATAGCCTTCCATGTAATCCGGATGCTCATCCGCATCTTCATCTGTCGTAACAAAAGGGGAAGTGACCACTCTGTCAAACTGCAAGTCCAATATGGTAGGTACTTCCGCAAGGCATCTGTCACACGCTGTCTGAAATGTCAGCTTTACACTGCCTTCTACCTTTGCCTTGTTCACACCGATATTGGTAAAGGTAAATTTCACCGGCGACTTTTCCCGAATCGAAAAGCTTCCCAGTCTGCTCGTAAACTCTGTCATTTCAAGAGGTACTGTGGTATTCTCCACTTTGCCTGCACTTGTTAAAACATCAGATAAATTTACTAACATAGCGACTCCTATGCAATATGCTGTGTAGAAATAAATCTACAACGGTTAATTTCACACACTGGTATATTATACATTTGCATGAGAGGTTTGTCAACAAATATTTTTACGCTTCTTTCACAGCATCCTTCATGCTCTTTACATACTCATACAGCTTAGGCGCTGCCTCACTGCCGTACTGTGCAATAATCTTTACAATAGCGCTTCCCACGATGGCGCCATCGGAAACAGCCGCCATCTTCTTTGCCTGCTTGGGCGTACTGATGCCAAAGCCGATTGCACAGGGAACGTCTGTCACCTTGCGGATGCTTTCCACCATTGCCGGCAAATCCGTGTTAATCTCGCTTCTCACTCCGGTGACACCCATGGAGCTTACCACATAGATAAAGCCTGTCGCCTTGGAAGCGATTGCCTGGATACGGCTCTCAGAGGTCGGTGAAATCATGGAAATCACATGTACATTATGCGCCGTCGCAGGCTCCAAAAGCTCCTCTTTTTCCTCAAAGGGAACATCCGGGATAATAATCGCATCCACGCCAAGCTCTTCGCATTTTGCAAAAAAGCGGTCATAACCATAGTGAAACACCGGATTTACATAGGTCATGAAAGCAAGGGGAATCTGGGACACCTCTCTGACTCTTCTCACAATCTCGAAAACGCCGTCCGTCGTCATTCCGTTTCCCAGCGCGCGGATGTTTGCCTCCTGAATTACCACGCCCTCAGCAGTAGGGTCTGAAAAAGGGATTCCGATTTCAATCAAATCCGCGCCTGCCCGCTCCATTTCCAGAATAAATTTAACTGTGCTGTCCGCATCCGGGTCTCCTGCCGTGAGGAATCCGATAAATGTCTTTTTATTTTCTGTTTCAAATGCTTTGCTTATTTTATTAGTCATGAATGTCTACCCCCCTATATCTTGCAATCGCTGCCACATCCTTATCACCGCGCCCCGATACGCATACGATAATACTCTGGTCAGGGCTGTAATTTCCGGCAATCTTCCTTACCTGCGCAATGGCATGGGCGCTTTCTATGGCAGGGATAATTCCCTCTGTTCTGGACAAATACTCAAACGCGTCCACTGCCTCGTCATCCGTAATCGGAACATATTGTGCCCTGCCGCTGTCATGCAGATAAGCGTGTTCCGGTCCGATACCGGGATAATCCAGTCCGGCAGAAATAGAATATACCGGTGCAATCTGTCCGTTTTCATCCTGACAGAAATAGGATTTCATACCGTGGAAAATTCCCAGGCTTCCCTTGGCAATCGTCGCTGCATGTAATTCGGTATCCACGCCCTTTCCTGCTGCCTCACAGCCAATCAGCTCTACCTCTTTATCTTCAATAAAATTGTAAAATGCGCCCATAGCGTTGCTGCCGCCGCCCACACAGGCAACCACTGCCGCAGGGAGCTTTCCTTCCAGCTTCAGAATCTGCTCCTTTGCTTCCCTGCTGATAACGCTCTGGAAATCACGCACAATCATAGGGAACGGATGGGGACCCATAACGGAGCCAAGGCAGTAATGGGTATCCGACACTCTGTTACTCCACTCTCTCATGGCATCATTTACAGCATCTTTCAAGTTCTGTGTACCCGTAGTCACCGCATGCACCTTTGCGCCAAGCAGCTCCATACGGTATACATTAAGCGCCTGTCTCTCCGTGTCCTCCTTGCCCATGAACACTTCACATTCCATACCCAGAAGGGCAGCCGCCGTCGCTGTCGCCACACCATGCTGTCCCGCACCTGTCTCCGCAATCAGACGGGTCTTTCCCATCTTCTTTGCAAGCAGCGCCTGACCCAGTACATTGTTAATCTTATGGGAACCGGTGTGATTCAAATCCTCTCTCTTTAAATAGATTTTCGCACCGCCCAAATCCCTGGTCATTTTCTCCGCATAATATAATAAAGAAGGTCTTCCCGCATATTCATTCAAAAGCTTGTTAAGATGCGCGTTAAACTCCGGGTCATTTTTATAAAACTCATATGCTTCTTCGAGACGAATCAGCTCATTCATCAAAGTCTCGGAGATATATTGTCCTCCATGGATACCAAAGCGTCCTTTCTTGTTCATCGTCACTTCATTCCTTTCTCACCTTTATAATACTGCTCCGTTTTTTCATCCTGTAATACAGGACATGCAGTACGGACCAGCTTCACTACCTCCTGCATCTTCCGCAAATCCTTCACTCCTTCTGTCTCCACTCCGGAACTTAAATCAATCGCATAGGGAGTTAGCATCCGCAAGGCATCCGGAATATTTTCCGCCCGTAATCCGCCTGCCAGAAAATATTCTCTTTTCACTTCTTTCAAAATCTCCCACGGAAAGCTTACTCCCGAACCCGCTCCGCTGTCAAACAAAAGGAAATCGGCTTTGCTGGGAAGCCACTGCTCCACATCCTGTCTGTTGCTCACCCTGATCGCCTTGATAATGGGCTTTCCGGTCATTTTTTTTAAATAGGCAATATCCTCTTCTGTTTCCTCGCCGTGAAGCTGCGCTATATCAATAACGCCTTCTGTTAATAAAGATAGGATTTCCTCCCGCGGTGCATTCACAAATACCCCCACCGTCTGAATTTTATGAGAAAGGGTGTCTCGAAAATTTCTTGCCTGCACCACTGTAATCTGTCTGCGACTCTCCGCGAACACAAATCCCACATAATCCGGCATTACCTGATTGGCAAATTCAATGTCCTCTGCCCGAAACAGTCCGCATATTTTTACTTTCATACAGCTTCTATTCCTTTCAGCGTCCTAAGCATTGCGCCCTTATCCCGACTTTTCATCAGAGTCTCGCCGATTAATACCGCATCGGTCCCGTTCTCCTCCAATGCCACAATATCCGCCCGGTTTTTCATACCGCTCTCAGAAACAAACAGAATATCCGAAGGCGCCATTTTCCGAAGGCGGATGGAATTTTCAATATCCACGGTAAAATCCTTGAGATTTCTGTTATTGACACCGATAATTCTTGCGCCTGCCCTCTGTGCCGCAAGGACCTCTTCCTCATCATGAGCCTCCACCAGTGCAGACAGTCCAAGCTCTGTGGCAATTCCCATATATTCCTGCAGCTGGTTTTCCGAGAGGATGGAGCAGATGAGCAACACTGCGTCCGCACCGATTTTCTTTGCTTCGTATATCATATACTCATCCACCGTAAAGTCCTTGCGCAGAAGAGGAATCGACACCGCTTTTCTGATTTCCGCCAGATATTCGTCTCTTCCCTTGAAATAAGAGGGCTCGGTCAGGACGGAAATCGCATCCGCCCCTGACTTTTCATAATCCTTTGCAATCTCTATATAGGGGAAATCCTCTGCGATGATACCCTTGGAGGGGGAAGCCTTTTTTACTTCGCAGATAAAACTGATTCCCTGTTTTGCCAATACCTTCTCAAAAGGGAAATTATCATTTCGTTCCATTCCCTGAACAATTGCCCTGAGCTCCTTTGTGGAAAGCCGCCTTTTTTGCGCCTCCACCCTTTCCCTTGTGGTCGCCGCAATGGTATCTAATATCATACAAACCTCCTTGCTCACTGATTGGAAAGCTCTATAAATTTTTCCAGTTGTTCGTAAGCTTTCCCGCTGTCAAGCATTTCTTCCGCCAGCCTTACGCCTTTCTCAATGCTCTCCGCCTTACCTGCCACATAAATAGCTGCCGCTGCATTGATAACTGCCGCATCTCTTTTGGCACCTTTTTCTCCCAACAGAATTGCTTTGGTTATCCCGGCATTTTCTTCAGGAGTACCGCCCACAAGCTCCTCCTTTGTATAACGCTTCAAGCCAACCTGCTCCGGAGTAATGGTGTACCGTATCAAATTACCGTCCCTGATTTCACAAATATCCGTAGGCGCGCTGACGGAAATCTCATCCAGCTTATCCGTGCCATACACTACCATGCCGCGTTTGATGCCCAGATTGGAAAGCACCTTCGCCATTGGCTCAAGCATATCTGCGTCGTAAACTCCCATAATCTGCAAGGATGGGTTTGCAGGGTTTGCAAGCGGTCCTAAAATATTAAAAATCGTACGGATGCCAAGCTCCTTTCGGATAGGTCCTACATATTTCATTGCGGTGTGGTACTTCTGTGCAAACAGAAAACAAATGCCGATTTTATTCAAAATTTCTTCACTCTTTTCAGGGTCTATGGTGATATTGACGCCCAATGCCTCCAGACAATCCGCCGCGCCGGATTTGGAGCTTGCCGCACGGTTCCCATGCTTGGCAACGGGCACCCCTGCCGCAGAAATAATCAGGGACGCTGTTGTGGAAATGTTAAAGGAATTGGAGCCGTCTCCGCCGGTCCCTACAATCTCCAGTACTTCAACGCCGGGATGTTCCAGCTTTAAACCGTGACTACGCATCTCCTCAGCGGAGCCTGTAATCTCCTCAATGGTTTCCCCTTTCATACTGAGCGCGGTCAGATAAGCGCTTTTCTGCACCTCTGAGGCCTCTCCGCTCATAATCTCATTCATGACTGCCTTGGCATTCTCGTAACCGATATCTTCTTTTTTTGATAATTTTACAATTGTATCACTAATAACCATAATTTCCATCCTTTCTCACTTTTTCGTGAATTAAATTATTTTAAAAAATTTTCCATCATCTTTTTTCCGTCTGGCGTCAAAACAGATTCCGGGTGGAACTGCACTCCGTAAACCGGAAATTTGATGTGCTCCACCGCCATCACCTCGCCGTCCTCAGCAACCGCCGTCACCCTAAGTTCATCTGGAATGCTCTGTGCATCAGCCGCCAGGGAATGATATCTTGCAACAGTAGCTTTCTCTTCCATTCCTTTAAAAAGCCTGCTGTTCGTATCCAGTGTTACCACTGATTGTTTTCCGTGCATCAGATTCTTTGCATATCCTACCGTAGCTCCGAACACCTCACAAATCGCCTGATGCCCTAAACAAATACCGAGAATGGGAATCTTTCCCGCAAAATGTTCAATGACGCTCTCACAGATTCCCGCATCCGAAGGTTTTCCCGGTCCCGGTGACAAAATAATATGAGAGGGATTCAGTTTTTCAATCTCCTCCACTGTGACTTCATCGTTGCGAACCACCTTGATATCCGGGTTTACGGAACCCACCAACTGATATACGTTATAGGAAAAACTATCATAATTATCAATTAACAGTATCATTCGTCTAAGCCCTCCTGTGCAATTTGAATTGCCGCTCTCACAGCCGCCGCCTTCTGAATACACTCCCGGTATTCCTTTTCCGGTACACTGTCTGCCACGATACCCGCGCCGGAGCGGACAAACACCTTTCCGTTCTTGGAAAAGGCAAGTCTGATGGCAATACAGGTATCCAGATTTCCGGCGAAAGAGATATAACCGATAGCGCCTCCGTAAATACCTCTCTTGTTGTTTTCCAGTTCGTTGATAATTTCGCAGGCACGAAGCTTCGGTGCGCCGGAGAGGGTTCCCGCCGGAAGGATGGCGTCCACTGCATCCAGCGCATCCTTATCCTCTCTGATTTCTCCGCTTACGGTAGATCCGATGTGCATTACATGGGAATATCGTTCAATGGACATATATTTTTCTACCTGAACAGTTCCGATTTTGCTGATTTTCCCGATATCATTCCTGCCCAAATCCATCAGCATATTGTGCTCTGCCCGTTCCTTCTCATCTGCAAGGAGCTCTTTTTCCAGAGCAATATCCTCTTCTTCGGTTGCTCCTCTTGGTCTTGTTCCCGCAAGCGGAAAGGTATAAAGCTTTTTATCTTCCAGCTTCACCAAAGTCTCAGGACTGGCTCCTGCAATTTCTCCGTCGCTTCCCGAAAAGTAAAACATATATGGGGAAGGGTTCGTGGTGCGAAGCACTCTGTAAGCGTCTAACAGACTTCCCTCCATCTGCGCTTCCAGACGATTGGAAAGCACCACCTGAAAAATATCCCCCTCTTTGATGTAGTGCTTTGCCTTTCTTACCATATCGCAGTAGGCTTCCTCCTGAAACAGGGGAGTAAAATCCGTCTTGAGCTTAAGCGGAACCTGCGGCGCCATGTCTTTTTTCCGGATAAGCTGCTTCATGCCCTCCAGCTCTAATATGGCTCTGTTGTAGTTCGTCTCCAAATCCTCGGTTTTTACATTGATAATCAGAATGATTTTCTGTCGGTAATTATCAAAGGCAATCACTTTATGGAACAGCATCAGGTTTACATCCTGAAAGCCTTCTTCATCCTGCGCATCCAATTTTAATGCGGGCTCGCTGTATTTAATGTAATCGTAAGAGAAATATCCTACCAGTCCGCCTGTAAAGGAAGGAAGATAATCAAGCCTCGGACTTTTGTTTTCCGCTACAATATTTCTGATATAGCTGCGCACATCCTCAGTTGTTGTTCTTGCCGTCATTGATGTCTTTATCGTTGTGGTACCGTTGTAACAGGTCAGTTCCAGCATAGGGTCATACCCCAGAAAGGAATATCTTCCCCATCGCTTATCCGCCTCTGCGCTTTCCAACAGATATACATGTTTACTGACATTTTTCAATATGCGAAGGACTTCAATCGGTGTGGAAGTATCCGCATACAGGTCTGTGCTGACCGGAATCACTCCATATTCTCCTGACGCCGCAAGTCTCTTGCACTCCTCTAACGTGGGTTGTATTCTCATATAAGCTCCTCCATTCTGATATTTTTACTGCATACGCAAAAAACGTCCTTGACAGAATAATACTTTCTGTCAAGGACGGGATAAACTTTCATTATTATAATATTATAATTCCCGCGGTGCCACCTTGATTCACGGGTTTCCCCGCACACTTATCAGGATACCAACATATCCCCGGCAACTAACGTATGCCCTACGTCGCAGAATACTAAAGGCTGACAAGCCTTGTTCACTGCGCCCTCCGTGGTCCATTTAACAGCCTGCATTTCCAACCTTTCTCAGCATCCGGTCTCTCTGTAAGCGCACATACTGTTTTTATCTCCACATCTACGGTTTGTGTTCCGCTATTTATTTTTCTATATCATACTGCTTTCCTTTTTTCCTGTCAAGTACTTTTTTGCTTTAAAGTATTACTTTTTTAAAATCGTATCGGCTCCACCTCCGCAGTCAGTGGGTCCATCCGGTATTTTAATATCCTGATACACCTTTTTATTATATGCGTTGATACTGCCTCCCGGGAACCGGAACAACCTGACTTTTTCTCCGGTAATCTCATACACTGTCTCGTATGCCTGTTCAAAGTCAGCCACGTAGCTGTCCACACACTTGTACAATTTATTATAATCATGATTGTCACAATGGATGCCGATGGCATGTCCTTCCACAATCCTGCTCTGATAATCAGCATCCATCAATGCCTCCCTGTCTTCTTTGTTGGACAAAAAACCTGTTTCTATCAGACAGGAGGGCATCTGCGTCTCCCGAATCACATAAAACTCTGCGCTTTCCCGCAATCCTCTGTCTGTTTTCTTTGTGTAAAGCAGTACGTCATTGTGAATCAGCCTCGCCAGCCTTTTACTGTCCTTTCCGCAGTCCGATACACTGTACCAGGTTTCTATTCCCGATACCTCCGCAGTCTCCTCGCAGGCGTTTTGATGAATGCTGACATAAATATCTCCATGGGCATCATTTGCCAGCTTATTTTTCTGATAATCAAAGAATAAACGGGGGCAACATCATTACTTCATATTTTTTACATCAAAACATCAACGTTTTTGCATAAAAGTCGCATCATTTATCATTGCAGCAGCTATCGCAAAGCTCATCGTGATATCTTCAAAAAAAGCTCATTGATTCCTTCATAAAATCCCACGGTAACGATGGTCTTCCCCTCATCCATGCCGGGAAATCTGTATTTTTTATAATAGGGCGTTGTCTCTAACAGCGGATTGGGGTCCTCATACTCTTCGCATCCCGTCAGTCCCAGATAGCCGCTCCAATTTGTCACCAGCTCATCCGGGTCGATGTCTGCCCATTTATTTTCCGTTCTGACATAAAATTCATAGATTTTTCCTGTATCTGCGTCAATATAGGCATCCAGAAGCCGGTTTGCCTTATTTGCATTCTGCTGGCTGGTGGACAGGCTCACCTTCCACACGGACAGATTGTTTCTCGGCTCCAGCACATCAATGGCAGAATACAAAACCGCACTGTAGGAAGAAGCATTTACCTGCTTCACCGTTTCGGGAATGATTCCCAGTTCTTTCAGCTCCTCCAGACCTTTATTGCAAATTTCAAAAATCTCTTCATCCGTAATCTCCTTATCGGAGGGACCTCTGTGATTTACCACAAAAGCATAGGTTCCGGTCAATTCTTCATAAGCAACCGACTCCGCTTCCACTTTCGTCATGGAACTTAGCTCGCTTTCCGGAATCACCTGATTGTCCAGACATTTTGCAAGAATATACATCTTCTCATTATTGCTCATAGAATAGCGGTATCCTTCACTGGAATTTTCCACCCTCTCCACTGCCACATGATTTAAAGTTTTCCTATCCTTATACTGCGCCAGCTTCTCCGGTCCCCATATAGCACACACCAAAAGAGCGCCTGTCACAATCAGAATAGCAATATTAATTTTTTTCTTCTTCAAGCGGTTCCACCTCCTCCTTTGGCAAAAGGAAACTGATGCAGCTGCCCTCCCCCAGTGTACTTTCAATCACCAGTTCACTGTGATGCAGTTTGAGAATTTCCACACAGAGCGCTAACCCTAAGCCTGCTCCGTTTCTGCTGCGGGAACGGGACTTATCCACCATATAGAACGCCTCCGTAATCTTTTTGCATTCCTCCTGCGGGATACCCACACCGTAATCCTTTACCGAGAAAAGATAACCTTCCTCCGTCTTTTTTCCCCTTACCTCTACGATGCAGCCCGCTTCCGATGCCTTGCAGGCATTGTCCACAAGGTTTAGCAGCACCGACTTTAATAAATTGACCTCCACACAGATTTTGTCCTCATCATATTGTATCTGGAGCTTACAATCCGTTTTTTCCGCATACATATCCTCCAGATACTGAAAGAATACTGCCGCTTCCACCTGCTGCTTCTCGATATCACACCGTTTCGTGACGATGATATCCAACAGGCGAAACGCCATAGTTTCTAAACGTTTCCCCTCCGTGTAAATGTAATTTGCCGAAAGGAAATGCTTCTCCTCATCCAGCTTGCGGGAACGAAGCAGGTCTGCATATCCGATAATCGCTGTCAGCGGAGTTTTTAATTCGTGAGAAAATGCAGCAATGAAGTCCTCTCTGGCTCGAATCTCCTCCTCCAGCTTATGTATATTTTCCTCCAGCGTATATGACATCTGATTAAAATCACAGGTCAATTCTCCCATTTCATCATGGCTTATTACCTCTGCGCGATAGCTGTAATCGCCCTCCGCCATCTTTTTGGTGGCTTTTGTCAAAAGGCAGATTGGCATTGTCAGCCAGGAAGAAACAAAAAACATAATCACAGAGCTACACAGTAAAATAACCAATGTCAGCTTTCTGTAAAAGGAAAAGCCCTCCGTTTTCTCATCATAAACTCCTGTTACATCCTTCATGGTCTCCAGATAAAGAATTCTGTCCAGCGCGTTCAGCACTGTACCGGTCTGCACATAGTACTTTCCTTCGACCTGAATAATCTGATAGATTCTTGACTGCTCGTCTATCTGCATCAGAAAATCCGTACTTTTTGTAAATCCCTCACTGGCATATAAGGGATTCTTTTCTTCGTCAGACAATCTGAGCAGTCTTACCGTTCCCTGACTCTTTTCCAGATTCAGACCAATCTGCTCCACAGTGGTATCCTGCAGCACATCATACTTGGACGGAATGTTTAAAGCTGCTGTCTCAAAAGCAAACTGCAGGATGCTGCTTTCATCCATTGCCTGTTCCACTTCTCTGCCCAGAGAGGTTTCAAACACATAATCCACGAAAAAATAACCGCCGAATCCAAATGCAAATGCCATGACAATAATGGTGACCAACAGTATTTTATACGAAAATTTCATTCCTTCATCCCAAACCTTTCACCGGTTTACAGCTTTTCGTCAATCCAGCTCCAAGCGATATCCAACCTTGTAAACCGCAACCAGATTGTTTTCCCAGCCCATCTTTCTGCGAAGACGCTGTACATGCAGCTCTAATGTCCTGCTGTCCGCTATATATTCATCCTCCCAGACCTTCTCATAAAGAGTCTCCTTGAACAGGGCAATGTTCTTATTCTGAATGAAAAGTACCAGCAGACCGTATTCCTTGTTGGTAAGCACCACAGGGGTTCCCGCCTTTGTAACCTTGCGCGCCTCCATATCCACAGTCACATCTCCTGCTCTTAAAATTTTCTGTGTCTTATGAAACCGCCGAAGCACCACTTCCACTCTCGCCACAAGCTCCACCGCATCAAAGGGCTTTACGAGATAATCCTCAGCGCCCAGCTTCAATCCCTTTACCCTGTCCTTTACCTCATGTCTGGCGGTAATAAAGATTACAGGAATTTTCAGCGGTCTGATATACTCCATGATGTCATAGCCGTCAACGCCGGGAAGCATAATATCCAACAGAATCAAATCAAATTTCTCGCTTTCAATCATATCAATGGCTTCCAGCCCGTCCTGCACCGCACTGCAGCGGTAGCCCGCCGCAGATAAATTAATGTCAATTAAATCACAAATCGGTTTTTCATCATCTACAATCAGTATCTTAATCATTTACTCCTCTGCCTTCCATCCCCAGTATTCCCTTATCTTTGCCACAAGGGCTTCCAATGTGTCCACTTCCGTACAGGTATAATAATTTTGAAACTCTTTGTCGATATCGAAACCTCCCGTCCGCTGATAATAAATGGAACAGTCGCTTTCCACCGCAAGATTTCCTTCCGCATCCTCGTAACTGTACCGCGCCAGCACTACCAGATCCTTCATTCCATCACCGTCCACGTCTTTCCCGGTGATACCCTTTAGGGAATAAAGGTTATCATAGTCCTCCATAGGCTGAAAGCTCCATACGATATCCCCCTGCTCGTCCACCAGATAGATCATAAAGATATTGTATTCCGAAATACGAAAGATACCTGGTACCGTTTTCAGTCGCCCCAGTTTTTCAAAATTTCTTGTGTAGCTCTGTTCCTCGATAACGGAAAATCCGTTTTCCAAAAGCTCCTTTAATGTAGTGGCTGTATAAAGAAATTCTACCGAGCAGCCGTCCCTCACAAACGAAATAATACAGTTTGCATTTCTGTTCATGCTGAAACGGTTAATTTTATCAGAAATTCGCCAGTCTCTGTAAAATTCTCCGTCCCCCTGAAACAAAACGTCTCCCAACTTATAAGTCTTTCCCGCATATTCTCCCGAATCATTGATACACTTCGTAATCAGAATAATATCCGTCAACCCGTCATTATTCGCATCCTGAAAGGATACCGAAGCAATGGACTGCGTCGGCTGTTCCATTTGTCCCAGATAAATATAATTTGTCTCCAGTTGATTGTATTTGTACAGGATATTGCCCTCCCCGTCCGTAAGAAAAAAAGCCAGTCTGTGATATTCGCTGTCCATAGCGGGCACAAACATGACCTCCTCCTCTCCAAAGGATTCCAAAAGGATGGGGAATACCTGTGTTTCGTCAATCTCATACCCGGTCTCCTCAATATTATCTCTGTGAGTAATCGCCTCAAACCGTTCCTGATATTCCTGATAACTGGAAAGAACCTCCTCTCCAGTTCCGGCTGCTCTTGCGGGAAGCATGGACAAAACAAGTAAACTGCATACGAAAATAACACTTAATATTTCTTTCACGCGCTCCCTCCTCTTTTTCTCTATCTTTTTAGTATATCATCAATGCTTTGTTTTCTCAACCATTTCCAAACGGGACTTCGCATATCTTTTGCATCACAACTGCATCATTTTTGCATCATCGCACGCATGATTCTCCCATAATGCTCCGGCATTCAAAAACCCGCCCCTCTGAACGGAAGGTCGGGTTTGTAACAACTACTATTTTATTCTCTATTTTATCAGGCGGACAGTCTCTCTCGCAATGGCAAGCTCCTCATTAGTGGGAATTGACATTACGGTAGTTTTACTGTCCTTCGTTGTAATCACCATATCTTCGCCGCGCCTGTTATTTGCATCCCGATCAAGTTCAACACCCAGATAACCCAGATGCTCACAAATCAGACTGCGTACAAGAGGACCGTTTTCGCCCACGCCGGCAGTAAAACAGATGACGTCAACACCGTTTAACGCCGCCACATAGGCACCGATGTATTTTGCCACGCGATAGCAGAATGTCTTCATCGCACGGACACAATTTTCCTCACCGTTTAGATATCCTGCCTCAATATCACGGAAATCAGAGGAAAAATTGCCTGACAATCCAAGCACTCCTGACTTCTTGTTGAGGATATTCATTACCTCACAAACAGTAAGATGCTCCTTGTGAGAAAGAAACTCTACAATAGCGGGATCAATATCGCCGCTGCGGGTTCCCATAATCAATCCCTCCAACGGAGTAAGCCCCATGGAGGTATCTATACATTTTCCGTTCTGAATGGCAGACACACTGGCTCCGTTTCCCAGATGACAGACAATTATCTTCAAGTCTTCATATTTTTTGCCGAGAACCTCGGCCGCCCTCTTAGACACATAAGAATGACTGGTTCCGTGAAAACCATATCTTCTAATCTTGTATTTCTCATAATATTCATACGGCAAACCGTACAGATAAGCCTCCCTGGGCATGGTCTGATGGAATGCGGTATCAAATACGGCAACCATTGGAGTATCCGGCATCAGCTTCCTGCACGCGCTGATACCGATTAAATTGGCAGGATTGTGCAGCGGGGCAAGTTCGTTGCATTCCTCGATGGCAGCTATCACCTCATCCGTAATAATAGTAGACTCTGCAAATTTCTCTCCGCCATGTACAATACGATGACCTACTGCACCGATTTCCTCCAGACTCTTCACCACGCCTGTTTTCTCATTGGTCAGTGCATCCAGCACCAGACGGATTGCTTCCGTGTGGTCGGGCATGGGCGTAACCGTCTTTTCCTTCTCGCCACCTGCCGGCGTATAGGTAATCATACTCCCTTCAATACCGATCCTCTCACAGATTCCCTTGGCAATACATTGCTCGGACCCGGAATCAATCAACTGAAATTTCAGAGAAGAGCTTCCGCAATTTATTACTAAAATATTCATAATTGTTTTTAATTCCTTTCCATACGATTATTAGACTAACTGCGCCTGAACTGCTGTAAGCGCCACAACACCCACGATATCCTCCCAGGAACAGCCGCGGGACAAATCATTCACCGGCTTTGCAATACCCTGCAGCATCGGTCCGTAAGCCTCTGCCCCTCCCAATCTCTGTACCAGCTTATAACCGATATTTCCGGCATCCAGATTGGGAAATATCAATACATTTGCCTTACCGCCCACAGGACTTCCGGGAGATTTCGATTTGGCAACATGGGGAACCAGCGCGGCGTCAACCTGCAGCTCACCATCCAATGTCAGATGGGGATATTTCTCATGAGCGATTCTCGTTGCCTCCACCACCTTGTCAACCAGGGCATGCTTTGCACTTCCCATTGTGGAATGACTGAGCATTGCAATGACAGGCTTCGGACCGACCAGCGATTTAAAGCTTCTGGAGGAAGTGTCTGCAATTGCGGCAAGCTCCTCTGCCGTGGGATCCTGATTCAGTCCGCAGTCGGCAAAAATAAAGGTTCCGTTCTCTCCCTGTTCCTTAAACTTTGTATCCATTACAAAAAAAGCGGAAACCAGCTTCACGCCGGGAGCTGTCTTTAAAATCTGTAATGCGGGTCTTAAGGTATCTGCAGTGGAGTGACAGGCTCCTGCAACCATACCGTCGGCGTCATTCGCCTTTACCATCACAATGCCAAAGGTGAGATAATCGCTTAACAAAATCTCCTTCGCCTTCTCCGGGGTCATCCCCTTTGCTTTTCTGGTCTCATATAAGAGTTCCACATACGTGTCAAGCTTCGGCGTCGTTGCAGGATTGATAATCGTTGCCTTGTCCAGATCAACCTCCAGCCATCCCGCACCGTCCATAATCTTCTCTTCGTTGCCAATCAGAATAATGTTGGCAATCCCCTCTTCCATTACCTTAGCCGCTGCAATCAGGGTTCTCTTGTCAGTTGTTTCCGGCAAAACAATCGTTTTTTTATCCAGTCTTGCCCTGTCTTTAATAATGTCAATATATGACATAATTGTTCTCCTTTCCGCCGCATTTTCACTTTATTTTTACTTTTTGATGATATTGTTCTTAACAAATTGTCCTTTTTATATTATACTAAATACAGAAAACAGAGACAAGCTAAACTACGCCGAAAAATTGTATAATTTACTATACAAAAATAAGACAATTTTAAGTTTTTAATGGGGAGAGAAACTTTACATGCAGGTAAACGGAATTATAGCGGAATACAATCCTTTCCATAACGGGCATAAATACCAGATGGAAAAGGCGCGGAAACAAACAGGTGCTGATTATACTATTATCGCTATGAGCGGTAACTTTGTACAGCGTGGTACCCCCGCACTGCTGGATAAATACAAACGCGCCGAAATGGCGCTTTTAAACGGAGCAGACTTGGTATTGGAACTGCCCGTCTATTATTCGGCTTCCAGCGCGGAATACTTCGCATCCGGTTCCGTTGCGCTTTTGGACAAGCTGGGCGTTGTCACAAATCTCTGTTTCGGAAGCGAATGCGGCAACACAGAGATTTTACAGAAAATTGCAGCTATTCTTTCTGAAGAACCTGCTGAATACGTCGCATTACTGCGCCACTATCTTCAGGAGGGCATCTCCTATCCCACCGCCCGCACCACGGCGTTGCTGGAATATGCCCCATCCCTCAGCAGGTATCGGGATGTTTTTTCCTCTCCTAATAATATTTTAGGGATTGAGTATATCAAGGCAATTACACGTCGGCACAGTCCGATTACTCCTGTCACCACCCTGCGTGTGGGTTCGGACTATCACGACATCCGTCTCGGCTTAAATCAAAGCTCAGCCAAAGCCATCCGTCAGGCGATATATGACGGTCAGGACGTTAGCTGTCTGATAAATCACATGCCGGAAAATGCTTACCGTATTCTGGCTGATTCCATGAAACAGTCCCAACCGGTATTCTCAAATGATTTATCATCCATCCTGCTTTATAAACTGATACAGGAACAGTCCGACGGTTATGAACGGTTTTTAGATGTATCTTCCGAGTTGTCAGACCGTATCCGCAATAATCTGTATTCCTTTACGAATTATGAAGACTTCTGCAATCTGTTAAAGCGCAAAGATATGACCTACACCCGCATCAGCCGGTGTCTGCTCCACATATTGCTGGATATCAATGACGAAACCATGCAGACCTACAGGGATATGGATTTTATCCCTTATGCGAGAGTTTTAGGCTTCCGCAGAGCCAGCACACCGTTGCTTGCTGCCATTAAAGCAAACGCTTCCATTCCGCTGATAACAAAGCTTGCAGACGCGGAAAGCATTTTGGACAAAAAGTCTTTTGCCATGTTAAAACGGGAATTACAGATAAATCAGATTTATCAAAGCGTTGCTGCTGTCCGGACAGGTACTTCTACAACAAATGAAATCAGTACGCCGATTGTAATCATTTAAAACAAAAACCATGTTATGAACCTTTTGAAATAGTTTCAGGTCTCAAACATGGTTTTCTTATTGTTCATTGATACGTTAATCCTCTTAGTTCTTGAAACTGTGAATCGGCGCAGGAATTCTTCCGCCACGATTTATAAAGGCATCACAGGAGAACCTGTTTACAGGCATAATTGGCGCATAGCCGAGTAACCCGCCGAACTCAACTGTCTCTCCTACTCCCTTGCCAATCACAGGAATAATTCTGACTGCGGTAGTCTTCTGGTTCACCATACCGATTGCCATCTCATCCGCAATAATACCGGAGATGGTAGTTGCCTTGGTATCTCCCGGAATGGCAATCATATCCAGACCTACAGAACAGACGCAGGTCATTGCTTCCAGCTTCTCAAGCGTCAAAGCACCTGCCACAACTGCATCAATCATTCCCTGATCTTCGCTGACAGGAATAAACGCACCGCTCAAACCTCCTACATAGGAGGATGCCATAACACCGCCCTTTTTCACCTGATCATTCAATAGCGCAAGCGCTGCTGTAGTACCGGGCGCTCCTGCATACTCCAGACCAATCTCACAGAGAATATCTGCTACACTGTCACCTATAGCAGGGGTAGGTGCCAGTGATAAATCTACAATACCGAACGGAACATTCAGCATTTTGGAAGCTTCCTGCGCTACCAACTGACCTACGCGGGTTACCTTAAATGCTGTCCTTTTAATGGTTTCACATAATACTTCAAAATTCTCACCGCGAACCTTCTCCAAAGCCGTCTTTACGACTCCGGGCCCGCTGACACCGACGTTAATAATCTTGTCCGCCTCGGTCACGCCGTGGAAAGCGCCTGCCATAAAGGGATTATCGTCAGGTGCATTGCAAAATACCACCAGCTTGGCACATCCCAGAGAATCATCCTCTTTGGTGTATTCTGCCGTCTGCAGAATCATTTCCCCCATCAGCTTTACCGCATCCATATTGATACCGGTCTTAGTGGAGCCCAGATTCACGGAGCTGCACACTCTCTCCGTAGAGGACAATGCCAACGGAATTGAGCGAATCAGCAATTCATCTGCCGGAGTCATTCCTTTACTTACCAGCGCGGAATAACCGCCGATAAAATTAACGCCCACATCATGCGCCACCTTGTCCAGCGTCTTTGCAATACCGGCAAAATCCTCGATGGACTTGCAGGCGGCACCGCCAATCAGTGAAATTGGTGTTACGGAAATTCTTTTATTTACAATGGGAATACCGAATTCTCTGGAAATTTCCTCACCCGTCTTTACCAAATCTTTGGCAGCCTCATATATCTTGTCATAAATTTTATCGTTTAATTTCTGTAAATCAGAATCAATACAATCAAGAAGGCTGATGCCCAGTGTGATTGTCCGCACATCCAGATTTTCTTCTTCAATCATTTTATTGGTTTCTGTTACTTCGTATAAATTAATCATCCGACTGTCCATGCCTTTCCTATTTGTTCAACCGCATAGGTCCTCATTAAACCCTGTGCATTTTATCAAAAATTTCTTCCTTCTGGCATTTAATAACGACGCCGATTTCTTCACCGAGAGCTGCAAGCTCATCCGCCATATCGCCAAACTGCTTGCTGCAACTGTTCGTGTCAACAATCATCATCATATTGAAATAGCCCTGAACGATTGTCTGGGAAATATCCAGAATATTAATTCCGTTTTCCGCAAGATAAGTACAAACCTTTGCAATGATGCCCACAGTATCTTTTCCTACTACAGTAATAATTGTCTTTTTCATATCTAACCTCATTTCCGCAGCTTTCGCGTTTTCTATTTTCTTCGCATTCCCAGCCTTTGCAGTTTTTTCTGCAAAGATATCTTTTATATTTAACTACAAATCTAACTGTTTTGCAAGCATTTTACATTATGCAATATTGATAACGGGAGAGACGTCGCTTCGATTTGCCACCTGCATTCTGAAATCATTGGCATTGTAAGGATTCTCTCCCAGGGTAATTTCCATTCTCACCGCTTCATATGCCAGCTCCGGCAGATTATTCTCTTTGCTCAGATGTCCCAGAATAATATTTTCCAGCTTATCATGCAAAATTCTGCTCAACAGTCTTCCTGAGTTTTCATTGGACAAGTGTCCTCTGTCTCCCAGAATACGTTGTTTCAGATAATAAGGATAAGGTCCCACCTGCAGCATATTCACGTCATGATTGGCTTCAATCAGCACCGCATCCATGCCTTTTAAACATTCCACCGTATAGTCATTATACACACCCAAATCCGTACAGATTCCCACTTTTTTGTTTCCATAGGAGATTCGATAGGCAACAGGCTGTGCCGCATCATGGGAAATACGCATGGGATTTACCGTCAAATCCTTAATGGTAAGCTTTACATCCTCCGTTACCTCGTGGAACAGTGAGTGGTCGATTTTGCCCACACTGCCGCTGTTCTGTATCGCCTGTATCGTTCCGGGTGTGGCATAAATCGGAATGCCGTATTTGCGGGCAATGACACCAAGACCGTTTATATGGTCCGCATGCTCATGGGTAATCAGAATCCCGTCCAAATCTCTTGCCGCAATTCCAAGGCTGTTTAATCCGCTCTCCGTTCTTTTACCGCTGATTCCTACATCCACAAGCAAATGGGTTGCTTCCGATCCCACATAAATGCAGTTTCCACTGCTTCCGCTTGCAATACTACATAATCTCATAATCTGTTCTCTCTTCCCTACTTCCAGTAAATCTCAATGTTATCGCCCTCATTCAGCGTTTCCATATACTGTGCCGGACGACCATTTAACAGCGTCACAATCGCTCTTCCTTTGCTGGCTGCTGCACTGATATCAAAATTGATATAATCAAAAATATCCACATATACATACTGCGGTTTGCCGGACATTACAATGGTCTGTTTATTCGCAAAGACAACTATATCAACCGGCTCCGGTACTTCCGGCACCTCCTCACTCTGCTCTTTTGTTGCTGTCTCCTGCCGCGTCTGCGTAACCGGTTCCGAAACAGGCTCAGGCTGCACCTCCTCAACCCTTTCTTCTTCGACAGGTCCCGGCTGCACAGCTTCTTCCAACTCTCCGGTATCTTCCTGCAGAATCTCTTCCTGCCGGACAATCTCCTCCGCAGGAATCTCATCATTCCAGCTTACCGTGAAATTCTCATACACTCTTGTTTCTGCCTTTGCGGCTGTATCATTGACACGAATATCTCCCCCGAGAGGCATATCCAAAAATTCCGCAACCTCTTTTACGGTATAGGAATTATGAATCTGTATATCATCGCCCTCCTGGATCTGATAGAATTCCATCTCTCTGCTGCCGTTTACGGTAGCGGTTTTGGGTAAATCAATCTTTTTGCCATTTACATATACATGCAGTCTGTCCGACAGCTCTGAAAGCTTCCCCAGCTCCTGTTTTGCATTTTCGCCGACAGTAGAAGAAACCACCTCAATCTTATCACCGCTATGTACCTGAGTGTATATGTCCGCCTGCGAATCGTTTACCAGAATCACCGCAGCCTCTCCCTGGATTCCGCGAACCATACGGGGTTTTCCATTGACTACAAAAGTCAATGCCCGTCCTCTTTTCGGGAACAGGTTTTCATTGGGATACTGTGCCTGCATTGCCGCGTCTGCCACAGTCAGCTTCCCGTTATCATACAGCTTCATTCTCTCTCCGTTAAATTCCACAAAAATGAAATTATTGCTCTGCTCATAATAGGTCAGGCAGATACCGATAGGGGTTACCATCATGGAATCCTTTCTGGCGTCTTCTATCTCAAAAACAATATTCTGCATAACTTCCTGCCCCCGGATTGCAACACGCTCCTTGACAATACCGAGCTCTTCCGCCAGCTTTTCGGTGTATCCCGGAATCATTCCCCCTCCACCCACGACAAATACGGCGCTTACCGCTTTATCACCGTTAAGCTCCTTAATGCAATCCGCCACAAGCTTTGTCATCTTTTCCACGGAGCTTTCCAGAATTTCCGCCACTTCCTGCGCAGTAATCGTCTGGGGAAGTCCCATGATATCCAAATACTCGATAACCTCCTTCGTGCCGCTCTGTCTCTTAATCTGCTCCGCTGTATCAAAATCCACAAGGCAGTGCTGCACAATAATATCCGTAAGGCTGTCACCCGCCACCGGAATCATGCCGTATGCGGTAATCGTGCCATCCTTTGTAATGGAAATATCGCTGGTACCGGCTCCCACATCCACCAATGCCATATTCAGCATACGGAATTTTTCAGGAATTGCCACCTGGATTGCCGCAATCGGCTCCAATGTCAGGTTTGCCACATGAAGCCCCGCAATTTCCACCGCCTTATACAGACCATCCACAACATCGTCCGGCAAAAAAGTCGCAATCAAATCAATTCCGATGGTATGCGCCTTATGTCCCGCAAGATTCCCCATCGGGTATCCGTTCATATAATAACGCATGGGAGTATATCCCACACAGTAAAATTTCATGTCCATATCATGGTTGGCACCCATAAACTCTTCATAGGCTTTCTCCACCCCCAGAGTAGACAAAGCGTTGATGTCCTCCTCTGTAACCTCTTTATCCGTGTCGAATTTTTTCTCTACAAAGGTGGTAATTGTCCGCAGTACACGACCTGCAGCCGCGATACAGACATCTGTCAGGGTTTTATCCAAATCTTTTTCCAACTGCTTCTTGACATACAAAATGGTCTCTCCCACTTTACCGATATCATGAATCTGTCCGTCAAGCATGGCTCTTGTTTCATGCTCTTTGGAACACTGTGCCATCACATGAAATTTTCCGCCGTTTAAATATCCTACCGTACCCACAATACTTCTTGTTCCGATATCCAGACCAAATACCAGTTTCCCCTGACTTTCTCTCATTCCTGCCATGTATAAGCCTCCAGTTTCTTATCTATTTGCCGATAGCTGTCCATTAATGAGCCACTGTTATCAATCACAAAATCACTTTTCTCGCGGAATTCCTCCTCCGAAAGCTGATTTAGCATAATCTGTGCTATCTTTTCATCGCGGTAACCCCTTGCCTCTTTGAGACGTTTTGCACGTACACATTCCTCTGCATAAATATACCACATCTCATCCACAAGCTGTCCATAGCCCGTCTCAATTAAAAGCGCCGCTTCCACAAAAAACAACTCCACTTCCTTGCTTTTTCTCGCTGCCTCTAACTGTTCGAGCAAATATTTCTTTACGGCAGGATGCACAATATCGTTTACCTGTGCAAGCAGCTTTTTATCCGCAAATATTCTGCCTGCCATGGCTGCTTTGTCAATCTGACCGTCCGCACCCAAAATTTCTTCTCCCAGCAGTGCAAGCAGCTTGGAAAAACATTCCGTACCGGGCATCTTTACCAGATGCGCCACCTCATCCGCAAGATAAATTTTACATTTGTAGTGCTTTCCAATGTATTTCAGAAGTTCGGATTTGCCGGCGCCGATGCCGCCTGTGATGCCGATAAAAAGCATTTTCTTATTATTTTGCCTCATACCAGTCATCTCCCGTATGCAAATCCACTTCCAAGGTCACCGCCAATTTTGCCGCCTCTTTCATATTGTCAGTAAGAATTTTTCTCACAACCTCTTCCTCTTCCTTCAGAGTCTCTATCAAAAGCTCATCATGCACCTGCAAAATCAGTTTGGATTTCAGTCCTGCCTCTTTCAGCGCCTTCCATACCCTAATCATAGCGATTTTAATAATGTCTGCCGCCGTTCCCTGAATCGGGGAATTCATGGCGATGCGTTCTCCGAAGGAACGCTGCATGAAATTGGAGGAGGAAAGCTCCGGCACGGGACGTCTCCTGTGAAACATGGTTGTCACATAGCCTTTTTCCTTGGCATCCGCCACCAGTTTATCCAAAAATTCTTTCACCTTTGGATACGTTGCAAAATACTGTTCAATATATTCCGCCGCTTCCTTCCTGCTGATACTCAAGTCCTGACTTAAGCCAAAGGAGCTGATACCATATACAATGCCGAAATTCACAGCCTTTGCGTTTCTTCTCTGTAAATCCGTAACCTCCTCAAAAGGAGTGTGGAACACCTTTGCCGCCGTAATTCTGTGAATATCCTGATCCATTCTATAGGCTTCAATCAACTGCTCATCCCCTGACATATGCGCCAGCACACGAAGCTCAATCTGGGAATAATCCGCATCCATAAATTCATACCCCTCTTTGGGTACAAACACCTTGCGGATTCGTCTGCCCAGCTCCATACGCATGGGAATATTCTGCAGATTCGGCTCCGTGGAGCTGATTCGGCCCGTCGCCGTAATCGTCTGGTTAAAATTTGTATGGATACGATTGTCCTCTTCGATATACGCTGCCAATCCATCCGCATAAGTGGATTTTAATTTTGTCAGTCCCCGATACTCCAAGATATCTCTTACAATGGGATAATCCCCGGAAAGCTTCTCCAACACGTCTGCTGCCGTGGAATAACCTGTCTTGGTCTTTTTGCCGCCGGGAATGTGCATGGTTTCAAAAAGCACCTCGCCCAACTGCTTGGGAGAATTGATATTGAACTCCACCCCTGCCTGTCTGTGAATGGATGTTTCCAACTCCGCAATACGGCTTATCAGGGCGTCTCCATATGCCTTCAATTCCTCCCTGCGCACCATAACCCCCTCGCGCTCCATATCATAAAGCACAAGGGATAACGGCATTTCCATTTCACGCATCAGCGTATCCATTTCCGTGCTTTTCAGCTTCTCACTGATGACATCCGACGCTTTCCGGGATACATACGCCCCATAACAATAGAACCGCGCACATTTCTCAGGATGCTCTTTCAGGGAAAGGGTCAGAGCGTCTTTTCCAAATACCTCCTTCGCACCGGGAATCATCATCTGTAAATGCTCCGCTGCAATCGTCTCCAAATCATAATCATTTTTCAAAGGATTTAACAAATACGCGCCTATCAGCACGTCAAAATAACGCTCCGTATCCTCCTGCGCCAGATAGTCATACTGTTTCTTGATATCAAAGGTGGCAATCTGCGTCTTTTCAGAAAGATGTATCAGCGCCTTCCGCACCGCTTCCGTATCATCGTTTTCCTTCACAGGCTCTGCAAACAGGGAAAGCTGTCCCTCTTCTTCCTGTGTATGGGAAAGGGCATAAAAACAGGTTTCCTCCTCGGAAACGGACAATGCCACGCCAAGCAGTTTCTTATTTTCCTGCATTAACAACATACCAACCCTGGGAACGTCTGCTGCCTTCTTGACAAATGCAAGAAATTCCTGAAGCGTCGCAAGGGTTTGAAAGCTCTCCTGTACTTTACTCCCTTCCTCCGTCTGCTCTGTATCAAAGCGACTGAGAATATTTTTAAACTCCAGTCTTTTAAAAATAGCGTAGGCTTCCTTTGTGTAATAACCTTCTGCTTTTGCCGCCTCGTAATCCAGCTCTATGTCGCAGTCGGTCTTAATCGTTGCAAGTGCCTTGCTCAAATCAGCTAATTCCTTATTTTCAACCAAGGATTCCCTGATACTTTTCTTGGAAATTTCCTCCACATGGGCATAGATATTTTCTAAAGAGCCATATTCCACCATCAGCGCAGTTGCGGTTTTCTCTCCCACCTTCGGCACACCGGGAATATTGTCTGCGGTATCCCCCATCAGTGCCTTTAACTCGATAAACTGGACAGGCGTTACCTGATATGCCGCCTCTACATCCTTGGCATAATAATCCTCTATCTCCGTCCTTCCCATCTTGGTTTTGGGAATCCGGATTTTGATATGGTCGGTGGCAATCTGTAACAAGTCTCTGTCACCGGACACAAGAGATACCTCCATGCCTTCCTTTTCCGCTTTCCGGGCAAGCGTACCCAAAATATCATCCGCCTCCAGACCTGCCTGCTCCATAATCACCACGTTCATTGCACGCAGAACCTCTTTCATAACAGGTACCTGCTCTCTCAGCTCATCGGGCATGGCTTTTCGGGTTCCCTTATATGCTTCATACATTTCATGCCGGAAGGTGGGGGCGTGCACGTCAAAAGCAACCGCCAGATAATCCGGCGCCTCCTCCTCAAGAATCTTAAATAAAATATTCAAAAACCCATATATGGCATTGGTGTGTAAGCCTTCCGCATTACTTAAATCCGGCACCCCATAAAATGCCCTGTTCAATATACTGTGTCCATCTATTAATACTAATTTTTTACTCATATAAATCCTTCCATGCTGCTCTTCACACTATTACCCATATAATTGCCACGACAATTAATAAAATCGCTAAAATCTCCAGCACTTCCCCTATCCGCAGGAAACGGTTATGAAGCTTAATCTTTCTCTCCGCCTCCTCGAGATATTGTTCCAGCTCCTTCTGCAAATCAAAGGCATCCCCTTCCTCAAGACGCTGAATCCCCTTTGTCACCAGAAAACTGATAACCAGCTCCTCATTGCAGTCTTCACACTCCAGTCTATGCTTATTGAATTGATTAAGAGTGAGAAAATCCAGCTTCCGTTCAAAAAAATCAGGAATCAGTTTCTCAAATTCCTTGCAATCCATAATAATCCTCATTCCACTGTTCTACACATTTTTCGGATAAATAGTACACATACATAATTACTATACAACATATTGGAGCAAATATCTATTATTTTTTCCTCATAATTTTTTCGTGAAAATTTTTTCGTGAAAATTTTTTCACTATTACAAAAACCATTCAGTCCACAGACTAAATGGTCCTATTTTTTACCTTTTATTCTTTTATTATCCGCTCCCACTCACAGCAAAGCCTGTCCAGACTATAGCTTGCGTTCGCCGGACTGGTAGAAGGGAGCTTACAAATCTCCCGTCCCGTTCTGCCATAAGTATACTTTTGATAAAGCTCATATGCCTTACCGCCGTTTGCATAAATCTTCTTAATATTGGCAGTCTCCAAAATCCCGGATAAATCATTTGCCACCACATCCTGAATGGAACTGTCACTGGAACCTGCAATTCTGCAACTGTGAATCACATCCCATATAGCAATATGGTTACGAAGCAGTATTGCTTTTTTCTCTTCGATTGTAACAGGCACTTCTTCCCCTGTAATCCTCGCTATCACCTTCCAAAAGCGATTCCTGGGATGACCATAATAAAACTGATTTTCCCTGGACTTTACCGATGGCAATGTGCCAAGAATCAGAATTGTGGAATCTTTATCATAAATCGGCTTAAACGTATGTTCTATATAAGTAAGCTCTGTCATAACTGTTCCTTCCAATAAAGCAATATTTTGGCATTCGCATCCTTCTCAGATAATCCAAACTTCTCTGTAAGCTTCTCTACAGTAAGCTGCTTTGAAGCAGCTAATTCCTGATAGCCTTCTATAAACAAACGGATTCCTTTCTCTTCTGCTTTCTTTTTTACTTCCTCTGTTTCCCTCTCTGCTTTCTCTGTCTTCCTTCTGGCTTCCTCCACCTTCCTTCTGGCTTCCTCTACTTCCCTTTTCGCCTCTTCTGCCTCTTTCCTTGCTTCTGCAGCGATACGTCTCTCTTCCTGAATATCTATCTTCTCCATATTCTCAAACAAATAGCCCATCTTCTTCTCCTTCACCTTCCCCACCAGTTCTTCCGTTTCCTCCTCTGGCAAGTTCATTTTCAGCAGAAATGCGCGTAAGATATTACTGATAATGTCCAACAAATGTTCCGGGGTTTCCTTTAGAATTTCATTCACCTTTTCTTCCGGAAGTCTGCGGAAGGACTCAATATCCTTGTTATTCTGCATCCTGTTTATCAGCATCACAAGAGAAATCTCATCCTTTTTCGCCAACAATTCTTCATTACTGTAGCTTCTAAGAGGAACCATATAATATTCAAAATCCGGAATATATTTTCCAAAGGCATCCCCTTCCATGATTCTGCTTTTAAAATCAAGCGGCACCGTCCATTTCCCACTTCCCTCATAATATACGATGGGCAGGATAGGCGGATATTTAAATTCTGCCTGTCTCGTGATTCCTTTATGCAGTTTCTCCGCTTCCTTTGCATAATTTTCCCAAATATAAACCATATAGCGGAATATCTGCATACTTACATTATAGTCTGTCGCCGATTTATGTTCAATCAGGGATATCAGAAAAAACGGATTTTCCTTCCGAATACTAACCTTCTTCACTCTGTCGGCATTTCTCTCCTCTGCAAACAAGGGAACATACTGCTCCGAAACATCTTCAATATCCTCCGGCTGTATGTCCTTTAAATACGGTAGTTCGATGTAATCCCGCAAAAACTGTGAACACAGAATGTTGTCCTCGAAAATAATCTTACTGCTGCTGTCTGAAATTTTTGAATTACCAACCATTTCCTTTTTGTCTGTCTGCATAATAAATATCCTCCTTTGATAGGGCAGGCAGACCTTATAAAACATTAGTTTCCTTTCCCGGCGCTTGCCTGCATATTGTAAAGTAATCGGGTAAATTTACAGGCGAAACGCCCTGAACTTCACAGCTCCCAAAAACAGAGCCCACATATAGATATTTCTTGAAGTAATGATACTATAACATTTTTTTGATATAAATGCAAGCGTTTTTGCGATATAAAATTATATCATTTAAAACAAATTAAGAAATAATCCCTTCAATTATATTTATTCCTAATGGTGCCAACAATTTCATAGATACTTTTGCCGGCTCTTTCCTCAAATAATTTCTTTAATTCCAAATTCCTGTCCCACTTTTCCTGCGGATAGGAGCCATATCTGCGTTTTACGTCATTCATGCGGTCTTCCATTGTCATAACACCGTCCGCTCCGGCTAAGCTGTCGCAGAGCTGAATCAAAAGATCATAATCATCATATACAATATCCTTTAACGCAGCTTTCAATTCCTCCTGTTCTTCCTCTGAAATGTCAAAGTTGCCGATGTAATCTCTCATATCCTGTATACAAAAGGAATGCGTAAGACAGATTCGTGCCACTTCATCATAACCCTTATCCAGCATATAATGCCAGCCATCCGATATATGTCCCAAATGCTTTACGCCGAATTTTCTGCCGATATCATGAAGCAATCCGCATATATATGCTTTTTCCGGATCCATTCCTTCACATGCCGCTGCAATTTTCTCCGCACAATGCGCAGTCACACGGGAATGCTCTCCCCATGCTCCCGGATTACACTGCTCCGCTTCTTTTAAAATACGTTCTGCTTCCTCTCTTGTAGGTATCATCTCGAAATCCTCTCATTTCCCATGTTCTTCTATGTCTTTTTTTCGATATACCGTATTGGCAGAATCAATTGTAGCATATGACGCCTGTAAAAAATATTTAAAATTCTCTTAATCAGCTTAAAATTTCTTAAAAAAATCCTGCCGTTTATTTCCTGCGCATTCGCTTTACTATCATATAAATCAAAGTCACCAGGAGAAGGAAAATCAATGCCACAACCCAGCCGTTTTGGGAAACCGGTACTTTACCCGCAAGAAAAATAACGTCCATTATTACCAATCCGTAAAAAACGTCATCTCTATGTCTCAATTTATCCCGCTCTATATTTTCCATAATTTCCACCGCGATTTTCTTTACGCTGCCCTGTTTCTCAATCGCCTGCTGCTCCGTAATATATCATTTTGTCCCAACTGATTATTGCAAATACGATACCCGTATATTAAACTGGCATTAGCAGATATTATTGTCAGGAATGACACCTATACACATATTTTAACAGGAGGTTCTCATGAAAACTTTGAAACAAAATGCAAATGGGATTTTACTTTGTATCTCTGAGATTATTATCGGTATTTTATTATTGATTGACCCGGTTAGCTTTACTTCCGGCATCGTCATTGCCTGTGGCATCATTTTGATTCTAATTGGTCTTATCAGCATTATTAAATATTTTTTTATGGATATTGAGGAAGCAATCATGAGTCAAAATCTTTTGAAGGGATTCGTCTTATTGCTTGCAGGTGCATTGTGTGTCCTAAATTATAAATGGATTTTCGCAACCTTCTCCTTGCTTACCATTATTTATGGTGCCGTGATTTTATTAGTCGGACTCGGCAAGATACAGTGGACAGTTAATATGATTCGACTCAAAAAAGAAAAATGGTTTCTGATGGGCATCAGCGCCCTAATATCTATTATATGCGCAATCGTAATTATGACCAATCCTTTTGCAACAACAGCAATTCTATGGCGGTTCACCGGAATTTCCCTGATTATAGAAGCTGTCTTTGACGTTGTATCTCTCATCCTGAACAGACAGAAAAAAGAAATTAAAGACGCAGAGACGGATGGGGATGATTCTTTGTAAGTTCTTATATAAAAATACCCCGCGGTTCCGGTACAAAGAAATCAGCGGGGTTGCTTTTTGCCATACGGGAAATTACTTTTTAATCAGGGGGAACACAATATTTCTATTATGTTCCCAAAACCATGCTTTCAATAACTTTTTTGACCTATACTCTGCAGGCGCCGTCCACAGATAAAATTTCCCCTGTCACATAGCTTGCCAGATCGCTTGCCAGATAAAGAAAAGCATTTGCCACATCCTCAGGCTCACCGGGTCTTCCCAAAGGAATCTGCGCGCTAATCCTGTCAATCACCGGCTGAGGCAGAGCCGCCACCATATCAGTTTTTGTCACTCCGGGCGCAACAGCATTTACGCGGATATTATCACGTCCCAGCTCTCTTGCCAAAGACAGCGTCAGACCATTCACGGCAAATTTACTGGTGGGATATCCAACTCCGGAAGACTGCCCGCTGATGCTGACCATAGAACTGGTATTCAAAATACAGCCGCCACCCTGTTCCTTCATAATTTTAACAGCCGGCAGAATTGCATAAAACAATGCCTTTACATTCAAATCAATTACCTTGTCAAATTCCTCCGCCTTATAATCATAAATAGATGTACTCTGAGAAATACCCGCATTGTTTACAAGAATATCCAAACGTCCGAATTTATCCTTTACCGCAAGAACTGCCTTTTCCACCTCTGCCGCATCTGTAAGCTTAGGACACATTCCGTCCACTTCCCACACTGCATTTTCTGCCTTTAACTGTGCCAGCGCCTTGTCCACAGTCTCCTGTCTGGAGCCAAAAAGCACTACTTTTGCTCCGTTATTAAGGTACTTACGCACGATTTCATAACCGATACCTCTTGTACCTCCTGTTACAATTGCAACTTTACCCTCTAATAACATTTTTCTGCCTTCCTTTCTCAATCTCAAGACCCTTAATTTCAGCCTTTCAGTACTATTATACAATGAGAATGGTAAGTTGTCACTAAGAGAATAAACTCAGCCAATCCTTACATATTTCCTATTTTTTTCGCCGGGAATCATCAACTCATAAATTTCTTTCAAAGCAGCCCTGCATTCCCCATCTTCCACTAAATTTGTCACAGGAAGCTGCCAAATCGTATAGTGTACACCGTAAACTTCACTTTTGATTGTTGTGCGCTTCGCTCCATTGTGCTCATAAAACCGATCACGCATCGTCCTTTCCAGCAATTCTTCCTCGTTTCCGGCAAATGCGACATCCTCTGTCTCAATGATAATTCCTGAAATTCCATTTGTATCCTGTAATCGCTTCTGCATTTCTTGCAAAAAAATACCGCCCATGCCTTGTCCGCGATATGCTTCCACCATAGCCAGATAATCCAGCAGAAGCATATTTCTGTGAACTGACATTGCGAAAAAAGCATAACCGATAAAATTCCGTTTTCCTTCTGTTTGTTCATACATTCCCAACGCATGATAGCAACCCTCTTGCCACATTTTCTGAATGTTTTTAAAAGGCTTAATCTCATCCTTGGGAAAATGTAAATACATCCATTGATTATAAATATCTGACATCTGCTCCAGTGACAATTCCTGTATTACATACTCCATATTCTTTCCTTTCCAATGTTTCATTATTTCTGCAATTAGAGAAAATACTTTCTTAATTCCTCACCGGATTGTGCACAAAGATATGCAGGCGGAATATCAAACACGGTCTTGCATCCTGTCATTCCTTCCTTGTTCATTCTGCAGGCTGCTCTCACATAAGCGGCGATAACAGATGCCGTAAACTCCGGATTGGAATCCAGCTTCAAACGATACTCAATCAAATGCTTATTTTCTTTACTCATGCCGGTAACACCACTGCGAAGCACAAATCCGCCGTGGGGAATACCACTATGATCTCTTTCCAGTTCTTCCTCCGTGATAAAGTGAACTGTGGTGTCATAATCTGCAAAATAGTTGGGCATCCCTTTAATCTCTGCCTCAATCTTCGCAAGATCCGCGCCCTCCTTAGGTACTACAAAGCACTCCCTTAAATGCTTCTGTCTGGTGGTAAGGTCTGGATTCTCCCCGTTTCTTACAGCTTCTAACGCTGCCTCGACCGGAATGGTATACTGCTTACCATTCTTTACTCCCTCCACCCTGCGGATAGCGTCGGAATGTCCCTGGCTTACACCCTTGCCCCAGAAGGTATAATCCCTGCCCTCCGGTAAAATCGCATTTGCATAAAGACGGTTCAAAGAGAACATTCCGGGGTCCCAGCCAACGGAAATCACCGCTGTTTTTCCGCTCTCCTTTGCCGCTTTATCTACTGCAGCGAAATGCTCCGGAATTTTGGCATGGGTGTCAAAGCTGTCAACCACGTTAAAATATTTCGCATACTCCGGTGTCTGCTGTGGCAAATCGGTAGCACTGCCTCCACATAGCACCAGTACATCAATTTCCTCTGTCATTTCCGACAATTTTTCCGTGCCCAAAACAGGAACCCCTTCGGTTCTGATTGCAACACTTTCGGGATTTCTTCTGGTAAATACTGCCTTTAATTCCATGTCGGGATTCTGTGTGATTGCACACTCGATTCCTTTTCCCAAATTACCGTATCCCAAAATACCAACCTTTATCATATTATTCTCCTTTTTCATTTTCGTGTTTTTTTAATTTGTTGCAGCTTCACGGGAATTTTCCATGAAGCACAAAAAAACCTTATAAACCGTAAGATTTATAAGGTCTCAGACTGCCGGCAGCGGGACTTGAACCCGCACGTGGTTGCCCACAACAGATTTTGAGTCTGCCTCGTCTGCCATTCCGACACGCCGGCATTTGTAAAAGGATTTATCATAATTCCCTCAATAACAGAATAAATCTTACCATAAAAAAGGGACTTTTGCAAGCAAATTTTTTGATTTTTTGATACATTTTTGCAAATTCAAGTCCCTTTAACGCTATGAGCCTATCTTTTTCCCTATACGCCTGACTGCTTATCCGTGTCAGCTAAGATTTTCGCATCGTAATTGCGATGTCATTGCCGCATACCTCTACCTCACCCATACTTCCTGTAATAATGGGCATCATCGGCGGCAAATGTCCTAAGTCCACATCCATAATTACAGGTACGTTTTTGCTCCCTGCTACTTTTAACACAGCTTCATAAGCATCCAGTCCCATCATTTCCTGACCATAGGCTGTAAGCGGTCTTCCAATCAGAAAGCCCTTTACATACTGAAACCAGCCTGCCTGCTCCATCTGCCACATGGCGCGGCGAATGGAAAACACATTCAAATCACATGCCTCCAGAAACCAGATAAAACCGTCCTCTTTATACTTCTCTACAAACTCCGTTGTCTTGTCAAACTTCGTTCCCAGTAAGTTTACCAGACAGTCCATGCAGCCGCCAATAAGACGCCCCTGAAAGTGCAGCTTTTCCTTTCCGTCAACAGCCCGATTTCCCACAAAGCATTTGAGTGCTCTGTCCTCCGTCACATGGTAAGGCGCCAACGGATTTTCCTCATTTTTTAACGACTCCTTCTCCCATTTATCATATCCTCTGACAGTAACAGTCTCCCCTGTCAGAACGCCGAAGGCATCCTGTATAGACTTATGCCATGGCTCCATACCAAAGGCGCCAACGCCGGGCGCATACACGGACGCCGTATCGCACAGTGTTGCCAATAAATAGGTCATATTGGTGTTATCGGAATATCCCATAAACCATTTGGGCGCTGCCGCTTTCAGCGCATCAAAATCCATATGCTCCAGAATCTCACACATCAGCTCCCCGCCGCCGCAGGAAATCAGACAATCATTGTTTTCACTGCAATAATATTCCATCAGCTCTGCGGCACATTTCTCAGGAGTATTGCTGATGCCGATTCCTTCTCCCGCATAACAGTTGGGTCCCAATTCCAGTTGATACCCCATCTTCTGAAACTTCTTCTGTGCATTTTCAAAGCAGCTTCTATAAGGTTCTATCTGGCACCCGAAAGAGGGTGCCACAAAACCTATCGTTCCGTTTGTCTGCAAACTCTGCGGATATCTCATATCTTCCTCCGTTTTGTTATTATAAAGGTCAAACTATCTTACAATCGACCTGTCCTACGCATCGAAATCCAGCTTGTTGTATATATCAAAGCAGTCAAAGGTTGCAAAATAATCCTTCGGCGTCTCTGCACGACGAATCAGTTCCACACTGCCGTCCTCTTTTAACAAAAGCTCTGCGGATTTTAATTTACCGTTATAATTGTAGCCCATTGCAAAGCCGTGAGCGCCGGTATCATGAATGGCAATATAATCTCCGATTTCAATCTTCGGCAGCATTCTGTCGATGGCAAACTTATCGTTATTCTCGCACAGAGAACCGGTTACATCATATTTGTAATCGCAGGGTTCCTTTTCTTTGCCCAACACCGTGATATGATGATACGCACCATACATGGCAGGGCGCATGAGATTCACCGCACAGGCATCCACACCGATGTACTCCTTATGGGTATGCTTCTCATGAATTACCTGGGTCACCAGATGACCATATGGAGCCATCATAAACCTGCCAAGCTCTGTGTAGATTGCAACATCTCCCATGCCCGCAGGCACAAGTACTTCTTCATATACCTTTCTGACGCCTTCACCGATTGCTCTAATGTCGTTTGGCTCCTGTTCGGGACGATAAGGAATACCGATACCGCCGGAGAGATTGATAAAGGAAATGTGTGCCCCCGTCTCCTCTTTCAATTTCACAGCGACCTCAAACAGCGTTTTCGCAAGGGTGGGATAATACTCATTGGTTACGGTGTTGCTTGCCAGAAAAGCATGAATCCCGAAATTCTCCACACCTTTTTCCTTTAAAATCCGAAAGCCCTCAAACAACTGCTCTGTGGTAAAGCCATATTTTGCATCGCCGGGGTTATCCATGATATTGTTGCTGATGGAAAAATATCCGCCGGGATTGTATCGGCAGCTCAAGGTCTTTGGAAGATAACCAATGGTCTTTTCCAAAAATTCAATATGGGTGAAATCATCCAGGTTAATGGTCGCACCGATTTTTGCTGCATATTCAAATTCATGAGCAGGGGTATCATTGGAGGAAAACATAATGTCCTCTCCCTTTACGCCCATTGCGTTGCTCAGCATCAGCTCCGTCAGAGAAGAACAGTCACAGCCGCAGCCATATTCCCTCAAAATATTTATCAGGAAGGGATTGGGAGTTGCTTTCACTGCAAAAAACTCTTTATAACCTTTATTCCAGGAAAACGCTTCCTTTAATGCCTTTGCATTTTCACGGATTCCCTTCTCATCATAAATATGAAACGGTGTGGGATAAGTCTTTGTGATTTCTTCAATCATTTCTTTTGTTACAAATGCTTTCTTTTCCATGGTAAATCTCCTTATTTCTCTTACTCATTTATGACCGGACAATTCAATCAGCTTGATTTCATTGCGCATTGCTTCCTTAAATACATTTACAAAGTTTCTCTGGGCGCTGTACAAACAGGTGTCTGTTGCGCTTCCTGCCACTTCTCCGGTAAGTACATAGGCAGAATCAATAATCAGACGAATCTGTTTACTCTTATCCCCGACGGTAATTCCTTCCTCGTCTGCAGGCAGATTTTGATAAAAAATAATCTGCCCCTTTACCAATTCCTCCATGCCTCTGGGTACGCTTTCCGATATCAGCACCACTTTGATACTGCGTTTCAACAGTTCCTCAATTTCCTCCTGCCATTTTTCCAAAAAAACGGCTGCCGCAGAAAAATAGATTCGCTGCGATGCGCCAAGCAGCATATGGTGTATTTTATCATAAATATGACCGCTGCCATCAATGGTAATATATCCTTCCGTCGTCAAAGTATGCTTCGGACAATTTTCTACCAACTCGTCCTGAACCCCTTGCAAAAAGCGGATTCGATTGTCACAGAATTCCTCTACCGGGACTGCTGTATATTTCGTCGAAGTACCCTCCATCGTGTAGGCAGCACCATGCTCTGCCAAAGCTGCCAGACCATTATACACATTTGATCGGGAAATGCCGGTAAGCTTCGCAACCTCATATCCCGTCAGTTCCCCGTTTTTCATCAAACACAGATAAATGATAGCTTCCTGCCGTCCCAACCCAAACGCTAATAACTTTTCTATGAGTGCCGCTTCTTCCATCCATATATCCTTTCTTTGTTAGTAGTACTTTCTAGGAATACTATAGCGGCATTCCCTGTAATTGTCAATCTCTTTTATTGAAAAAAATTATCATTCCGATTGAACAGAACCGAAACCTGAAAGCACTGCAAATTTCCTCATTGTCCGGCTTCCCTGAATGAGAATATAAAAAAGGAGTCGAAAATATAAGCATTTCCGCCCCTTCTTTCCCTATTTCTGCCAGCCTTAAGCTTTACACATTTTCAATCTGCCAATCAATCGGTTCCACTCCGTGCTCCTGCAAAAACCGGTTTGTTTTACTGAAGGGCTTACTGCCAAAAAATCCCCTGTATGCGGAAAGGGGACTCGGATGCGGAGCCTCCAGAATCAGATGATTTGGATTATGTAACATGCTGCGTTTCATCTGTGCGGGTCTTCCCCACAAAATAAACACAATGGGTCTGTCCTGTGTATCCAAAGCCCTGATTGCGGCATCCGTGAATTCCTCCCAGCCTTTTCCACGATGGGAATTCGCCATATGTGCCCGAACCGTCAGCACGGTATTCAACATCAGCACACCCTGCTTCGCCCATTTCACCAGATAACCGTTATTCGGAATATAACATCCCAAATCATCATGCAACTCCTGATAAATATTGACAAGAGAAGGCGGAATCTCCACATCCGGCTTCACGGAAAAACAGAGACCGTGAGCCTGACCCACATTATGATAGGGGTCCTGCCCGATAATCACCACCTTAACCTCATTTAACGGAGTGAGATGAAACGCATTAAAAATATCATCTGCAGGGGGAAACACCTGTGTCGTATTGTATTCTTTTTTTACAAACTCATATAACTCTTTATAGTACGATTTGCGGAATTCTCCGCCGAAAACCTCAAGCCAGTCATTATCAATCATACTCATAACCGGGATTCCTCTTCTGTTTTCATATTGTATTGACTAATTCAGTTATTTTTACAGACGTACACTGACGCCCTTACTTCTCAGGTACTCTTTTACTTCCCTGATTTCCAGTTCCTTATAATGAAAGAGAGAAGCTGCCAGCACTGCCTCTGCCCTGGCATCCGTAAGCGCCTCATAAAAATGCTCCAGCTTTCCCGCACCGCCGGATGCAATGACCGGAATGCTTACTGACTCTGCAATCGCCTTTGTCAAAGGAATATCATAGCCCTCTTTCGTCCCATCACCATCCATGCTGGTCAGCAATATTTCACCTGCGCCCATCCGCTCGGCTTTTATCGCCCATTCCACAGCGTCAATTCCCATATCAATACGTCCGCCGTTTTTATAAATATTCCAGCCGCTTCCGTCGGCTCTTCTCTTTGCATCAATGGCTACCACCACACACTGACTGCCAAATTTGTCGGCGGCATCGCTGATTAACTGCGGATTCATAATCGCTGCGGAATTTACGGAAATCTTGTCCGCACCTTCTCTTAAAATAGCTTTGAAGTCATCTACAGTACGGATACCTCCGCCTACCGTAAACGGAATAAACACCTTGCTCGCCACCTCGCGAACCCACTCTAGCTGCGTCGCTCTGCTGTCCGCCGACGCCGTAATGTCAAGAAATACTACTTCATCCGCACCCGCCTTGTCATAAGCAGCCGCAACCTCTGCCGGGTCTCCCGCATCGCGAAAATTTATAAAATTTACACCCTTTACAACTCTTCCGTCCTTGACATCCAGACAGGGGATAATTCTTTTTGTGTGCATATTAAGTCTCCTCCTTGGCTTACTCCAAAATCCTATCCGGCTTCCTTCGTAATCTCAATAAAATTCTGCAAAATCTTCAATCCCACATCCGAACTCTTCTCAGGATGAAACTGACATGCAAATACATTTCCCTTTTCCACGGACGCATGAATCAATGTGCCATATTCTGTTGTCGCCGCTACAATCTGCTCATCCTCCGCCGCAAGATAATAGGAATGTACAAAATACACATAGCTGTCCTCAGGGATTCCCCGAAACAGTCTGCTTTTATTCGGAAAATGCAGATTATTCCAGCCAATATGGGGAATCTTCAAACCGGACCCTGCCGGAATCCGCAGGATTTTGCCGTCTAACAGATGCAGCCCTTCCACTTCCGGACTTTCCTCACTGCTTTCAAACATAAGCTGTAACCCCAGACAAATGCCCAAAAACGGAATCTCCTTTTTTACACATTCATGAATCACATCGACCAGTCCATAACTATGTAATTTCTCCATGGCGTCGCCGAAAGCGCCTACACCGGGTAAAATCACACCATCCGCACTTAAGATAGTCCGGGCATTTCTCGTTATTACAGCTTTTTCTCCCAAAGAAAGAACCGCTTTCTCCACACTTTTAATATTTCCCGCATCATAATCGATGATAGCAATCATATTATCCTCATTTCCGACATTTTGTCTTACGCTTTATATTCTTCCTAATTGTCGCCGTTATCTACGAAAGAGGTGTCTTCTATTTCTTCCTCCTCAGGCAAAACATCCTGCAAGTTATCCGACTCCTCCTCTACGGATCTGTTCAGAAAATCAGGCACCTCACCATCTATAATCGCATAAACAATCTGAGAGTAATCCACATCTCTTTCCATAGCTGCAATTTCCTGCGCCTGTGCCTCCGTCAGATTATATTTCTCCGACAAAATGCTCAAAATCACTGCATAAGATTCCGAAACCTCTCCGCCGGCATTCCACTGCATAGCATATTCATATAAAGCAGGATAATCGGCTACAGATTGAAGCAGACTATCCAAGGCCTCCGCCTCTGCTCCTTCTTCGGCAAACATTTCATATTCACGAATCCACAGGCGAATGCGCAGGATACTCTCTGACTTGCTGTACATAACCTGTTCACTCTCATTTAATTCTTTTCCGTAAAGATTCCGGAAACAGGTCTGATAATCACCGTCATAGTACGCTTCTCTGCCTTCCTTTTTCGCAGAATAATCTCCTGCCAGACTGGCAACCATTACAATAACGATTCCCAAAGACAAGCATACCAATACCACCGGCAATATCTTTTTCAGGGAAATTTTGCTTCCCTTACGATTATCCTCTTCGATTATTGTTTCCTGAGGAAGCTTTTCTTTCTTGGCTTTTTTCTCCTTTTTTGCCTTCTTGACTTGTCCCTCCTCAATGTCCTCTTCCAGCTTTCCACCCTCCGGAATATTCTCTTCCCCGCTCTTTGGTTCTCCCTTTTTGCCTTTCTTGTCCTTCTTTCCTTTTTTCTTTTTCTTCTTATCCAAATCCTCAATAATATTTTTATTCTCTTCCGAAAGCTTAATATCTTCGTTATCCTTCTGCTCTTCTTCCTCATCCTCCTCAGTCAGGAAATCTATAATTCTGCTAAGCAACTTCTTCCGGGGCTTCTTCTCCGCAGCTACATTATCTACCAGAGAGCTTCTTTCATCACTCTCCGTATTTTTTTCTATGTCATTATCCGAAACATGCTTTCCGTCTAAAGCAACGGATTTTCCAGATGCGGTACCAGATGCTGTCAAATCAACAGGCGGCGCCATAACACTGCCTGCCATATTCAAAAGTTCTTCAATATCTGCTAAATCATCCTCTGAAACGGTATGCACCTGCTCTAAATCCGCACCCTCTAAATTTTGTATACCTAATCCTTGCCCTGTACTTTCCGCCTCTTCTCTCCCGGCAGCTTGCCTCCGGCTCTCCTTTTTCGCCTTTTTTGCCTCCAGCTTAGCGTTTTTTTTCGCCTCTTTCAAAGCAAGCTTTTCAGCCTTTTTTTCCTCACGCAAACGCTTACGTTCATCCTTCTTCTGTGCCGTCTCATCAGCAGCGGTATCTGTATTATCTTCCGATTCTCCGACAATTTGTCCAAGCAGATCCGTCTCTTCATCAGGGATATCCTGCAAAAGCGCAACAATATCTTCGTCTACAGCCTCGTTATTATCTGATTTTTGCAGCATATCATGAATGTCATGCAGGTTATCGTCCTCCGTCTGCTTTAAAAGCTCCATTAAATCCTCGGAATTCTCTTCCTGTGCAGACTCCTCTGCCCCTTCTGCATTCTCTGTCTCTATGGAGAGTAATTTTTCTATATCCTCTTCCGACATATCTTTAGTATCATCCACTCCGATAGAGCCATTCTCTGTGCCGCTGTCATGAACCTCTTCTTCAACGCTATTCAAAAGCTTCATGATATCTTCATTCGAAATGTCATCCTTCAGTTCATCATTTACAACATCATTATTTACACTGATATCCTGACCCAGTTCATCCATATTTTTTAATAAATTATCCAAATAATCTTCCTTAGATGGCATATCTCTTCCCCTGCTTTCTGATTATCATTTGTTTGTTATAGTTTAACACAGGAATTCCAGCCAATCAATCGCATTCTGCGATATTGAGATGCCTTTTTCCCTTAATTCTTCTGACAGTTGATAAAGTGTTTCATTGACACGATAAAAAGAAGCCTTCTGATTAAAAAAAACAACCTTTTCAAAAGGCCATCTGATAACCGATGGACATTGCATTCCCACTCCCAGCTCCAAAACCAAAAGCTTACGATTCAACGTTCCCTGCAGCCACTTGGTATATAACTGCCATTGCCCCAAATATCCATTTTCATCATACTTTTCTGTATAAATATTATTTAAGACAAGGGGACTTCCGCATTCAGGGCAAACACCAAGACTTATTTTATTTTCTTCCTGTGAAAAGTTTTCGTCAAGCAGTTTGTTTTTATAATCATATATTGCTTTCCAATCGCTTTCCGTTACCTCAAGCAGTCCACTGGCACAATTATGAATACATTGTTTCATCAGACTGCCTCCACACGGCATCACGAGACGATTTTCACGCCACCTAACCCGCCTGACCATTTCGTTTGTCGAAACAGATACCACAAAGTAATTTTTGTCCGCTATCAGTTCTGCAAGTTTGTTCAATACTTTATAAACAACCGATTCTTCTTTTTCATATATCATATTTAGTGCAGGAATCAGCCACGCCTCTTCCGAGCTATCCAGTTTTTCTCTGCAATAACTGTATCCGGATTTATACTTCAACGCTTTAATGTTGTCAAATTCCTCGCCGATGCCAACCAAAATCATTTCCGCTTCCCGAATCTGCTTCAAAATATCATTACCACTCATAAATACCTCACCGCATTGTATATATTCCAACTGAAAAAGCTGGGAAACCTCCCAGCTTTTCCTTTTATCACTTAATTGTCTAAATGCTTATCCAAAACTAACTGGTCAATAATTCGTACCAAATTACCAATTTCAGGTTTCGACAATTGTGCATCTGCTCCCAACGCCTCGCCTTTCTTTTTCATCTCCTCATTTACAAGAGATGAAAAAATTATGACAGGGATATCTGCTGTTGCCTCATCACTCTTAACCAGCTTGGTTAATCTATGTCCATCCATCTCCGGCATCTCTATATCTGTAATAATACATCTAACATGGTCTTTCAAAGTACCGTCTTCTTTACACTGACAAATAACATCATATGCTTTCTGACCGTTCTCAGTATGTATCAAATTCTCATAACCGGCATTTTTCAAAGAATCTACAATCAGTTTGTTCAGTAAAGCAGAATCCTCTGCAATCAGAATGGGAACCGTACTCCTCTTTCTGGGACCCAATTCACCAATCTCAGAAACCCTGAGACCTGTTTCCGGATTGATATCAGCAACAATTTTCTCAAAATCAAGAATAATAATTAACTTTCCTTCACGTTTAATAATTCCTGTTGCAACACTGTCATCTGTCGCCGAAATAGTTGCGTCCGGTTTAATAATATCTTTCCATGATACTCTGTGAATACCTAAAACACTTTCTACATGGAATGCAATATCCAGCTTATTGAAATTAGTAATAATAAATAAACCTTTAGGTTCAGATTCACCGCGTCCCAGACAATTCTTTAAATCGATTGCAGTAATCATTGTGTCGCGCGGCATAAAAATCCCTTCAATACTCGGATGCGAATTAGGAACAGGGGTAACTTCCTGATAAGTAATAATCTCTCTTATCTTAGCTACATTGATTCCGTAAGAATTACCTGCCAGTGTGAATTCAAGAATTTCCAATTCGTTAGTACCGTTTTCAAGTAAAATTTTTGTATCCATCTTTCCACCTCTTTACTTTCCTCAATTTGCATCATCTATATTGAGAACTTCTTCACATAACAACATTATAACATATTTAATATAAAATGAAACAATTATCTGATTTTTTTTGTATTTATTTTGTTTTACAATAACTAAAATAAATTTTTTCAACAAAAAAAGAGTAGAAACCTACTCTTTAAACAATCATTCAGCATTGTACCTTCAAAACCGAACACCAAACCACTTCCCTCTTCCGTTCCATCCGCTCTCTCTTCCCGTCCTCTCGGTTAA